>NZ_AZOA01000013.1:0-229663 GCF_000510745.1 Pseudomonas sp. MOIL14HWK12:I2 | reverse complement strand
TTTTCACCTTCAGGCTGCGGACGTCACGCAGCCACAGACAATCGAATTTGTGCTTGCTGATGTCGATACCGATGATCGCCATTTCTCGCTCCTTGCCTTGTGCATACAGCCTCACTCCCGCAGAGGGGCTTGGATACCATTCAGGATGTAGAGAAAGGGAGCCGGCAGGCACACTCTACGGTACAGCATCGAGTGCTCAGGTTGGGTAGGTGCTTAACCGGCTCCGGGTAATGAGGTAGCTAATCCCATTACCCGGGAGAGATACAAGGTTGGGTTGAGCGCAGCGAAGCCCAACGCTGCCAGGGATGAATCCGCGCGGCTGGGCTTCGGCGATGGAGCCGCCCCAGCCCAACCGCCCTCCTCCTCAGAACTCGATCTGCACATCCCCTTGCGGGATGCTGCAGCAGGACAGGATGTAGCCTTCGGCTTCGTCTTCCTCGGTGATGCCGCCGTTGTGGTCCATGACCACCTCGCCGCTCTTCTTGAGCACCTTGCAGGTGCCGCAGATGCCCATGCCGCAGGCCTTGGGGATGTGCAGGCCGAGCTTGGCCGCGGCGCCGTGGATGGTTTCGCCGGGGCCGATGTTGACGCTCTTGCCACTCTCGGTGAAGGCGACGTTGCACTGGGCTTCCAGGGGAATCGGCGGCAGCTCGGCCGCGGCTTCGGCCTGCTCGGCGGCCTCCACCTTGGCTTCCGGCGGCGTCGCGCCGAAGGATTCCTCGTGGTAGTGGGTCATGTCGAAGTCCAGCTCGCGGAGCATGGCCTTGACCGCGTTCATGTAGGGCGTGGGGCCGCAGCAGAAGATCTCGCGCTCCCGGAAGTCCGGCGCCATCAGCTCCAGCATGCGGCGGTCGAAGTAGCCGCGATAGCCGGCCCAGGACTCGCCATGCTCGGTGCGCTCGCACACCAGATTCAGGGCGAAGTTGTCGATCCGCGCCGCCATGTGCTCCAGCTCACCCTGGTAGATGATGTCGCGCGGGGTGCGGGCGCTGTGCACGAAGACCATGTCGACGCTGGCGTTGGTGTCGTAGAACCAGCGCGCCATGGACATCACCGGGGTGATGCCGACGCCGCCGGAGAGGTAGAGCACCTTGTCGGCGGGATAGTCGATGGCGTTGAACAGGCCGACCGGCCCGTGCACGGCCAGGTTGTCGCCGACCTTCATGTTGTCGTGCAGCCAGTTGGACACCTGGCCGCCCGGCACGCGCTTGACGGTGATGGAGAAGCTGTAGGGCACCGAGGGCGAACTGGAGATGGTGTAGGAACGCATCACCTGGCGGCCGTCGATCTCCAGTTCCAGGGTCACGAACTGACCCGGCTTGAAGAAGTACATCAACGGGATTTCGGCCGTGAAGCAGAAGGTGCGCACGTCCCAGGTTTCCTGGATGACCTTGACGCAGCGCACGGGGTGGCGGCCATTGGTCCAGGTCTGGGTGGTTACGGGGTTGAGGAAGGTATTCATGACGCACCTCGACTGCCACTGGGGCTATTGGCGGCGATTCTGGGAGGGCCCCACGACCGCCACTTTCCCAATCGCGACATCCACATGCCGATGGCGACCGGCCCAGCAATGGCAAGGGCTGGGGCGTCGTGAACAGCGTCGGCCATGTCGCCCATGAGCAAGGCCCCCTCCCGGCTCCGGCCCCACACTCCGCCCCAAGCCGAACCTGAACAGCGCGCGACGGGCGACACCCGGGGTCATTCGGCGGCCCTGCCCCGTCGGCCAATAGCCTTGCAATACCGTGACCAACCACTTTCGCCACCCGCCGCGGTGGCCACGAGGATGTACGATGGACGTCAGCACCTTGAGTTTGGGCGACCCTCTCGATCCGGCCCGCAAGGCCACGGCCGAGATGCTGCGCACCCGCGAGCGCACCTACTCCCTGCCCCAGCCGTTCTACAACGACGAGCGCCTGTTCCAGATCGACATGCAGGAGATCTTCGGCAAGGAATGGCTGATAGCCGGCATGACCTGCGAGATCCCCACCAAGGGAAACTTCATCACCCTGCAGCTGGGTGACAACCCCATCCTGGTGGTCCGCGGTGCCGAGGGCAAGGTGCACGCCTTCCACAACGTCTGCCGTCACCGGGGTTCGCGCCTCTGCGTCAGCGACAAGGGCAAGGTCGCCAAGCTGGTCTGCCCCTACCACCAGTGGACCTACGAGCTGGATGGCCGCCTGCTGTTCGCCGGCACCGAGATGGGCGCCGACTTCAACATGGCCGACTTCAATCTCAAGCCGGTTCACGTCAAGACCGCCGGCGGCTACATCTTCATCTCTCTGGCCGACGAACCGCCGGCCATCGACGACTTCCTGCGTACGCTCGAGCACTACATGGAGCCGTACGACATGGAAAACACCAAGGTCGCGGTGCGCACCGATCTGGTCGAGCAGGCCAACTGGAAGCTGGTGCTGGAAAACAACCGCGAGTGCTACCACTGCAGCGGCTCCCACCCCGAATTGCTGAACACCCTGCTGGAGTGGGACGACGTCACCGATCCGCGCGCCTCCCAGGCATTCAAGGATCAGGTCGCCGCCTGCACCAGCCGCTGGGACGCCGACAACATCCCCTACGCCCATGCCAGCTTCGGCCTGCGCAACCGCATCGTGCGCATGCCGCTGCTCGCCGGCACTGTGTCCATGACCATGGACGGCAAGCCCGGCTGCAAGAAGCTCATGGGGCGCATCAAGGACCCGGACCTGGGCTCCATGCGCATCCTGCACCTGCCGCATTCCTGGAACCACTGCATGGGCGATCACATGATCGTCTTCACCGTCTGGCCGCTGGGTCCGACCGAGACCGTGGTGACCACCAAGTGGCTGGTGCACAAGGATGCCGTGGAAGGCGTCGACTACGATCCAGTCAATCTGCGCAAGGTCTGGGATGCCACCAACGACCAGGACCGCCGGCTGGCCGAGGAAAACCAGCGCGGCATCAATTCCAAGGCCTATCAGCCGGGTCCCTATTCCAAGACTTACGAATTCGGCGTGATCAACTTCATCGACTGGTACAGCGAGCGGCTGCTCAACAACCTCGGTGAAGAGGCGCCGGCGGCGCACCTGCGCCAGGTCAGCGGCGACTGACCGCGTACCGGACCCTCCTTCCGTGGGGTCGCTAGGACTCCACGGAAGCCTACAAACGTCTGACCTTTCTAAGGCTGCGAGCTTTTGCCGCACCCGTCCTAGAGCCTTTTCGCCAAATCATCACCTAAAGTTGTGACCCTGTTCGCACTCCGAACCCTCCTCCTAGCAGGCCGTCATGACTCTTCGCTCCCTGTCCATTGCCACCCGCAACCTGCTGTGTTTCGGCATCCTGGCGGTCCTCGTCGCGGCGCTCGGCCTCTTCGGCTGGTACCAGCTGTCGGAGATCCGCCAACTGGGCCACCAGGTGGAGCAGCGCTACATCCCGACCCTGATCGCGGCCGACAATCTCAGCCTGCTGGTGGCCCGCACCCGCATCGAAACCTTGCGCCTGCTGGCCATGCCCGATGCCCAGACCCTGGCCAACACCCGCCAGAAGCTGGACGGTCTGAGCACCGAGGTGCAGGCCATCTTCGCCCGCTATCAGCACGAGTTGCTGTCGACGAAGAGCCGCACTGCGCTGGATGAATTGCGCCAGGTGCACCAGAGCTACATGCAGGGCGTGCAGCAGATCGCCGACCTGGCCGGTGCCGGTCAGCTCGACCAGGCCCGTAAAGTCGTGCAGCAGAGCATGGGCCCGCTGGGTACGCGGATGAACGCCTGCATAGAAACGCTCCGCCAGGCCGTCGAGCAGGACATCCACGCCGCCAGCGCGGATGCGGATGCAGCCTATGCACGCTCCAACAGCGTGACCTGGCTGGCCATCCTGGTGACCCTCACCCTTACCGGCCTGCTGGCCTGGCGCCTGACGCGCAGCGTGGCCACCCCCATCGCCCAGGCGGTAGCGGCGGCCCGTACCATCGCCGCGGGAGACCTGACCCAGGCGCTGGACAGCCGTGGCCACGACGAAGCGGCGCAGTTGCTGCAGGCCATGCAGCAGATGCAGGGTCAGTTGCGCGAGACCCTGGGACATATCGGCGATTCGGCCAGCCAGCTGGCGTCCGCCGCCGAGGAGATGACCTCGGTCATGCAGGAAAGCGCCACCGGCCTGCAGCAGCAGAACAACGAGATCGAATCGGCGGCGACCGCCGTCACCGAAATGAGCCAGGCGATCGAGGAAGTCGCCGGCAACGCCTCCTCCACCTCCAATGATTCGCGCCAGGCCGCCGATACCGCCGTTCAGGGCCAGCGTCAGCTGGGCGAGACCCTCACGGCCATCGAGACCCTCACCGAGCAGGTCCTGGGCGCCAGTGCCCGGGCTCGCGAGCTGGAAACCCAGACCCGCAACATCAGCCAGGTGCTGGACGTGATCCGCTCGGTCGCGGAACAGACCAACCTGCTGGCCCTGAACGCCGCCATCGAGGCGGCGCGCGCGGGCGAGGCCGGCCGCGGCTTCGCCGTGGTGGCCGACGAGGTGCGCGCCCTGGCCCATCGCACCGGTGAGTCCACCCGCGAGATCGAGGGCATGATCGGCGACATCCAGCAGGGTACCGGACAGACCGTCGATGCCTTGCTGACCAGCGCGGACCAGGCGCGCCAGACGCGCGAGCAGGCGCAATCGGCCAATGCCGCCCTGGCCGTCATCGCCCAGTCGGTCGCGGGCATCGACGAGCGCAACCTGGTGATCGCCAGCGCCGCCGAAGAACAGGCCCAGGTGGCGCGCGAAGTCGACCGCAACCTGGTACGCATCCGCGACGTGTCGGTGCAGACCGCGGCGGGTGCCGAGCAGACCCGCGCCTCCAGCCAGCAACTGGCGGCGCTGGCAGCGACCCTCAGCGGGCAGGTGCAGCGCTTCCAGTTCTAGCCGTGATCGCGGCTGACGACTGGCCAGTCCTGACCACCGGCCGCCCCTGGTCATACTTCCGTCAGATTTGGGACGAATGACCATCAAGTCACGGCGACCCTAGCCGTTAAAGGGGGCCTCACTCTTCACCGGGGCTGCCGCCGTGACCTTTCGTTCCTTCTCCCTCGCCATTCGCAGTGTGTTGTGTTTCGGCCTGCTGGCCATCCTCGTGGCCAGTCTGGGTCTGTTCGGACTGCTGCAACTGTCGCAGATCCGTACCCAGGGCCAGGTCATCGAGACCAACAACGTGCCCAGTATCGTCGAAGCCGACAACCTCGCCCTGCAACTGGCCCGCACCCGGGTCGAGGTGCTGCGTCTGCTGGCCATTCCGGATGCCGCCACCGTCGCCAACACGCGCAAGAAGATCGACAGCATCAACGCCGACATCGGCGCCGGTTTCGGTCGCTATGAAAAACTCGTCAGCAGCGATCGCGAACGCCAGGCCTTCGATGCCCTGCGCCAGATCCACGGCGACTATGTCCGCTACACCGCGCAACTGGCCGATCTGATCGGCGCCGGCAAGCTCGACGAAGCCCGCAGCCTGATCCAGACCAGCATGGCCCAGCTCGGCGTGCAGATGAACGAGCGCACCGAAGCCCTGCGCAAGATCAACCAGGAAGACATCAAGGCCGCCTCCCAGCACTCCGGCGAGACCTATGCCCAGGCCACCTCCATCACCTGGATCGTGATCGCCCTGGCCCTGGGTCTGACCGTGCTGCTGGCCTGGCGCTTGACCCTGAGCATGACCCGGCCCATCGCCGAGGCCGTCGCCGCCGCCCGGACCATCGCCAATGGCGATCTGACCCAGACCCTGGATACCCGCGGTCACGACGAAGCCGCCCAGCTGCTGCAGGCCATGCAGCAGATGCAGACCAATCTGCGCGACACCCTGGGCCACCTGGGCCACTCCGCTACCCAGCTGGCTTCGGCCGCCGAGGAGATGACCGCGGTCATGCAGGAGAGCGCCCACGGCCTGCAGCAGCAGAACAGCGAGATCGAGATGGCGGCCACCGCCGTCACCGAGATGAGCCAGGCGGTGGACGAGGTGGCTGGCAACGCCACCTCCACCTCGTCCGAATCGCGCCAGGCCGCCGATACCGCGCGTCAGGGCCAGCGGCAGCTGGGCGATACCCTGGGCGCCATCGAGGTGCTTACCGAAAACGTGCTGGGTGCCAGCGAGCAGGCCCGCCAGCTGGCCGAGCAGACCCGCAACATCAGCCAGGTGCTGGACGTGATCCGCTCGGTCGCCGAGCAGACCAACCTGCTGGCGCTCAACGCCGCCATCGAAGCGGCGCGTGCCGGTGATGCCGGTCGTGGCTTCGCCGTGGTCGCCGACGAGGTCCGCGCCCTGGCCCATCGCACCGGCGAATCCACCCGCGAGATCGAAGGCATGATCGGCAGCATCCAGCAGGGCACCGGCCAGACCGTCGATGCACTGCTGACCAGTGCCGACCAGGCCCGCCAGACCCGCGAGCAGGCGCAGTCGGCCAACGCCGCCCTGGCCGCCATCGCCCAGTCGGTGTCGGGCATCGACGAGCGCAACCTGGTGATCGCCAGCGCTGCCGAAGAGCAGGCCCAGGTGGCCCGCGAGGTGGATCGCAACCTGGTGCGCATCCGCGATCTGTCGGTGCAGACCGCCGCCGGTGCCGAGCAGACCCGCGCCGCCAGCCAGCAGCTCTCCGAACTGGCAGTGGAGCTCAACGGCCAGATCCGCCGCTTCCGCGTGTGACCTGACCGGCAGGGACGCCCCTGCCGGATCCCGTCGCGGTGGCAAAACCGGGAGGCGACCGCTACGCTGGCGCCTTCGCCCACCGCGCCTCTCTCGCATGAGCTATCGCTACGTCATCTTCGACTTCGACGGCACCCTGGCGGACAGCCTGCCCTTTCTGCTGAGCTGTCTCGGCGAGCTGGCGCAGACCCATGGCTTTCGCCAGCCAGCCGCCGACGAGTGGCCACGATTGCGCGCCTCCTCCCTGACCGGTCTGCTCGACAGCCTGGGCATCCCGCTCTGGCAGGTGCCCCGCATTGCCCGGCACTATCGCCGCCTGCTGGTCCAGCGTGGCGCTCAGGTCCTGCCCTTCGCCGAGATTCCCGCCACCCTCGACCGCTTGCAGGCCAGTGGTCTGCAGCTGGGCCTGGCGACTTCCAACTCCGCCGCGGCCGTGCACCAGGTGTTACCCCAGGCCGGACGCCTGTTCGCCGCTGGCGAATTCGACATCCCCCTGCTGGGCAAGGCGCGGCGTCTGAAGCGCCTGCTCCACCGCCAGGGGATTACGCCGGCCGAGGCGCTCTATGTGGGTGACGAACTGCGCGATCTGCAGGCCGCACGCAGCGCCGGACTGGGCTGCGCCGCCGTGGCCTGGGGCTATGGCTGCCCCACGACGCTGCGCGCGCAACAACCCGATCTCTTCTTCGAACAACCGGCCGAGTTGCTGCGGCTGCTGCCCTCCCCCTGCTGAAGGAATGCCCATGAAGTCTCTGTTGCTGGTTGCTGGTCTCGGTCTGAGCGGTCTCTTGCAGGCCGCCGAACTGCAGGTACGGGTGGAGACGGTCGATGCCTCGGGGGGCCAGTTGCTGCTGGCGGTATTCGATAGCGAAGCGGCCTGGAAGGCGCACAAGACGCCCGTGGCCCAGGCCCATCTCGCCGCGCAGGCGGGTACCCAAGAGCAGCGCTTCGAGCTGCCGCCTGGGCGCTATGCCGTGTCGGTCATCCACGACAGCAACGGCAACAGCTCGCTGGACACCAATTTCATCGGCATGCCCACCGAACAATACGGCTACAGCAACAATCCGCCACTGCGCATGCGCATGGCCACCTTCGAGGAATGCGCCTTCACCCTGCCGGCCGCAGGCCTGCTCCAGCAGGTGACGCTGCGCTAGACCAATGCTGTCGTACACAGGCTTCCAAACAGAAAATCAACAGACTTATCCACAGGGCTTTTAGCGGCGATCGCTGAGTACGGCGCTGAACAGACGTGGATAACTCCTTGGGCTGGCAGCAGAAATCCCTTGACTCGGGAATAGCCCGGAAAACTGGTCATTATTTGATCGATTCTCTGGAAGCCGCGCCAGCGCTGGCCTCTGGCACTAGACGAACAACCTATCCACAGCCCTATGCAGCTCTATTGTGGGTTGTGGAAAACACCTAAAAGAGGATTGATCATTTTTTGTACGATCCCCTGCAGGCCTTGCCAGCCATGGCGTACAGGCCAGGTCCCACATCTTTTCCACAGGCACGCACACAGCAGATGTGGGAAAACCGGACCGCGGAGTGCGCCTTCGGCCGCCTGCGCGACCTGAACGAAATTGGCTATTTAATGAACAATTTTGCCCGGACAACCGCCTGATCGGTTGCTGACAACTTGCCCAAGGCTTATCCACAGCCTTTACCTGTCGGGCAATGACGGCAAGGCGGTCCGGCGTTCGCAGCCTGACTCAGCGGATCAGGTCGTAGCGGATTCGATCAACAGGGCCAATACCTGCCCAGCCCTTCTGGCACGCGGCTTTGCGCCGATAGCGAACAGACTGCCCACAAAGTTATGCACAGCTTGCAGGCTGTCCGGGCATAAAAAAAGACCGCCTGATGCGGTCTTTTTCGAGGCTGGCGAGGGCCTAGCGCGCGGTGCGCACGCTGTCCGACAGCTGCTTGCAGAGGCCGAGCACGCCGTCGATGGCAGCGCCTGAGGACTCGGCCTTGGCGATCTGATCGACGAAGGCCGAGCCCACCACCACACCATCGGCGATGCGAGCGATCACCCGCGCCTGCTCGGGGGTACGGATGCCGAAGCCGACGGCAAGGGGCAGGTCGGTGAAGCGACGCAAACGCGCCACGGCGGCCTCGACGTGTTCGGTGGTGGCCGAGCCTGCACCGGTGACGCCAGCGACGGACACGTAGTAGACGAAGCCGGAGCTGGTGTTGAGCACCCGCGGCAAGCGGGCGTCGTCGGTGGTCGGGGTGGTCAGGCGAATGAAGTCGATGCCGGCGGCCTGGGCTGGCAGCGCCAGCTCGGCGTCGTGCTCGGGCGGCAGGTCGACCACGATCAGGCCATCCACGCCCGCTTCGGCGGCTTCCGCTAGGAAGCGCTCCACGCCATAGCGATGGATGGGGTTGTAGTAGCCCATCAGCACCAGCGGCGTCTCGCCTTCCCCACGCCGGAAGTCGCGCACCATCTCCAGGGTCTTGGCCAGATTCTGACCCGCCTGCAGGGCGCGCAGGGCAGCGGCCTGGATGGCCGGGCCGTCGGCCATGGGATCGGTGAAGGGCATGCCCAGCTCGATGACGTCGGCACCGGCCGCCGGCAGGCCCTTGAGGATGGCCAGGGCGGTGTCATAGTCCGGATCGCCGGCGGTGGTGTAGGTGACCAGGGCCGCACGGCCCTCGGCCTTCAGCGCGGCGAAGCGGGTTTCCAGGCGGCTCATAGCTTGTCTCCCAGGTGACTCATCACGGTCTGCATGTCCTTGTCGCCGCGGCCCGAGAGGCAGATGACCATCAGGTGGTCCTTGGGCAGGTGCGGCGCGCGCTTGAAGGCCTCGGCCAAGGCGTGAGCCGTTTCCAGCGCCGGAATGATGCCTTCCAGGCGGCAGGTCTGGTGGAAGGCCTTGAGCGCCTCCTCGTCGTTGATCGGCACGTATTCCACGCGCTTCACGTCGTGCAGGTGGGCGTGCTCCGGGCCGATGCCGGGGTAGTCCAGGCCGGCGGAAATCGAGTGGGCGTCGATGATCTGGCCATCGTCGTCCTGCAGCAGGAAGGTGCGGTTGCCGTGCAGCACCCCGGGCATCCCGCCGTTGAGGCTGGAGGCGTGCTTGCTGGTGTCGACGCCGTGGCCGCCGGCTTCGACGCCGATGATGGCGACGTCAGTGTCATCGAGGAATTCGTGGAACAGGCCCATGGCGTTGGAGCCACCACCGACGCAGGCGATCAGGCTGTCGGGCAGGCGTCCTTCCTTCTCCAGGATCTGGACGCGGGTCTCGCGACCGATCACGGCCTGGAAATCGCGGACCATGGCCGGATAGGGATGCGGACCGGCCACGGTACCGATCAGGTAGAAGGTGTCGGCGACATTGGTCACCCAGTCGCGCAGCGCCTCGTTCATGGCGTCCTTGAGGGTGCCGGTACCGGAGGTGACCGGAATCACCTCGGCACCCAAGAGCTTCATGCGGAAAACGTTGGCCTGCTGGCGGTCGATGTCGGTGCTGCCCATGTAGATGACGCAGGGCAGGCCGAAACGCGCGGCCACGGTGGCGGTGGCCACGCCGTGCATGCCGGCGCCGGTCTCGGCGATGATGCGGGTCTTGCCCATGCGCTTGGCCAGCAGGATCTGGCCGATGCAGTTGTTGATCTTGTGCGCGCCGGTGTGATTCAGCTCTTCGCGCTTGAGATAGATCTTGGCGCCGCCGAAGTGCTCGGTCAGGCGCTCGGCGAAGTACAGCGGATTGGGCCGACCGACGTAGTCGCGCTGGAAGTAGGCCAGCTGCTCGAGAAACGCCGGATCCTCCATGGCGGTCTCGTATTCGCGCTGCAGATCGAGGATCAGCGGCATCAGGGTTTCGGCGACATAGCGGCCACCGAACTGGCCGAACATGCCTTGAGCGTCGGGGCCCTGGCGATAAGCGGTCTGGGTCATGGGATTCTCCTGCGAAGATGGATCTACCTTACCTGCTTGAGTGCCGCTGATAAATCGATAAGATCGCGATGACCCGTCAGGAAATCTCACAGATGAGCGATCCCCGCGACCTGCCTCCCCTGAATGCCCTGCGCGCCTTCGAAGCCACTGCTCGTCTGGGTGGCATGAGCCGTGCCGGGGACGAGCTGCACGTGACCCATGGCGCCGTAAGTCGCCAGATCCGTGCGCTGGAGGAACAACTGGGGGTGGCGCTGTTTCGCCGCGAAGGCCGTGGTCTGGCGTTGACCGAAGCCGGTCTGCGGCTGCGCGAGGTGAGTGGCGAGGTCTTCGAGCGCTTGCGTGAGGTGTGCGCCGAACTCAAGGCCGGCAGTCGCCAGGGGCCCTTCGTGCTGGGCTGCCCGGGCAGTCTGGTGGCGCGCTGGTTCATTCCGCGGCTGGATCGCCTCAATCGCGATCTGCCGGAGTTGCGCCTGCACCTTTCGACCCGTACCGACGACACCCCGCTGGCCGCCGCCGGCCTGGATGCCAGCCTGCTGTTCACCGAGACGGCGCCGCCACAGGACGTGATGCCCTATCACCTGGCGCCTGAGCGCATCGGTCCGGTGCTGAGCCCCTATTGCCCGGCCTATCTGAGATTGCGGGACGGCGACCTGCAGGCCTTGCTGGCGGAACGCCTGCTGCACACCCTGTCACGGCCCCAGGCCTGGCCACAGTGGTTCGCCACCCAGGGCCTGGAGGCACCGGAGCTGGAGTACGGGCAGGGCTTCGAGCACCTCTATTACCTGCTGGAGGCGGCGCTGTCGGGATTGGGCGTGGCGATCGCGCCGGAGCCACTGGTGGCGGCGGATCTGAAGGCGGGCCGGCTGGTGGCGCCCTGGGGTTTTGCGGCGACCGGTGCGGAGTTGGCGCTGTGGGCGCCGGGTCGGCTGGCGGATGAACGGGTGGAGCGATTGGCGGCCTGGCTCAGAACCGAGCTGGCCGAGCGCTAGCGCCCGAGGCACCCCTTGAGGATGCCTCGAACCGCCACGATCAGTGGTCGCCGCGCAGCAGCGCCCAGCCGACCAGGACGGTCACGCCGGCGGCGATGCCGACGGTGGCCCAGGGATGTTCGCGCGCCACGCCGCTGGCGGCGCGACCGTACTGACGGGTCAGGCGACGCACGTCGTCATAGACCTCTTCCAGCGAATCGCCCGAATGGTGCAGGGCTTCGCGAGCGGTGCTCTTGAAGGAATTCAGACTGCTGCGGGATTCGCGTGCAGCGTTCTTCTTCAGCGATGCCAGCGAGTCGAGCAGGCTGTTGATTTCGTTCTCGATGCTGGCGATGGACGCCTGGTAATCGGTGTTACGGGCCATGACAACCTCCTGGGATGGACGGATTCAGGAAATGTGACTACCGAGCCGTTGGAAAGTGCTGCAAAGCCGTGGGCGAGAGCCTGGGCAGTGAACTTATCGGGGCCTTTCGCGGCCTCAAATGGCAGAGGCACCCTTCCCGGCGAGTCGACCGCGACACCGGTCAACGCGTTGCCGGCTAACCGCTGCAGCGCCCGTCATTGCTGACCCAGGAGAGTTTCATGTCCGATCATCACACCTACAAGAAGCTGGAAATCGTTGGCTCTTCCACCACCAGTGTCGAGGACGCCATCAACAACGCCCTCGCCGAGACCGCCAAGTCGGTCAAGAACCTGGAATGGTTCGAGGTGGGTGAAATCCGCGGTCATATCCAGGACGCCAAGGTGGCCCATTATCAGGTCACCCTGAAGATCGGCTTCCGTATCGAAGCCAGCTGAGCATAGCTCCAGACCTCCCTCCCCCCGCAAAAGGACAGGCAAGATGCGTAGAGTCGTGATCACCCTCGGTTTGTTGGCCCTGAGCGGCGGCGCCTTTGCCGCCGGCACCTCGTGCGACACGGTCAAGGCCGATATCGATGCCAAGCTGCAGGCCAAGCAGGTGGCGAACTACAGCCTCGAGGTGGTGGACAAGGGCAGTGCCAGCGCCTCCGCCAAGGTGGTGGGCAGCTGCGAAGGCGGTAGCAAGGACATCGTCTACCAGCGTCGCTAGGTCCAGGACCGCAGGGCGCTACCCACAGGTGGCGCCTGGGTTCTCGCGAAGAGACGCCCACTGCCCAACGGCAGTGGGCGTCTTTTTTTCAGAGGTCCGTGGCAGGTCCGAAGAACTCGTGGCGGATCTGCTTTTCCGGCACGCCCAGCTCCAGCAGATCACGGCGCACCTGGGCCATGAACGGCTGCGGGCCGAGAAGATAGACGTCCAGGTCGCGATCCTTGGGCAGCCAACGCTGCAGGCGTACCCGATCAAGGCGCGAGGCATAGGCCTCTTCCGCCACCGGCTCGCTGTAGCAGAAATACAGCTGCAGTTGCGGATGGTGGGCGGCCTGCTCTTCCAGCCAGTGCCCGAAGGCCTGGACCCCGACATGGCGGGTGCAGTGGATCAGCTGGATCGGCCGCCCGCTCGGCAGCGCCGCCGACACCATGGGCAGCAGCGGCGTGATGCCGACGCCACCGGCGATCAGCAGCAGCGGCTTGGTCGATTCCTGCAGGACGAATTCGCCGGCCGGCGCGAAGACCTGCAGCACGGTGCCCTCATGGGCGTCGGTATGCAGGTAGCGCGAGACCACCCCACCCGGCTGATGCTTGACGCTGATGCGATAGCCACGGCCTTCGCTGGCGGCCGAGATCGAGTAGTTGCGGCGGTATTCGACCCCGTCCAGCGTCAGGCTCAGCCCCAGGTACTGGCCGGGCTGGGCGATGCTGGTTGGCAGACCGTCCACCGGCTCCAGGTAGAAGGAGCTGATCTCTTCGCTTTCCGGCTCGATCCGCGCGATGCGGAACGCCCGCCCGCCACGCCAGCCACCGGGCGCCCCGGCCTGGGCGGCGTAACGCTGCTCCTCGGCACCGATCAGCAGATTGGCCAGCTGGCCATAGGCGGCGGCCCAGGCGTCGATCACCGCATCGGTGGCCACCTCGGCGCCCAGCACCTCGCGGATGCTCTGCAGCAGGGCGATGCCCACCAGCGGATAGTGGTCCGGCTGCACCTGCAGCGAGACGTGCTTGTTGACGATCTGTTCCACCAGCGGCCCCAGGGTATCCAGGCGATCAATGTAGCGGGCGTACATCAGCACCGCGCGCGCCAGCGCCCGGGCCTGGGCTCCGCTGGCCTGGTGGGCACCGTTGAACAGCGGGCGGATCTCGGGGTTGTCGCCGAGCAATCTGTCGTAGAAATGCCGGGTCAGGATTTCCCCGCCGGTTTCCAGCAGGGGGATGGTGGCTTTGATGATGGCCTTTTGGTCTGATGACAGCATGGCAGGGATCTCCAAACAGGACTGCCCTGGCCGTATCACGAGTCGTGCCAACCAAAAAACTGCGCCAGATCAGGCTTTTATCTAGGGAGCTTGTCATAATGACCAGGTCCCTATGACTCGCCGAGGTCAAATTGACCCGTACCACCCTGCTCGAAGCCATGGTGCCCCTGGTGGCGGATCTGGCCCGCGACCTGCCCGATCAGCAGCGCTACGCCAGCCTGCTCGATGCCCTGCGCAAGGTCCTGCCCTTCGATGCGGTGGCCCTGTTGCGCCTGGATGGCGATGTCCTGGTGCCCCTGGCGGTAAGGGGTCTCGCGGCCGACACCCTGGGCCGCCGCTTCAAGGTCGGCGAGCACCCGCGCCTGGCGCTGCTGCTGGCGAGTCGCGCGCCGACCCGCTTCGCCGTCGATTGCGACCTGCCCGATCCCTACGATGGCCTGGTAGAGGGCGTGCAGGGGCATCTGGAGGTCCACGACTGCCTGGGCTGTCCGCTCTATGTGCAGGACCAGCTCTGGGGCCTGCTGACCCTGGATTCGCTGCAGGCGCAGAATGCCCAGCCTGAGGATCTCACCATCCTCGCCGCCTTCGCCGGGCTGGCGGCCGCCACCGTGGCCGCCGCCGAGCGCATCGGTCAGCTCTCCGCGCGCATCGTCAGCGAGCACGAGCTGACCGTGGCCTATCAGCAGTCGGTGGGGCACCAGCGACCCCGTGAACTCATCGGCCAGAGTCCGGCCAGCCTGCGCCTGCGGCAGGAGATCGAGACCGTGGCGGCCAGCGACCTGACGGTGCTCATCACCGGCGAGACCGGCGTCGGCAAGGAGCTGGTGGCCGAAGCCGTGCACGCGCGCTCCCTGCGCCAGCAGCGGCCGCTGATCAGCCTCAACTGCGCGGCCCTGCCCGAGGCCCTGGTGGAAAGCGAACTCTTCGGCCATGTGCGCGGGGCCTTTTCCGGCGCGGTGAGCGACCGCCGCGGGCGCTTCGAGCTGGCCGACGGAGGCACCCTGTTTCTCGACGAGGTCGGCGAATTGCCGCTGACGGTGCAGGCCAAGCTGCTGCGGGTGCTGCAGAGTGGCCAGTTGCAGCGGCTGGGCTCGGATCGCGATCTCAAGGTGGACGTGCGCATCATCGCCGCCACCAATCGCGACCTGGCCGAGTGCGTGCGCGCCGGGCGCTTTCGCGCCGACCTCTACCATCGCCTGAGCGTCTATCCGCTGGCCGTGCCGGCCATGCGTGAGCGCGGCCGCGACGTCCTGCTGCTGGCCGGTTTCTACCTGGAGCAGAATCGTGCCCGCCTGGGCCTGCGTGGCCTCCGGCTGACGCCTGCGGCGCAGCGCACCCTGCTGGCCTACGACTGGCCGGGCAATGTGCGCGAACTCTCCCACCTCATCAGCCGGGCGGCGCTCAAGGCCCATGCCGGCAGCGAGGAGCGCGGCGGCATCCTGACCCTGGACAGCGATCAGCTCGGCCTGCCACTGGGACCCGCGCCCGTGCCCGAGGAGGATGCCGCCCTGCCCCCCACCTCCCTGCGCGAGGCTGCCGATGCCTTCCAGCGCCAGACCATCACCCTGGCGCTGGAACAGCACGGTCAGAACTGGACCCTGGCCGCCGCCGCCCTCGATCTGGATCGCGCCAACCTCGCCCGCCTGGCGCGGCGGCTCGGTCTCAGGTAGCCCTCAGGCCATAGCGCTCACAGGGCTTTCTGTACCGCCGGCAGGCCCGGCTGGCCATCGCGGGTGGTGACGCCCTGCAGCCAGGGCTCCAGCACCTGGGGATGGGCCTTGAGCCAGGCCTTGGCGGCGGTGTCGTAGCTGCCGCCCTTGTCCCGCGCGGCGCTCATGACGGCGTTTTCCATGTCCAGGGTGAATTTCATGTTGCTCAGCAGGCGGGCCGGATTGGGGCACTGCTCGGCGTAGCCCTTGCGCGTCAGGGTGTTGACCGTGCCGGCGGTGCCGAAGTACTTGTCGCCGCCGGTCAGGTACTTGATGGGGTAGTCGACGTTCATGGGGTGCGGGGTCCAGCCGAGAAAGACCACCCACTTGTCGCGCTTCACCGCGCGCCCGACCTGGGACAGCATGGCCTGCTCGCTGGACTCCACCAGTTGCCAGCCACCCAGACCGAACTCGTTGTCCTGGATGATCTTCTGCAGCGACTGGTTGGCCGGCGCGCCGGCGCCGATGCCGTAGATCTTCTTGCCGAACTGGTCGGCATGCTTGGCCAGATCGTCGAAGCTCTTCACCCCGCCTTCCCAGACATAGGTGGGCACCGCCAGGGTGAATTCGGTCCCGACCAGATTCTGCGCCAGCTCGGTGACCTGCCCGGTCTTCACGAACTGGTCATAGTGCGCCTGCTGCGCCGGCATCCAGTTGCCGAGGAAGGCATCCACCTGCCCGTTGCGCATGCCGCCGTAGATGATTGGCACCGCCAGGGTCTCGACCTTGCCGGTGTAGCCCAGTGCACCCAGGATCGCGCCGGTGAGGGCGTTGGTGGCGGCGATGTCGCTCCAGCCCGGATCGGCCAGGCGAACCGTTGCGCAGGCCTGGTCCTCGGCCTGGGCCGACAGGCTGACCAGGGCCAGCGTGAAGGTAGCGATGATTCCGTGTTTCATGGCCGTGCTCCTGTTAGCGGTTCAGGGTTGAGGGTAGCGGGCGCGACGCTCCAGGTCGTCGAGGTCGATGTGATTGCGCATGTACTGCTGGCTGGCATCGACGAAGGGCTGGTGATCCCAGCTGGTCCGCTCGCCCTGCTCCAGGGCCGCCGCGACGAAGCGCCGCCGCCGCTGGCTGGCCAGCACCTCGGCGTGCAGGCGCGGCAGGTCCCAGCGCTGGCGGACCTCGGCCTGGAAGCTGGCGAGCAACTCGGCGTAGTCGGCGCTGGCGGCCAGATTCTCGCGCTCCAGCGGATCGTTCTGCAGATCGAACAGCAGCGGCGGATCCAGTTCGCAGTGGATGTACTTGTAGGCGCCGCGGCGGATCATCAGCAGCGGGCTGACGGTACCCTCGGCCAGGTATTCGCCGATCACCTCGTCGTGCCCGGCCCGGCCTTCCAGGTGCGGCAGCAGCGAGCGGCCATCCAGCGGCAGCTCGTCCGGCAGCTGACCGCCGGCCAGCTCGACGAAGGTCGGCAGCAGGTCCAGGGTCGACACCGAGGCCTGCACCCGCGCCGGGGCGAAGCGACCGGGCGCATGGATCAGCAGCGGTACCCGCGCGGCCATCTCGAACCAGTGCATCTTGTACCAGAGTCCGCGCTCACCGAGCATGTCGCCGTGGTCGCCGGAAAATACGATCACGGTGTCGTCGGCCAGACCGCATTCCTCCAGCGTCTTGAGCAGGTGGCCGACCTGGGCGTCGACGTAGCTGCAAGCACCGTAGTAGGCCTGGCGGGCGTCGCGGATCTTGGCCTCGGGCAGCGGCTTGTCCCAGAGGTCGATCACCTTGAGCAGGCGCTGGCTGTGGGGATCCTGCTCGGCCTGGGGGATGGCGCCTTGCGGCAGCGGGATGTCGACCTCGTCGTACAGGTCCCAGAACTCGCGGGGGATGGTGTAGGGATCGTGCGGATGGGTCAGGGACACGGTCAGGCAGAACGGCTGGTCATCGCCGCGACGCACGTGATCGTAGAGGTACTGGCGCGCCTTGAAGACCACCTCTTCGTCGAAATCCAGCTGGTTGGTGCGCACGCAGGGCCCGGCCTGCAGCACCGAGGACATGTTGTGGTACCAGCTCGGGCGCACGTCCGCCGCGTCCCAGTTCACCGCCCAGCCATAGTCGGCGGGATAGATGTCGCTGGTCAGGCGCTCTTCGTAGCCGTGCAGCTGATCCGGTCCGCAGAAATGCATCTTGCCCGACAGCGCCGTGCGATAGCCGAGGCGGCGCAGGTGGTGGGCATAGGTGGGAATGTCGGCGGCGAAATCGGCGGCGTTGTCGTAGGCGCCGATCTTCGACGGCAGCTGGCCGCTCACCAGGGTGAAGCGCGAGGGCGCGCACAGCGGGCTGTTGCAGTAGGCCGAGTCGAACACCACGGCCTGTTCGGCCAGGCGTTGCAGGTTCGGCAGCTTGATCGGCGAGGCGGCGTCGTACAGCGGCAGGATGGGCGCCGCCATCTGGTCGGCCATGAGAAAGAGGATGTTCATCGGCTTGGACAAGAGCGCCTCCGCTAGGATCAGGGTTGCTTATGGGTGACCCATCATCCAATGCTGAAAAATCTGCGTGAAGGCCACTGGGGATGATGTTTCGGATAAGCTGGGCTTATGACCAATCGCCATGGAAACATACTCTTGGACGCCGCCCCTGCCGACCGCCCTGCCCTGGCGCTGGACAGCCTGCGCACCTTCGAGGTGGTGGCGCGCCGCCTGAGCTTTACCGCGGCGGCGGGCGAACTGGGGACCACGCAGCCGGCCATCAGCCAGCAGATCAAGCGCCTGGAAGCCCAGTTGCAGGTGCGGCTGTTCGATCGCGTCCATCGCGGCATCCTGCTCACCGAAGCCGGACGGCTGCTGCAGGAATACGTCGAGGCCGGTCTCGCCACCCTGGACGAGGGGGTGCGGCTGGTTACCGCCCGCCCCGCCCACGAGGTGCTGCAGGTGGCCACCGATTTCGCCTTTGCCGCCTACTGGCTGTTGCCGCGTCTGCCACGTTTCCATGCCCGCCATCCGGAGCTGGACGTCAGCCTGGTGACCAGCGACAGGGTGCCCCTGCCCGGTCCGGAGATCGACATCACCCTGGGCTTTGGCGACGGCCGCTTCAAGCATGGCGAAGCCTGGCCACTGTTTCGCGAAGAGGTCTTTCCGGTGTGCAGTCCGCGGCTGCTCCAGGGTCGGCAGCCGCCGCTACCCGTCCTGGAGCTGGGTCAGTGGCCGTTGCTGCACCTCAAGGCGGCGCCCAACAGCCGCTGGTATGACTGGAAGACGCTGTTGCCGGCGCTGGACCTGGCACCCCTGCCCGCGGCGCCGTCCGGTGCGGTGCTGAGCTTCGACAACTACACCCTGGTGATCCAGGCGGCCATCGCCGGCCAGGGCCTGGCGATCGGCTGGCGCCACCTGGTGGACGATCTGCTGCAGCAGGAGCTGCTCTGTCGCCCCTTCGCCGGGCTGGCCACCTCGCGCTATGGCTATTACGCCATCCTGCCCGAGCGCAAGCGGCGCCAGCGACTGGTGCAGCGCTTTCTCGACTGGCTGCTGGAAGAACTGGAACTGCCGCGCGAGTCCCTGGCCGGCGCGCGGCTGGAGACCTGAGCGGCGCGCTAGCGCTCGTAGACTTCCAGCGGCAGATCGTCCGGATCGGCAAAGAAGGTGAATCTCTTGCCGGTCAGCTCGTCGGTGCGGATCGGCTCGGTGACCACGCCATGGCCCTGCAAGTGGGCGACGGTGGCATCCAGGTCGGCCACGGCAAAGGCCAGGTGGCGCAGGCCCTGGGCTTCCGGGCGCGAGGGCCGCGGCGGGGCATCAGGAAAGGAAAACAGCTCCAGCTGGGCATGCGCGCCCACCGCCAGATCGAGCTTCCAAGAGCGCCGGGCCTCGCGATAGGTTTCGGCGATCACCGGCAGCCCGAGGATCTCGGTGTAGAAGTGCCGGGAGCGTTGGTAGTCGGCGCAGATCAGCGCCACGTGGTGCAGACGATCGAAGTGGGTCATCAGGGTACCGCGACGAATTTGAGGTCGGCTGGCGCGCCAACGTCCAGGCTCTGGAGTTCGTCGCCGAGCTTGCCGCTGTCGGGATCCCGGGCGAAGACCTTGAGCTGATTGGATTTCTGGTTGGCCACCAGCAGGAAGCGTCCGGACGGATCGATGGCGAATTCCCGTGGCGACAGGCCGTTGACCGGATGGCGCTCGACAAAGGTCAGGGTGCCGTCGGGATTCACCGCGAATACCGCCAGCTGGTTGTCGGTGCCGCGACTGGCGACATAGAGGAAGCGCCCGTCGCCGGACAGGTGCAGGGCGCCGGCATCCCGCTCGCCGGTGAATTCCTGGGGCGTCAGGCTGTAACTCTGCAATTGCCGCAGCATGCCGTCCTGGTGGGCGAAGGCCATCACCTGGCCGGCCAGTTCCAGGGTTAGGTAGGCGTAGCGGCCATCGGCGCTGAACACCAGGTGGCGCGGCCCGCTGCCTTCCGGCACCGGCACGAAGGGTGTCTCGGCGGCCACCAGCGGCCGCTCCGGTTGCTGCGGCAGATAGCGATAGACGAAGACCTTGTCGGCGCCCAGATCCGGGGCGAAGACGAAGCGGCCGTCCGGGGTGGTCACCGCCGCATGCACATGGCTCGACTGCTGGCGCGGGTGCTGTTCGCTGGGCTGGTGGAATTCGATCTGCGCCACCGGACTGAGCACGCCGCCGTCCTGGATCGGCAGCACCGCCAGGGAGCCTTCCGGCAGGCTGGAGTAGTTGGCGACGAAGAGGAACTTGCCGTCGGTGCTGAGGCTGGAATGGGTCGGCTCGTCGCCCAGGCTCTTGACCTGGCTGACCTGCTGCAGACGGCCATTGCCCGGTTCGAAGCGATAGGAGGTGACCCGGCCAATGGTATCGCCGCTCGAACCCCGACCGTTCTCGTTGACGGCGAACAGGGTCCGGCCATCGCGAGACAGGGTCAGAAACGAGGGATTGGACGCCTTGACGATGCGCAGCGGGCCATCGATCTGACCATTGCGACTGTTGAAGCGATAGACATACAACCCCTGGCTGCTGCCCGCGGTGTAGCTGCCGACCAGCAGATTGAATAGACCGGGTTCGGCGCGGGCCGGGGCGTTGTGCCCCACGAGCAGGGCGAACAGGGCCAGCGGCAGCAGACGGGGCAGAGCTCTCATGGGAAATCCTTGGCGAGCGATGGGCGTTGAGACCGATGCGAAGCGGCCCGGTTTCCCTACCGTCTGGAGGCGGAAGGCGGCCGCGCGCGGCGGCTATTCTACTGAAATCCGGGCTGGCACTGTGCCAGAGGGATTTCGCCATTTATCGCCTGCGCCGGCGCGCCGGCGGGCCACGCCCGAGCGGCCGGCCCCGGGAGCCCGTGCCAGAGCCTGTGGTGAACTCGGCGGTGCCCGCGGGCTGCCGGCAAAAGAATTGCCCGGGCTAGTCCAGCACGCCCTGCAGGATGGCGTAGACGAGTCCGGTGCCCACGGCGACCAGCACCATGTCGGTACCCAGGCGTCGCCATTCGTAGCCGGGATAGTCAGGCAACTGGCGGGCGATGCCCGGGGGCAGGGGGCGGCCGTAGCCGGGTGGCAGAGGACGCCCACGCTCCAGACGCAGACCTGGCGGCAGATCACCCCCACGGCCGATCTGCCCTCGCAGCGCCTTGATGCGCTCCCGCGCCGGTCCCAGATCGGGCGGCCCGCCGGCGGCCGGTCCGGCACCCGGACGACCCTGGCCATGCGCCCTGGGACCGGGTCCCTGGCCCTTGGGATCACCCTGTTCCTGCCAGCCCGGCCCGTGCGGCCCCTTGGGCCCGCCAGGTTCGTGATCCGGCGGCGCGGCCAGGGCCAGGTTACCGGTCAGACAGAAGGCTGCAGCAGCGAGGAGGGTACGCATGGAGGGCTTTCCTCATGGGGGACGAGGGTATCGGTTATCCCCTTGGAGTCCGATCGCGGAAAAAGACTCCCGGGTCATTCACGGACGCGCAGCCTGTGGATAAATCGGGGATAAAATCGGTATAACTTCCTGAGAAATCCCTAATCTCAGCCAGGGTCCAAATAAAAAGCCTTTAGTATCAATGGATTAAAAAGATGATCGGCTGGCTATCGAATCCGCTTTTTGTGGATAAAGCTTGAGACCCCCTGCGCTGATGCCTGTTTTCATCGCTACAGAAGCCCTATACGGATCGATTTCACTCAACCCAAAAACAACAAGACCGCGCCCGGGTGATCCCGGGCGCGGTCTTGTCGAAGGTCACCGCTGCCTAATCCGGCTTCTTCAGCTTGGGATTGGGAAAGAACTGCACGGCCTGCACCTTGGGATCGGGCTTCTTGGGCTTGAGCGCACTGATATTGACTCGCGTCGGCAATTCCTTGGGGACCGAATTGCCGCGCTCGTCCAGGGTGTCGCTGTAGCCGCAGGAGACACACTCGCGATGAGGCGTGCCCTCCTGGGTCCACATCTTCAGGGTGTCCTGCGCCTGGCACGCCGGGCAGACCGCCCCGGCGATGAACCTCTTGCGGATCGGCTCGCTCACGCCGCCTCCTCGCTCAGCCCGGAATGGCGGAGCAGGGCGTCGATGCTGGGCTCGCGACCGCGGAAGTCGACGAACAGCACCATGGGGGCCTGGGAGCCGCCGCGGGCCAGGATGGCTTCGCGGAAGGCCCGCCCGGTTTCGGGGTTGAAGACGCCTTCTTCCTCGAACTTGGCGAAGGCATCGGCGGACAGCACCTCGGCCCACTTGTAGCTGTAGTAACCCGCCGCATAACCACCGGCAAAGATGTGCGCGAAGCTGTTGGGGAAGCGGTTGTAGGCCGGCGGACGCACCACCGAGATCTCGTCGCGGATGCCTTCCAGCACCTCGCGCACGCTGCGACCGTCGCCGTGGCTGGCGTGCAGCTCGAAGTCGAACAGCGAGAATTCCAGCTGGCGCAGCATCATCAGGCCGGACTGGAAGTTCTTGGCCGCCAGCATCTTGTCCAGCAGCTCCTGGGGCAGCGGCTCGCCGGTCTCGTAGTGACCGGAGATCAGCGCCAGGCCTTCGGGCTCCCAGCACCAGTTCTCCATGAACTGGCTGGGCAGCTCCACCGCATCCCAGGCCACGCCGTTGATGCCGGAGACGCTGGCATGCTCGACGCGGGTCAGCAGGTGGTGCAGGCCATGGCCGAATTCGTGGAAGAGGGTGGTCACCTCGTCATGGGTCAGCAGCGCCGGCTTGCCGGGGCTGGCCGGAGTGAAGTTGCAGACCAGGTAGGCCACCGGATCGATCAGCCGACCCTGGGCGTCGCGGCGCTTGTCACGGGCGCCGTCCATCCAGGCGCCGCCACGCTTGTTGGCGCGGGCATAGAGATCGAAATAGAAGCGACCGATGGAGGTGCCGTTTTCCTTGATCTCGAACAGGCGCACGTCCGGATGCCACTTCTCGAAGTCGCGCAACTCGGCGATCTCGATGCCATAGAGCTTCTGCACCGTGGCGAACAGGCCGGACAACACCTTGTCCACCGGGAACCAGGCACGGACCTCTTCCTGGGACAGGGAATAGCGCTGCTGGCGCAGCTTTTCGGCGAAGTAGCCGGTGTCCCAGCTCTGCAGATCCTGCACGCCCTGTTCGGCGGCGAAGGCGCGCAGTTCTTCCAGGTCGCGCTGGGCGAAGGGCTTGGAGCGCACGGCGAGGTCGCGCAGGAAACCCAGCACCTGGTCGCTGCTCTCGGCCATCTTGGTGGCCAGCGACAGCTCGGCGTAGTTGGCGTAGCCCAGCAGGCGCGCCAGTTCCTGGCGCAGGTCGAGCAATTCCTCCATCACCGGGCCGTTGTCGAACTGGCCGGCGTTGGGACCCTGTTCGGAGGCGCGGGTGGCATAGGCGGCGTAGACCTCTTCACGCAGGGCGCGGTCGTCGGCGTAGGTCATCACCGCGTAGTAGCTGGGGAATTCCAGGGTCACCAGCCAGCCGTCCAGCTCCTTGGCCTGGGCGGCGGCCTGCAGCTGAGCCTTGGCCGACTCGGGCAGGCCGGCGAGGGCGGCTTCGTCGGTGAGGTGCTTGGTCCAGGCCTGCGTCGCGTCGAGCAGCTGGTTGGAGAACTTGCTGCCCAGCTCGGACTTGCGCGCCTGGATGGCGGCATAGCGCTGCTGCTCGGCTGGCGGCAGGTCGATGCCGGACAGGCGGAAGTCGCGCAGGGCGTGTTCCAGGGTGGTCTTCTGACCGACGTCGAAGCCCTTGGCTTCCTCGCTCTCGGCCAGGCGGCTATAGGCCTGGAAGAGGTCCTTGTTCTGACCGATCTCGGTGGAATAGGCCGACAGCTTGGGCAGGCAGGCCTCGTAGGCGGCGCGCAGCTCGGTGCTGTTGCACACGGCGTTGAGGTGGCCAATGGGGCTCCAGGCCTGGCCCAGGCGATCGTTCAGCTCGTCCATCGCCAGCACCAGGCCAGCCCAGGTGGGGTGTTCCTTCTGGGTCTCCAGCAGCTTGGCCAGGGCGGCACGGTTCTCGGCCAGGATGGTATCGATGGCCGGCTCGACGTGCTCGGGCTTGATGGCGGAAAAGGGCGGCAGGTCATGGGACTGAAGCAGCGGATTGCTGGCGCTCACGGCGTTCCCCTCGGGGCGATGGCTTTGACAGTTATATATGGAGCCCATCCTAATAGGTCTCAAGACCCTTCCGACGAGAAAAGGTATCTATCGTGACCATAAGGACCTTCCAGGGTAAGACTCCGCAACTGGGCGAACGCGCCTTCGTCGACGCCACCGCGGTGGTGATCGGCGACGTGACCCTCGGTGCAGACAGCTCGATATGGCCGTTGACGGTGATCCGTGGCGACATGCACCTCATCCGCATCGGCGCCCGCACCAGTATCCAGGACGGCAGCGTGCTGCACATCACCCACGCCGGCCCCTTCAACCCGGACGGCTATCCCCTGCTGATCGGCAACGACGTCACCGTCGGCCATCAGGTGACCCTGCACGGCTGCACGATCGGCGACCGGGTGCTGGTGGGCATGGGCAGCATCGTCATGGACGGCGCGGTGGTGGAGGATGACGTGGTGATCGGTGCCGGCAGCCTGGTCCCGCCGGGCAAGCGGCTGGAAGGCGGCCATCTCTACGTCGGTCGCCCGGTCAAGCAGGTGCGACCGCTGGAGGAAAAGGAACGCGCCTTCTTCACCTACAGCGCCGGCAACTACGTGAAGCTCAAGGACCAGCACCTGGCCGAGGGGTATGGGGAGGAGGGGGCGTAAGCGTTGCGATAACTGGTCGGGTTGGGTTGAGTGCAGCACCGTAGCGTGAAAAACGGCGCAGCCTTTTCCACGGGTGCCTTCGTGGCGTACAGCGCGCCCTCACCCCAACCCTCTCCCAAGGGGAGAGGGGGCTATCAGAGCAGGCGGCCATCTCCAGCATCTCCGGCCCGATTACGATCAGCCGTTATACCCAGCCCGTAGGAACGGCACCTGGCGCAATAGCACCGTAGCGTGGAAAACGGCGCAGCCTTTTCCACGGGTGACTTCATTGCGCGGGTACGCCCTCACCCAACCCTTTCCCAAGGGGAGAGGGGGCTATCAGAGCAGGCGGCCATCTTCAGCATCGCCGGCCCGATTACGATCAGCCGTTATACCCAGCTCGTTGGAACGGCACCTGGCGCAATAGCACCGTAGCGTGAAAAACGGCGCAGCCTTTTCCACGGGTGACTTCATTGCGCGGGTACGCCCTCACCCAACCCTTTCCCAAGGGGAGAAGGGGCTGTCAGAGCAGGCGGCCATCTCCAGTTGGTAGGTTGGCTTGAGCGCAGCGAAGCCCAACGCTCGGCTACCCCCGCAGCGGACAGGCTTCACCCAAGCGCGAATACAGCACCCCACGCAACGCCTGCAATTCGTCGATGCGCGCCTCTATGACCCTGAGCTTGTCGCGCAGCAGTTCTTGCAGATAGGCATCCGGATCGGCGGCGCGCTCGACGTCCTTCAGGTTGGCGGCGATTTCCTGCAGGCTGAAACCCAGTCGCTGGGCGGTGCGGATATAGCCCAGCCATTCCACGGCTTCGGGCGGATAGTCGCGATAGCCGTTGGCCCGCCGCCGCGCCTGGAGCAGTCCCTGGCGCTCGTAGAATCTCAGGGTGTCGCGACTCAGGCCGGTGGCCTGGGCGAGGGTGCCGATACGCATCCGTTCTCCTTGACCCTGGACCTTGCTCCAGGGTCGACACTGGACTTCCTCTCGTTCAAGGAAGTCCGTCCATGTGGAAGCTTGCGCCCTATCTGCGACTGGTCCGTGCCAGCGCCCTCTATGATCTGCTGGTCACCGCGCCCTTCGCCACCCCCTGGAGTCTCGCCTGGCTGCTACGACAGCTCGACGAGCTCGGCCAGGCACTGGGCCTGGCGCCCCTGGCGGCATTCCCGCCGGAAGCCCTTTTGCTGGGCAATCTGCTCGGCTCCCTGGTGTGCGTCTGGGCGGTGCTGCGCCTGGCCAAGCCTTCGCTGCTGCTGGGACGCTACGATGCCGTCGCCAGGGGCCTGTTCGCCCTCTGGCAGGCCTGGGCGCTGTACCAAGGCGCCAGTCCCTTGCTGGCGGTGTTTCTGCTGGTCGAAATCGGCTTCGGTATAGCCCAAGCTTGGCCGGTGTCTCCTTTATCCCGCGGCGTTCAACCTCAGGTGTTGGGCTGACGCCTGTCCGTCGGGCTTCGCCATACCCCACACAGCAAGACTCTCAATCGCGGCCATGGCTGTCCGCCGATACGGCTGCTCCTAACTGCGTGCGCTGCTGTGCTGTCTCATCGCGGCCATGGGCCGCTCCTACAGCGGTTATATATCCCGTAGGAGCGGCCCATGGCCGCGATTTGAGCCCCTAGCAACGGCGGCCTTGGCATGTCCAGTATGGCCCTCGCCCAACAAGCCACGCCTTGCCCCTCACCCCAGCTGCCGCCTTAACTCCGCCAGCACCGGCGCGCTGTCGGGGCGCACGCCGCGCCAGAGTTCGAAGGCCTCGGCGGCCTGTTCCACCAGCATCCCCAGGCCGTCCAGGGTGTGGAAGGCACCCTCGTCCAGGGCCCAGCGGTTGAAGGGGGTGAGGTCCTTGCCGTACATCATGTCGTAGGTCACCGTCTGTGGACCGATCACCGCTTCCGACAGCGGTGGGCGACCGCCCCCGAGACTGGCCGAGGTGCCGTTGATGATGACGTCGAAGGGCGCTCTCAGGGTGGAGAAGGCCGCCACCTCGATCATCCCCAGTTCGGCGAATTCGCGCGCCAGTTGCACCGCCTTGAGTTCGGTGCGATTGGCCAGCACCAGTTGCCCGGGATTGCAGGCCAGCAAGGGCTCCAGCACGCCGCGCACGGCGCCGCCGGCGCCCAGCACCAGGACGCGCTGACCGGCCAGCTGCAGACCGGCGTTGACCGTGAGATCCCGCACCAGGCCGGCGCCGTCGGTGTTGTCGCCGAGCAGGCGACCGTTGGCCTGGCGCTTGAGGGTGTTCACCGCCCCGGCGCGGCGCGCACGGGGGGTGAGTTCATCGCACAGCTGGTAGGCCTCTTCCTTGAAGGGCACCGTGACATTGGCGCCCAGGCCGCTCTGGAAGAAGCTGCGGGCGCTTTCGCTGAAGCCGTCCAGCGGCGCCAGCAGCGTCCCGTAGTGCAGGCGCTGGCCGGTCTGGTCGGCGAACAGGCTGTGGATCAGCGGCGACTTGCTGTGGGCGATGGGATTGCCGAAGACGGCGTAGCGATCCATGGGTCTATCCTGCGGGCGTCGGGGCGAGCGCGAGCCAGTCGCGGTCGGTGAGAAAAAAGTCGGTCAGGCGCGCTTCCGGCGAGCCAGGCACGGGTTTCCAGTCATAGCCCCAGCGCACCTCGGGCGGCAGCGACATGAGGATGGACTCGGTGCGCCCGCCGGATTGCAGGCCGAACAGGGTACCGCGGTCATAGACCAGGTTGAATTCCACGTAGCGGCCACGGCGATAGGCCTGGAATTCCCGCTCGGCCTCGCTGTACGGCTGGTGGCGGCGACGCTGGACGATGGGCAGGTAGGCGTCGACGAAGGCATCGCCGATGGCACGCTGGAAGGCGAAGCAGGTCTCGAAGTCCCAGTCGTTCAGGTCATCGAAGAACAGGCCGCCGATGCCGCGCGGCTCGCCACGGTGCTTGAGGTGGAAATAGCGGTCGCACCAGGCCTTGTAGCGCGGATAGACGTCGGCGCCGAAGGGCGCGCAGGCGTCATGGCAGACCTGGTGCCAGTGCACGCAATCGGCCTCGTTGCCGTAGTAGGGGGTGAGGTCGAGACCGCCGCCGAACCACCAGACCGGCGCCTCGCCGGGCTTTTCGGCCAGGAAGAAGCGCACATTGGCATGGGCGGTGGGGATATGGGGATTGCGCGGGTGCATCACCAGGGAGACGCCCATGGCCTCGAAGCTGCGCCCGGCCAGTTCCGGGCGATGGGCGCTGGCCGAGGGCGGCAGGCTGTCGCCATGCACATGGGAGAAATTCACGCCGCCCTTTTCCAGCAGGGCGCCCTCGGCGATCACCCGGGTGCGGCCACCACCGCCGGTCGGCCGGGTCCAGGCGTCTTCGACGAAAGCGGCGGCGCCATCCTCGGCTTCCAGTGCGGCGCAGATGCGCTCCTGCAGATCGAGCAGATAGGCCTTGACGGCCTCCAGGGAGGGATTCATCGCAAGGATTTCCACAACAGGCGGGGAGGGCGGAGAGCATAACACCCGTATCCGACCGGTTGACGCGGCCCGCGGTTGCGGCTTGGATGAAGGCTCACCCCAAGAGAGCCCGGCCAAGGGCTCCAACCAGGAGATACTCAAGCATGGCCCAGCGCATCCAGTTCAGCCGCACCGGTGGTCCCGAAGTACTCGAACTTGTGGATTTCGAACCCGCCGCGCCCGGCCCCGACGAGGTGCAGGTGCGCAACCATGCCATCGGCCTCAACTTCATCGAGACCTACTACCGCAGCGGCCTCTATCCGCCGCCGTCGCTGCCCTCCGGCCTGGGCACCGAGGGCGCCGGGGTGGTGGAAGCGGTCGGCAGTGCGGTCACCCGCTTCAAGGCCGGCGACCGCGTGGCCTATGCCACCGGCCCGCTGGGCGCCTATGCCGAGGTCCATGTGCTGCCCGAGCGGCATCTGGTGCACCTGCCGGAAGCGGTGTCCTTCGAGCAGGGCGCCGCGGTCATGCTCAAGGGGCTGACGGTGCAGTACCTGCTGCGCCAGACCTATCCGCTGCAGGCCGGCGACACCGTGCTGTTCCATGCCGCGGCCGGCGGCGTCGGCTCCCTGGCCTGCCAGTGGGCCAAGGCCCTGGGCGTGCGCCTGATCGGTACCGCCGGCTCGCCGGAAAAGCTGGAAAAGGCCAAGGCGCTGGGCGCCTGGGCGGTGATCGACTATCGCCAAGAAGACGTCCCGGCACGGGTCCGCGAATTGACCGACGGGGCCAAGGTGCCGGTGGTCTACGACGGCGTCGGCAAGGACACCTGGGAGATGTCGCTGGACTGTCTGGCGCCCCGCGGCCTGATGGTCAGCTTCGGCAACGCCTCCGGCGCGGTCACCGGGGTCAACCTGGGGATCCTCTCGCAGAAAGGCTCGCTCTATGTCACCCGGCCGACCCTGGCCACCTACGCCGCCTCGCCCGAGGCCCTGCAGGACATGGCCGATCAGCTGTTCGAGCTGATCACCGATGGCCGTATCCAGGTGGACATCGGTCGGCGCTATCCACTGGCCGAGGTGCAGGAGGCGCATCGGGCGCTGTCGGGTCGCGAGACCAGCGGCTCGACCATCCTGCTGCCCTGAGGCAAAACGCCCGCACGCCTGGCCGGGAAATCGTGACGGCCATTAAGTTTCCCGCAGCCAGGCGGCACGACGGGGGTAAACGCCGGTCTATGTCGGACAGTCAGGTCGTCACGGCCTTGACGTTCTTTCAAGAATCGGCCGGATCGCTGCCCTTGTCATGCCTATCTCCAGCCCCCTCGCCAGCCTGCTCGACACCGCCACGGACACGGCGCTGATCACCCTGACCGCCGACGGGCGGATCGGGCAGTGGTGCCCGGCCGTCGCCCGGCTGCTGGGCTGGACGGCGCAGGACTGGCTCGGTGAATCCATCGTCGGCCTGCTGCTCCCCGAGCCGCCGGCCGACGGCTGGCTGACTGCCCTCGAACGCTGCCAGACCCAGGGCCTGCGCCACCGCGACGGTCACCTGGTACGCCTCGACCTGCACCTGGTGCCGCTGCGCCGGGCGGATGTCCCCGTGGGCTGGCTGCTGCACGTCTGGCAGGCCCCGGCGAGCCGGGCCCGGTTCGCCGCCCGGCGCAGCGCCGAGCGCGACCTGCCGCAACGCCTGCAGGCGCTCGGCGAATGGTCACGGCGTCTCAGCGGCACCACGGATCTCGCCGCCCTGCGGCTGTGCGCCACCCAGGCCCTGCGCGACCTGACCGACGATCCCCAGGCGCGGCTGCTGTCCGTGGCCGAGGCCGGCAGTCCGCCGGCGGGTCAGTTGCTCATCCCATTCGGCCCGGCCACTCAGCCCCTGGGCTATCTGCAGCTGGGCAGCGCCGTCGAGGCGGACACCCGGCTGCTGCTGGATCAGTTGGCCCTGCTGCTGGGTGCCCTGCTGGTGCGGCAGCAGACCCAGGATCAGGCCCGACACCTCGAACGGCGCCTGTCGCTGGAACAGGGCCTGTTGGCCAGCGTGCTGCAGCAGGCACCCCTGGGCATCTCCATCACCGAGGCCGGCAGCGAAGAAGCGGTGATGCTCAACGACCGGGTCGACATCCTCCTCGGCAAGCGTCCGGCCGGCGAGACGCTGGACGAGCGCTATGGCGCCATTGGCGCCCTGCACGCCAATGGCCAGCCCTATGCGGTGGACGACTATCCCACGGTACGGGTGCTGCGCAGCGGCCAGGCGGTGGCGCCCGAGTTGATGCGCTATCGGCGACCCGACGGCAGCATCCGGCTGCTGGAAGTATCCAGCGCACCGGTCCGCTCGGCCACCGGCGAGGTGATCGCCTCGGTCACCCTGTTCGATGACGTCCAGCAGCGAGTCGATGCGGAAACCGCCCTGCGCGAACACAGCGCGCGCCTGGCCAGCCTGATCAACCAGGCGGCGGTCGGCATCTGCCAGACCGACGCCCGCGGGCGCATCCTGCTCGTCAATCGACGCTATTGCGAATTGCTCGATCGCAACGAGGTGGGGGTGCTGGAGCAGACCCTGCAGGCCCAGACCCATCCCGAGGATCGGGCCGTCCTGGAGCGCCATCTCGACACCCTGCGCGAGCGCGGCGACAGCTTCAAGCTGGACCAGCGCTTCCTGCGCCCCGACGGTTCGGTGGTCTGGGTCAGTCTGCATGGCTCGCCGCTGCAATCGGAAATCGGCCAGGAACTGTCGGTAAGCCTGGTGGTGGTCGATCTCACCCAGCGCAAGCAGGCCGAAGCCGCGCTGCACCTGTCCAACCAGCGCTTCCGCAATGCCGTGGAGGCGGTGCAGGGGGTGGTCTGGACCACCAATGCCCAGGGCCATCTGCTCGGCGAACAACTCGCCTGGAGCACCCTGACCGGGCAGAGCTATGCCCAGTATCAGCAGGACGGCTGGGCCGATGCCCTGCATCCCGAAGACTCATCCCGCACCCTGCGTCGATGGCGCCTGGCGGTGCAGCAGCAGGTGGACTTCCACGACGAACACCGCCTGCGCTGTCGCGACGGCCAGTGGCGCACCTTCAGCGTGCGCGCCCTGCCGGTGCGGGAGAACGGCGTGGTCTGCGAATGGGTGGGCGTGCACACCGACGTCAGCGAGATCCGCATGGCCGAGCACCGCCTGCGGCGCCTGGCCGAATTGCTGGAACAGCGAGTCCACGAGCGCACCGTCGAGCGTGACCGCATGTGGCGCGTGGCCGACGACCTGCTCGGCGTCATCCAGGGACAACGCTGGCTCAGCCGCAATCCCGCCTGGGGCCGCACCCTGGGCTGGGACGACGAGGAATTGCGCCACCAGCCGCCGACCTCGCTGGAGCATCCGGACGATCCGCCGGTGTTTCCGCGCCTGGCCGCCCTGCGCCACGGCGAGGTGCTCAGCGATCTGCCCGGGCGCCTGCGCACCCGCGACGGCGCCTGGCGCCACATGATGTGGAAGGCCACCGCCGATCACGACGGACGCATCTATGTCTTCGGCCGCGACGTCACCGTCGAGCACGATGCCGCCCTGGCCCTGCAGAATGCCGAAGCGGCCCTGCGCCAGGCGCAGAAGATGGAAGCCATCGGCCATCTCACCGGTGGCATCGCCCACGACTTCAACAACCTGCTCACCGGTATCAGCGGTTCCCTGGAGTTGCTGCGCCGGCGTCTCGACCAGGGTCGTCACGACAACCTGCAACGCTACCTGGACACCGCCGAGCAATCCGCCACCCGCGCCGCGGCCCTGACCCATCGCCTGCTGGCCTTCGCGCGCCGGCAGACCCTCGACCCGCGGCCGGTGGACGTCAACGACCTGATCCTGTCCCTGGAAGAACTCTTCCAGCGCACCCTGGGCGAGCGCATCAGCCTGCGCAGCAGCCTCGCGCTGCAACTACCGCCGGCGCGTACCGACACCAACCAGCTGGAAAACGCCCTGCTGAATCTGGTGATCAACGCCCGCGACGCCATGCCCGAGGGCGGCCAGCTGACCCTGGAAACCGCCCTCGATCACCTCACCGACCTGGCCGCCGAACACGACCTGCCGCCGGGCGACTATGTGCGTCTGACCATCGCCGACACCGGCAGCGGCATGCCCGCCGAGGTGGTGGACCGCGCCTTCGATCCCTTCTTCACCACCAAGCCCATCGGCCAGGGCACCGGCCTGGGCCTGTCGATGCTCTATGGCTTCATCAAGCAGTCCGGTGGCCACGTGACCCTGGAGAGCGAATTGGGCAGTGGCACCCGGGTCAGTCTCTGGCTGCCCTGTGCCCAGCCCGAGCGGCCGGCGGCGAGCGCGACGCCCCAGGCGGCCATCGCCCAGAGTCGGGGCGAACGCCTGCTGCTGGTGGAAGACGATGTCTCGGTGCGGCTGCTGCTGCGCGAGATGCTCACCGAGCTGGGCTATCGCGTGCGCACCGCGGCCAGTGCCTCGGCGGCGCTCACCCTGGTCGACGGCGACCTGCCCTGTGACCTGCTGATCACCGATCTCGGCCTGCCGGATCTCGATGGCGCCGAGCTGGCAGGGCGCCTGCGCGAGCGCTGGCCGGAGCTGCCGGTGCTGTTCGTCAGCGGTCACGCCGAGCGCCCGACGCCGAACGGCGAGCCCTCGCTGGCCAAGCCGTTCCAGATCGATGCCCTGGCGCGGTTGCTGCGCCAGCTGCTGGACTGACCTAGGGTCGGAAGACCTTGCCGGTCACCAGGTCGCGAATCACGCTGGGATTTTTGCGCCCGCCCAGTTCACCCGTGAGGATGCCGTCGAGGCCCTTGGGAAAGTATTGCTGAACCCGCAACCGCGTGCGGGCGGCCGGGCGACCGGCGGGATTGGCCGAGGTGGAGATCAGCGGCCCGGTCAGGGCGCAGAGTTCGCCCACCAGGGGATGCTCGGAGACTCGCAATGCCACGGTGGCGTGGGCGCCGGTCACCCAGCCGGGCAGGCGATTGTGGTGCGGCACCAGCCAGGTGTTGGGCCCCGGCCAGGTGCTGGCCAGCTTGGCCAGGGACTCTTCCGGCAGATCGTGCAGCAGGAAGTCGAACTGGCGGATGTTGTCGGCCACCAGGATCAGACCCTTTTCCATGGGCCTCCGCTTGAGCATCAGCAGGCGATAGACCGCGGCCTGATCCCAGGGATCGCAGCCCAGGCCCCAGACGGCCTCGGTGGGGTAGGCCAGGACGCCCCCCTCGCGCACGATTCGCGCCGCCTGCCGCACTCGCCAGCTGTTGTGCATCGCCTTGCCTCCGCCAAATCCCTGAAGTCTACCCGAGCGCGCCGCCGATGCCAGTCATCCCCCGCTAGCCGAGGCGACACCAGCTGCCCTGCTGCGCCACGATCCGGCCTTCCAGCTCCAGCTCGGTCAGCTGGACCAGCACCTCCGGCAGCGACAGCTCGCAGAGCCGCGCCAGTTCTTCGCTGTTGAGCGGTCCGGCGGCCAGCTGGCGCAACAGGGGATGCTCCTCGACCGCCGCGGTGGTAGCGAGCGGGGCCAGGCTGCGCCAGCCCTGCAGGGCTTCGAGGATGTGTTCCACGCCTTCCACCAGCTGCGCGCCCTCGCGGATCAGCTGGTGACAGCCGCGAGCCCCGGGATGATGGATGGAGCCGGGCAGGGCGAACACCTCGCGGCCCTGCTCGGCGGCCAGGCGCGCGGTGATCAGCGAACCGCTGGAAGGACTGGCCTCCACCACCAGGGTACCCAGGCTGAGACCGCTGATGATCCGGTTGCGCCGTGGAAAGTTGGCGGCCTGGGGCGTGCAGTCCAGTGGCAACTCCGAGACCAGCACGCCGCCCTCGGCCAGCAGGCGCCGGGCGAGCCCCAGGTGCCGGCGCGGATAGAGCTGCCGCAGGCCGGTGCCGAGCACGGCGACCGTGCCGCCGCCGGCCTCCAGGGCGCCCTGGTGCGCCGCGCCATCGATGCCAAGCGCCAGGCCACTGGTGATGCAGAAGCCGGCCGCGGCCAGGCTGTGGGCGAAACGCCGGGCATTGTCCAGCCCCTGGGCGCTGGCCTGACGACTGCCGACCAGGGCCAGTTGCGGTCGTTCGAGCAACCCGACCCGTCCTTCGACGAACAGCAGCGGGGGTGGATCGGCGATCTCGGCGAGCAGCGCCGGATAGCGCTCGTCGCCCAGGCAGAGCAGGTGGCGTTCGGGGCCGTCCAGCCAGGCAAGGGCCTGGTCGACCCGTTCGCGGGTGGCGGGACTGCGGCGGGCCTCTGCGGCCACCGCCGGCAGGCGCAGGGCGCGCCAGGCGGAGGCCGGGGCACTGAGGGCGGCGCTGGCGCTGCCGAAGGCGTCCAGCAGCAGGCGCTGGCGCACGGCGCCGAGTTCGGGGAGTGCGTGCAGGCGCAGCCGAGCGTCCAGCTCGGCAGGGGAGAAGCTGGCCATGGTGTCGTCCTTGAGGGTGGCCGGTCGCCGTCCTGGCGACCCGGGAGGGGATTAGGGGTTGCGCACCTTGTCCATGATCGCCAGCTGGCGGGTGGCGGTCAGGATCAGGCCGTAGCTGATCTTGTCGTAGGTGCGAAAGACCATCAGCAGGCCGGCGCGCTCGTCGGGGATCTTCACCAGCTCGCCGGTGATGCGATCACGCACCGTCTCGCCGGTCTTGTAGACCGCCAGCACGTTGCCCTCGGCCAGGCCGTCACGAGCGCCCTTGTTGAGGGTCACCACATCGAACTGGCCGACCTGGGTGACGCCACGCGGCACATCGAGGATCAGGCCATTGATGTCACGGGCCGGGGCGCTGGGCATGAAGGTGGAGTTCACCAGCCGCTCCTCGGTGGGGAACAGCCGGTCGCCCAGGCGCACTTCCTGGGTGGTGCGCGTCAGGCGCAGGGTGGCGATGTCGCCCTCCTGGGCGACCAGATCGGCGCTGCCGATGAAGTCGCCATTGATGCCGAGGAAGGCGCCGGTCTTGGGATCGACATAGGTCTTGCCCTGGCGGTAGATGCCGTAGGCCGAGACCCCCGGCTGCAGCTTGCCGCGCACATAGATGCGATCGCCGGCGCCGCTCACCACCCGTTCGGCGTTGCCGGCCACCACATAGGGCGCCGCCTGGAACTGTTCGGCCGAATCGATGGCGCGATTCTGCAGGAGGAAGCTGTTGACCGCTTCCAGCGGAATGGCCGGGATGGCTTCGGCGATGGGGGTGCTGCGCACCGTGGGCGACAGCTTGACCGTGCCGCGCGAGGCGCCGCGGTTGAGCTGCAGGCGCGGCTGACCGTCGACATAGCTCAGCACCAGGGTGTCGCCGGGATAGATGAGATGGGGATTCTTGATCTGCGGATTGGCCTGCCAGATCTCCGGCCATTCCCAGGGTTTGCTGAGGAATCTGGCGGAGATGTCCCAGAGGGTATCGCCGCGAACCACGGTGTAGCTTTCCGGGTGATCCTGACGCAGGGTGACCGCTGCGTACGCCGACTGCAGGGCGCCCCCTGCAACCAGCAGCAGGGCGAACAAAGATTTCCTCATGCGTCGAATCCCTTTACACTCTTGGCCTTGAAGAACCGTCTTCACGCAAACGTCGGGGAATCGCCCCAGTCGTGCCCTGATCGCCACTTTTGTCGGCACCGGGCAGCGCAGGCGCTCATCCCCGTCGACCGACGTCATCCACCACTCGGGACCAGCCCGAGCCGGGTGGAAACAACGCTGCGGCATCTTAGCAGCGCCCCTTGACTGTATTCCACAAGTGCCCTCAACGCCATGGCGATCCTAGACATCCTCGAATTCCCCGATCCCCGCCTGCGCACCGTCGCCAAGCCCATCGACACGGTGGACGACGCCCTGCGCCAGACCATCGACGACATGTTCGAGACCATGTACGAAGCGCCCGGCATCGGTCTGGCCGCCACCCAGGTCAACGTGCATCGCCGCCTGGTGGTGATCGACGTCAGCGAAGACAAGAGCGAGCCGCTGGTCTTCATCAATCCCGAGGCCGAGCCGCTCACCCAGGAACTGGGCGAGTATCAGGAAGGCTGCCTGTCGATTCCCGGCTTCTACGAAAAGGTCTGCCGCCCCGAGCGCGTCCGGGTCAAGGCCCTGGATCGCGACGGCAAGCCCTTCGAGCTGGAATGCGACGGCCTGCTGGCGGTGTGCATCCAGCACGAGATCGATCACCTCGACGGCAAGCTGTTCGTCGACTACCTGTCGCCGCTCAAGCGCGATCGCATCAAGAAAAAGCTCGAAAAGCAGCAGCGCCACAAGGCCTGATCGCCCTGGCGGACGGCGTCTTCGGCGTCCGCCGCTCGCCCTTTCCGCCAGGTCCGCCATGTCCAGATCCCTTCGCCTCGTCTTCGCCGGAACCCCGGAATTCGCCGCCGTGCACCTGCAGGCGCTGATCGATGCCGGTTATCCCATCGCCGCTGTCTATACCCAGCCGGATCGCCCCGCCGGGCGTGGCCAGAAACTGGCCATGAGTCCGGTCAAGCAGCTGGCGCTGAGCCACGGCATTCCCGTGCAGCAGCCGCCGACCCTGCGCGATCCCGCGGCCCAGGCCACCCTGGCGGCGCTGGAACCCGATCTGCTGGTGGTGGTGGCCTACGGCCTGATCCTGCCCCAGGCGGTGCTCGACATCCCGCGCCTGGGCTGCATCAACAGCCATGCCTCGCTGCTGCCGCGCTGGCGCGGCGCGGCGCCCATCCAGCGCGCCCTGGAGGCCGGCGATGCCGAATCCGGGGTCACCGTGATGCGCATGGAAGCCGGTCTGGATACCGGTCCCATGCTGAGCAAGGTGAGCACACCGCTGACCGCCGACGATACCGGCGGCAGCCTGCACGATCGCCTGGCCAGCCTGGGCGCCGCCGCCGTGGTCCAGGCGCTGCCGGGTCTGGCCGACGGCAGCCTGGCGGGCGAGGTGCAGGACGATGACCTGGCCACCTATGCGCACAAGCTCAACAAGGACGAGGCCCGGCTGGACTGGGGCCGTCCGGCGGTGGAACTGGAGCGCCGTATCCGCGCCTTCGATCCCTGGCCGCTGTGCCACACCGCCCTGGCCGGCGAACCCCTCAAGGTCTGGGCCGCGGAGCTGGCCGCAGGCCAGGGCGTTCCCGGCATGGTGCTGGATGCCGATCGCTCCGGCCTGCTGGTCGCCTGCGGCGAAGGCGCCCTGCGCCTGACCCGGCTGCAGCTGCCCGGGGGCAAGCCGCTGGGCTTCGCCGATCTCTACAACGCCCGTCGCGAGCGCTTCGCCCCCGGTCAGGTGCTGGGTCTATGAATCCGCGGCTGGCAGCTACCCGCGCCCTGGCGGCGGTCCTCGCTGGCCGCGCCTCCCTCGGCAGCAGCCTGCCCGAGCAACTGGCCAAGGTCGATCCGCGTGACCGCGCCCTGGCCCAGGATCTGGCCTTCGGCACCGCCCGCTGGCAGCCGCGCCTGTCGCTGCTGGCGGAAAAGCTCATGGATAAACCCTTCAAGGCCGGCGACCGCGATCTAGAAGCCCTGCTGCTGATCGGGCTCTACCAGCTGTTCCACACGCGCATCCCCGCCCACGCCGCCATCGGCGAGACGGTGGGCTGCGTCGACAAGCTGAAGAAATCCTCGGCCAAGGGCCTGCTCAACGCCGTGCTGCGCCGCGCCCAGCGTGAATACGACAGCCTGCTGCCGGCCCTGGAGCATGACCCGGCGGCGCGCCTGGCCCATCCGCGCTGGTTGCAGAAAGCCCTCAAGGCGCGCTGGCCCGAGCACTGGGAGGCCATCGCCACGGCCAACAACCTGCACCCGCCGCTGATCCTCAGGGTCAATCGCCGCCAGGGCAGTCGCGATGCCTATCTGGCCGAGCTGGCCGCCGCCGGTATCAACGCCGTGCCCTGCGCCTTCAGCGCCGACGGCATCCGCCTGCTGCAGCCCCAGGACGTCACCGCCCTACCGGGCTTCGCCGCGGGTCGTTTGAGCGTGCAGGACGAAGCCGCGCAGCTGGCGGCCGAATTGCTGGAACTGGCGCCCGGCCAGCGGGTGCTGGACGCCTGCGCCGCGCCCGGGGGCAAGACCTGCCATCTGCTGGAACGTGAGCCGGGGCTGGCCGAGGTGGTGGCGCTGGACGCCGATGCCGGCCGCCTGCAGCGGGTCGAGCAGAATCTGGCGCGTCTGGGCCTCACCGCGCGCACCCTGGCTGCCGATGGCCGTGCCGTGGCCGACTGGTGGGACGGCACGCCCTTCCAGCGCATCCTGCTGGACGCCCCCTGCAGCGCCACCGGGGTGATCCGCCGCCATCCGGACATCAAGCTGACCCGCCAGGCCAGCGACATAGCGCCCCTGGTGCAGCTGCAGGGCGAATTGCTGGACGCCCTCTGGCCGACGCTGGAGGTGGGCGGCATCCTGGTCTATGCCACCTGTTCGGTGCTACCGGAAGAAAACAGCAGCAACCTCGCCGCCTTTCTCGCCCGCACCCCCGGCGCCCGCGAACTGGACATCCCCGCTACCTGGGGCCTTGCCCAGCCCCATGGTCGCCAGCTCCTGCCGCAGCCCGACGGCCATGACGGCTTCTATTACTGCAAGCTGATCAAGATAGCCAAGTAGGAGACCTCGCCATGCTCGAATCCCTGGAAAAGATGCTCGCCCGCGGCCAGGACAACGCCCTGCTCAGATTCGGTCTGGGCAAGGGCTATCTGGATGCCGGAGAGCCGGCGCGGGCGATCGAGCACCTGGCGCGCTGCGTCGAATTCGATCCGACCTATTCGGCGGCCTGGAAGCTGCTAGGCAAGGCCCATGAGGGGAGTGCCGACCTGGCCAGCGCCGAGGCGGCCTGGACCCAGGGCCTGCAGGCGGCGCAGGCCAGGGGCGACAAGCAGGCGGAAAAGGAGATGACGGTGTTTCTCAAGCGCCTGGCGCGCCGCGCTCAGTCCTGATCGCGCAGGAATCTGAGGCCCGCGCCGTCACCGTCGGTGCGCATGACTTCCATGGTCACCTTGGGCGCTTCGATCGGCAGATCGAGCACCTGGCCGACCACGCGGGTGCCCTGCGGCAGCCGGGTCAGCTCGGGGTGCACCACATAGACGCCGCCATCGGACAGGTCGCGGGTCTCGCCGACGATCTCGCCATCCGGATAGGCGATCCATAGCCGGCACTTGAGCGGGGTACGGGTATGCTGGCGCTGATCGCGCGAATTCATCGCCTGACTCCCTGGCTTAGGCGCTCCCTTGAGGTCCTGGCAGCTTCCGGCAAAGCCCGGCGCCTGTCAGCCGCGCACCGACCGAACGGTGCTGGCGAAGCGCCGAGCGATAGGTCATAGGACCACCGCCTGCCCCTCAGCGCCCGGGCAGGACCCGGGCGCTAGACCTCAGTACCACTTCTCCTCGCCATCCGGGCGATTCTTGAACCTCTTCATGCTCCACATGTACTGGGTCGGATAGCGCCGCACGTAGCCGGCCAGCACCTCGCTCATGGCGGCCACCGAGACCTCCGGATCCGGGTCGTACATGGCCGGCGGCGCCGCTTCCAGGATCACCTTGTAGCCGCTGCCGTCCGCCAGGCGCACGGCATGGAAGAACACCCCACGGGCCTTGCCGCGCGCCAGCAGCGAGGGCACGAACTTGCTGGTCAGGGCGGTGGTGCCGAGGAAGGGCACGAAGAGGCCGGCGCTGCGACTCGGCTCGGGATCCGCCGGAATGCCCACGGCGCCGCCGCGCCGGACTTCCTTGATCACGCTGATGATGCCTTCCGGGGTGGAGGGCGCCACCCGATTGCCCAGCTGTACCCGCTGGCGCTTGAGCAGCTCGTCCACCGCCTTGAGCTTCGGCGGCCGGTAGAAGATGATCGGCTTGGCGTGGGAGCAGTAGAAGTGGTTGAGCAACTCCCAGTTGCCCAGGTGGCTGGTGATGCCCACCACGCCATCGCCGGAGGCCAGGGCTTCCTGCAGGACGTCCATCCCTTCCACCTCGCGCACCAGGCGCAAGGAACGCTTCGGCGACCAGATCCAGGCGCAGGCGCTTTCGGTCAGGGTCTTGCCGATGCCGCGCAGGCACTCGCGCGACAGTCGCTCCAGACCGGCGGCATCGAGTTCGGGAAAACAGTGGGCGAGGTTGATGCGGGTGACCTTGCTGGCGCGGGTCGGCAGCTTCCACATGCACCAGCCGATGAATCCACCCAGGCGCTGCACCAGCGGCCAGGGCAGCAGGGCGAAAAGGCGCAGGAAGGCGATCATCAGCGCGCCTTTGAATCTTTCCAAAAGAGGGGCTCCTGTCTGAATGCCCCGACAGTTTACCGTCTACAGACCCCGGAAACGTTAAGAAAGCGTAAGGTTCGCGCCAACTGGCAGCTATACATTCGACTTTTCCTGCAGCTCTGCCGACGCAGACGCCAATTCGCCATGGCGGTCGCAGTCGAGGGTATGGTCCATGACCAGGCCCATGGCCTGCATGAAGGCATAGCAGATGGTCGGCCCGACAAAGGTGAAACCGGCCCGCTTGAGCGCCTTGCTCATGGCCTCGGCTTCCGGGGTGATCGCCGGCACCTCGCTACGATCACGGAAACGATTGATGCGCGGAGTACCGCCGACAAAGGACCACAGCCAGCCGGCAGGGTCTTCGAGGCGCAACCAGGCCTGGGCATTCTGACGAGCGGCGCGCAGCTTGGCGCCATTGCGGATGATGCCCGGGTCCTGCATCAGCACCGCGATCTCGGCATCGCTCAGTTGCGCCAGGCGCCTGGGATCGAAGCCATGCAGCACCTGACGATAGCGCTCGCGCTTCTTCAGCACGGTGATCCACGACAGTCCGGCCTGGAAGCCCTCCAGCAGGAGGAATTCGAAGAGCACCGCCGGATCGCGCTGGGGCACGCCCCACTCGTGGTCGTGATACTCGATGTACAACGGATCGGCGGTGCACCAGAAGCAACGCGGCATGGCGAAGACTCGGTCGAGGAGGGAAGGCCTCACCTTAGCGCAATTGCCCGACAGCGGAGGCGAGTCATAACCGCCTCTGGAATGGGTAGCATGGCGAATGCTCTGAACGCACGTTTCTAACAGGCCGCAGGCGCTGCTACCGTAGGAGCAGCTACCTTTATCGCGGCCATGGGCCGCTCCTACAGGCCAACCCGTATCTGTAGGAGCGGCCCATGGCCGCGATAAAGCGCGCAGCCGGCCATCCCCGCCAAATACCGCCGGGCAGCCCTACGAGCCCATGCGGTCCCTCCCGGCTTTCGGCTATACTCCCCGGCTTTTCGTCGCAGCCGAACGGGTATTTTTCGTGAGCCAGTCCAAGCCCACCGTGCGCACCTTCCAAGACTTGATCCTGGCCTTGCAGCAATACTGGGCCGAGCAGGGCTGCGTGGTACTCCAGCCCTATGACATGGAAGTCGGCGCCGGTACCTTCCACACCGCCACCTTCCTGCGCGCCATCGGTCCCGAGACCTGGAACGCCGCCTATGTGCAGCCCAGCCGCCGCCCCACCGACGGCCGCTACGGCGAGAACCCCAATCGCCTGCAGCACTACTACCAGTTCCAGGTGGTCTTGAAGCCCAATCCGGACAACTTCCAGGAGCTCTACCTCGGCTCCCTGGCCGCCATCGGCCTGGATCCGCTGGTGCACGACGTGCGCTTCGTCGAGGACAACTGGGAATCGCCCACCCTGGGCGCCTGGGGTCTGGGCTGGGAAGTCTGGCTCAACGGCATGGAAGTCACCCAGTTCACCTACTTCCAGCAGGCCGGCGGTCTCGAGTGCTATCCGGTGACCGGCGAGATCACCTATGGCCTGGAGCGCCTGGCCATGTACCTGCAGGGCGTGGATTCGGTCTATGACCTGATCTGGGCCGACGGCCCCTTCGGCACCGTGACCTACGGCGACGTCTTCCACCAGAACGAGGTGGAGCAGAGCACCTACAACTTCGAGCACGCCAATGTGCCCAAGCTGTTCGAACTGTTCGACTTCTACGAGTCCGAGGCCAATCGCCTGATCGCCCTGGACCTGCCGCTGCCCACCTACGAGATGGTGCTCAAGGCCTCCCACACCTTCAACCTGCTGGACGCCCGCCGGGCCATCTCGGTGACCGAGCGCCAGCGCTACATCCTGCGCGTGCGCACCCTGGCGCGCAGCGTCGCCCAGGGCTACTTCAAGGCCCGGGCCCGGCTGGGCTTCCCGCTGGCCAGCCCCGCGCTGCGTGACGAGGTCCTGGGTCGCGACGATGTCCAGGCGCTGCTCAAGGAGGGCGAATGATGAGCACCACTCTGGATTTCCTGGTCGAACTGGGTACCGAAGAACTGCCACCCAAGGCGCTCAAGACCCTTGGCGACAGCTTTCTCGCCGGCATCGAGAAGGGCCTCAAGCAGGCCGGTCTCGGCTATGCCGGCGCCCGCGCCTATGCCGCGCCGCGCCGTCTGGCGGTGCTGGTCGAAGCCCTGCAGACCCAGCAGCCCGAGCGTAGCGTCAACCTGGACGGCCCGCCGCTCCAGGCCGCCTTTGGCGCCGATGGCCAGCCGACCCAGGCGGCCCTGGGCTTCGCCCGCAAGTGTGGCGTCGACATCAGCGCCATCGACCGCAGCGGTCCCAAGCTGAGATTCTCCCAGAGCATTCCCGGTCAACCGGCGGCCAGCCTGCTGCCCGGCATCGTCGAAGCCTCCCTGGCCGAGCTGCCGATTCCCAAGCGCATGCGCTGGGCCGCCCGCCGCGAGGAATTCGTGCGTCCCACCCAGTGGCTGGTGATGCTGCTGGGTGACGAGGTCATCGACTGCGAGATCCTGACCCGCCGGGCCGGCCGTGAGTCCCGTGGCCATCGCTTCCACCATCCCGACGCCGTGCGCATCAGCGCGCCGGCCCACTATGCAGCCGACCTGCGCGCCGCCCATGTGCTGGCCGACTTCGCCGAGCGCCGCCAGCTGATCGAATCCCGCGTGGCCGAACTGGCCGCGGCGGAGCAGGGCAGTGCCGTGGTGCCGCCCGCGCTGCTGGACGAGGTGACCGCCCTGGTGGAATGGCCGGTGCCGCTGGTCTGCGCCTTCGAGGAACGCTTCCTCGAGGTCCCCCAGGAAGCCCTGATCACCACCATGCAGGACAACCAGAAGTACTTCTGCCTGCTGGACGCCCAGGGCAAGCTCCTGCCGCGCTTCATCACCGTGGCCAATCTGGAGAGCAAGGATCCGGCGCAGATCGTCAGCGGCAACGAGAAGGTGGTCCGCCCCCGTCTCACCGATGCCGAATTCTTCTTCAAGCAGGACCAGAAGCAGCCGCTGGAAAGCTTCAACGAGCGCCTCAAGAACGTGGTCTTCCAGGCCCAGCTCGGCACCGTCTACGACAAGGCCCAGCGCGTCGCCGCCCTGGCCGCCTTTATCGCCGAACGCATCGGCGGTGATGCCGAGCGCGCCCACCGCGCCGGTGTGCTCGCCAAGTGCGACCTGGCCACCGAGATGGTCGGCGAATTCCCGGAGATGCAGGGCATCGCCGGCTACTACTACGCCAAGAAGGGCGGCGAGGCCGACGATGTGGCCCTGGCGCTCAACGAGCAGTACATGCCGCGCGGCGCCGGCGCCGAATTGCCGCAGACCCTGACCGGTGCCGCCGTGGCCCTGGCCGACAAGCTCGACACCCTGGTCGGCATCTTTGGCATCGGCATGCTGCCCACCGGCAGCAAGGACCCCTTCGCCCTGCGGCGCCAGGCCCTGGGGGTGCTGCGCATCCTTATCGAGAAGGGCCTGGAGCTGGATCTGCCGGCCGCCGTCGCCTTCGCCATCGCCGGTTACGGCGAGCGGGTCAAGGCCGCGGGGCTGCAGGAGCAGGTGCTGGACTTCGTCTTCGACCGGCTGCGTGCCCGCTACGAGGACGAAGGCGTCGACACCGCCGCCTACCTGGCCGTGCGGGCCCTGCGCCCGGCTTCGGCGCTGGACTTCGATCAGCGCGTCCAGGCCGTGCAGGCCTTCCGCCGCCTGCCCGAGGCCGAAGCCCTGGCCGCCGCCAACAAGCGCGTCTCCAACCTGCTCGGCAAGTTCGAGGGCACGGTCGCCACCCAGGCCGATGCCGCCCTGTTCGAGACCGACGCCGAGCGCACCCTGGCCGCGGCCATCGCCGATGCCGAGCGGGAAGCCGCGCCCCTGGCCGAAGCCCGCCGTTATCGCGAAGCCCTGGAGCGCCTGGCCAGCCTGCGCGCTCCGGTGGATGCCTTCTTCGACGAGGTGCTGGTCAACGCCGAGGACGAGCGCGTCCGCGCCAATCGCTATGCGCTGCTCGCCCACCTGCGTGGCCTGTTCCTGGGCATCGCCGACATCTCGGTGCTGGGCTAGGGCATGAAGCTGATCGTGCTGGACCGCGATGGCGTCATCAATGTCGATTCCGATGACTACGTGCGCAGCGCCGAGCAGTGGCAACCGCTGCCCGGCAGCCTCGCCGCCATCGCTCGCCTGAACCGGGCCGGTTGGCAGGTGGCCGTGGCCACCAACCAGTCCGGCCTGGCCCGCGGCTACTTCACGGAAGACGACCTGACGGCCATGCACGAGAAACTGCAGCGGCTGCTGGCGGAGGAGGGCGGTCGGGTCGACCTGATCCTGCACTGCCCCCATGGCCCGGAAGCGGGCTGCGACTGCCGCAAGCCGCTGCCCGGCCTGTTTCGCGCCATCGCCCACCACTATGGCCGTGCCGACCTGAGCGGCGTGCCGGTGGTGGGCGACAGCCTGCGCGATCTGGAAGCCGGCGTGGCCCTTGGCTGCACGCCCTGTCTGGTGCGGACCGGCAAGGGTGAACGCACCCTGGCCAAGCCTTTGCCAGCCGGCACCCGGGTCTTCGTCGACCTGGCCGCGGTGGCTGATCACCTGCTCGAGGAAGCGCCCTGATGCGGCTCTTGCGTACCCTGTTGTTCTATGTGCTGCTGGGAACCAGCGGCATCCTCTGGTCCTGCGTCAGCCTGCTGATCGCGCCCTTCCTCGCCTATCGCGCCCGCTATCGGCTGGTGGTCAAGGCCTGGACCGGTTTCGCCGTCTGGCTGGCCAAGGTCATCTGCGGCATCCGTTACGAGATCGAAGGCCTGGAAAACGTCCCGGCGCAGCCCTGCGTGATCGTGGCCAATCACCAGAGCACCTGGGAAACCTTTTTTCTGTCCGCCCAGTTCGAGCCCACCTCCCAGGTGATCAAGCGCGAATTGCTGCGGATTCCCTTCTTTGGCTGGGCCTTCTCGCTGCTCAAGCCGATCGCCATCGACCGCGACAATGGCAAGCTGGCCCTGCAGCAGCTGACGGAGCAGGGCGGTCGCTACCTGGCCCAGGGTTGCTGGGTGCTGATCTTTCCCCAGGGCACCCGCATCGATCATGGCCAGATGGGCAAGTTCTCTCGCGGTGGCGCCGCCCTGGCCTGCAGCCTGAACGTGCCCATCCTGCCCATCGCCCATGACGCCGGTGCCTACTGGCCCAATCGCTCCTGGATCAAGTCGCCGGGGACCATCAAGGTCAGCATCGGTCCGCTGCTCCATCCCCAGGGTCAGGATCCGCGCGCCATCGTCGATCTCAATGCCCGCTGCTTCGCCTTCATCGAACAGGCTCTGGCGACCAAACCCGACGCCAGTCCCGCCCGCGCTGCGTAGCCTGACCGCCAGGCCGCGAGGCCTGGCTGTTTCCACCCCTTTTCCGCCCTTTTCCCACAGACTTATCCACAGGCCAGATCAAGCCTTTGGTGTGGGCGGATTTTGGCCCGCTACCTCGGATGAGTCTTCATCCACAAGTACCGACAAGCTTATTCCCAGGCTTATCCACAGGATCATCCGTTATAGCCTGTGTCTCTATGCCGCATGGCACGGCCTCTTTACGCAAATTTTCTGTGGTGATCAAAAGCGGCTGAGGAAAACTATCCACAAAACCTCTGGCTATAAGATGAACGGCGTTCGCTCCCGGGGAACGAAACGCTGCGGCTCTCTAGGCAGAATGTTTTCCACAAAAAAGCCCCGCATGGCGGGGCTTGTGCATAACCGCGGGATCAGACGTCGAGGTTCGACACGGCCAGGGCATTGCTCTCGATGAAGTCGCGGCGCGGCTCCACCTGGTCGCCCATCAGCGTATTGAAGATCTGATCGGCAGCAATGGCGTCCTCGATGGTCACCTGCAGCATGCGGCGCACGTTCGGGTCCATGGTGGTTTCCCACAGCTGATCCGGATTCATCTCGCCCAGGCCCTTGTAGCGCTGGATGTTGAATCTCTTGCTGGTCTCCACCATCAGCCATTCCCAGGCTTCCTTGAAGGTGCTGACTGGGCGCCGGCGTTCGCCGCGCTTGGCGTAGGCGCCTTCTTCCAGCAGGTTGTCCAGCTGGGCGGCCAGCTCGGTCACCAGGCGGTAATCGTTGCTGCCGAAGAAATCCCGGTTGAAGGTGACGTAGCTGGACAGACCGTGGGCACGGGTCTCGACCTCCGGCAGCCACAGGCTGCGCTCGCGGTCTTCGCGCAGGCTGAGGGTGTAGGTGGTGCCATTGCGCTCGGCAGCCTTGAGGCGCGTCTCCAGGCCGGCCAGCCACTGGCGCATGGCCGCCTCGTCACCCAGCTGCTCCACGCCCACGCGGGGCAGGTACAGCAGGTGCTCGCTGACATCGGCCGGATAGAGGCGCGACAGGCGCTTGAAGGTCTTCATCACCTGGCGATAGCTGTTCACCAGCTTCTCGAGTTCCACGCCGGACAGGCCCGGGGCGTTCTCGTTGACGTGCAGGCTGGCTTCCTCGAGGGCGGTCTGGGTCAGGTATTCCTCCATCGCCTCGTCGTCCTTGATGTACTGCTCCTGCTTGCCACGCTTCACCTTGTACAGCGGCGGCTGAGCGATGTAGATGTAGCCCCGCTCGATCAACAGCGGCATCTGGCGGAAGAAGAAGGTCAGCAGCAGGGTACGGATGTGCGAACCGTCGACGTCAGCATCGGTCATGATGATGATGTTGTGGTAGCGCAGCTTGTCGATATTGAACTCTTCGCGACCGATACCGCAGCCCAGCGCGGTGATCAGGGTGCCCACCTCCTGGGAGGAGAGCATCTTGTCGAAGCGGGCCTTCTCGACGTTGAGGATCTTGCCCTTGAGCGGCAGGATCGCCTGGGTGCGCCGGTTGCGGCCCTGCTTGGCCGAACCACCGGCGGAGTCACCCTCCACGATGTAGAGTTCGGACAGCGCCGGGTCCTTTTCCTGGCAGTCCGCCAGCTTGCCGGGCAGACCGGCGATGTCCAGGGCGCCCTTGCGGCGGGTCATCTCCCGCGCCTTGCGCGCCGCTTCCCGGGCCCGGGCCGCGTCGATCATCTTGCCGACCACCGCCTTGGCCTCGTTGGGATTCTCCAGCAGGAAGTCGGAGAAGTACTTGCCCATCTCCTGCTCCACAGCGGTCTTCACCTCGGAGGAGACCAGCTTGTCCTTGGTCTGGGAGGAGAACTTGGGATCCGGCACCTTGACCGAGATGATGGCGGTCAGGCCTTCGCGGGCGTCGTCACCGGTGGTGGCCACCTTGAACTTCTTGGCCAGGCCCTCGGCCTCGATGTAGTTGTTCAGGTTGCGCGTCAGTGCCGAGCGGAAGCCCGCCAGGTGGGTACCGCCATCGCGCTGGGGAATGTTGTTGGTGAAGCAGAGGATGTTCTCGTTGAAGCTGTCGTTCCACTGCAGGGCCACTTCCACGCCGACGCCATCGTCGTCGCGCTGCACCTGGAAATGGAACACCTCGTTCACCGCGGTCTTGTTGGTGTTGAGGTAGTCGACGAAGGCACGCAGGCCGCCTTCGTACTTGAACAGCTCTTCCTTGCCGCTGCGCTCGTCGCGCAGGACGATGCCGACACCGGAGTTGAGGAAGGACAGCTCGCGAATCCGCTTGGCCAGGATGTCCCAGCTGAACTGGATGTTGCTGAAGGTCTCGGCGGACGGCTTGAAGTGCACCTGGGTACCGGTGGTGTCGGTCTCGCCGATCACCGCCAGCGGCGCCTGGGGCACGCCATGCACATAGACCTGCTCCCACACCTGGCCGGCGCGGCGAATGGTCAGCCGCAGCTCCTCGGACAGGGCGTTCACCACCGAGACGCCCACGCCGTGCAGGCCGCCGGACACCTTGTAGGTGTTGTCGTCGAACTTACCGCCGGCGTGCAGCACGGTCATGATGACCTCGGCCGCGGAAACGCCTTCTTCCTTGTGGATATCCACCGGGATGCCGCGACCGTTGTCGCGCACGGTGATGGATTCGTCCATGTGGATGGTGATGCTGATCTCGCTGCAGAAGCCGGCCAGGGCCTCGTCGATGGAGTTGTCCACCACCTCGAAGACCATGTGGTGCAGGCCGGTGCCGTCATCGGTGTCGCCGATGTACATGCCGGGGCGCTTGCGCACGGCATCCAGTCCCTTCAGCACCTTGATGCTGGAAGAGTCGTAGGTATTGGTCTCGCTCATGCTTGGCTCCCGCTAGTGTGGGTCTGCTTGATATGGCCGTGTTCCACGTGGAACACGCTGACCTCTGTCTCCGGCCGCCAGGCGGCCTGTAGCGTCTCGCGCTCGACACAGGTGATGAAGACTTGGCACTCCAGTGCCTCCAGCAGCCGGCACAAGGCCAGCCGGTGTCCCTCGTCCAGTTCCGAGGGCAGGTCGTCGATGAGATAGACGCACTGGCCCCGCTTGACCTGGTTGACCAGCCGCCCCTGGGCGATGCGCAATGCGCACACCACCAGCTTCTGCTGGCCGCGCGACAGGATGTCCGCCGCGTTGTGATTGCCGATGCGGATCCGCAGGTCGGCGCGCTGGGGGCCGGCCTGGGTATGCCCCAGCTGCAGATCCCGCGGCAAGCTGTCCGCCAGCACCTCGCGCAGATCGCGCTCGCGGTCCCAGCCGCGGTAGTAACTCAGGGTCAGGCCGTCGAGCTGGATCAGCTCGGCCAGCACCGCGGTGAATTCCGGTTTCAGGCGCTGGATATAGGCCTGGCGAAAGCCATCGATCTCGGCACTGGCCAGGGCCAGTTCCTGATCCCAGGCGGCCTGCGCCGCAGGGTCGATTTTACCACGTCTGAGCCAGTGATTTCGCTGCCTGAGCGCCTTTTGCAGGCGTTGCCATAGGGGCAGAAAACGCTGTTCCTCGTGGAACACGCCCCAGTCGAGAAACTGCCGTCTGATCTTGGGACTGCCTTCGAGCAGCCGGAAGCCGTCGGGGTTGATCAGCTGCAGCGGCAGCACCTCGGCCAGCTGCGCTGCGCTGCGGGCATTCTCGCCATTGATGCGGATCTGGTAGTCGCCGCCGCGCTCGCGCTGGATGCCCAGGTTGCAGTCCTGGCCCCCCGGCAGCCGCACCTGGCCGAACACCGTGCAGCTGGCCTGCTCGTGCTGGATGACCGGCGCCAGCTTGGTGCTGCGAAAGGAGCGGGCCAGGCCCAGCAGGTGGATGGCTTCCAGCAGGCTGGTCTTGCCGCTGCCGTTGGCGCCGTGCAGCAGGTTGACCCGGGGCGAAGGCTGAAGCGCGACCGCCTGCAGATTGCGCAGGCGGTCGGCGTTGAAGCGGATCAGCGTCATCGAGCGGCGATCAGAGGCGCATCGGCATCACGACATAGGAAGAATCGTCGTTGCCCGCCTCCTGCAGCAGCGCACTGCTGCTGGAATCGGACAGGGTGATGCGCACCTGGTCGGTGGTCATCACGCCGAGCACGTCGAGCAGGTAGCTGACGTTGAAGCCGATCTCCAGGCTGCCACCGTCGTAGTCGACCTGCAGTTCTTCCTCGGCCTCTTCCTGCTCCGGGTTGTTGGCCTGGATCTTCATGAAGCCGTTTTCCAGCTGCAGGCGGATACCGCGGTACTTCTCGTTGGAGAGAATGGCGGTGCGGCTGAACGCCTCGCGCAGGTGCTGACGTTCGCCCAGCACCAGCTTGTCGCCATGCCGCGGCAGGACGCGCTCGTAGTCGGGGAACTTGCCGTCCACCAGCTTGGAGGTAAAGGTGAAGTCCCCGGTGGTGGCGCGGATATGGTGCTGGCCCAGCACCACGTTGACCGGCTCTTCCGGCTCGGTGAGCAGGCGCGACAGTTCCAGGATGCCCTTGCGCGGCACGATGACCTGGTGCTTCTCGGCCTGGTCGACGTCGGCTTCCAGCATGCACATGGCCAGGCGGTGACCATCGGTGGCCACGGCGCGCAGGCGCCCGGTGCTGGCCTCGAGCAGCATGCCGTTGAGGTAGTAGCGCACGTCCTGCTGGGCCATGGCGAAGCCGGTGCGCTCGATCAGGCGGCGCAGGCGCCCCTGGGGAATGCTGAACTTCAGCGAACCCGGACCTTCCTCCACGGTGGGGAAGTCGTTGGCCGGCAGGGTGGACAGGGTGAAACGGCTGCGTCCGGCACGGATCAGCAGCTTCTGCTCCTCGGTGCGGATGTCGATCAGCGCATCGGGCTGCAGGCTCTTGCAGATATCCATCAGCTTGCGCGCTGGCACGGTGATTTCGCCGGCTTCGGCGGCTTCTTCCAGATCGACCCGGCCAACCAGCTCGACTTCCAGGTCGGTACCGGTCAGCGACAGCCGCTGGCCTTCCACGACCAGGAGTACGTTGGACAGCACCGGCAGCGTTTGCCGACGTTCCACGACACCGGCCACCAGCTGCAGCGGTTTCAACAGGGCTTCGCGTTGAATGGTGAAATGCATGGTCAGGTCCTTGCCAGGGCCGCGTCCGTCAGGTCGTCAGGGTACGCAGCAGGTTCTTGTAATCCTCGCGGATATCCGCGTCGGATTCCCGAAGTTCGGCGATCTTGCGACAGGCGTGCAACACCGTCGTGTGATCGCGTCCGCCAAAGGCGTCGCCGATTTCCGGCAGGCTGTGGTTGGTCAGCTCCTTGGACAGCGCCATGGCGACCTGCCGCGGCCGGGCCACCGAACGCGAGCGGCGTTTGGACAGCAGATCGGCGATCTTGATCTTGTAGTACTCGGCCGCAGTGCGCTGGATGTTGTCGATGCTGACCAGCTTGTCCTGCAGTGCCAGGAGATCCTTGAGCGATTCGCGGATCAGCTCGATGGTGATGTCGCGGCCCATGAAGTGGGCATGGGCGATTACCCGCTTGAGCGCGCCTTCCAGTTCCCGCACGTTGGAGCGGATGCGCTGGGCGATAAAGAAGGCGGCGTCGTGGGGCAGGTCGACCTTGGCCTGGTCGGCCTTCTTCATCAGGATCGCCACCCGCGTTTCCAGCTCCGGGGGCTCCACCGCCACGGTGAGACCCCAGCCGAAGCGCGACTTGAGCCGCTCTTCCAGGCCGTCGATCTCCTTGGGATAGCGGTCGCTGGTGAGGATCACCTGTTGTCCACCCTCGAGCAGGGCATTGAAGGTGTGGAAAAACTCTTCCTGCGAACGCTCCTTGCGGGCGAAGAACTGGATGTCGTCGATCAGCAGCGCGTCCACCGAGCGGTAGAAGCGCTTGAATTCGTTGATGGCGTTGAGCTGCAGCGCCTTGACCATGTCGGCGACGAAGCGCTCCGAGTGCAGATAGACGATCTTGGCGTTCGGATTGCGCTTGAGCAGGTGGTTGCCCACCGCGTGCATCAGGTGGGTCTTACCCAGACCCACGCCCCCATAAAGGAAGAGCGGGTTGTACCCGTGCTTGGGATTGTCCGCCACCTGCCAGGCCGCGGCGCGGGCCAGCTGGTTGGACTTGCCCTCGACGAAGTTCTCGAAGGTGAAGGTACGGTTCAGGTAGCTGGTGTGCTTGAGCGCGCCCTCTACCTGCACGGTGCGTTCGGTCTTGACCGCCGGCTCGTCGGCCTCGGCCAGTTCCGCGGTCACGTCTTCCAGGGCGACGCCCGCGGTGACGATGTCCGACTGGATCGGCTGCGGAGCCTGCACGGGAGGAGGCAGCGGGGTGCTCTGGCTGCTTGGCGTCTGCGCCGGACGCGGCTTGTTGCTGCGCTTGCTGCCGATCAACAGGGACAGCACCGGGGCGATGCCGTCGTCGGCATGTTCCTCGAGCAATTCGAGGATGCGGCTCAGGTACTTCTCGTTGACCCAGTCGAGCACGAAGCGATTGGGCGCGAACACCCGCAGCTCATCCCCTTCCGCTTCCACCTGCAGTGGCCGGATCCAGGTATTGAATTGTTGCGAAGGCAGCTCGTCGCGCAGCACATCCACGCAACGTTGCCAGAGTTCGACCGACACAGCGTCTCCCAAGAACTGGAGCGGCCCGGACGGGCCATGAGCAAACGCCCATTGTATCCCTCCCCACCCGGGTTATCCACATGACCGCGCAGTTTCCCAACAGATAGCCGTCACGAAGGCAACGGGCGGACGCACGACCGTCAGCTCTGTGGATAACGCCGTCTGACCTCTCTGGACATCCCAGGGCTTTGCGCTGTGGATAATCCAGCTGTGCGTAACAGCCTTGCTTATCCACAGCCTCTCAGCAGGCAGAGCACCCGAACTGCACCTGTTGAAAACAGACTTTCCGTCCCCGCTCCGGTCAGTGCCCGTCTGGCCTGGCACGATCTATCCACAGAAATCCGCTGCACCATACATATTCACTTCAACAGTCTTTTAAAACCTTCTGACCTGTTGATTTTATTTGCCTGGTCTCCTGTCAGCCGGTGCTGGTTGGAAATTGACCTGTACCGAGGCTTTCTCTAGAATCGCCGGTCTCTTTGCGCGGGGCACTCATGCCTTGCCGCTTTCACCTAGGTAAAAGTCCATGAAACGCACCTTCCAACCCAGCACCCTGAAGCGCGCCCGTGTCCACGGTTTCCGTGCTCGTATGGCAACCAAGAACGGCCGTCAGGTTCTGTCCCGTCGCCGTGCCAAAGGCCGCAAGCGTCTGGCGATCTGATTGCCCGGTCAGGTGGTGAGTCAGGGTTTCGGTCGGGACAGGCGCTTACTGAGCTCCCAACAGTTCCAAGCGGTCTTTGACTCTCCCACCCACAAGGCATCCGGCAAGCACCTGCTGCTGCTCGCCCATGCCAATGGGCTCGACCATTCCCGCCTCGGGCTGGTCATCGGCAAGAAGAGCGTCAAGCTTTCTGTCGAGCGCAATCGCATCAAGCGGGTCATCCGGGATTCCTTCCGTCTGAATCAGGACCGCCTGGGCAGCTTCGATCTGGTCTTCGTCGCCCGCAAGGGACTTGGCGAAGTCGACAATCCCGAATTGCACGATCAGCTGCTGCAACTGTGGAAACGTCTCAATCGCCAGGCGAGCAAGACCGTTGCCCACCCAATCGACAGTCCCGACGGTGCTCATGCGTAAACCGGCCCTGCTGCTGATTCGCTTCTACCGTTACGCCATCAGCCCCATGATGGCCAGTCACTGTCGTTTCTATCCGACCTGTTCCGGTTACGCCCTCGAAGCCATCGAGCGCCACGGGCTGCTGCGTGGTGGCTGGCTGACCACACGGCGACTGTGCCGGTGCCATCCCTGGCACTCAGGCGGATATGATCCCGTTCCTCCCGCAAAGAACCCAGCCCCGACCTCTTCGATGGCCGAGTAAACATGGATATCAAGCGCCCGCTACTCATTGCCGCCTTGGCGATCGTGTCCTACACCCTGGTTTTCCAGTGGAACAAGGATTACGGCCAGGCCGATCTGCCCACGGCCAAGACGCAGACCAGCGTCCTGCCGGGCGATACCCCCAACGTGCCCACCGACGTACCGGCCGATGCCAAGGCCGCGGCGCCAGTGGACAACTCGGCCGCCCAACCGAGCACCGCGCTCATCAAGGTGCGTACCGACGTCCTGGATCTGGCCATCGATCCGCGCGGTGGTGACATCGTCCAGCTCGGACTGGTGCAGTACCCCCGTCGCCAGGACCACCCCGACGTTCCCTTCATGCTGTTCGACAACGGCAACGAGCGTCTCTACCTGGCCCAGAGCGGCCTGACCGGTGCCAACGGACCCGACGCCAACAGCGCCGGTCGTCCGCTGTACACCTCGGCGCAGTCCAGCTACGTGCTCGCCGATGGCCAGCCGCAACTGGTGGTGGATCTCAAGTACCAGGCCAATGGCGTGGACTACACCAAGAGATTCACCTTCCACCGGGGCCTGAAGGTCGATTGTTCGGACGCCGAGAAGGCGCAGAAGAAGATCACCTGCATCAATCCGGACGCCTACCAGATCCAGGTCAGCTACCTGATCGACAACCACAGCGCCAACGCCTGGAACGGCGTGCTCTACGCCCAGCTCAAGCGTGACAAGAGCGGCGATCCCTCGGCCACCACCGCCACCGGCGTGTCCACCTACCTGGGCGCCGCGGTCGGCACCCCGGCCGAGCCCTATCGCAAGGTGTCCATGAGCGACATGGACAAGAACCGCTTGCAGGAATCCGTGCAGGGCGGCTGGGTGGGTTGGCTGCAGCACTACTTCGTCACCGCCTGGGTGCCGAACAAGGATGAGCAGCACCAGATCACCACCCGCAAGGACGCCCAGGGCAACTACATCGTCGGCTTCACCGGTCCGCAGTTCAGCGTGCCGGCGGGTGGCAAGGGCGAGACCTCGCTGACCCTCTATGCCGGTCCGAAGATCCAGGAGCACCTCAAGACCCTGTCCCACGGCCTGGAACTGACCGTCGACTACGGCTTCCTGTGGTTCATCGCCCAGCCGATCTTCTGGCTGCTGCAGCATATCCACAGCATCCTGGGTAACTGGGGCTGGTCGATCATCGTCCTGACCATCATCATCAAGATGCTGTTCTTCCCGCTGTCCGCCGCCAGCTACCGTTCCATGGCGCGCATGCGTGCCGTCGGCCCGCGACTGCAGGCGCTGAAGGAACAGTATGGCGACGATCGCCAGAAGATGTCCCAGGCGATGATGGAGCTGTACCGCAAGGAGAAGATCAATCCCCTGGGTGGCTGCCTGCCCATCGTGGTGCAGATGCCGGTGTTCCTGGCGCTGTACTGGGTGCTGCTGGAAAGCGTCGAGATGCGCCAGTCGCCCTGGATGTTCTGGATCACCGACCTGTCGGCCAAGGATCCCTTCTTCATCCTGCCGATCATCATGGGCGGTACCATGCTGGTGCAGCAAATGCTGAACCCCGCACCGCCGGATCCCATGCAGGCCAAGGTCATGAAGATGATGCCGATCATCTTCACCTTCTTCTTCCTGTGGTTCCCGGCCGGTCTGGTGCTGTACTGGATCGTCAACAACTGCCTGTCGATCCTGCAGCAGTGGTACATTACCCGGAAGATCGAGGCGGCCAGCAAGAAGGCCTGACCCCGCTCATTCTGTCCACACGACGCCCCTTGATTGGGGCGTCGTGCTTTCTGGAGGATCGTCATGTCCCTGCCTTCCGACAGCATCGCCGCCATCGCCACCGCCACCGGACGCGGCGGCGTCGGCATCGTCCGCGTCTCCGGGCCCCTGGCCGCCCCGCTGGCACGGGCGATCTGCGGCCGCGAGCTGCCGCCTCGGCATGCCCACTACGGCAACTTCCTCGCCGCCGATGGCAGCGTGCTGGACGCCGGCATCGCGCTGTTCTTTCCCGGTCCCAACTCCTTCACCGGCGAAGACGTGCTGGAACTCCAGGGCCATGGCGGCCCGGTGATCCTCGATCTGCTGCTGCGCCGCACCCTGGAAGAAGGCGCGCGCCTGGCCCGCCCGGGTGAATTCAGCGAACGCGCCTTTCTCAACGACAAGCTCGACCTGGCCCAGGCCGAAGCCATCGCCGACCTCATCGAGGCGAGCACCGAACAGGCGGCGCGCAATGCCCTGCGTTCGCTGCAGGGCGAATTCTCACGCCGGGTGGAGAGCCTGGTCGAACAGCTGATCCGCCTGCGCATCTATGTCGAGGCGGCCATCGACTTTCCCGAGGAAGAGATCGACTTCCTCGCCGATGGTCGGGTCCAGGGCCTGCTGGAGGGCGTCCAGGCCGAACTGCACCAGGTCCAGCGCGAAGCCAACCGCGGCGCCCTGCTGCGCGACGGCATGACCGTGGTAATCGCCGGCCGCCCCAATGCCGGCAAGTCCAGCCTGCTCAACGCCCTGGCCGGGCGTGAGGCCGCCATCGTCACCGACATCGCCGGCACCACCCGGGATGTCCTGCGCGAACATATCCACATTGATGGCATGCCGCTGCATGTGGTCGATACCGCCGGCTTGCGCGACACCAGCGACCGGGTCGAGCAGATCGGGGTCCAGCGCGCCCTGGATGCCATTGCCGGCGCCGACCGGGTGCTGCTGGTGGTGGACGCCAGCGCTCCGGAAGCCCGGGATCCCCAGGCGCTCTGGCCGGAACTGCTGAGCACCCGGCCGCCGCTGGACAAGCTGACGGTGATCCGCAACAAGGCCGACCTCACCGGTGAGCCCACCGGGCTGCTGGCGACCGAGCCGGTCGAGATCAGTCTCAGCGCCACCGATGGCGCCGGTATCGAAGCCCTGCGCGAGCATCTCAAGGCCTGCATGGGCTTCGAACAGACCACCGAAGGCGGCTTCAGCGCCCGCCGCCGCCATCTGGATGCCCTGCAGCGGGCCGCCAGCGCCCTGGACCACGGCTATCGCCAACTCACCCTGGCCGGCTCCGGCGAGCTGCTGGCCGAAGACCTGCGCCAGGCCCAGCAGGTGCTTGGCGAGATCACCGGCGCCTTCAGCTCCGACGACCTGCTTGGCCGCATCTTCTCCAGCTTCTGCATCGGCAAATAGCCTCCCGCCCGCCGTTCCCGGCCTGTGCAACGCAGGCCTTGGCTGCCCTCATCTCCCCTTTCCAGAGCCCTGTTGATAACCCTGCCTGAGGTCTGCCCATAAATCGGTGCACGAACTGTCCATGACTGGCGTTGTGGATAAGCGGGCAAAGGGTCCACAGGATGCTGAGAGCTTGTATTCATCCACAGCACAAGACGTACACGGGGTTCAGGTTTTCCCCAGCCCAGCGCTGACGGGGTCTGCATAGGCTTATCCACAGCGAAGGGCCTGCATATACATAAGCTCTATATCAGTCCTTTTAAAACTTTCTTCCCTATTGTTTATATTGGGTGTCTGCCAGGCCGGCTGATCATTTTTTGGCCAGAGCCCCCTTCTGCAAGCGACGTCCAGGCCTTATACTTGCCGGCTTTCCTTTGAATTCCTGCCAACAGGCACGAGGTGCGTGGTGGACTTTCCTTCCCGTTTCGACGTCATCGTGATCGGCGGCGGCCATGCCGGTACCGAAGCGGCCCTGGCGGCCGCTCGCATGGGTGTGCGCACCCTGCTGCTCACGCATAATGTGGAAACTCTCGGCCAGATGAGCTGCAACCCCGCCATCGGCGGCATCGGCAAGAGCCATCTGGTCAAGGAGATCGATGCCCTGGGCGGCGCCATGGCCGCGGCCACGGATCTCGCCGGCATCCAGTTCCGCATTCTCAACAGCCGCAAGGGACCTGCCGTACGCGCCACTCGCGCCCAGGCTGATCGCGTGCTGTACAAGGCGGCCATCCGCTACACGTTGGAAAATCAGCCGAACCTGTGGATATTCCAGCAGGCCTGCGACGACCTCATCGTCGAAGGCGATCGCGTCGCCGGCGTGATCACCCAGATGGGCCTGAAATTCCATGCCGACAACGTGGTGCTGACCGCCGGGACCTTCCTCGGTGGTCTTATCCACATCGGTCTGCAGAACCACAGCGGTGGACGAGCCGGGGACCCGCCGGCCATCGCCCTGGCCCAGCGCCTGCGTGAACTGCCGCTGCGGGTATCGCGACTGAAGACCGGCACGCCGCCGCGCATCGACGGCCGCTCGGTGGACTTCTCGGTGATGACCGAGCAGCCTGGCGACACTCCCTTGCCGGTGATGTCCTTCCTCGGCAATCGCGAGCAGCATCCGGCGCAGGTCAGCTGCTGGATCACCCACACCAATGCCCGCACCCACGACATCATCCGCGCCAACCTGGATCGTTCGCCCATGTACTCCGGCGTGATCGAAGGGGTAGGGCCGCGCTACTGTCCGTCCATCGAAGACAAGATCCACCGCTTCGCCGACAAGGACAGCCATCAGGTCTTCCTCGAGCCCGAGGGTCTGACCACCCACGAGCTCTATCCCAACGGCATCTCCACCTCGCTGCCCTTCGATGTGCAGCTCGAGGTGGTGCGCTCCATGCGTGGCATGGAGAACGCCCACATCCTGCGGCCCGGCTACGCCATCGAATACGACTTCTTCGATCCGCGGGATCTCAAGTACAGCCTGGAAACCAAGGTCATCGCCGGCCTATTCTTCGCAGGCCAGATCAATGGCACCACCGGCTACGAAGAAGCCGGCGCCCAGGGGCTGCTCGCCGGTGCCAACGCCGCGCTGCGCGCCCAGGGCCGCGATGCCTGGTGTCCGCGCCGCGACGAGGCCTACCTCGGCGTGCTGGTGGACGACCTCATCACCCTGGGCACCCAGGAGCCCTATCGGATGTTTACCTCGCGCGCCGAATACCGGCTGATCCTGCGCGAAGACAACGCCGACCTGCGCCTGACCGAGAAGGGTCGCGAGCTGGGCCTGGTGGACGATCAGCGCTGGGCGCTGTTCGAAGCCAAGCGCGAGGGCATCGCCCTGGAAGAGCAGCGCCTCAAGGCGACCTGGATCCGTCCGGGCACGCCCCAGGGCACGGCGGTGGCCGAACGCTTCGGCACCCCGCTCAACCACGAATACAACCTGCAGAATCTGCTGGCCCGCCCGGAGATCGACTACGCCGGCCTGATGGCCGCGGTGGGCGAAACGCCGGCCGAGACCCAGGTCGCCGAGCAGATCGAGATCAAGACCAAGTACGCCGGCTACATCGATCGCCAGCAGGACGAGATCCAGCGGCTGCGCGCCAGCGACGCCGTGGCGCTGCCCGCCGAGCTGGACTACGCCAGCATCTCCGGCCTGTCCAAGGAGATTCAGCACAAGCTGGCCCAGGCCCGCCCCGAAACCCTCGGTCAGGCCTCGCGCATTCCCGGGGTCACCCCGGCGGCGGTCTCGCTGCTGCTGATCCACCTGAAGAAGCGCAGCGCCGGTCGCAGCCTGGAGCACAGCGCCTGATGGCCAGCGCGATTCAAGCCAACGAACTGCGCCAAGGCGCCGAGACGCTCGGCGTGGCGCTGCCCGTCGCCGTGGAAGAGCGCCTGCTGGGCTACCTGGACCTGCTGGTCAAGTGGAACAAGGCCTACAACCTCACCGCGGTACGCGACCCCAACGAGATGGTCTCGCGGCACCTGCTGGACAGCCTCAGCATCGTCCCCTACGTGGGCGCCGGGCACTGGCTGGACGTGGGCAGCGGCGGCGGCATGCCGGGCATTCCCCTGGCGATCCTCTTTCCGGAGTCGCGCTTCACCCTGCTCGACAGCAACGGCAAGAAGACGCGCTTCCTGACCCAGGCCAGGATCGAGCTGGGCCTGACCAATCTCGAGGTGGTGCATGCCCGCGTCGAGGCCTACCAGCCCGCCGCGCCCTTCACCGGCATCGTCTCGCGGGCGTTCAGCGCCATCGACGACTTCGCCACCTGGACGCGCCACCTGGGCGACAACCAAACACAGTGGCTGGCGATGAAGGGGCTGCACCCCGACGACGAGCTGGCCAAGCTACCAGCGGATTTCCGGGTTGCGGCGGCGCACGTCCTCGCGGTTCCCGGTTGCCAAGGCCAGCGGCACTTGCTGATACTGCGCCGCACGAACGGAGAGGGGTAAGGCGGTACATGGCCAAGGTTTACGCGATAGCCAACCAGAAGGGCGGGGTGGGCAAGACCACGACGTGCATCAATCTCGCCGCTTCTCTGGCCGCCACCAACCGGCGCAAGGTGCTGCTGATCGACCTCGATCCCCAGGGTAACGCCACCATGGGCAGCGGGGTGGACAAGCATGCCCTGGAGCATTCGGTGCTGGACGTCCTCACCGGCGCCTGCGGCCTGCTCGACGCCATGCACTTTTCCGAGCACGGCGGCTACCAGCTGCTGCCCTCGAACCGCGACGTCACCGCCGCGGAAGTCGAGCTGCTGGAGATGAGCGGGCGCGAGAGCCGCCTGCGCGATGCCCTGGCCCCGGTGCGGGACAACTACGACTACGTGCTCATCGACTGCCCGCCGTCGCTGTCCATGCTGACCATCAACGGCCTGGTGGCCGCCGATGGCGTGATCATTCCCATGCAGTGCGAATACTTCGCCCTGGAAGGCCTGACCGATCTGATCGGCAGCATCCAGCACATCGCCCAGCGGCTGAATCCGCAGCTGAAGATCGAAGGGCTGCTGCGCACCATGTTCGATCCGCGCATCGGCCTGGCCAACGACGTCGCCGCCCAGCTCAAGCAGCACTTCGGCGACGAGCTCTACGAAACCATCATTCCGCGCAACGTCCGCCTGGCCGAAGCCCCCAGCTACGGCATGCCCGCGCTGGTCTACGACAAGAGCTCCAAGGGGGCCGCGGCCTATCTGGAGCTGGCCAGCGAGCTGGTCAAACGTCAGCGCAAGGCGGCTCGCGTCGCCAAGACTGCCTAAGGAATCCCCATGGCTGTGAAGAAACGAGGTCTGGGCCGCGGTCTCGACGCCCTGCTCGGCGGTGCCAGCGTCAAGGTCCTGCAGGAGCAGGCCGCCGCCACCCCGGTCAGCGAACTGCAATCGCTGCCGGTGGACATCATCCAGCGCGGCAAGTACCAGCCGCGCCGGCACATGGATCCGACCGCTCTGGAAGAGCTGGCCAACTCCATTCGCGTCCAAGGGCTGATGCAGCCCATCGTGGTGCGTGCCATCGGCGAAGGCCGTTACGAGATCATCGCCGGTGAACGCCGCTGGCGCGCCAGCCAGCAGGCCGGCCTGGACCGCATCCCCGCGCTGGTGCGCGATGTGCCCGACCAGGTGGCTATCGCCTTGGCGCTGATCGAGAACATCCAGCGGCAGAACCTCAATCCGCTGGAAGAGGCCATGGCCCTGCAGCGGTTGCAGGACGAATTCGAGCTGACCCAGGCCCAGGTGGCCGAAGCCGTCGGCAAGTCGCGCTCGGGCGTGACCAACCTGCTGCGCCTGCTGGCTCTGGCCGAAGAGGCCAAGGACCTGCTGGCCAGGGGCGAGCTGGAAATGGGCCATGCCCGCGCCTTGCTCGGCCTGCCCAAGGCCCGCCAGGCCGAAGGGGCGCGGCACGTTGTCGCACGGGGTCTCACCGTCCGCCAGACCGAGGCCCTGGTGCGCCAGTGGCTCAGCGGAACGGAGCCGGTGGAGAAGGCGCCTGCGGTGGATCCGGACATCAGCCGGCTGGAGCAGCGTCTGGCCGAGCGTTTGGGCGCCAACGTGCAGATTCGCCATGGCGAGAAGGGCAAGGGTCAACTGGTGATCCGCTATACCTCTTTGGACGAACTTCAAGGCGTACTGGCGCACATTCGCTGACACAAATGCCTTCCGGCAAGAAAGGCAATCTGTCCGGGGTGGCTTGAACCACCCCTGGCGCGCCCCTATACTTTGCCCGCTTTTTGTCGGCACAAAGCATGCCAGTGAAAACAACTATTATGCCGACACCAGAGGACTTCGAGCCGATGGACCGCCGCACGCCCAAACGCCTGCCCTTCCATCACCAGCCTGCCTTTCGCCTGCTGCTCGTCCAACTGGCTGTCGCGTCGTGTGCCGCCGTTGTCTTGTCTTGCTTCGTCGGTAAGGTCGCCGGTTATTCCGGATTGTTGGGCGGGCTGATTGCCTGGCTGCCCAATCTGTATTTTTCGTTCAAGGCGTTCCGCTATCGCGGCGCCCATGCCGCCCGAGACATCGTCCGTTCTTTCTACTCGGGCGAGGCGGGCAAACTGATTCTCACGGCAGTGCTCTTTGCACTGACGTTTGCCGGGGTAAAACCGCTTTCGGCTCCTGCACTGTTCGGCGTCTACCTGTTGACGCTGATGGTCAATGCCGGCGCGCCCCTGCTACTGAAAAAACCGACTAGACCTTAAGGCATTCGAGGCACACATGGCAGCAGACTCCGCTTCGGGCTACATCCAGCACCACCTGCAGAACCTGACCTATGGTATGCATCCGGTGAACGGCTGGAGCTTCGCCCACACCCCCGCTGAAGCTAAGGAAATGGGCTTCTGGGCCTTCCACGTGGACACCCTCGGCTGGTCGGTCGCTCTCGGCCTGATCTTCCTGGTGCTGTTCCGCAGCATCGCCAAGAAGGCCACCAGCGGTCAGCCCGGCGGCCTGCAGAACTTCGTTGAAGTGCTGGTGGAATTCGTCGACGGCAGCGTCCGTGACACCTTCCATGGCAAGAACGCCCTGATCGCGCCCCTGGCCCTGACCATCTTCGTCTGGATCTTCCTGATGAACCTGATGGACCTGGTGCCGGTGGACTGGCTGCCGTCCGTGGCCGGCATGCTGTTCGGCGAGCACACCTACTTCCGCGTGGTGCCCACCACCGACCCGAACGCCACCTTGGGCATGGCCCTGTCGGTGTTTGGCCTGATCATCTTCTACAGCATCAAGATGAAGGGTCTCGGCGGCTTCTTCGGCGAGCTGACCCTGCATCCCTTCAGCAGCAAGAACCCGCTGCTGCAGATCATCCTGATTCCGATCAACTTCCTGCTCGAATTCGTCACCCTGATCGCCAAGCCGATCTCGCTGGCGCTGCGACTGTTCGGCAACATGTATGCGGGCGAGCTGATCTTCATCCTGATCGCCATCATGTTCGCCAACGGTCTGGCACTGGGCGGTCTGGGTATCGTGCTGCAGTGGGCGTGGGCGGTGTTCCACATCCTCATCATCACCCTGCAGGCCTTCATCTTCATGATGCTGACCATCGTCTACCTGTCGATGGCGCACGAAGAAAGTCACTAAGGAATGGCCCCCGGGCGCTGCTGACGGCGTCCGGAGGCGGTTCTGCCGTGAGTCCCGGCGGGCCCTGTCCGCCGGGTAACTTGGGAAAACTTTTTCGCTTCAACCTTAACCAAGACGACTAAAAAAGTCGGGAGGAAAGATGGAAACTGTAGTTGGTTTGACCGCGATCGCCGTTGCTCTGCTGATTGGCCTGGGCGCTCTGGGTACCGCCATTGGCTTCGGTCTGCTGGGTGGCAAGTTCCTCGAAGGCGCCGCTCGTCAGCCGGAAATGGTTCCGATGCTGCAAGTCAAGATGTTCATCGTCGCCGGTCTGCTCGACGCCGTGACCATGATCGGTGTTGGTATCGCCCTGTTCTTCACCTTCGCTAACCCCTTCGTTGGTCAGATCGCCGGCTGATCACCCTCGCGGGTGTAGGCAGGACTGATGGACAACGAACGAGCGAGGTGTTGGCGTGAACATTAATGCAACCCTGATAGGCCAGTCCGTTGCCTTCTTCATCTTCGTGCTCTTCTGCATGAAGTACGTGTGGCCGCCGATCATCTCGGCGCTGCGTGAGCGTGAGAAGAAGATTGCCGATGGCCTTGACGCTGCCAACCGCGCGGCTCGTGATCTGGAAGTGGCACAGCAGCAAGCCAACCAGAAAGTGAACGAAGCCAAGGGTCAAGCAGCCGAGATCATCGAGCAAGCCAACAAGCGTGCCGCTCAGATCGTCGAGGACGCACAGGCCAAGGCCCGTGCCGAAGGCGACCGGATCAAGGCGCAGGCTCAGGCGGAAATCGAGCAGGAAATCAACACCGCGAAGGACGCTCTGCGTGCTCGCGTCGGTGTGCTGGCCGTGGCCGGCGCCGAGAAGATCCTCGGATCGACCGTTGATGCCAATGCTCATGCCCAGTTGGTCGACCGACTGGCAGCGGAAATCTAAGCGAGGCCACCAATGGCAGAACTGAACACGCTGGCCCGGCCCTATGCCAAGGCGGCTTTCGAGTTCGCACAGTCCCAGCAGCAGTTGACCCAATGGTCGGCCGCGCTAGGGCTGCTCGCCGCGGTATCCCAAGATGGGACCGTGCGCCAGCTGCTTCAGCAGCCGCAGTTGACTGCGGACGCCAAGGCCGGATTGCTCATCGACGTATGTGGCGATCAGCTGGATGCACAGTCCCAGAACTTCGTTCGGACCGTGGCAGAAAACGACCGGATCGACCTGTTCCCGGCCATCGCCGAGATTTACGAGGCGTACAAGGCCGAGCAGGAAAAATCCATTGAGGCGGAAGTCACCAGTGCTTTCGCCTTGAGCGACGAACAGCAAGACAAACTCGCCAAGGCTCTCAGCGCAAGGCTAGGTCGACAAGTGCGACTAAATGCATCCGAGGATGCGAGCCTGATCGGTGGTGTGGTAATCCGCGCCGGCGACTTGGTAATCGATGGCTCCGTTCGCGGCAAGCTCGCGCAACTGGCCGAAGCGTTGAAACCTTGAGTTTGAAGGGGCAGTAGCATGCAGCAACTCAATCCTTCCGAAATTAGTGAAATCATCAAGGGTCGCATCGAGAAACTCGACGTGACCTCGCAAGCCCGCAACGAAGGCACCATCGTCAGCGTGTCTGACGGTATCGTGCGGATCTTCGGTCTGGCCGACGTCATGTACGGCGAAATGATCGAATTCCCCGGCGGCATCTACGGCATGGCGCTGAACCTGGAGCAGGACTCCGTCGGCGCCGTGGTCCTGGGTAGCTACCTGGGTCTGGCCGAAGGCATGAGCGCCAAGTGCACCGGCCGCATCCTGGAAGTCCCGGTTGGTCCGGAACTGCTGGGTCGCGTCGTCGACGCCCTGGGCAACCCCATCGATGGCAAGGGTCCGCTGAACGCCAGCGCTACCGACGCCGTCGAGAAGGTCGCACCGGGCGTGATCTGGCGTCAGTCGGTCGACCAGCCGGTGCAGACCGGCTACAAGGCCGTCGATGCCATGATCCCGGTAGGCCGCGGTCAGCGCGAGCTGATCATCGGTGACCGTCAGATCGGCAAGACCGCCATGGCGATCGATGCCATCATCAACCAGAAGAACAGCGGCATCCGCTGCGTCTACGTCGCCATTGGTCAGAAGCAGTCGACCATCGCCAACGTGGTGCGCAAGCTGGAAGAGAACGGCGCTCTGCACAACACCATCGTGGTGGCAGCCAGTGCGTCCGAATCGGCGGCCCTGCAGTTCCTGGCACCCTACTCGGGTTGCACCATGGGCGAATACTTCCGCGACCGCGGTGAAGACGCCCTGATCGTCTATGACGATCTGTCCAAGCAGGCCGTGGCCTATCGCCAGATCTCCCTGCTGCTGCGTCGTCCGCCGGGCCGTGAAGCCTATCCCGGCGACGTGTTCTATCTCCACAGCCGTCTGCTCGAGCGCGCCTCCCGCGTCTCCGCCGACTATGTCGAGAAGTTCACCAACGGCGCCGTGACCGGCAAGACCGGCTCGCTGACCGCACTGCCGATCATCGAGACCCAGGCCGGCGACGTGTCCGCCTTCGTTCCGACCAACGTGATCTCCATCACCGACGGCCAGATCTTCCTGGAAGCCGGCCTGTTCAACTCGGGCATCCGCCCGGCGGTCAACGCCGGTGTCTCGGTATCCCGTGTGGGTGGTGCGGCCCAGACCAAGATCATCAAGAAGCTGTCCGGCGGTATCCGTACCGCGCTGGCCCAGTACCGTGAACTGGCGGCCTTCGCCCAGTTCGCCTCGGATCTGGACGAAGCCACCCGCAAGCAGCTCGAGCATGGTCAGCGCGTCACCGAGCTGATGAAGCAGAAGCAGTACGCGCCCATGTCCATCGCTGAGATGTCCCTGAGCCTGTACGCCGCCGAGCGTGGTTTCCTGAGCGATGTGTCCCTGGACAAGATCGGTAGCTTCGAGCAGGCCCTGATCGCCTACTTCAACCGCGATCACGCCGACCTGATGGCCAAGATCAACGTGAAGGGCGACTTCAACGACGAGATCGACGCCGGCATCAAGGCGGGAATCGAGAAGTTCAAGGCCACGCAAACCTGGTAAGCCGCGACGGGGGCGCCAGCCCCCGTTTGCCAACCCGATAGGTGTCACATGGCAGGCGCAAAAGAGATTCGCGGCAAGATCGCGAGCATCAAAAGCACACAGAAGATCACCAGCGCCATGGAAAAGGTTGCGGTCAGCAAGATGCGTAAGGCTCAGGCCCGCATGGCTGCCAGCAAGCCTTATGCCGAGCGCATCCGCGCTGTGATCGGCCACCTGGCCAACGCCAACCCCGAGTACCGCCATGCCTTCATGGTGGAACGCGAGGTCAAGCGCGTCGGTTACATCGTGGTCAGCTCCGATCGGGGTCTGGCCGGTGGTCTGAACACCAACCTGTTCAAGGCTCTGGTCCGCGACATGAGCGACCAGCGCGGCAAGGGTGTGGAAATCGATCTGGCGGTGATCGGGGCCAAGGGTGCCTCCTTCTTCCGCAGCTTCGGCGGCAACGTGGTCGCGGCCATCAGCCACCTCGGCGAAGCCCCGGCGATCGGCGATCTGATCGGCAGCATCAAGGTGATGCTGGATGCCTACCTGAACGGCCGTATCGACCGTCTGTACGTGGTGTCCAACGTCTTCGTCAACACCATGACCCAGAAGCCGACCATCCAGCAGCTGGTGCCCCTGGTACCGGCCGAGGGCGGTGAGCTGCAAGGCAAGCATTGGGACTACCTCTACGAGCCCGACGCCAAGACCCTGCTCGACGGTCTGCTGGTGCGCTACGTGGAATCCCAGGTGTACCAGGCCGTGGTCGAGAACGCTGCCAGCGAACAGGCCGCGCGGATGATCGCGATGAAGAACGCCACCGACAACGCCGGCGATCTCATCAAGGAGCTGCAGCTGGTCTACAACAAGGCTCGCCAGGCTGCGATCACCCAAGAAATTTCGGAAATCGTCGGCGGCGCCGCCGCGGTCTGACGGACAGCTTAAACATTCGAGGAACGCGAAATGAGTAGCGGACGTATCGTACAAATCATCGGCGCCGTGATCGACGTGGAATTCCCGCGCGACGCGGTACCGCGCGTCTTTGACGCCCTCAAGGTGCAGGGTGCCGAAACCACCCTGGAAGTCCAGCAGCAGCTGGGCGACGGCGTGGTCCGTACCATCGCCATGGGTAGCACCGAAGGCCTCAAGCGCGGCCTGAACGTGGGCAACACCGGCGAGGCCATCAAGGTCCCGGTCGGCGTTAAGACCCTCGGCCGCATCATGGACGTCCTGGGCAACCCCATCGACGAAGCCGGCCCCATCGGCGAGGAAGAGCGCTGGGAAATCCACCGCAAGGCCCCGTCCTATGCAGAGCAGGCCGGTGGTAACGACCTGCTGGAAACCGGCATCAAGGTCATCGACTTGGTCTGCCCCTTCGCCAAGGGCGGCAAGGTCGGCCTGTTCGGCGGCGCCGGTGTGGGCAAGACCGTCAACATGATGGAGCTCATCCGTAACATCGCCATCGAGCACAGCGGTTATTCCGTGTTCGCCGGCGTGGGCGAGCGTACCCGTGAAGGGAACGACTTCTACCACGAGATGAAGGACTCCAACGTTCTGGACAAGGTCGCCCTGGTCTATGGCCAGATGAACGAGCCGCCGGGCAACCGTCTGCGCGTGGCCCTGACCGGTCTGACCATGGCCGAGAAATTCCGTGACGAAGGCCGTGACGTCCTGCTGTTCGTCGACAACATCTACCGCTACACCCTGGCCGGTACCGAAGTGTCCGCGCTGCTGGGTCGTATGCCGTCCGCGGTGGGCTACCAGCCGACCCTGGCCGAGGAGATGGGTGTCCTGCAGGAGCGCATCACCTCCACCAAGCTGGGTTCGATCACCTCCGTCCAGGCCGTCTACGTCCCTGCGGATGACTTGACCGACCCGTCCCCGGCGACCACCTTCGCCCACCTGGACGCCACCGTGGTTCTGTCCCGTGACATCGCCTCCCTGGGTATCTACCCGGCGGTCGATCCCCTGGACTCCACCTCGCGCCAGCTGGACCCGAACGTGATCGGCCAGGAGCACTACGACACCGCTCGCGGCGTCCAGTACGTGCTGCAGCGCTACAAGGAGCTGAAGGACATCATCGCGATCCTGGGCATGGACGAACTGTCCGAGTCCGACAAGCAGCTGGTTTCCCGCGCTCGTAAGATCCAGCGCTTCCTGTCCCAGCCGTTCTTCGTGGCCGAAGTCTTCACCGGTTCGCCCGGCAAGTACGTGTCCCTCAAGGACACCATCGCCGGCTTCTCCGGGATCCTGCGTGGCGACTACGATCACCTGCCCGAGCAGGCGTTCTACATGGTCGGCAGCATCGACGAAGCCATCGAGAAAGCCAAGAAACTGTAACTGCCGCGCCCGGCGACGGGCGCTCTTAGAGGCACGCTATGGCCAAGACAGTCCAATGCGACATCGTCAGCGCGGAAGGGGAAATCTTCTCCGGCGCGGTGGAGATGATCATCGCCCACGGCCACCTGGGTGATCTGGGTATCGCCCCGGGCCATGCGCCGCTGCTCACCGATCTGAAACCGGGCCCCATCCGCCTGGTCAAGGCCGGGGGCGCCGAGGAGGTGTTCTACATCTCCGGCGGTTTTCTGGAAGTGCAGCCGAATGTCGTCGAAGTGCTGGCCGATACCGCCAGCCGCGCCGGTGACATCGACGAAGCTGCCGCTCTGGAAGCCAAGCAGCGCGCCGAGGCAGCACTGAGCGACAAGGGCACGGAGTTCGACTACACCGCCGCCGCCACTCAGCTCGCCGAAGCCGCCGCCCAGCTGCGCACCATCCAGCAGCTCAAGCGGCAGGCCAAGCGCTAAGCGCAAGGTCAGGCTGTAACGACAAGGGTAGCTTCGGCTACCCTTTTCTTTTGTCGTCCGAAAAGTGGGCGAGAAATTTCGCGTGGTCGGACTTGGAAGGCGCCTGTCGCCTTCGGTCGCCGGCTCGTCTCTTCCTCCTGTCTCCGAGGTTCCGATGTCCCTGGAAATCGTCATCCTGGCTGCTGGCCAGGGCACCCGCATGAGATCCGCTCTACCCAAGGTGCTGCATCCCGTGGCCGGTCGCAGCATGCTGGGGCATGTCCTCGACCGTGCCCGTGAGCTGCAGCCGGCCGGCATCCACGTCGTCATCGGCCATGGCGCCGACCAGGTTCGCAGCCAGCTGGCCGCCGACGACGTCAGCTTCGTGGTCCAGGCCGAGCAGCTGGGCACCGGCCATGCCGTCGCCCAGGCGGCGCCGGCGCTGACGGCGGAGCGGGTGCTGATCCTCTATGGCGATGTACCCCTGATCCAGACCGAGACCCTGCAGCGCCTGCTGCAGCAGGTGGATGACAGCCATCTGGCGCTGCTGACCGTGGAGCTGGACGATCCCACCGGCTATGGCCGCATTCTGCGCGATGAGCAGGGGCGGGTAACCGCCATCGTCGAGCACAAGGACGCCAGCGACGCCCAGCGCGCCATCCGCGAAGGCAATACCGGCATCCTCGCGGTACCCGGTCGGCGGCTGGCGGACTGGCTGGGTCGCCTGTCCAACAGCAACGCCCAGGGCGAGTACTACCTGACCGACGTCATCGCCCTCGCGGTGGCGGACGGCCTGACCATCGCCACCAGCCAGCCGGCGGACGCCATGGAAGTGCAGGGCGCCAACGATCGTCGGCAACTGGCCCAGCTGGAGCGGCACTTCCAGCAGCGCGCCGCCGAGCGCCTGATGCTGCAGGGCGTGACCCTGCTGGATCCCCTGCGTTTCGATCAGCGTGGCCAGGTCGAGGCGGGTCGCGACGTCTCCATCGACGTCAACGTCATTCTCGAAGGTCGGGTGGTGCTGGAAGACGGCGTGAGCATCGGTCCGAATTGCGTGATCAAGGACAGCGTGCTCAAGCGCGGCGCCATCATCAAGGCCAACAGTCATCTGGACGGCGCCGTGGTCGGGGAGGGCGCCGACGTCGGTCCCTTCGCCCGTCTGCGCCCGGGCAGCGAACTGGGCAGCAAGGCCCATGTGGGCAACTTCGTCGAACTGAAGAACGCTCATCTGCAGGACGGCGCCAAGGCCGGTCACCTGACCTATCTGGGCGATGCCAGCATCGGTGCCGGCAGCAACATAGGTGCAGGCACCATCACCTGCAACTATGACGGCGCCAACAAGTTTCGAACCGAAATCGGCGCGGATGTCTTCGTGGGTTCCAACAGCTCGCTGGTGGCGCCGGTCAGCCTGGGCGCCGGCGCGACCACGGCGGCAGGCTCGGTCATCACGGCGGACGTGCCGGCTGATACCCTGGCGCTGGGGCGGGCGCGGCAGGTCAACAAGACCGGCTGGCAGCGACCGAAGAAGGCCCCCAAGGCTTGACGCCGGCCTGCTATTAGGTTTTGATTCGATCCATTATCTTTCGAATCGAAATCTATGACCCGTCGCAACACCGCCCAGCGTCGCCATGCCATCCTTGCCCAGCTCCAGGAGCAGGGCGAGGTCAGCGTGGACGAACTGGCCCGCCAGCTGGAGACCTCCGAGGTCACCATCCGCAAGGACCTGGCCGCCCTCGAGCGCAATGGGCTGCTGCTGCGCCGCTACGGCGGTGCGATGGCCATGCCCCAGGAGCTGCTGGCCGAGGCTCCGCCCCAGGCATCGCCCTTCAAGCAGGCCATCGCCCGGGCCGCGGCGCGGCGCCTGCGCGAACATGCACGGATCATCGTCGACTGCGGCAGCACCACGGCGGCGCTGATCCCGCAACTCGATCGTCGTCCCGGCCTGGTGGTGATGACCAATTCCCTGCAGGTGGCCACCGCCCTGCGTGAGCTGGAACAGGAACCCATGCTGCTGATGACCGGCGGCACCTGGGATCCGCACTCGGAATCCTTCCAGGGGCAGGTCGCCGAGCAGGTACTCAGATCCTATGACTTCGACCAGCTGTTCATCGGCGCCGACGGCCTCGATCCGGAGCGCGGCACCACCACCTTCAACGAACATCTGTCGCTGTCGCGGGTGATGGCGGAGGTGGCGCGCGAGGTGGTGGTCATGGCCGAGGCGAGCAAGCTGGGCAGGCGAATTCCCAATCTGGAACTACCTTGGGAAAGGGTGGACGTGCTCATCACCGATGAGCGACTGCCCGCCGAGGCGGCCCGGGCGATCGAAACCCAGGGGGTGCAGGTCATCTGCGCCCCGGTGGATAACTAGACAATCAGGTCATCCACAGCCGGCCCCGTCGGGTCGTTGTGGATAAGACAGGCAAGGGGAGGTAAGCATGTGTGGAATCGTCGGCGCCATTGCCGAGCGTAACATCACCGCCATTCTGGTCGAGGGTCTCAAGCGCCTGGAATACCGTGGCTACGACAGCGCCGGCCTGGCCCTGCTGGATGCCCAGGGCGAGTTGCAGCGCCTGCGCCGCATCGGCAAGGTCAGCGAACTGGAAGCGGCCCTGTTGGCCGATCCCCTGGCCGGTCGCCTGGGCATCGCCCACACCCGCTGGGCGACCCATGGTGCGCCCACCGAAGCCAATGCCCACCCGCATTTCTCCCAGGGTGACGTGGCGGTGGTGCACAACGGCATCATCGAGAACCACGAGGCCCTGCGCGCCCAGCTCAAGGCCCAGGGCTATGTCTTCACCTCCCAGACCGACACCGAGGTCATCGTCCATCTGCTGCACCTGAAGCTGCAGGACAGCGGCGACCTGACCACGGCGCTGAAGGCGGCGGTCAAGGAGTTGCACGGCGCCTATGGCCTGGCGGCGGTCTGGCGCCAGCAGCCGGATCGCCTGGTGGCGACCCGCAGCGGCAGTCCCCTGGTCATCGGCCTGGGTCTGGGCGAGAACTACCTGGCCTCCGACCAGCTGGCGCTGCGTCAGGTGACCGATCGCTTCGTCTACCTGGAAGAGGGTGACGTGGCCGAGATCCGCCTGGATCAGATCACGCTCTGGGACATGAGCGGCGCGCCGGTCCAGCGCGAGACGGTGCAGTACCACGAAGGCAGCGAGGCCGCCGACAAGGGCGCCTATCGCCACTTCATGCTCAAGGAGATCCACGAGCAGCCCAGTGTGGTCCAGCGCACCCTGGAAGGCCGTCTGGGTGACGGTCAGGTCTTGCCCGAGGCCTTCGGTCCGGCGGCATCCGAGTTGTTCGCCAAGGTCCGCCAGGTCCAGATCGTCGCCTGCGGCACCAGCTTCCATGCCGGTTCGGTGGCGCGCTACTGGATCGAGGAATACGTCGGCATCCCCTGCCAGGTGGAGGTGGCCAGCGAATTCCGCTATCGCCGCGTCGCCGTCAGCCCGGACACCCTGTTCGTCACCATCTCCCAGTCGGGCGAGACCGCCGATACCCTGGCCGCGCTGCGCATGGCCAAGCAATCCGGCTATCTGAGCAGCCTGGCCATCTGCAACGTGGCGACCAGCTCCCTGGTGCGCGAATCCCAGCTGAGCTTCCTGACCCAGGCCGGTCCCGAGATCGGTGTGGCCTCGACCAAGGCCTTTACCACCCAGCTGGTTTCGCTGCTCCTGCTGACCCTGAGTCTGGGTCGCTGCCAGCAGCGTCTGGCTGCCGCCGTCGAAGCCGAGCTGGTGGCCGAATTGCGCCGGCTGCCGGCACGGCTGGACGAAGCCCTGGCCATGGACAAGACCGTGGAAAAGCTGGCGGAATCCTTTGCCGAGAAGCACCACACCCTGTTCCTGGGGCGTGGCGAGCAGTACCCGGTGGCCATGGAGGGTGCGCTCAAGCTCAAGGAGATCTCCTACATCCACGCCGAGGCCTATCCGGCCGGTGAGCTCAAGCACGGTCCGCTGGCGCTGGTGGATGCCGACATGCCGGTGGTGACGGTGGCGCCCAACAACGAGCTGCTGGAAAAGCTCAAGTCCAACCTGCAGGAGGTGCGCGCCCGTGGCGGTCAGCTGATCGTCTTCGCCGACGAGCGTGCCGGCTTCGAGGAAGGCGAAGGCACCCGCATCGTGCCCATGCCGCACATCCACGATGCGCTGTCGCCGATCCTCTACACCATCCCGCTGCAGCTGCTGTCCTACCACGTCGCCGTGTTCAAGGGCACCGACGTGGACCAGCCACGCAACCTGGCCAAGTCGGTGACCGTGGAATAACGGGTTCCACGTGGAACCTCAGGGCACGCGCCAGCTGCCCTGATTCTGCTGCCGGCAGGCGACGGCCAGGAAGCGGCCGTCGCCGGGCTCGCCGTAGTAGTGGATATCCTGTCGATAGGGCACGCCCGGACTGCGGGCGCCCTGGCAGATGCCGATCTCGCCGACCGGACAGCGGTCGACGAAGCGGACCTCGGTCTGCTGGTCCTTGAGCTGCGGCTGGCAGAAGCCGTCGCGAAACAGCTGGGCGGGGATGTCGATATTGCTCTGGCAGACCTGCACGTCCACACTGCCCTGACGACTGCGGATCACGCAGGCATCGGCGAGCGCCAGTGACGGCAACAGCAGCAGAGGCATCAGCAATCGCCACATTCCAGCCCATCTCCCTGATGAAATCGCCACTCTAGCATTCGACCCTCCCGCCATGCGCCTCGCCGATATCAAGACCCATGTGATCGCCGGCCCTCTGGGCGCCGGCAAGACCACCCTGATCCGCCAGCTGTTCGCCCAGCGCCCCGCCCACGAGCGCTGGGCGATCCTGGTCAACGAATTCGGCCAGGTCGGACTCGACGCGGCGCTCATGACCCGGGACGACGATGGCCTGGCGATCGCCGAGGTCCCGGGTGGCTGCCTGTGCTGCGTCCAGGGCGTGCCCCTGCAGGTAGCCCTCACCCGACTGCTCAGACGGGCACGACCGCAGCGGCTGTTCATCGAGCCTTCCGGCCTCGGCCATCCCGCCAGTCTCTATCGGCAACTCCAGGCGCCGCCCTGGACCGGGGTGCTGAGTCTGCAACCGCTGATCTGGGTGGTGGATGCCAGGCAACTGCTGGAGGGCCAGCCCTTGCCGGACGCCCAGCAGCAGGCGCTGGGCCAGGCCGGCCTGATCGTGCTCAACAAGAGCGCGGGCCTGGAGCGGGCAGGCTTGCCGGCGCAGTTGGGCGATCGGCCGCTGTACTGGACCGAAGGCGGGCGGATCGCCCTGGCCGACCTGCCCCTGGCCGACGGTGAAACCTCGAGCGACGGCGAGTTGCCCGAGCCCGAGTCGGCGTCCGCTCCGCAGGCGCTGTTGCTGCCCGGACGCCCGCTGCGCTTCAGCCATACCCTGGAGGGCCACCACGCCGTCGGTTGGCGCTGGCATCCCAGCCAAAGCTTCGACGGCCCGGCATTGCTGGCGCTGCTGGGCGGTCTCCCCGGGCTGCTCAGGCTGAAGGCGGTGCTGCAGCTGGCGGAGGGCTGGCAGGCCTACAACGGTCTGGCCGGGCAGGGCGCCTGGGAGCCGACCCTGTGGCGACGCGACAACCGGCTGGAGTTGATCCTGGAGGAGAAGCCGGATCTAGAGGCCCTCGAAAAAGCGCTGGGCGGGACCATTCGCGACATTTGAGGTTGCCAAATTTGTTCAGCTAATGATAATGATTATTAAATTTACTTCCTCTGCGTATTGCTCCCATGGCTCCGACGTCTCTTGCCAAGCCTGAACCTCTCGTAGTCGCTGCGCATACCGATGGCGATGAGCTGGAATCCGTCCAGGGACCCGTCAGGGCCGCCCAGGCAAGCGATGTGGAGCCCGTTGCAGGGGTCAATGCCAAGCGTGGCGAACCCTCGGCCACCATCCTGTCGTTCCGCATGCCCGAGCGTAACGAAGAGATCCTGACCCCGGTACTGACCCCGGTCGGCGCTGCGGAACCGGGCGAGCAGCCACCCCGGGGTCGCGGCTGGGGGGCCGCCTCGGCGCTGTCGCTGATCATGCACGCCAGCATGGCCGCGGCGCTGTTCCTGGTGGTCCAGGCACCACCGGAGCTGAAGATCGCCAAGGGCGACGAACCCATGCAGGTCAGCTTCATCCAGTTGCCCAAGCCGGTACCCGAGCCGCCCGCGCCGACTCCCGCACCGCCCGCGCCACCGCCGCCGCAACCCGAACCGCCGCCACCGGAGCCGCCCAAGCCCGCGGAGCCGCCGAAACCGGTGGAGCCACCCAAACCGGTGGTGGAAAAGCCCAAACCCAAGCCGAAGCCCAAGCCGGTCGAGCACAGCCAGCAGAAGCCGCTGCCGAAAAAGGTCGAGCCCGCGCCGGAGCCGGTGGCTCAGGCCGCACCGGCGCCGGCCCCCGCGCCTGCGGCCACGGCTGCGCCCAGTCAGCCGGCGCCGGCCGCCGCACCGTCCGGTCCGCCGAAGACCGCCGGCCTGCCCACCGGCAGCATCGACGACGCCGACATCCGACCGATCAAGATGACGCCGCCGGAGTATCCGGAAATGCTGCGTCGTCGCGGTGTGGGTGGCGAGGTGCGGGTGATGTTCACCGTGACCGCCGACGGTCGACTGGCCGATATCCAGGTGCTGGAAGCCTCCAACAAGCAACTGGAGCGCGCGGTGCTCGAGGTGCTGGGCGAATGGCGCTTCGCCCCCCGGGTCTCCGGCGGCCAGATCGTCCCGCGCAAGGCCACCAAGACCTTCAACTTCAAGATCCAGCGCCGCTAGGTCGCTAGGCGGCGGAGCCCCTGGGCTCCGCCTCGGACTCCCCGGGCCGCTCCAGGCCCAGATAGCGGAACATGCCAAGGGCGATCTCGCGTTCGCCCATGATCACCTCGTCCACGCCATGACGCTCCAGATGGCGGATCTCGTCTTCGTGATGGGCGCGGGCGAGGATAGGCAGTTCCGGCGCCAGCTCGCGGGCCCGGCGCGCGATCTCGGCGGCCTCGAAGCCGTTGGGAATCGCCAGCAGCAGGGCCCGCGCCTCCTCGAGCTTGGCCCGTGCCAGCACCTTGTCCTGGGTCGCGTTGCCGAGGATCGCCTTGAATCCCTGCTGGCGTAGCGCCGTGACGTGTTCCGGTTCGTCCGAGATCACGATCAGCGGCGGATCCTCGCGATCCAGGCGATCGCAGAGATAGCGGCCCACCCGTCCATAGCCCACCAGCACCAGGTGACCCCGTTGCGCCACTGACTCGGGCTCGTCGTCCAGCTCTGGCGCATGCTTGCCCTTGGCATTGATCAGCCGGCGGCCTTCGCGACGCTCCATCCAGGGCTGCAGCAGGTCGATGCCGTGAAACAGCAGCGGATTGAGGATGATGGAGATGATGGCGGCGGCCAGGATGAGGTCGTGAGCGCCCTGGTCGAGCAGTTTCAGCGACAGGCCGAGGCTGGCGAGGATAAAGGAGAATTCGCCGATCTGCGCCAGGCTGGCGGCGATGGTCAGGGCCACGCTCAAGGGGCGGCGATAGGCCAGGACGATCAGGGTCGCGGCGATGGACTTGCCAAAGACGATCACCGCCACCGTGGCCAGCACCGCCAGGGGTTGTTCCAGCAGGATCTCCGGATCGAACAGGCAACCCACGGAAAAGAAGAACAGCACGGCGAAGGCTTCGCGCAGCGGTAGCGAATTCTCCGCCGCGTCGTGGCTGAGTTCCGATTCGTTGAGCACCACGCCGGCAAAGAAGGCGCCCAGGGCGAAGGACACCCCGAACAGCGACGCCGAGCCATAGGCGATGCCCATGGCGATGGCCAGGGTCGCCAGGGTGAAGAGTTCGCGCGAACCGGTACGGACCACCCGGGCCAGCAGCCAGGGGATGACGCGCCGGCCCACCAGCAGCATCAGCGCGATGAAGGCGCCGACCTTGAGCGCGGTGAGGCCCAGCTCCAGCCCCAGGCTCTGGCCCGATTCTTCGCCGCTGTCACCACCCAGCGGCCCGGCGAGTGCCGGCAGTACCACCAGGGCCAGCACCATCAGCAGGTCTTCCACGATCAGCCAGCCCACGGCGATGCGACCACGTCGGCTTTCCACCATCTGGCGTTCTTCCAGGGCCCGCAGCAATACCACGGTACTGGCCACCGACAGCGACAACCCGAACACCAGGCCGCTACCCAGCCCCCAGCCCAGGAAGTGGCTCACCCCCATGCCCATCAGGGTGGCGGCGGCGATCTGCACGATGGCGCCGGGGATGGCAATGCGTTTGACCGCCAGCAGATCCTTGATGGAAAAGTGCAGACCCACGCCGAACATCAGCAGGATGACGCCGATTTCGGTCAGCTCCTTGGACAGTTCGGGATCGGCGACGAAGCCGGGCGTGAAGGGGCCGGCCGCGACCCCGGCGAGCAGATAGCCGGCGATGGGCGGCAGGCGCAGACGGGTGGCGAGGATGCCGAAGGCAAAGGCCAGGACCAGGCCGATCGCCAGGGTGGATATCAGAGGGGTGTCATGGGACATGCTGGCTCCAAGGACTTGGATTGCCAGATCCTGGAGCCGCTGCCGTCGAACGACGGCGACCTAGCCGGCAAAACTCAAAAGGTTTCCTTGAGTGCCTGATAGCGCTCTTGAAGTTCCCGACGGATCTGCCGGCGCTGCTGGGCCTGCACACAGCGTCGCTTCTCGTCGGCGGTCACGGGTTCCAGCTGGGGCACGGGGCAGGATTTGCCGTTCTCGTCCACCGCCACCATGGTGAAGAAGCAACTGTTGGTGTGGCGCACCGAACGCTGCTGGATGTTCTCGGTGATGACCTTGACGCCGATTTCCATGGAGGTGGTCCCGGTGTAGTTCACCGAGGCGAGAAAGGTCACCAGTTCGCCGACATGCACCGGTTCGCGAAAGATCACCTGATCCACCGAGAGGGTCACCACATAGCGTCCGGCATAGCGGCTGGCGCAGGCGTAGGCCACTTCGTCGAGGTGCTTGAGCAGGGCGCCGCCGTGGACATTGCCGGAAAAGTTGGCCAGGTCCGGGGTCATCAGGATGGTCATGCTCAACTGGTGGTTGCCGGCTTCCATGGGCGAATCCTCGAGGGGGAAATCCTGTAGACGGCGCACCGGCGCCGTCTGTCACAGCCGTCAACGGCCGGCGGACAGCCCGAAGTCGATGGGCAGGTCGGCGCCAGAAATGGCCGCCGCCTGGGGCTGGCAGAGGAAGTAGACGAATTCGGCCACCTCTTCCGGCTGGATGAAGCGCGCGGTTTCGCCCTGGGGATAGCGATTGAGCAGGTTGCGGCGATAGCCGGCCGGATCGCCACTGCCATAGTGGGCGGCCTGGAAGTCCAGCATGGGGGTGTCGATGTCCCCTGGCGAGACGGCATTGACCCGCACCCCATCGCGCGCCAGTTCCACCGCCAGATTCTGGCTGAAGAAGCGCACCGCGGCCTTGGCCGCGCCATAGGCCGCCGCGCCGGCGATGGGCTGGCGTCCGGCGCCGCTGGCGACGTTGATGATGACGCCGCGATTTTCCTTGAGGAAGGGGATGGCCGCCGAGCACATGAAGAAGGTGGCCTTGAGATTGACCGCCATCACCAGGTCGTAGTCGTCCTCGGTAAAGGTCTCGACCTCGCCTTCGCGCCAGATGCCCGCCGCGTTGATCAGGGCATCCAGACGCCCGGTACGGGCCATGACCTTGCTGACCAGGGAACGGCAGCCCTCGGCGCTGGAGATATCGGCGGTCACGCTGGAATCCAGGCCGACGATGCCGTTGAGGCCATGCAGGCCCTCGGCATCGCGGTCGGCGGCGGCGACGCGCCAGCGACTCTGGGCGAAGCGTTGCGCCAGGGCGCGGCCGAGGCCGCCCGCGGCACCGGTGATCAGGACGACGGGAGTGCTCATGACGCATCCTCCGTAAGTGATGGCCTTATCCAGACCCATGCGCAGCGGGGTCGTTCAGTAGCGGGCCGGTCAGCTTTCCAGCCAGACGTCGCGCGCCCAGACCCAGACCGAATCCCAGGATTCGTCGGTCAGGTCGCCATCTTCCCACAACAGTACCTCGCCTTCCTGGCTGACGCAGTAGTAGCCGTCGTCGCTGGCGCAGAGGGGAATGTACTCGCGCGGCAGGCCTTCGTCCCAGGCGGTGGCGGCCACTTCCGGCAGGTAGGTATGGGACTGGGGATCGGTGACGGTCACCGGCTCGATGCGGCCATAGACCACGTCGCTGACGGTCAGCAGGAATTCGCGGAATTCCGGCGGCAGGCTGATGAGCAGCTCTTCCTCGATCTCGACCAGCAGGTCTTCGTCGGGCAGCTCCAGGGGTACGGGAACGGGTTCGTTTTCTTCACGCAGGCGTTCGATGACGTCTTCCATAGCAGGCCTCTCTCGAAATGCGCACCGGATAAAGGGAAAAGAGGCGCGCAAGGTTAGCAGTTCAGTCCGGGATAACGGCAGCTTCCGTACGGACTTGATAGCGGTTTCGAGAGATGTTCGGCAGGCGGCGCCCATGAAAAAGCCCGGCTTAGAGCCGGGCTTTTCGGTGACGCGCCCTTATCAGGCGTTCTGGCGGATACCGGCCAGCAGCCAGGGCTGGTTCTCGCCGGCCATGCGCTCCATGCGCCAGCTTTCGCTGAACGGCTGGCCCTGGTCGAAGCGCGATTCCTTGGATACACCGTTGAAGGTGATGGTGGCGATGGTCTTGCCCTGCAGATCCTCGACACCGTCGAGGGTGGCGTTCAGGTTCTCGATGTAGGTGGACTGGAAGCCCTCGCCCAGCGCGGCGCGCTCGTCACGCAGCCACTGCAGCATCTGCGGGGTGACGAACTCGGAGATCTTGTCCATCTCGTTGGCGTCCCAGTGCTGCTGCAGGTTCATGAAGTGCTCGCGACCGGCGGCCACGAAGCGCTCGGCATTGAACCAGCTCGGTGCGTTGATCACCGGCGCGGCGCCAGCGGCGGCACCGCCGAACAGACCGCCATTGTTGGGCTGGTTGGGCATCTCGCGCTGCATCGGCGCATGACCGGCGATGGCGGGCTGCGGACCGGCCTGCTGCTTGCGACGGGCGATCAGGCGGAAGATCACGAAGGCGATGAGCGCCAGGATCAGGAAGTCGAAGAACTGGAAGCCTTCGAAGCCGTCACCCATGAACATGGAGGCGAGCAGACCACCGGCGGCGATACCGGCCAGCGGGCCGAGCCAGCGCGAGGCGCCACTCGGACGGGCAGCGGCGGCGGCGCCAGCACCGGCGGCAGGCGAAGCCATGCCCGGCTGCTGGGTTGGCGCGGCCTGGCGGGTCTGGTGAATGGGCGCGGCGCCAGCGGACTTGCCGGCGCCCATGCGTTTGGCATTGGCATCCAGGCTGAGCGTGAGGCCCAGGCACAGGATCATGAAGAAGCTCATCAGGCGTTGCATGTGGTGTTCTCTCTGTGAAGAGTCTGGTGTTGGATACATCTTGCGCTGCCCGGTCAAGTACAGCCAGCGTGAATTGTTTCGGTATTTTGCCCTGTCGGCGTTACCTGGAAGCAGGCCGCCAAGTGCTTGCGACCGTTGAAAATTTCCAAGCACATCAATCTATTACAGATTTTTGCAAAATCCGTCACAAGAGTTTGCAGATGCTAGTCTTGGACTCCAGTCAGCGCAGGTGTCGGGAGAGTGCCCGGCCCGTCATAGGAGGGCCCGGCCGATGCATGCTCTAGCTTTTATCCAGGACATGGCCGTCATCATGCTGGTGGCCGGCGTGGTGACCATCCTCTTCCACCGCCTCAAGCAGCCCGTGGTCCTGGGCTACATCCTCGCCGGCTTCATCATCGGACCCCACACCCCGCCATTCGGTCTGATCCACGACGAAGAAAGCATCAAGACCCTCGCCGAGGTGGGGGTGATCTTCCTGATGTTCAGCCTCGGCCTGGAATTCTCGCTGCGCAAGCTGTTCCGGGTGGGTGCCACCGCCTTCATCGCCGCCTTCCTCGAGATCAGCCTGATGCTCTGGCTGGGTTACCAGGTGGGCCAGATGTTCGGCTGGTCGCATATGGATTCGCTGTTCCTCGGCGCCATCCTGGCCATTTCCTCGACCACCATCATCGTCAAGGCGCTCAACGAGCTGAAGATGAAGCACGAGCGCTTCGCCCAGCAGATCTTTGGCGTGCTGATCGTCGAGGACATTCTCGGCATCGGCATCATCGCCCTGCTGTCGGGCCTGGCGGTGAGCGGTTCGGTGGAACCGGGCGCGGTGGCCTCGACCCTGGGCAAGCTGAGTCTGTTCATGATCGTGGCGCTGGTGATCGGCATCCTGCTAGTGCCACGCCTGCTGGCCTACGTGGCCAAGTTCGACAGCAACGAGATGCTGCTGATCACGGTGCTGGGGCTGTGCTTCGGCTTCTGCCTGCTGGTGGCCAAGCTGGAATACAGCGTGGTGCTGGGTGCCTTCCTGATCGGCGCCATCATGGCCGAGTCGCGGCAGCTGCTTAAGATCGAGAAGCTGGTGGAACCGCTGCGCGACATGTTCAGCGCCATCTTCTTCGTCGCCATCGGCCTGCTGCTCGATCCCAAGGTGCTGGTGGAATACGCCTGGCCGATCACCGTGATCAGCGTCGCCGTGGTGCTGGGCAAGATCCTCGCCTGCAGCCTGGGGACCCTGATCGCCGGCAACGATGGCCGGACCTCGCTGCGGGTCGGCATGGGCCTGGCGCAGATCGGCGAGTTCTCCTTCATCATCGCCACCCTCGGGATCACCCTGGGCGTCACCAGTCATTTCCTCTATCCGGTGGCGGTGGCCGTGTCGGCGATCACCACGCTGCTGACACCCTATCTGATCAAGGCCGCCGATCCGCTGGCGCTGTGGATCGGCCGCTGGTTGCCACAGCCCATGCAGCGGGTGCTGGGCATCTATGGCGAATGGCTGCGCAGCATCCAGCCCCAGGGCGAGAAGGCGGTCCTGGCCGGCATGATGAGGCGCATCCTGCTGCAGGTCGGCATCAACCTGTCGCTGGTCATCGCCATCTTCCTTGGCGGCGCCTATTTCGCTGGTGGCCTGGCCGGCTGGCTCAGCACCTGGATCACCGATCCCGATCTGCAGAAGGCCTGCATCTGGGGCGGGGCCCTGCTGCTGTCGCTGCCCTGCCTGATCGCCGCCTATCGCAAGCTCAAGGCCCTGGCCATGCTGATGGCCGAACTCAGCGTGCGGCAGAACCAGGCTGGCCGTTATACGCAGCCGGTACGGCGACTGGTCAGCGAGCTGATCCCGCTGCTGTCGCTGGCCGGCATCCTGGTGCTGCTGGCCGCCTTGAGCAGCAGCATCCTGCCGCGTGGCGAGCTGCTGCTGCTGATCGGCCTGGTCGCGGTGGTGGTGATCGCGGTGCTGTGGCGCTGGTTCATCCGCGTCCATTCGCGGCTGCAGATCGCCTTCATCGAGACCCTGGAACAGGACAAGGGCGGACACCCTTAGGCCGCTTTTGCGGAATCCAGCCATTGCCCACCGGGGATCGACGCGGCAGAATCGCTCTAAGTCGGCCGTTTGAATAAGCGGATCGATGGCAAGGGAATGCGCAATGCAGGAAATGGGCTTGGCCGCTTTCTGCCGTCCGGCAATCTCCCACCGGCGGTCAGGCTCTTTTCCTGCGCCCCTTCAGGGCCGCCAGGCCAGCAGCAGCACGCCCCCGCCGATGGCGGCGATGCCGCACCACTGGCGCAGGTCCAGGCGCTCACCCAGCAGCGCCACGCCAAAGATCGCCACCAGCACCACGCTCAACTTGTCCACCGGCGCCACCAGCGAGGCGGGGCCCAGCTTGAGCGCCCGGTAGTAGCACAGCCATGACAGGCCGGTGGCCACGCCCGAAAGCAACAGGAACAGATAGCTGCGACCGGCGATGCTGGCCAGGGGTTGCGCCTGCCCGGTGGCCAGGACGATGACCGCCAGGACCACCACGACCACCAGGGTGCGCAGCAGGGTGGCGAAGTCCACGTTGACGTGTTCCACGCCCAGCTTGCCGAAGATGGCGGTGAGGGCGGCGAACGCCGCCGCCAGGAGCGCCCAGAACAGCCAGGAGGTGGTCATGGCTAGAGCGGTTCGAGCTTGGCGTAGCTCACCATCAGCCACTTGCTGCCTTCGGACTTGAAGTTGACCTGCACCCGGGCATGGGCGCCGGAGCCCTCGTAGTTGAGGATGACACCGTCGCCGAACAGGGCGTGGCGCACCGGCTGACCGAGACTGAAGGTGGTCTCCGGCACCGGGGCCTGGGCGAAGGGACTGGGTCGGCTGCCGGCGAAGGGCTGCTTGACCGCATTGGACAGCCGCACTTCCTGGATCAGGCCGTCCGGTACCTCGCGGACGAAGCGCGAGACCTTGTTGTAGGTCTCGCTGCCATAGAGCCGGCGGGTCTCCGCATAGCTCATCACCAGGCGGCGCATGGCGCGGGTGATGCCCACGTAGGCCAGGCGGCGTTCCTCTTCCAGGCGGCCGGGTTCTTCCAGGCTCATCTTGTGCGGGAACAGGCCTTCTTCCATACCGGCCAGGAACACCAGGGGGAATTCCAGGCCCTTGGCGCTGTGCAGGGTCATCAGCTGGACACTGTCTTCGTGGCTGTCGGCCTGGGTGTCACCGGATTCCAGGGCGGCGTGGTCGAGGAAGGCCGCCAGGGGCGTCATCTCCTCGTCACCGCTGAAATCGAAGGAGCGCGCGGCGCTGACCAGTTCTTCCAGGTTTTCCACCCGCGCCTGACCCTTCTCGCCCTTTTCTTCCTTGTGGAAGGTGACCAGGCCGGTCTGCTCGATGATCTGCTGCACCAGGCTGTGCAGGGACAGGTCCTCGGCCTTGAGCGCCAGGGTGTCGACCAGCTCGACGAAGGCATTGAGCGCCGAGGCGGCGCGACCCGACACCGCGCGGGCGCCGACCAGGTCGTGCAGCGCCTGCCACAGCGAGGTGTTCTGCGCGCGGGCGGCGCCGCGCAGCGCCTCCACGGTCTTTTCGCCGATGCCGCGCGGCGGCACGTTGATCACCCGCTCCAGGGCGGCATCGTCATGGCGATGCTGGATCAGCCGCAGGTAGGCCATGGCGTTCTTGATCTCGGCGCGCTCGAAGAATCTCAGACCGCCATAGATGCGATAGGGGATCTTTTCGCGCAGCAGCGCCTCTTCCAGCACCCGCGATTGGGCGTTGGAGCGGTAGAGGATGGCCATCTCGCTGCGCCGGGTGCCCTTCTTGAACTCGCTCTCGATGGTCTCGACGATGTAGCGCGCCTCGTCGTGCTCGTTGAAGCCGGCATAGAGGGTGATGGCCTCGCCTTCGCCGGTGTCGGTCCACAGCTCCTTGCCGAGGCGGCCGAAGTTGTGGGCGATCAGGCCGTTGGCGGCCTTGAGGATGGTGTCGGTGGAGCGGTAGTTCTGCTCCAGGCGGATGATCTCGGCCGAGAAGTCCTCGTTGAACTGCTGGATGTTCTCGATCTTGGCGCCGCGCCAGCCATAGATGGACTGGTCATCGTCGCCCACCACCATGAGGCTGGCGCCATTCTGCGCGAGGTGCTTGAGCCAGGCGTACTGGACGGCGTTGGTGTCCTGGAATTCGTCCACCAGCAGGTGCTGGAAGCGCCGCTGGTAGTGTTCCAGCAGGCTGGGATTGTTGCGCCACAGATCCAGGGCGCGCAGCAGCAGCTCGGAGAAGTCGATCACCCCGGCGCGCGCGCAGGCCGCCTCGTAGGCTTCGTAGATGCTGCGCATTGTGCTGAGGAAGAGATCGCCGACGGCCTGGATGTGCTGCGGTCGCAGGCCTTCGTCCTTCTGGCCGTTGATGAACCACTGCGCCTGGCGTGCCGGCCAGCGCTGCTCGTCGAGGCCCAGTTCGCGGATCACCCGCTTGACGATGCGCTGCTGGTCGTCGCTGTCGAGGATCTGGAAATTCTGCGACAGCCCCGCTTCCTGCCAGTGCGCCCGCAACAGGCGGTGGGCCAGGCCGTGGAAGGTGCCGACCCACATGCCTTGGGGACTCATGCCGAGCAATTGCTCGATGCGGTGGCGCATCTCCGCGGCGGCCTTGTTGGTGAAGGTCACCGAGAGGATGGAGTGCGGCGAGGCGCGCTCGACCTGGATCAGCCAGGCGATGCGGTGCACCAGCACCCGGGTCTTGCCCGAGCCGGCACCGGCCAGGACCAGTTGGCGACCCAGGGGCGCGGCCACGGCCTGACGCTGGGCATCGTTGAGGGAATTGAGCAGCAGGGAAATGTCGTCGTTCATCGCCGCATTCTACCGATGCGGCAGAAGGAGCGCCAAACCGGACGGATGGGAGGCGAGGCGGGTGGCGCAGGGCAGCGGACCCCCCGGCCAGCGGGGCTGGCGGGGGGCAGAGTAATGCTTGCAGTCGGCGCCTCAGGCGGCGATCGGCGAGCGCCAGTCGTCGGAACCGGAGGTGCCGGAGACCTCGTGGGTCCAGACGATCTTGCGGTAGGTGAAGTAGACGTCTTCCAGGTGGGTGAAGTGCGCCATGCTCGGGTCCTGGCAGTTGGGCATGCGGGACTGGACGTCGACGATGATGGCGTCCTCCAGTTCGATGGTGAAGTAGTGCTCCTGGGTGCCGGTGGCCGAGGTGCGGTACCACTCCAGGCGGCACTTGCCGAGGCGTTCGCCGGAGGTGAGGGCGTTGAAGATCAGCGGCGAGGCCTTGTCGAACACCTTGGTGATCATCAGCGGCTTGTGCACGCGCTGGCCGGTGGGCTGACCCGACTGGGGATCGCGGGGAATGATCACCTGATGGTTGAAGGCCTGGACCAGGATCTGGTCTTCGTGACCTTCCTGGAAGATGTTGCCGACCGAGTCTTCGGTAAAGGTGCCGGCGGTGATCAGGCCTTGCTTGGTGCCTTCGAGGGACAGGTACGCGGGGGTTGGCATGGTGCTCTCCTTGCCTGGTGATAGGCCTTCATGGCCCGGGTACCAGGAGCTAACAAGGGCTATGCCAGAACCGAAAATTCCTTTCTGATCAGTGGGTTGCAAAAGCACTACAGGGGCGGGGCAGAGCAACTGTGCGCCACCGCTCGGGAATCTGCGCAAGGCCTTGCGCAGAGCGGTTCAAAAGCTGCTCGGGCTCAGGTAGTCGGTCGTGCGGATGACTACCAAGTGCCGATACGGGCGCGAAAAAGACCGTGCTGAATCGTAATGACCAAGAGCCTTGGCGACCGTTATGTAGTATAAGTACGACGCACTACATCCGCCCGCTAGACGAGATACGCCTGTGAACCTCATGCAACACATTGCTCAATCCCGCCACCTGCTGCGCAAGTCGGAGCTCAAGGTCGCCGAGCAGGTCATGGTGGATCCGGCTGCCGTCATGCACAGCTCCATGGCCGACCTCGCCCACAACGTCGGCGTCAGCGAGCCCACCATCGTGCGTTTCTGCCGCGCCATCGGCTGCGACGGCTTCCAGGATCTCAAGCTGCGCCTGGCCCAGAGCCTGGCGGCGGGGGCCAGTTTCGGCCAGTTCGCCATCCACGAGAACGATGCGGTGGAAGACTTCAGCCTGAAGATCTTCGACACCACCCTGCATACCCTCATGGACGTGCGCGAGCGCCTGGACATGCGTGCGCTGGAAACGGCGATCGAGGCGATCGCCAAGGCCCAGCGGGTGATGTTCTACGGCTTCGGCGCCTCGGGTTCGGTGGCCAACGACGCCCAGCACAAGTTCTTTCGCCTGCAGCTCAGCGCCACCGCCTATTCCGATCCGCACATGCAGGCCATGTCGGCGGCGACCCTGACGGCCTCCGATGCGGCCATCTGCATCTCCCAGTCGGGCCGTTCCAAGGACCTGCTGATCACCGCCAACCTGGTGCGCGACAACGGCGCGGCCCTGATCACCATCTGCCCGGGGCAGACGCCGCTGGCCGATCTGTCGACGGTCAACATCGCCATCGACGTGCACGAAGACACCGATATCTATGTGCCCCTGACCTCGCGGATCGCCCACCTGGTGGTGATCGATGTGCTGGCCATGGGCGTGGCCATGTCCCGCGGTCCGGCCCTGGTCGAGCACCTCAAGGGCGTGAAGCGCAGCTTGCGCAGCCTGCGGTTGTCATCGAAATCGACCAAGCACAGCGACACCCAATAGTCGTCTTTTTGTCGCCAAATCGTCACCTGTTAGGGTGAAGCTGCCCATTCCGATCCCAGCCCGGAGGAATTGGCATGACCGCTCTCATCCAGGAATCCAGCGTTCGTCTCGACAGCAAGACCCGCAGAAAGCTACAGGATCAACGGCGGATGAAATTCCGCCGCGCCATCGAAGCCCGTGCCGAAGAGCAGCGACTCGCCGTGGAACTCGATGAATTGCTGTTTCTCAATCAGCTGCTGGACGAACGCCAGGCCCAGCGCCGGCAGCAGGCTCCAGGGCAATACCTAACGCATTGATCAGGCTGCGCTGGCTGCGCAGGTAGTCGACGAAGGCCTGGGCCACCGGCGACAGCGGCTTGCCACGTACCTGCACCACGCACCAGGAGCGCCGCAGCGGCAAGTCGGCGACGTCCAACTCGACCAGGCTGCCGGCGGCGAGATCACTGCGAATGGCCTGGCGCGGCAGCAGCGCCAGGCCGAGTCCGGCGCGGACCGCCTCGCGCTGCGCCTCGAAGGCGCCGATCTCCAGCTGTTCGGCGAAGTGCGCGCGCTTCTGCTTGAGATAGTCCTCGCAAGCCTGGCGCGTGCCGGAGCCGACCTCGCGCACCAGCAACGGATAGGCGGTCAGATCGCGCAGGCTCAGGCCATGGCGGCCGGCCAGGGTATGGCCCGGGCGCGCCACGGCGACGATGGCGTTGTCCAGCAAGGGCAGGAAATCCAGGTCCGAGCCACTGGGCACCCCGGACATCAGCGCCACGTCCTCGCGATTCTCCGTCAGCCGACGCAGCACCCGGGCATGGTTGCCCACGGTCAGCGCCAGATCGACCTGGGGATGGCTGCTGCGAAACTGGCTGAACAGGTGCGGCGCCAGGTACTGGGCGCTGCTCTCCACCCCCAGTCGCAGCTGGCCGTGCAGGGCGCCGCGCAGATCTGACAGCTGCATGTCCAGGCTGCCCAGCCGGGCGAAGAGATCGCGCCCGGTCTGGCGCAGGGCCTCGCCGGCCTCGGTGAGGTAGAGGGTGCGATTGACGTAGTTGAACAGCGGGGCGCCCACCACCTCTTCGAGCTGACGGACCTGCAGGCTCACCGCCGGCTGGGTCAGCGCCATGATATCGGCCGCGCGGCTGTAGGAGCGGGCCTCGCACACGGCCTCGAATACCTGCAATTGGCGAAAGGTGAGCCGCATCAGGGGCTTGCGCATGGGCATCTCAGAGATCCATAAGGGATGACTTATGGAGTATCCAACAATTATTTATTTTCCATAAGAGAGACCCTGGCGTAGCTTCAGGTCACCGGCAATAACAAGCGGCTGCAGGCTGCAGCAGACAAGGAGCCAGGTGTGATCAAGAAGATACTTATCGCCAATCGGGGCGAGATCGCCGTGCGCATCGTGCGTGCCTGTGCCGAGATGGGCATTCGCTCGGTGGCGGTCTACTCCGATGCGGATCGCCAAGCGCTCCACGTGAAACGTGCCGACGAAGCCCACGGCATCGGCAGCGATCCGCTGGAGGGTTATCTCAACCCGCGCAAGCTGGTGAACCTGGCCGTGGAGACCGGTTGCGACGCCCTGCATCCCGGCTATGGCTTCCTTTCGGAAAACGCCGAGCTGGCGGAAATCTGCGCCCAGCGCGGGATCCGCTTCATCGGGCCGTCCGCCGAGGTCATCCGCCGCATGGGTGACAAGACCGAGGCCCGGCGCAGCATGATCGCCGCTGGCGTGCCCTGCACCCCGGGCACCGAGGGCAACGTGGCGGACATCGCCGAGGCCCTGCGCGAAGGCGATCGCCTCGGTTATCCGGTGATGCTCAAGGCCACCTCCGGCGGCGGCGGTCGCGGTATCCGCCGCTGCAACTCCCGCGAGGAACTGGAGCAGGCCTATCCGCGGGTGATCTCCGAGGCGACCAAGGCCTTCGGCTCGGCCGAGGTGTTTCTCGAGAAGTGCATCGTCAATCCCAAGCACATCGAGGCGCAGATCCTCGCCGACAGCCACGGCAACACCGTGCACCTGTTCGAGCGCGACTGCTCCATCCAGCGGCGCAACCAGAAGCTGATCGAGATCGCGCCCAGCCCCCAGCTGACCCCCGAGCAGCGCGCCTATATCGGTGATCTCGCCGTGCGTGCGGCCAAGGCAGTGGGTTACGAGAACGCCGGCACCGTGGAATTCCTGCTCGCCGAGGGCGAGGTGTATTTCATGGAGATGAATACCCGGGTGCAGGTGGAGCACACCATCACCGAGGAAATCACCGGCATCGACATCGTTCGCGAGCAGATCCGCATCGCCTCGGGCCTGCCGCTGTCCTTTGCCCAGGAAGACGTCCAGCACCGCGGCTTCGCCCTGCAGTTCCGCATCAATGCCGAGGACCCGAAGAACAACTTCCTGCCGAGCTTCGGCAAGATCACCCGCTACTACGCGCCGGGCGGACCGGGGGTGCGCACCGACACCGCCATCTACACCGGCTACGTGATCCCGCCGTACTACGACTCCATGTGCCTCAAGCTGATCGTCTGGGCGCTGACCTGGGAAGAGGCCATGGATCGTGGCCTGCGCGCTCTGGACGACATGCGCGTGCAGGGGGTGAAGACCACCGCGCCCTATTACGGGGCCATCCTGCGCGATCCCGAATTCCGCAGCGGGCGCTTCAACACCAGCTTCGTGGAAAGCCATCCGGAGCTGACCCAGTACTCGATCAAGCGCAACCCGACGCACCTGGCCATCGCCATCGCCGCCGCCATCGCCGCCCACGCCGGTCTGTAAGGACGACAGAACAATGAAAAGCATCCAGATCACCGACACCATCCTGCGCGACGCCCACCAATCGCTGCTGGCGACCCGCATGCGCACCGAAGACATGCTGCCGATCTGCGCCAAGCTCGACCAGGTCGGCTACTGGTCGCTGGAAGTCTGGGGCGGCGCCACCTTCGACGCCTGCGTGCGCTTCCTCAAGGAAGACCCCTGGGAGCGTCTGCGCCAGCTGCGCAAGGCGCTGCCCAATACCCGGCTGCAGATGCTCCTGCGCGGCCAGAATCTGCTCGGCTACCGGCACTACAGCGATGACGTGGTGGAGGCCTTCGTCGAGCGCGCCGCCGCCAATGGCACCGACGTCTTCCGCATCTTCGATGCCATGAACGATGTGCGTAACCTGGAAACCGCCATCCGCGCGGTCAAGGCCAGCGGCAAGCATGCCCAGGGCACCCTCTGCTACACCACCAGCCCGGTGCACACCGTCGCGGCCTTCGTCGACCAGGCGCGGCGCATGGCCGACCTGGGCGTGGACTCCATCGCCATCAAGGACATGGCCGGCCTGCTGACGCCCTATGCCACCGGCGAGCTGGTCAAGGCGCTCAAGGAGGCCCTGACCCTGGACGTGGTGGTGCACTCCCACGACACCGCCGGGGTGGCCGCCATGTGCCAGCTCAAGGCGGTGGAGAATGGGGCCGATCGCATCGACACGGCGATCTCCAGCATGGCCTGGGGCACCAGCCACCCGGGGACCGAATCCATGGTCGCGGCCCTGCGCGACACGCCCTACGACACCGGCCTGGACCTGGAGCTGCTGCAGGAGATCGGCCTGTATTTCCATGCGGTGCGCAAGAAGTACCACCAGTTCGAGAGCGAATTCACCGGGGTCGACACCCGGGTACAGGTCAACCAGGTGCCGGGCGGCATGATCTCCAACCTGGCCAACCAGTTGCGCGAGCAGGGCGCCCTCAATCGCATGAACGAGGTGCTGGAAGAGATCCCGCGGGTACGCAAGGACCTGGGCTATCCGCCCCTGGTGACCCCGACCTCGCAGATCGTCGGCACCCAGGCGTTCTTCAACGTGCTGGCCGGCGAGCGCTACAAGACCATCACCAACGAGGTGAAGCTTTATCTGCAGGGCCGCTATGGCAAGGCGCCGGGCGCCATCTGCGAGCAGCTGCGCAAGCAGGCCATCGGCCAGGAGGAGGTCATCGAGGTGCGGCCGGCCGATCTGCTCAGTCCCGAGCTGACCCGGCTGCGCGCCGAGATCGGTGACCTGGCCAAGAGCGAAGAAGACGTGATGACCTTTGCCATGTTCCCCGACATCGGGCGCAAGTTCCTCGAGGAACGCGCCGCCGGGACCCTGGTGCCGGAAGCCCTGCTGCCCATGCCCTCGGCCGATGGCGTGGCCGCGGTGGGCGGCCAGGGCGTGCCGACTGCCTTCAGCGTCGACGTGCACGGCGAGACCTACCAGGTGGACATCACCGGCATCGGCCTCAAGAGCGAGGGCAAGCGGCACTTCTATCTGTCCATCGACGGGGTGCCGGAAGAGGTGGTGTTCGAGGCCAGTGGTGACTTCGTCGCCGAGGGCGGTCAGCGGCGGCGCCAGGCGGAGCGTCCGGGCGACGTCAGCACCACCATGCCGGGCAACATCGTCGAGGTGCTGGTCAAGGAGGGTGACCAGGTCAGGGCCGGGCAGGGCGTGCTGGTCACCGAAGCCATGAAGATGGAAACCGAGATCCAGGCGCCCATCGCCGGCACCGTCACCGCGGTGCGGGTGGCCAAGGGCGACCGGGTCAATCCGGGCGAGGTGTTGATCGAAATCGAAGGCTGAGATCACTTCGATTTCCCTTGGGGCCTGCGGGCCCCTTTTTTGTTTCCGAAAGAAGGCTAGTCGGGTCGGTCGTCCGGGCGCAGGCGCCAGGTGCCTTCGTGGCGTTCGGCCAGGCCGCGCTGCTCCAGGTCGCTGAGATAGCGGCGCAGGCCGCGTTCGCCACGAAGCTGAAAGAACGGCAACAGGCGCGGCAGCAGGTTGGGCACCAGCATCGCCAGCCGGCTCAGCCAGAGTTCGCCGGCGCGCGGCGCGCTTTCCAGGCGCGGTCGATCCAGCACCCGGACCAATAGTCGCGCCACCGTCTCGGGTGACTGGGGCGGATCCATGAATTGCAGGGCGTTGCCGCCGGCGATGGCCTCGTGGCGCAGCATCGGGGTGTCGGTGGCCGACGGCAGGACGCAGCAGACGCGGATGCCCTGGGGCGCGAGATCCTGCGCCAGGGCGAGCATGGCGCCGCGCAGGCCGAACTTGCTGGCGCAATAGATGGGGCTCTCCGGGGTGGGAAAGATGCCCGCCAGGGAGACGGTGGTGACCAGCCGGGCATTGGTCGAGCGCCGGAGCAGGGGAATGGCCAGCCGCGCGAGCAGCAGGGGCGCCAGCAGGTTGATGTCGAGCTCCTGGCGAATGCTGGCCGGAGAGCGTTCGGTGAGGGGGCCGACGCGGACGATGGCGGCGTTGTTGACCAGGGCATCGAGGCGACCGCAGCGCTGCTGGACGAAGTCGATCAGGGCGGCGAGCTGGTCTTCGTCGCAGAGATCGGCGGCGTAGGTCAGGGTGGTTTCGCCCAGCTCGGCGCGCAGGGCGGCCAGGCCTCTGGCGTCGCGATCCACCAGGACCAGCTGGACCGGTCGGCGGCTGAGTTGCCGCGCCAGGCATTGACCGATGCCGCCGGCGGCACCGGTGATCAGGATGACGTCGCTCATCGGCAGGCTCGCTCAGGACGGGGTGGGCAGGCTGGCCGGAAGCGGCTCGGGCGCCTGGCGCAGGGGATCGAAATAACCCGGGGTCAGGTCGCTCCAGCCCAGCCGGCGACGCAGCTGGCGCAGATGGTTCTGCAGGGCGTGCACCTCCAGGTAGACGGCGTGGCGGGGCGAGTCGACGAAGCGGATGCCGCCGGAGAGGTCCGGGTCGTCCTGCTGGATCAGCGTCTGGAATTCGCGGGCCTGGTGCGGGCGCTGGAGCTGGTCGGCCAGGTGGCAGGCGATCAGGTGGGCTTCCTGATCGAACAGCTTGTAGGCGCTGGAATTGGTCTCCAGATAGCCGATGCCGAACAGGTTGCGGTGTTCACGACTGAAGATGGACAGGTAGAGCTGCGGCCGGCCGTGCTGCCAGCTGAAGTAGTCGGCGGCGTAGCGGCAACTCCAGCGATAGCCGGTGGCATAGAGGACCAGGTCGAGAGTCTCCCGGCTGCCATCGCGAAACACCACCTGGTCGCCCTCGAAGTGCGAGACGTCCGGCCGTGCCTGGATGTTGCCGTGCTGCAGGTGGTGCAGCAGCTGGCTGTTGAGCAGCGGATGGCTCTCGAACAGGCGATGGTCCGGCTTCGGCAGGCCGAAGCGGGTCAGGTCGCCTTGCAGCAGGCGCAGCAGACCCTGGAACAGCGGCCGTTCCAGCCACAGCGGCAGGCGCGGACCGCGTTCGCCGAAGACGTCCGCCGGCACGCCGAAGAGGTGCTTGGGGATGAAGTGATAGCCGCGCCTCAGGCTGATGAAGGCGCGCTCGGCGTTGGCGGCGGCGTCGCAGGCGATGTCGGCCCCGGAATTGCCGGCGCCGACGATGAGCACCCGCTTGCCCTGGAATTCCGCCGCACGCCGGTAGCTGACCGCGTGGCGGATCTCGCCGCTGAAGTGCCCCGGGATCTCCGGCAGGTTGGGGTCCCAGTTGCAGCCGGTGGCGCAGATCAGCGCCCGATAACGGCGGCGTTCACCGCTGTCGAGGGTGACGATCCAGCGGCCATCCGCATCCTTGTCGACCCGTTCGACGGCGGTGTTGAAGCGGGCCTGGGCGTAGAGCCCGAAGGTGCGGGCGAAGGCGCGCAGGTAGTCGAGGATCTGGCGATTGCCGGGATAGTCGGGAAAGGCGCGGGGCATCGGATAGTCGAGAAAGCCCGAGAGGTCTCGCGACGAGATGAAGTGGGCGGATTCGTACATGGGCGTGCCGGGGTTATCCAGGTCCCAGACGCCGCCGAAGTCGCTGTGGCGCTCGAACTGTTCGTAATCCAGGCCGCGGCGCTTGAGGGCGCGGGCCATGCACAGGCCGCCGGGGCCGCCGCCGACGATGCAGATGCGCTCGCCGCAGTCCTGGTAGGAGAGGTCGTCGTTCATGCAGGTCTCCACGCGTGGGTGTCGAGGCAACCTTAGCGGCGGGTCGAGGGGCCACGGCAGGGTGGCGGCGGCCAGGGAAGGGGGCCGAAACGGACAGCCGTTGCCGAGGGATTTTCGCCCGGTCGCCACTGGGTTAACGTCCAGCCAGGTTCTCGCCCGAGGAGCGTCGTCATGCCGGACCCCGTCGATCCGCGCTTTTCCCGTGCCTCGGCGCCGCCCCAGGTGTCGCGGCTGCTGCTGCGCGTGGCGGCCGACCGCCACGTCGACGTGGAGCGACTCTGCCGCGGCCTGGGGTTCACGGCGGCCGACGTGCAGCGGCCGGGCTTTCGCCTGTCGCACCGGCAGGGCTATCTGCTGGTCAGGCGCTGCCTGGCGCAACTGGGCGACGACGGCCTGGGCCTGGCGGTCGGCGCCCGGCAGACCAGCGTCTCGCTCGGCCTGGTCGGTCTCGGCATGCAGGCCTGCGCCACCCTGGGCGCGGCCCTGGAGCTGGGGTTGCACTATCAGCGGCAGGCCGGTGCCATGCTCGACTATGGCCTGGAGCAGGGGGCGGCGGCGGTGCGGCTGGTGCTGACGCCACGCTTCCACGAGCCGGCGGTGACCGCCTTCTACATGGAGGAGGGGCTGGCCAGCGTGCTAGGCGTCGCCCGGCATCTCGCCGGGACACGGTTGCCGCCGCGGGCGCTGAGCCTGGACTATCCCGCTCCACCGCATGGCGAGCGCTATGCGGCCTTGTTCGAGTGCCCGGTGCGCTTCGCCGCGCCGGTGACCGCCATCGAATTCGACCCTGCCTGGCTGCACATGCCCCTCGCCACCCGCGATGACGCCGTGGCCGCCGAGGTGATCGAATTGCTGGGCGCGACGGCTGGCTACGATCCGCTGCGAACGGATCTGGTCGAGGGCCTGCAGCGCGAGATCCGCAAGCGGCTGGATGCGCCGCCGACCCTGGCGCAACTGGCCGCGCCGCTCAATCTCAGCGAACGGACCCTGCGGCGCCGTCTCGAGGCGGCGGGTACCCACTATCAGGCGCTGGTCGACGAAGCGCGTCGTGATCGCGCCCTGACGCTGCTCGGCCGGGCCGACCTGGCGCTGGCCGAGGTGGCCTTCCAGACCGGCTTTGGCGATCTGCGCAATTTCCGCCGGGCTTTCCGGCGCTGGACCGGCCTGGCGCCGCAGGAAGCCCGTCGCCGCCTGAGGACGCGGGTGGAGGAGGGTGACTAGGCATCGCTCCCGGTTTGTCCGATCGCTCTAGCCCGAGAGGTTTAGGGCGCCTCTATTTATCCGATTGATAAAAAGCACTAACACCTCTCGATAGGGTCTGCTATTTAATATAGCCAAGGCTATAACGATCCCGGGAGGATTCGCGATGCTGAAAGATCTCAAGAAACGCGCCCTGCGCGGTCTGCTGGACAAGCTGCTCGATGGTCACGCCGAACGGCGTCCGTTGGAGACCCAGCCCGAGCGCTCGCGCGGCATGACGGCCCACGCCGCGCACTGATCCCTGCAAATCAGGCCGGTCCCGCCGGCCTCTGCAGCCCTCATCAGCGCCTCCGCCCTGTCCTGAGCGAGGCGCCTTGCCCTGTTCGTCCCTGTCCCTTATCCCTCTCATCCCAGGTTACAAAGTCTTCCTGCACCTCTGATAGGTTGTGCTATCTAATTTAGCCAAGGCTATAACCACCGAGAGGCGGGCCGAATGCTGGAGAAGACGAGACGCTGGACCCTGGCGGGTCTGCTGGGATTGCTGCTGGGCAACGTCGCTCAGGCGGCGGAGCCGTTCAAGGTGGTCACCACCTTCACGGTGATCGCCGACATGGCGCGTAATGTGGCGGGCGACGCCGCGCGGGTGGAATCCATCACCAAGCCCGGCGCCGAGATCCACAACTACCAGCCCACTCCGGGCGATCTGCTGAAGACGCGCGATGCGCAGCTGGTGCTGTGGAACGGCCTCAATCTGGAGCTCTGGTTCGAGCGCTTCTTCAGCCGCATGAAGGACGTGCCCAGCGCGGTGGTTTCCCAGGGCGTCGCGCCCATCGCCATCGCCCAGGGCCCCTATGCCGGCAAGCCCAATCCCCATGCCTGGATGTCACCCCAGGCAGCGCTGATCTACGTCGACAACATCCGCGATGCCCTGGTGCAGCACGACCCGGCCCAGGCCGAGACCTATCGTCGCAACGCCGAAGCCTACAAGGCGCGCATCACCGCCACCCTCGAACCCCTGCGCCAGCAGCTGCAGGCGATTCCCGAACAGCGGCGCTGGCTGGTGTCCAGCGAGGGCGCCTTCAGCTACCTGGCGCGCGACCTGGGGCTCAGGGAGCTCTATCTCTGGCCGATCAACGCCGACGCCCAGGGCACGCCGCAGCAGGTCCGCCGGGTGATCGAGACGGTGCGCGCCGAGCGGATTCCGGCGGTGTTCAGCGAAAGCACGGTTTCCGCCGCACCGGCCGAGCAGGTGGCACGGGAGAGCGGCGCTCGCTACGGCGGGGTGCTCTATGTCGACTCCCTGAGCGCCGCCGACGGACCGGTGCCCACCTATCTCGATCTGCTGCGGGTCACCACCGAAACCCTGGTGAAGGGGCTGGCGCCATGATCGCGCTCGAGGGGGTCAGCGTGACCTATCGCAATGGCCATACCGCCCTGCGCGACGCCAGTCTGGTGGTACCCGGCGGCTCCATCACCGCCCTGGTGGGCGTCAATGGCAGCGGCAAGTCGACGCTGTTCAAGGCGATCATGGGCTTCGTGCCGGTCCGTTCCGGCCAGGTAAGGGTCGATGACCTGCCGGTGGCCCGGGCGCTCAAGCGCAACCTCGTCGCCTACGTCCCCCAGAGCGAAGACGTGGACTGGGACTTTCCGGTGCGGGTGGAGGACGTGGTGCTCATGGGCCGCTATGGGCGGATGAATTTCCTGCGCCTGGCCCGCGCCGCCGATCACCAGGCGGTGGACGCCGCCCTGGCCCGGGTGGGGCTGACCGCGTTGCGCAAGCGGCAGATCGGCGAACTCTCCGGCGGCCAGAAGAAGCGCGTCTTTCTCGCCCGCGCCCTGGCCCAGGACAGCCGGGTGATCCTCCTGGACGAACCCTTCACCGGGGTGGACGCCACCTCCGAGCGCGCCATCATCGAATTGCTCCAGGCGCTGCGCGCCGAAGGTCGCTCCATGCTGGTGTCGACCCACGATCTGGCCAGCATCGAACGCTTCTGCGACCGCACCGTGTTGCTCGATCGCACCGTGCTGGCCCAGGGGCCGACGGCCGAGGTCTTTACCCGGGAGAATCTGGAACGCACCTTTGGCGGCGCCCTGCGGCTGTTCGAGGCTGGCCAGGCGGAGCCGCGGCGGCGGGAGCGTGCCTGATGGAAGGGCTGCTGGAACCCCTGGCCTACGGCTACATGAGAAATGCCCTGGGTGCGGCGGCGCTGGTGGGCGGGCTGTGCGCCTTTCTTTCCGCCTACCTGATGCTCAAGGGCTGGTCGCTGATCGGCGATGCCCTGTCCCATGCCGTGGTGCCCGGCGTGGCCGGCGCCTATCTGCTGGGGCTGCCGCTGGCCCTAGGCGCCTTTCTCGCCGGCGGCGCGGCGGCTGGCGCCATGCTCGGGCTGCGGCACTACACCCGACTCAAGGAAGACGTCATCATCGGCCTGATCTTCAGCGCCTTCTTTGGTGGCGGGCTGTTCCTGGTCTCGCTGGCGCCGGTCGCGGTGGACATCCAGACCATCGTCTTCGGCAACATCCTGGCCATCACCCCCGAGGCCAGTCGCCAGTTGCTGACTATCGCCGCCGTCTCGCTGCTGGTGCTGCTGCTCAAGTGGCGCGACCTGCTGCTGGTATTCTTCGACGAGGGCCAGGCGCGCGCCTGCGGTCTCAATCCCACCCTGTACCGGCTGCTGTTCTTTACCCTGCTGGCGCTGAGCACCGTGACGGCGATGCAGACGGTGGGCGCCTTCCTGGTCATCGCCCTGGTGGTGACGCCGGGGGCGACGGCCTATCTGCTCAGTGATCGCTTCTCGCGGGTGGTGCTGATCAGCGTCGCCATCGGCGTTGGCAGCGGGCTGTTGGGCACCTATCTCAGCTACTTCCTCGACGGCGCCACCGGGGGCTGCGTGGTGGTCTTGCAGACCCTGATCTTTCTGCTGGCCTTCGTCCTGGCGCCGCGTCACGGCCTGCTGGCCAACCGGCGCCGGGCGCGGCAGACGGCGGAGGCGGGCTGATGGACTGGCTGCTGCTGACCCTCGAAGTCGACTTCCTGCGCCAGGCATTGCTGATGGCCGTGCTGGTGGCGGTGCCCACGGCGCTGCTGTCCTGTTTCCTGGTGCTCAAGGGCTGGGCGCTGCTGGGCGATGCCATCGCCCACGCGGTGTTTCCCGGCCTGGTGCTGGCCTCGGCGCTGGGCGCGCCGCTGGTGGCGGGCGCCTTCATCGCGGGGTTGGGTTGCGCCCTGGCCACCGGCTATCTCAAGCGCCACAGCCGGGTAAAGCAGGACACCCTGATGGGCGTGGTCTTTTCCGGCATGTTCGGCCTGGGCCTGGTGTTGCACGCCAGGCTGCCCACCGAGCTGCACCTGGACCACATCCTGCTCGGCGACCTGCTGGGGGTGTCCCCGGCGGCCTTCTGGCAGATGGCAGTGATCACCGGCCTGGTGGTGCTGGCGCTGGCCTGTCGCTGGCGCGACCTGCTGGTGCTGGCCTTCGACGCGGCCCAGGCCCGGGCCCTGGGCCTACGGGTAGGGCTGCTGCACTACGGCCTGCTCGGCCTGATCGCCCTGACCGTGGTCGGCGCCCTGCAGGCGGTGGGCATGGTGCCGGTGGTGGCGCTGCTGATCGCCCCCGGTGCCACGGCCTTTCTGCTGACCCGTTCCTTTGGCTGGATGCTGCTGCTGGCCACCACCCTGGCCGTGATGGCGGCCCTGGGCGGGGTGCTGCTGAGCCTGGTCTGGGACAGCGCCCCGGCGCCCACCCTGGTGATGCTGCTGACGGCCGGTTTCCTGCTGGCCCTGGCATGGCGCCTGTGGCGGGATCGACGTCGTTCGGGCGACAAGGGCGTTCAGGTGGCCTGATGTAATCGACTGACCGGCCCTGCCAGACACCTCCGGTCACGCTCGCCTCACCTCAGGAGAACCACAATGAAAACCGTCGCCCAGTTGCTTGCCCTGAAGACCCAGCAGGACGTCTACACCATCGCCCCCGACGCCTGGGTGCTCGACGCCCTGCGCCTGATGGCGGAAAAGAACGTCGGGGCGCTGCCGGTGATGCGCGACGGCGAACTGGTGGGCATCGTCAGCGAGCGCGACTATGCGCGCAAGGTGGCCCTACAGGGGCGCGCCTCCTATGCGACCCCGGTCAGCGAGATCATGACCGAGGCGGTCATCATCGTGCTGCCGCAGCAGACCGTGGGCGACTGCATGCAGATGATGACCGACCACCACCTGCGTCACCTGCCGGTGATGGGCAACGGCAAGCTGATCGGGCTGCTGTCCATCGGCGACCTGGTCAAGGCGACCACCGTCCAGCAGGCGGAGCTGATCCGCCATCTGGAAGGCTATATCCGCGGCGAGTGAATGCCGCTGTCTCAACCTGTCCCAATTTCCGTAACGTCAATCATTACCATCCATGCCCTTTCATCGGAGGGCATGGCTCATGGCCAGGTTGCAACGTTTCATCGCTACGCCGCTGGCGCTCGGCCTGGCCGCCGCCAGCCTGGCGGTCCAAGCCGAAGAGATCACCGATCTCGACACCACGGTGGTCACCGCCGCCGGCTTCGAACAGCGTCTGGAGGACGCACCCGCTTCAGTCACCGTGATCGACGCCGAGACCCTGCGCAAGCGCCCGATCCGCGATCTGGGCGACGCCCTGCGCGACGTCGAGGGCGTGGTGGTCAACGGTGCGGCCAATGAAACCGATATCTCCATCCGGGGCATGCCGGGGGACTACACCCTGATCCTGGTGGACGGTAAGCGGCAGAGCGCGCGGGAGTCGCGGGTCAACGGCAATCGCGGCTACGAGCAGAGCTTCATTCCGCCGGCGGCGGCCATCGAGCGGATCGAGGTGGTACGCGGGCCTATGTCCTCGCTGTATGGCTCCGACGCCATCGGCGGGGTGATCAACATCATCACCAAGAAGAACGCCGCCACCTGGCACGGCTCCCTGACCACCGACTACATCGCCCAGCAGCACCGCGACCAGGGCAATTCGCGCCAGGGCCAATTCTTTCTGAGCGGACCGCTGCACACCGACCTGCTCGGTCTGCAGCTCTGGGGCCGCTACCTGGATCGCCAGGCCGACGACGACATCGAGCGGACCCAGGGCTTCAGCAAGGCGCGTCATCGCGATCTGACCGGGCGCCTGGTCTTCACCCCGACCGAGAACCAAGAATTCCTGCTGGAAGCCGGGCAGACGCGCCTGCGCAACGGCGACGGCCTGAGCGACAACTGGGCGACTCGCCAGCAGGACAACGACCGCGATCACTGGTCGCTGAGTCATACCGGCCACTGGACCGGCGGGCTGCGCTCGGACGTGTCGCTGCTGCATGAGGAGACCTCTCGTGAAGGCCTTGCCAAGCCGGAGCAGACCGATGTCTATGGGCGCAAGCCGCAGGTCGAGAACACCGTGTTCGATGCCAAGCTGGTGACGCCCCTGGACGACCACCTGCTCACCACCGGTCTGCAATACAACCGTGGCGAGGTGCAGGATTGGAACCAGGGGCTGAACGATCGCCGCCAGTATTCCTTTGCGGTGACCCAGCAGGCGCTGTTCGCCGAGGACGAGTGGGCCATTACCGACAGCTTCGCGCTCACCGGCGGACTGCGCCTGGATCACCACGAGCTGTACGGCAATCACTGGAGTCCGCGGCTCTACGGGGTCTGGCATGCCACTCCCGAGTGGACCTTCAAGGGCGGCGTCTCACGCGGCTTCAAGGCGCCGGAAATTCGCGCCGTGGCGCCGGGTTACGCCTATCTGCGGCGCAACCGCTTCGTCATGCTCGGCAATCCGGATCTCAAGCCGGAGACCAGTACCAACTACGAGGTGGCGGCGCTCTGGTCCAACCGGCGCAATCTGGAAGCGGCGGCGACGCTGTTCTACAATGACTTTCAGGACAAGCTGTCCACGGTCACCACCACCGAGCGCTGGAATGGCTACATCCGCATGGACCGCATCAACGTCGACGAGGCGGTGATCCGCGGCGTGGAGCTCAGCGGTGGCTGGGACATCACCGAGGTCCTGCGGCTGGGTGGCAACTTCACCTATCTCGATTCGGAGCAGCGCAGCGGTCCCAACCAGGGTGCGCCCCTGGCCCTGACCCCGGAGCGCAAGGCCAACGTCCGCCTGGACTGGACCCTGTCGGACCGGCTCAATCTGTGGACGGCGCTGGATTACTACGGTGAGGAATACGACGCCACCCTGACCGGCGAAGCGGCGCCGGCCTATACCACCTGGGACGTGGGCGGCGGCTTCGTGGCGACGCGCAACCTGAGCTTCAATGCCGCTATCCGCAACCTGAACGATCGGCGCCTGGACGACGAGACCTATGGCACGGTGAACTACGGCCGGCATCTCTGGGTGAGTGCGACTCTGAGCTTCTAAGGGAGCCAGATGCTCCACGTGGAAACTCCACTGCGCTGGTGCTGGAACCGTAGCGTGGAAAACGGCGGAGCCTTTTCCACTTGGGACTTCGCTGTGAGGCGCGCCCCGGAGGGAGAGGGCGCTATTCGAGCAGGCGGTCATCTCCAGCATCAGCCAGATCCTGATCGATCAAGGTGGCGCTACCTTGGGAGCCATTGTTCTGGCGCGACAAGGTCTTTTATTTGGACGATCGCGGCCATGGGCCGCTCCTACGGGATATCTGGCTGCTAGGAGGTCGACGGCAGCAGGATCCGGGCGCAGAGGCCGCCTTGCGGGCGATTGCGCAGCTGCAGCTCGCCGCCGTGGGCGAGGATACAGGCCCGGGCGATGGCCAGGCCGAGACCGAGGCCACGAGCGCTGTCCTGGCCCGGAGGCCGGTAGAAGGGTTCGAAGACCCGTTCCAGCTGGTTTTCCGGCAGGCCGGGTCCGTCGTCGAGGATGTCCAGGCGGAGCAGCTGTGGCGCGGGGCACGACAGCTCCAGTGTGGCGCTGCTACCGTGCTGCAGGGCGTTGTCGAGCAGATTGCCCAGGGCGCGCTTGAGGGCCAATGGACGGCCGCGGAGCGGTGCCGCGCCAGTACCTGACCAGGATACCGTCTGGCCCAATGCCTGATAGCGATCCTGCAATGCCTGCAGCAGGGCAACGAGGTCGACATCCTGGTGGCTTTCGGTCCGGCGCTCGCCACGGATGAAGTCGAGGGTTTCCTGCACCATGGCGTCCAGTTCGGCCAGGCTTTCTTCCATGTCGTCGCGCTCGATCGAAGGCTCCAGCAGGGCCAATTGCACCCGCAGCGCAGCCAGTGGAGTGTTGAAGTCGTGGCTGATGGCGGCCAGCATGCGCACCCGATCATCCAGGTGGCGCAGCAGCCGTTCCTGCATCAGCTCGAAGGCCGCGGCCAGTTCCCTGGCCTCGCGTGGGCCCTGACGGACCTCCAGGCGACTGCGCTCGCCCCGGCTGAGTCCCTCCGCGGCGCGGGTGAGCCGTTGGAGCGGCCGTACCAGTTGGCCGATCAGCAGCCAGGCCAGCAGCAGCACCGGCAGAGCGCCCAGCAGCAGCGACCAGCCCAGGGCGGTCAGCCAGCCGTCGCTGCGTGCCGGATACTGCACGGCATTGAGCCAGCGACCGTCCGAAAGGCGCACGCTGCTGCGCAAGCGCAGGGGTGCCCAGCCGGCCGGGGTCAGCGGCGAGGCGCGGGCGGCGTCGCCGGCGAGGCCTTCCAGCTGCATCACCAGACCCTCTTCGGCCTGTCCAAGGCGCCGCGCCAGATCCCGGGTCAGGCGGCGTTCTTCCGCGAGCATGGGGAAGGGCGCCACCTCCGGCGTCGTGGCTATCCAGACCTGTGCCGGTGACTCGGCCAGCACCCGCAGCAGGGCTTGCGCCTGCGCCGTCGGCAGGCGCTCGACCGCAGTCCGGGCCACCGCCAGGCGCTCCAAGGCCTGGCCATAGGACAACGGATGGACCAGCGCGCCGGTCTGGTGCAGGACCAGCGCCGCGGCCGCGTGCGCCAGCAGCAAGGCCGCGCAGAACAGCAGGCAGAGGCGGGGGGTGATGCCCTGCAGCCAGCTACGCCAGGGCGCGATCATGGGCCGTCCAGGGCCTCCACCGGGCAGTCCAGCAGATAGCCGCGGCCCCAGACGGTCCGCAGCGGCGATTCGCCTGCCGGATCGGCCAACCGCAGGCGCAGGCGACTGACCTGGCGATCCAGGCTGCGGTCTTCCAGCGCGCGATCGGGCGGCTGTACCTGGTGCAGCAATAGATCACGATGCAGCACGGTCTGGGGCTGACACAGGAAGGCCAGCAGCAGGCGCGCCTCCGCCTGACCCAGGCGGCGGGTGCTGCCGTCCGGGTAGTGCAGGCGCTGACTGACGGCGGCGTAGTGCCAGCCCGCGAAACGATAGATCGCCGCCGGTACAGGCTCGCTCGGAGACGTCGGAGCGGTCGCCTGGTAGCGACGATGCAGGGTGCGAATCCGTGCCACCAGTTCGCGCGGTTCGAAGGGCTTGGTCAGGTAGTCGTCGGCGCCCTGTTCCAGGCCAAGCACCCGGTCATCCACCTCGCCCCGGGCGGTGAGCAGGATGATCGGCGTCGTGTCGCGCTGGCGCAGTTCACGGCAGAGACTGAAGCCGTCGCCATCCGGCAGCATCACGTCGAGGACGATGACATCGAAGCGCTGCTGCGCGAGCAGCGCCTTCATCCGCGTGGCATCGGCTGCGGTGGTGGCTTCGAGCCCCTGGCGACGCAGGTAGATCGCCAGGGGCTCACGCAGCTTGCGGTGGTCGTCGACGAGTAGGACGTGGATGGCGGTCACGGCAAAGGGAGATTGGTGGTAGCAACCCCTCTAGGATAACGCTTTGCCTGCTCCGTTGGTATTGCTTCTCATTTGCCGGGCGCGACAGCCAGGGTGCTGAGCTGGCGTCCTTCGGCATCGAAATTCTCCGCCGCCAGCCAGCGCCGGAAGCCGGCGTCCACGGCGGGCCACTCGTGATCCAGCAGGCTGAACCAGGCGGTGTCGCGGTTGCGACCCTTGACCACCCGGTGCTGGCGGAACAGCCCCTCAGGGCGCATGCCCAGCCGTTCGGCGGCGCGTTTCGAGCGGGCATTGGCGTTGTCGCACTTCCACTCCAGGCGCCGATAGCCGAGGGCGAAGGCTTCCTGCATCAGCAGATAAAAGGCTTCGGTGGCCAGGGGCGTGCGCTGCAGGCGCCCGCCAAAGGCGACATGGCCGATCTCGATGCTGCCGTGTTCGGGGACGATGCTCATCAGGCTGAGTTGCCCCAGGGCGCGACCGTCGCGGGGGTCCACTACCGCATAGAAAAGCGGATCGCGCCCCTGGGCCAGGCCGGCCAGCCAGCTGTCGAAGGCGGCCCGCTCGGTGAAGGGGCCATAGGGCAGATAGTCCCACAGGGCCGGGTCCCGGTCGTGCAGGGCTTCCCAGAGATCGTCGCCATGACGCGGCGGGTCCAGGGGTTCCAGGCGTACATGGTGACCCTGCAGCAAGCGGGGCTGGGGCACATGGGCCGGGGTCCAGTCGAGCGGGGTCATGATCTGTCTCCCAGCAGGTGACGGTACTGGATGAAGCCGGAGCGGGTTGCGATGCGATCGTAGAGCTGGCGTCCCGGGTAGTTGGTCTCCTGGGTCAGCCAGTGCACCCGGTCGCAGCCGTCCGCTTCGGCGCGGGCATAGACGTGCTCGATCAGGGCGCGGCCCAGGCCGCCGCCGCGGTGGTCCTGGGCGACATAGAGATCCTGCAGGTAGCAGTAATCGCTCTCGGTCCAGCAGGACGGGTGATAGATGAAGTGCACCAGGCCCAGGGGCCGCTCGCCGTCCCAGGCCAGGGCGCCATGCAGGGGCTGGGCGGGATCGAGCAGGCGTTGCCAGGTGCGGGCATAGGTGCTTTCCGGCAGGACGGTCTCGTAGAAGGCCAGGTAGGCCTGCCAGAGGTCGTGCCAGACGGCGTGATCGGCTTCGCTCAGGGGGCGGATGGTCATGGGTGGCTCCAGGGTCAGGCGGGAGAGGGGATCAGGGCGGCCAGGGCCTGGTCGCCGGGTACCGGGCTGGCGGCCAGACCCTGGCGGACGCCTTCGCGATCGGCGGCGTTGCGATTCTGGCTGAGCTTGGCGAGGCCCTGGAGGCTGTCGAGGGGCAGGCGCAGGCCGCGGATGGCGCACAGCATGCCCTGGACATAATCCGCGGGCGCATCCGCGACCTGCCAGGGCCGGGCACGCCCGGCTTCGTGCTGGTCGGTGAGGCGCTCCAGCAGCTGCAGCAGGCGCTCGGGGTCATCGAACACCTCGACGCTGCCGCGGGCATGCACGGCCTGGTAGTTCCAGGTCGGCACCACCCGCCCATGTTCGGCCTTGCCGGGATAGAAGGCCGGGCTGACATAGGCCTGGGGACCCTGGAACACCGCCAGCGCGACAGGGGCCTCGACCAGTGTCTGCGCCTGGGGATTGCTGCGTGCCAGATGGCCATAGAGGGTGCCATAGGGACCCTCGTCGGGCGCCAGCCAGAGCGGCAGATGACTCACCAGCGGACCGGCCTCGGTCTGGCTGACCAGCAGCGCCAGGGCGTGATCGCGCAGGTGCTGGTGCAGCCTGGGCAGGTCGTCGAGACAGAAGGCGGGATTGGGATACATGGGCAGTAACTCCAGCGATGTCCGACCATGCTAAGGTCGCCTTTGGCTCCCTGTAAGAGCCAATTTCCATGACTTTCAGGGTGCCAATCCATGCTGGGATTCGAGCCGTCGGGGCTGTTGCTGGAGCCGGGTCAGGGGCTGGCGCGCCAGCTCTACCAGGGCCTGCGCGAGCGCATCCTGGCCGGTGAGCTGGCCGCCGGGGTACGGCTGCCGGCCAGTCGCGAACTGGCGCGGCTGCTGGGGATCTCGCGCAATACCGTGACCGCCGCCTACGAGCAGCTGCTGGCCGAGGGTTTTCTCGACAGCCGCCCGGGCGACGGCACCTATGTCGCGCCCGTGACCCGAGCGCTGGCCGCTCCCGAAGTCACGACCAGGGCGGCCCCCGTGCCCCTGGCCAGCGTGCCGCCCGGCGCGCCGTGCGCCTTTCGGGTCGGCCTGCCGGCGGTGGATCTGTTTCCCTTCGCCACCTGGGCGCGGCTGCAGCAGCGTTTCTGGCGCCAGCCGGAGCCGGCGCTGCTGGGCTATCGCGAACCCGGCGGCGAACCGCGACTGCGCCGCCTGCTCTGCGCCTATCTGCGCCAGGCGCGGGGCCTGGTCTGCGCACCCGAGCAGATCCTCATCACCAGCGGCGCCCAGCAGGCCATCGAACTCTGCGCCCGGCTGCTGCTGGCGCCCAGCGCCCTGGCGGCCATGGAGGATCCCGGCTATCGCGCCGCGGGCCTGGCCTTGCAGAGTGGCGGGGCGCGGCTGCAGGGAATCCCGGTGGATACGGCAGGGCTGGTGGTGGAGCAACTGGCTGGCCAGCGGGACTGCCGACTGGTCTATGTCACCCCTTCGCACCAGTATCCCACCGGCGCCGTGCTGTCCCTGCCGCGCCGCCTGGCGCTCTTGGACTGGGCACGGCAGACGGACGCCTGGATCGTCGAGGACGACTACGACGGCGAATACCGCTACCAGGGTGCGCCGCTGGCGCCCCTGGCCGCGCTGGATCGCCACGGTCGGGTGCTCTATGTCGGCACCTTTTCCAAGATCGCCTTTCCCGGCCTGCGCCTGGGCTATCTGGTGGCCCCGCCCGCGCTGGTGCCGGCGCTGCTGGAGCTGCAAAGGGCCGGCATCCGCCATCTCGACAGCGCCACCCAGACGGTCATGGCCGATTTCATCGAGCAGGGTCATTTCCAGCGCCATATCCGGCGCATGCGTCGGGCCGCGCGCAGTCGCCGTGATGCCCTGCTGGCCGGCTGGCCAGAGGTCGCCGGCTGCGCCCCGCCGGGTGTGCCAGTGGCCGGTCTGCATCTGTGCCTGCCGGTCACCCAGCTGGCCCGCGAAGCCGAGCTGGTAGCGCGGGCGGCCGCGGTCGGGGTGGAACTCAACGCGCTATCGCGCTACTGGCTGCCCGAGGGCCCGACCCCGCCCGACGCCCGCGCCGGATTGGTGCTGGGCTTCGCGGCGGTGCCGGAGGCGCGGATCAAGGAGGCGCTGGCCAGGCTGCGGGAGGCCTGGAGTGAGTAGTTATGAAGGCAATAACGTTAGTTATGATATTGCCTTGAGATTATTAGGCTGACGCTAGTTTGGCTGTCATTGCAATTGAACCTACTTGTGCTTCACTTGCCATCCCCGATATCGGGATATAATCCAGGCTTCTATCCTGCTAGATAGAGCACCCGCCGTTTTCATGGATGAAACATCATAGGTCGTTTCATCCTGGTTATCCGTTATCTCCAGTAACCAGGAGTCACTTACGTGAGTCAGGCTTCTTTGCTTCCTTCCCGGCCAGTTCGCCTTGCTGCGCTGGCCGTAGCCATTTCCCTGGGCGTTACCGGCTGCGCCACCGTCGATAATTTTTCCAGCGGCCAAAGTCGTACCGTCAACTGTCTGGCTGGCGGTTTCCTCGGCGCCGCTACAGGCGTAGCCGCGGCTGCGCTGGCCAAGGGCGATGGTGCGACGCTGATCGCCGGGGCCGTGGTCGGCGCCTCGGTTGGCTGTGGCGCCGCCCTGGCCTACAAGAATCGTCTCGAGCGACTCAAGCAGATCGCTGAGCAGGAGAAGATCCCGCTTCAGGTGGAAACGTTGCAGACTGCCGCCGCTACGCCTTCGGCTGCGCCCCAAGAAGCGGGGCTGGTGGCTCAGATCGCCGATGAAGGCATGTTCCCGACAGGGAGTGCCCAGCTCAACGACGAAGGTCGCCGCAAGCTCGCCAAGCTTGCCAGTGCCTATGTTGGCAAGGAAGCCACACCCATTCTTATCGTTGGCCATACCGACGCTACCGGCACACCGGCCATCAACCAGGCGATGTCGGAACAGCGCGCACGGGCGGTAGCAAGCATTCTGGTCGAGCAGGGCATTTCGCGAGATCGCATGTACTTCCAGGGTGCCGGCGCCTCACGCCCCATCGCCGACAACAGCGATCCGCTCGAGCGTGGCAAGAACCGTCGCGTCGAGATCGTCGAGTTGAACGACAAGGCGATGCTGGTCAAGCGTATCAACGCGGAAAAGAACAACGCCAAGTATCTGGCCCATGGCACCGCCACGGAGTCCGTGGCCAAGCCCGAGAGTAAAAAACCGGCTGTTGCCACGGCTTCGTCGAAAACCGTCAAGACGGCTGATGCCGAGGCGCCTCGGCAGACGAAGCCGAGCGTGGCGAAAATCGATTTCGGCGGTCAGCCGGTTGCCAGCGGTGCCTGGAAGCTGGGTCAGGCCTTGCGTCCGAAAAGCGGTGGATTCACGCTGATCTCCACTGCCTACGCCCAGGTGCCCATGAGCAGCTGTCAGCAGGACGCCCCGCGCGTCAGTGGCGAGGTCAAAAGCTTCGCCACCGGCGCTGCGCTATCTGACCATGCCACACGCGAATACCTGCCAGGCATGAACGGACGCGCCTGGGCCGGCTTGGTCAATGGCCATCTGGTGACCCTGTCGCCGGTTGCCGTGCTGCGTGATAACGCTGCGCTGGTGAAGGACCCGAAAGTCTTCATCACCCAGAACTATGAAAAAAACAAAGGCGGACCCAGCGATGCCTATACGGCCGTCGCCAATACCTATGAAGGTGAAGACGCCATTCTCTATCGGGTCTTCTTGGAACAACCCGAGCAGGCACCGGTAAGTTGTATTGATGTAGTAATTAAAAAGACCGGCGACAAAAGTATCGACGGCGACCTGTTTTACGACAATGGCACCAAGCCTTACATAGCGACTTACGCGCCTGTGCGCGGCTGATTCCGGGGACGAAACATGGAACTTTTCGAGACGTTGACGACAGCGCTGGCGGCTTATCGCTACGTGATATGGCCGCTGATCAGTCTGTTGGTGCTGGTCGTGGTAATTATCCGCTGGTGGGAGGAGGTCAAGTACTTCTTCCTCAATCTGGGCGTCAGCTTTCCGGTCGTAGGCTTCATCGCCAAGGCGTCCAAGCGCGATCTCATGCAGGATCGCGAAGAAGGAGGGACGGCCTGGTACAAGGCTGAGCGCGAACTGTGCGCGAAATACCATCGCTATTACGAGCGCGTGAACAAGGACGCAGCCTTCTACGACAAATGCGCAAACTATCTGAACAAGGTGGAAGAGCGCGGCCGCAAACCCACGGGATTGCCACTGTGGATTGGCAGCATCTTTCTAGTGATCCTCGAGGCGTTCATCTTCGCCCTGGTACTGGCGCCTTTCATTGCCAACAACATTTCCGCCAACCAGGCGGAATTCTCGGCCATCGTCATCTCCCTGCTGATCGGTACGATTCTGGTTCCTGCTACCCACCTCATGGGCGCCGAGATTCACCGCAACGGCCTTATCAGCAAGGCTCGCGAATGGCATCGGCAGGCTCGGCGCAACAACAATGCCAAGGATCTTCAGGCCGATGCCAACGTCGATCTGGACCGTACCGGTCTCGATGATAAAGAGCCCAAGTACCTGCATATCATCAATCGGGTAAAGCACAACGCCACGGTCTCCCCGACCTGGTGGACCACCCTCATTGCTACGGCGCTTATCCTGACGCTGGCCATTGGTGCCTACTTCATCCGAGCCTCCACCATCAACGAACTGGAGACCCAGCAGGTAAACGGTTCGCCCTATGCTTCGGGTAGCGGTTCGGCGCTCACGCCAGACGCCTCGCCTTTCCAACTGCCCAGCGAAGCCACTGCCGATGGGCAGGCGGCTGACCAGCGTGCGGCCAGTGAGGTCGCGGGCGATCGGATCTTCGCCTACAAACTCACCTTCTTCATCCTGTCGGTCATTTTCATCGGCGTGCAGATCATCGGCATCCTGATCGGCGTTTTCCGTTCGTTCGCAGGCACCCAGTCACGGGAAGCAGCGGGCTATATCTCCGGCTTCAGCAGTGCCAGTGAATTCGCGGCCTATCAGCAGAGTCAGCGTGATCGAGTCGCCCGAGATGCCGAGGCCAAGCTCAGCAGCCTGCAAGAGCGGATCGAGCATCGTCATTCTCTAGGCGGTAGTGCTGACCGTGGTCCGCGTCGGAGCTTTGCGCTCTATGCCAACGAGAAGGAGCGGCAGAACAGCGAAAATCAGCAGCAGAAAAAAGCGCGTGCGGCCGCCAACGAGTTGGAAGAAATGCGTAAGGCGCTCGATACCGCCAGGGAAAAGCAGGCCTTGCAACGTGAATTGGCTGCGCTCAACAACGCGGCGGCTATTACTGAAGTCTCAGCTCCTGAGCGCTCGTCGAGCGCGACCGTTGAAGCACCAGCACCAGCACCAGCACCAGCACCAGCACCAGCACCAGCACCAGCACCAGCACCAGCACCAGTATCTGTACCAGCACCGGTATCGGCACCGGAGCCCACGGCTGCCTTGGACCAGAACGCCTTGATCGCCAATCTGGGCGATCTCACGGTCTATTCGCCCGAAGAACTGACCGCTATTGGCGAAGAGTTGGGTATCGACAACGCCGCGCTGCTGAGCAAGCAGAAAGTGCAGGTGGCGATAAAACGCGCCAAGAAAGAGGGTGCCTGAAATGCGTCTGACCGTAACCCTGGCAATCGCGGGTCTGCTATTGGCGCCTGCGGCAATGGCGGCTGAACGTAACGACCTGCCGAGCTGCTACAGCTATGCGCAATTGGCCAGCGAACAGCCAGCCGCGTCGGGGCGAGCGTTGACGGTGGTCATCGATGAAACGGTCAATATGCCCCAGGCGCTGAAAAGCAGTGCCTGGGAGCACACCCTGAGATACCTGCAGCCCGGCGACAGCATCAAGCTCTATCAATTTTCGGCGCTGTTGCAGAACAACTACATGAAGTTGCAGTTCGCCGGCATCCTGGAAAAACCGTTGGTTGGCAAGGTGCGTAACCATATCGGCAATGCCAGTCTCAAGAAACTCGATACCTGTCTGCAACAGCAGGCCGCCTTTTTCCAGAAGACATTCGGCAAGCAATTCGTCGAGAGTTTCGGCAAGCCGAACGAGGAGATATCGCGCAGCGAAATCTTCGCCAGCCTCAAGAAAATTGGTGAAGACCTAGGCCAGGAGCCGAGCGCGGATCAGGTCATTCTGCTGGTATCCGACATGCTGGAAAACAGCGACTTCGGCAGCTTCTATCAAGCTAACCGCATTCGTGGAATCGACCCTGCAGCCGAGCTGGCCAAGGTAGAGAAGAAGGAGCTGTTCGCCCAACTGCACGGCGCCCGGGTTTATGTGATGGGCGCGGGGCTGATCGATGACGATGCCAAAGGCGCCTATCGTTCAGGCAAGGTACTGCAGAGTCTCGAACGTTTCTGGCAGGGCTATTTCGAACGTTCCAATGCCACGCTCGTCAGCTTCGGTACGCCAGAGCTGACCACCGATCTCAAGTAACCGCTGGATCCTGGTGCCTTAACTGCAATTTCAAAGGATCACTCCGCCTGTAGTGGGTGTGATCCTTTGAAGAGCAGCCTTTTCGACGCTGGCTTCAGCAAACTCGGTCGGCATTCATCCCGTTTAGCGTCCAGTCGATCCGCTTGCACCAAGATCCTATCTCTCTGCCTGCTGCATAACGGCTTTTGCCTGGGGACCATAGGTGGCTATGGCGTCCTCGATCTGTCTTCGATTGTCGAAGTCCAGACCGTTACGAAGTCTGCGGTATTCGCGCCGCCTGGCCCTCAGCTGATCGACACATGCCTGATCCGGCTCTGGTTTTGCCTCTTCTGCATAGATCAGCCGAGAACAGTTGGTCATCAGTGATTCAAGTGCAAAGCGCGCCGTTTCAAAGCGGGCCAGCTTTTGAGTAGTGGTTTCTGTCTCAGTCATATGGCCTCCGGTTCTGCTCATAACAGCAAGGACCAGCCAGTAGTTGGTGGCAAGAAGACTTTATCAAGCGCGCTGCCGACGTCGATCGGGCATCGTCCTTTGCCTCCGCCCGACCAAGCGACTCTAACGCCCCCAATACGCCTTCCCGTAGTGCCGCTCCAGGCGCGACTGCAGGAACTCCATGGCCAGGGACATCAGCCAGTAGAGCACCGCCGCGGTGGTCAGCATTTCCAGATAGCGATAGCTGGAGCGGCCATAGGACTGGGCGAGGAACATCACTTCCCAGACACCCATCACCGAGACCAGGGAGGAGTCCTTGAGCATGGAGATGAACTGGCTGGTGGTGGGCGGGATGATGCTGCGCATGGCCTGGGGCAGGGTGACGCGCCAGAAGATCACCCGCGGCGCCAGGCCCAGGGCCAGGGCCGCCTCGCGCTGACCGGCGGGGACGCCGAGCAGGCCGGCGCGAAAGATCTCGCTGAGGTAGGCGCCATAGTTCAGCGACAGGGCGAGGATGCCGGCGCTGATGGCGCCGGGCACCACGCCGATCTGCGGCAGGCCCAGGTAGATCAGCAGGATCTGGATCAGCAGCGGGGTGCCGCGAAAGAAGGAGGCGTAGAAGGTCGCCACGCCATAGGCCAGGGCGCTGGACGACAGCCGGCCCAGGGCCGCGGCGAAGCCCAGCAGCACCGACACCAGGATGGAGCTGAGGCTGAGGAACAGCGTCAGGGCCGCGCCCTGCAGGAAGCCGTTGGGGCCCAGGCGCCAACCCACCAGGTTGGGCAGGCGCGGCCAGACGCTGGCGAACTTGAGGTCGAAGCCGAGCACGAAGACCACGCCCCCGGCCAGCAGCGCCAGCCAGGTCAGCCAGACACGGGTGCGAAAACTCAGCAGGGGGCGGCGCTGGTCTGGGGGCGGTAGCGGACTCATTGGCTGATGTCGGCACCGATCCACTTGTCGGAGATCCGCTTCAGGGTGCCGTCCTGGCGTAGCCCTTCGATGATCTCGCGCAGCGTGGCGGCGAATTCCGGATCACCCTTCTCGATGGCCACGGCGTTGGGCTCGGCATAGAGCGGCGCGCCGGCCAGTTTGAACTTGCTGTCCTGGGCCAGGCGCGGCTGGGCCGTCACCAGGTTGGTCAGCACCGCGTCCAGGCGCTTGCCGGCGCCCAGGCCGAGGTCCTGGAAGGCGACGTTGTCGTCGGGGAAGGGCACCACCTGGACGTCGTCGAAGGGATAGCTCAGCGGCTTGTCCTCCTGGCCCTCGATGGTCAGGTCCTTGTTCAGGTAGCTCTCGTAGGAAGAGGCGCTGGTGACGCCGACCTTCTTGCCAGAGAGGTCCTTGGCGCCGTGGATGCGGTCGTCACCGGCGTTGACCACGATCACCGCCGGCGAGGCGTAGTAGTTGACCGGGAAATCGAACACCTGGGCGCGCGCCTGGCTCGGCGTCATGGAGCAGATGCAGACGTCGTAGCGACCGCTCCAGCGACCGGCGGCGATCACGTCCCAGGAAGGGGTTTCCAGGCGCAGCTTGACGCCGAGCTTGTCGGCCACCGCCTTGGCCACGTCCACGTCGAAGCCTTCCAGCTGGTTCTGGGCATTGAGCTGGGAGAAGGGCGGATAGCTCTCCATGAGCACGTTGACCAGCTCGCCCTTGGCCTTGACGCGGTCCAGGGTGGCCCCGGCCGAGGCCGAGGTGGCGACCAGCGCCAGGGTCAGGCCGAGGGCCGATAGCAGAGCGGTTCTCATGGAGGCGTCCTTTGCAAAGGGTAAGAGGGCCTGGTATTAGAGAGATATGAGAACCGATATTGAACTCCGTTTTGGTTATAAGGAAAAGTGAAATAGCTATATGGCCAACATGAATCTTGTGCTTCTCGACGGTGGCATGGGCCGCGAGCTACAGCGCCGCGGCGCGCCCTTCCGTCAGCCGGAATGGTCGGCCCTGGCCCTGAGCGAGGCGCCGGAGCAGGTGGAGGCGGTGCACCGCGCCTATATCGAGGCCGGCGCCCAGGTGATCACCAGCAACAGCTATGCGGTGGTGCCCTTCCATATCGGCGAGGCGCGCTTCGCCGCCGAAGGCGAGGCCCTGGCCGCGCGGGCCGGCCAGCTGGCACGGCAGGCGGTGGTGGCCAGCGGTCAGCCGGTGCGGGTGGCGGGGTCGCTGCCGCCGCTGTTCGGCTCCTATCGCCCCGATCTGTTCGAGCCAGCGCGGGTGGACGACGTGCTGCAGCCGCTGATCCGCGGCCTGGCGCCCCATGTAGATCTCTGGCTGGCGGAAACCCAGAGCTCCCTGGCCGAGGTGCGCGCCATCGCCGCCGGGCTGCCAGGGGACGGCAAGCCGCTGTGGCTGTCCTTCACCCTCAAGGACGAAGACGTCGACGAGACCCCACGGCTGAGATCCGGCGAGCCGGTGGCTGCGGCCGCGCAGCTGGCGGTGGAGCTGGGCGCTGGTGCCCTGCTGTTCAATTGCAGCCAGCCCGAGGTGATGGCCGCGGCGCTGGATACCGCGCGGGCGACCTTTGCCGCGGCGGGTGTCGAAATTCCCTTTGGCGCCTATGCCAACGCCTTCCCGCCCCAGCCGGAAGAGGCCACCGCCAATGATGGCCTCGACCCCCTGCGTCCGGACCTGGATCCGCCCGGCTACCTGAGCTTCGCCCAGGACTGGCAGGCGCGTGGTGCGAGTCTGATCGGCGGCTGCTGCGGCATCGGCCCGGAGCATATCGCCGTACTCAACACGCGATTGCGCGGCTGACGCCCGCATTCAGTTGGTAAAAAAAGCGGACAGCGCCCCGGGCGCTGTCCGCTTTTTTCTGGCCGCCAGACGCCGTTCAGACCTGCGCCTGGCCACCATCGGCGAAGAGTTCGGCGCCGTTGACGAAGCTGGAATCGCTGGAGGCCAGGAACAGGGCGACCCTGGCGATCTCCTCGGGCTCACCGACGCGACCCAGGGGGATCTGGCTGGCCAGATGGTCCAGCAGACCCTGCTGCTGAGCGGCCTCCGGACCGGCCAGCTCCACCAGGCCCGGGGTGCGGGTGGCGCCCGGACTTAGGGTGTTGATGCGGATGCCGCGGCCCTGCAGCTCCAGGATCCAGTTGCGGGCGAAGGCGCGCACGGCGGCCTTGGAGGCGCCATAAACGCTGAAGGCCGGGGTGCCGGTACTGGCGGCGGTGGAGCCGGCGAGGATCACCGAGGCATGGTCCGCCAGCAGCGGCAGAGCCTTCTGCACGGTGAACAGCACCCCCTTCACGTTGCGATCGAAGGTGTCGTCGTAGTGGGCCTCGGTCACCTCGGCGAGGGGCAGCATGCTGCCGCCCCCGGCGTTGACGTAGAGCACATCGAGGCGTCCGTGCTCGCGGCGGATGCGCTCATAGAGGGCATCGAGCTGGTCCAGGCGGGACGAGTCCACGGCGATGCCGGTGGCGTTGCCGACCTGGGCGACCGCGGCGTCCAGTTCCGCCTGCCGCCGACCGGTGAGGATGACGTGGGCGCCCTGCTGGGCGAAGAGTTTGGCAGCGGCCAGGCCGATGCCGCTGGTGGCGCCGGTGACGAGGGCGATCTTGTCTGCGAGCTTGAGGGTCATGGCGGGAACTCCGAGGGTTGTGATCAGGTGGAGTCAGCCTATCGACCCTGGCTTCCTTGCAAAATAGAATGATTGGCAAGTCATCGTTGCAGAAATGAAATGAGCAGATTGCCGGATTTCGAAGGGTTGGCGATGTTCGCCAAGGTCGCCGAAGAGGGCTCCTTCGCCGCCGCGGCGCGGGTGCTGGGCGTGTCGGTGGCCACCGTCTCGCGGGCGGTGACGCGCCTGGAGGAACGCCTTGGCGGGCGGCTGTTCAATCGCACCTCGCGGCAGCTGGCGCTGACCGAATTCGGCCGCGAGCTGGCCGCGCAGGCCGGTGATCTCTATCGCCAGGCGGAGGCGACCGAAAGCGCCGCCCAGGCCCGCGCCGTGCAGCCCCGTGGCCAGGTGCGGCTGGCGGTGCCCATGGCCTTCGGCCTGCGCTGGGTGGCGCCGCTGCTGCCCGAGCTGCTGCGCCGCTATCCCCAGCTGTCGGTGGATCTGCACCTGTCCGATGCCACCGTGGATCTGGTGGCGGAGGGTTTCGACGCCGCCCTGCGCATCGCCGCCTTGCCGGACTCCTCGCTGGTCGCCCGGCGGCTCTGCGCGGTGAGCCAGCTGCTGGTGGCGGCGCCGGCCTATGTCGAGCGCCACGGCTGGCCAAGCCATCCGCAGGAACTGACCGACCATGCCTGCCTGAGCTATGCCTATCGGGCACGCAGCCAGGTGTGGCGCTTCAGCGGGGACGACGGTCGCGAGGCAAGCGTGCTACCGCGTGGCCCACTACGCGTCACCAATTCCGAAGCCCTGCTGCCGGTGTTGCTGGAAGGCCTCGCCATCGCCGAGTTGCCGGACTTCATCGCCGCCGACTACCTGGCCGATGGCCGGCTGGTGCAGCTGCTGCCGGACTGGCAGCTGACCCGTGGCGGCCTCTACTTCGTGACCCCCTCGGCGCGCAGCCGACCCACCAAGATCCAGGTGCTGCTCGATTTCTTCGTCGAGCACCTGAGTGCTCCCGTCTGGCAGCGAGGCGAACAGCACCTGTCCCTGTCGGCTTCGTGACATCCGGCAACATCCACTCGCCACCACGCAAGGCTGGCGAAAGGTTGACCTCTTAGGATCCCCTCAAGACCCGCCCCCGTGAGCGGGCGACGTGCCTACAAAAATAACCAGGATTCTTGCCATGTCGTATCTGTCCTTCCAGGCGTCCCCGCGCGCCCCTCTCCCCTGGATTTTCGCCCTCCCCGCGCCGCTGCGCCGCGGCTGATCTTCCTTCTCTTCGCGAAAATTCAGAGGTATTCCCATGCTGACTTTCCTCGGCTTCGCCATGGTCATGACCTTCATGTACCTGATCATGACCAAGCGCCTGTCTCCGCTGATCGCCCTGACCATGGTGCCGATCGCCTTCGCCGTGCTGGCCTGGGCGCTGTCCAGCGAATTCGCCAGCCTCGGCCACGTCAAGCTCGACGCCCTCGGCCCGATGATGCTCGACGGCATCCGCAAACTGGCGCCCACCGGCGTGATGCTGTTGTTCGCGATCCTCTACTTCGCGGTGATGATCGACACCGGCCTGTTCGATCCGGCGGTGCGCTGGATCCTCAAGCTGGTCAAGGGCGATCCGCTCAAGGTGGCCATGGGCACCGTCTTCCTGACCCTGGTGGTCTCCCTGGACGGTGACGGCTCGACCACCTACATGATCTGCGTGGCGGCCATGTTCCCGCTGTACCGGCGCCTGGGCATGAATCCGCTGATCATGACCTGCCTGATGCTGCTCTCCAGTGGCGTGATGAACCTGACCCCCTGGGGTGGTCCGACCGCGCGCGCCGCCAGTGCCCTGCACGTGGATCCGGCCGACGTCTTCGTGCCCATGATCGCGCCCATGCTGCTGGCCATCGCCTGGCTGTTCTTCCTGGCCTACCTCTATGGCCGCAGCGAGCGCGCGCGCCTGGGCATCCTGCAGATCGGCGAGACCGAAGGCGCCGACGTCACTGTCTCCCAGTGCGCCGAGGCCCGCCGCCCGCACCTGCGCTGGTTCAACGGCCTGCTGACCCTGGCGCTGATGGCCGCGCTGATCATGGGCGTGCTGCCGATGCCGGTGCTGTTCATGATCGCCTTCGGCATCGCCATGACCGTCAACTACCGTTGCCTGAACATGCAGAAGCAGCGCATCGCCGCCCATGCCGAAAACGTCCTGGCGGTGGTCTCGCTGATCTTCGCCGCGGGCATCTTCACCGGCATCCTCTCGGGTACCGGCATGGTCGACGCCATGTCCAAGGGCCTGCTGGCGGTGATCCCGGACGCCCTGGGCCCGTACATGGCGGTGATCACCGCCCTGGTCAGCCTGCCGTTCACCTTCTTCATCTCCAACGACGCCTTCTACTTCGGCGTGCTGCCGGTGCTGGCCGAGGCCGCCGCGGCCTATGGCATCAGCCCGGTGGAGATCGCCCGGGCCTCCATCGTCGGTCAGCCCGTGCACCTGCTCAGCCCGCTGGTGCCCTCGACCTACCTGCTGGTGGGCCTGGCCAAGGTGGAATTCGGCGACCATCAGCGCTTCACCCTGAAGTGGGCCACCGTGACCTGCATGTTCCTGCTGGTCGGCGCTTTGTTACTGGGTGTGTTTCCGCTGTACAGCCGCTAGAGTTTTGCCAGAGCTACGACTAGCCTTGCCGGCTGTTCGAAAACGGCGCGTCGCCCGATGCGCCTTTTCCATTAGAGCGCGCGCCCGAGCGCGCCTTAGCTACGAGAGGATTTGCAATGGACTGGTTGACCAACCCGGAAATCTGGGTCGCCTTCTTTACCCTGACGGCCCTGGAGATCGTCCTCGGCATCGACAACATCATCATGATCTCCATCCTGGTCAGCCGCATGCCCAAGCACATGCAGGCGCGGACCCGGTTCTTCGGCCTGGCCCTGGCCATGGTCACCCGCATCCTGCTGCTGCTGTCCATCACCTGGGTGATGCGCCTCACCGCCGACCTGTTCTTCGTCTTCGGCCAGGGCATCTCCGGCCGTGATCTCATCCTCTTCTTCGGTGGCCTGTTCCTCCTGTGGAAGAGCAGCGCCGAGATCTACCACGGCCTGGAAGGCGAGGAAGAGCAGGACGAAGACGCGCCCACGAAGAAGGGCAGCGGCTTCATCGGCACCATCATCCAGATCGCCATCATCGACATCGTCTTCTCGCTGGACTCGGTGATCACCGCGGTCGGCATGGTCAGCCACGTGCCGGTCATGGTCGCGGCGATCATCGTCGCGGTGCTGGTGATGATGCTGGCGGCCGGCGCCATCAGCACTTTCATCGACAAGCACCCGAGTCTGAAGATGCTGGCGCTGTCCTTCCTGATCGTGGTCGGCACCGTGCTCATCGCCGAGGCCTTCGAGGTCCACGTGCCCAAGGGCTACGTCTACTTCGCCATGGCCTTCTCGCTGGCGGTGGAAGCCATCAACATCCGCCTGCGCGGCAAGGCCAAGGCCCGCGAAGCGGTCAAGCTGCGCAAAGAGCAGATCTGAGCCCAGCGGCGGAACCCACCCGGCTCTCCGCCGCCTAATCCAGCAAGTCCCCACGAGCCCGAAGGTGCCCTGCCTTCGGGCTCGTGCGTCTGTGCAGAACGGTCATTACGATTTTGTGACAAGCTCGCCAGGAGCTCTTGGACACGCGCCGGGAGGGCGCCACGATGCTGACACTGCTCAATCTGCTATCCGCTGTGGCCCTGCTGGTGTGGGGCACCCATATCGTGCGCACCGGCATCCTGCGGGTATACGGTGCCAGTCTGCGCCGGGTGCTCAGCCGCAGCATGCAGCGCATGCCGCTGGCCTTTCTTTCCGGTATCGCCGTCACCGCCCTGGTGCAGAGCAGCAACGCCACGGCGCTGCTGGTGACCTCCTTCGTCGCCCAGGGCCTGGTACCGCTCACCCCGGCGCTGGCCATCATGCTCGGCGCCGACGTGGGCACCGCGCTGATGGCGCGGGTGCTGACCTTCGACCTGTCCTGGCTGTCGCCGCTGCTGATCTTTCTGGGCGTGGTGTTCTTTCTCGGTCGCAAGCAGACCCGCGCCGGCCAGCTCGGCCGGGTCGCCATCGGCCTGGGGCTGATCATCCTGGCGCTGCAGCTGATCGTCGAAGCCGCCTCGCCGATGACCCACGCGGCCGGGGTCAAGGTGCTGTTCTCTTCGCTGACCGGCGACCAGCTGCTCGACGCCCTGACCGGCGCGGTCTTCGCCATGGTCTCCTATTCCAGCCTGGCGGCGGTGCTGCTGACCGCCACCCTGGCCGGCTCCGGGGTCATCTCGCTCAAGGTGGCGCTGTGCCTGGTGGTGGGCGCCAACCTGGGCAGCGGCGTGCTGGCGCTAATGGGCGCGGCCAAGCAGGGCGTTGAGGCACGGCGGGTGGCGGTGGGCAGCCTGCTGTTCAAGCTCGCCGGCTGCATCCTGGTGCTGCCCTGGATCGGCCTCTTGGCCGACTGGCTGCAGGGCTACGACTTCAACGACGCCGAGGTGGTGATCGGCTTCCACGTCGCCTACAACCTGGTGCGCTGCCTGCTGTTCCTGCCGCTGACCGGGCCCCTGGCGCGCTTCTGCACCGCCATGCTGCCGGCCAAGGACAGCGCCGAGACGATCCTGCGGCCGCGGCACCTGGACACCGCCGCCCTCGACACCCCGGCCCTGGCGCTGACCAACGCCTCCCGCGAGCTCCTGCGCATGGGCGACGTCATCGAGCAGATGCTGCAGCACCTGCTGGTGCTGATCAACGCCGGCGACAAGCAGCTGGCGCGCGAAGTGCGCCGTCTCGACGACGACGTCGACGCCCTCTACACGGCGATCAAGCTGTATCTGGCGCGCATGCCGCGCGACGACCTGGACGAGCGCGACAGCCGGCGCTGGGCCGAGACCATCGAACTGGCGATCAACCTGGAGCAGGCCGGCGATCTGATCGAGCGCATGGCCAGCGACGTCGACAGCAAGAAGATCGCCGCCCGCCGTTCCTTCTCGGCTTCCGGGGTGGACGAACTTTCCGCCCTGCACCGGCTGCTGGTCGACAGCCTCAAGCTGTGCCTGTCGGTCTATCTCTCCGGCGACCTGGACGCGGCGCGCCGCCTGCGCCGGCTCAAGCAGCGCTTCCGCCTGCTGGAGCGGCGCTATGCCCATGCCCACGTCGAGCGGCTGCACCAGCAGGTGGTGGAGAGCTTCGAGACCAGCTCCCTGCACCTGGGCCTGCTCAGCGACATGCGGCGGGTCAATTCGCTGTTCTGCAGCATCGCCCACGGCGTGCTGGAGGCGGCCGACGCCGGCTACGCCACCGAGCACGAACTGCCGGTGGAAGGGCGCGAGGAGTCGGGTGGGGTCTGAGGTTGGGTTTCGTGGATGAGGCTACGCCGTCATCCACCCTACGGGGCTTCAATGATTTATCGCGGCCATGGCGGTCCGCCGATGCGGCCGCTCCTACAGATGACTGTCTGCTCGCATTATCGCGGCCATGGGCCGCTCCTACAGAAGCATCACACCCTGTAGGAGCGGCCCATGGCCGCGATAACCCCTTCGCTCACTGCACCCGGCTATCAAGCTTCTGCAAGATCCGCCACGCCGTCTCGATCCGCGCCGGGATCGGATAATTGCGGTTGGCCAGGATTACCAGGCCGAGCTGGCGCTCGGGGATAAACAGCGCATAGGCGCCGAAGCCGTTGGTGGAGCCGGTCTTGTTCAGCAGGCGGGCGCCGCTCGCCGGCAGGGGCGGGTGTTGCCAGTCCACCGGTTGCGGCTCCAGGGCCATCGCCGGGGTGTTGCCGGCCAGCAGCTGGGTCTTGGCCAGCGGATAGGGGTAAGCCTCCCAGCCCAGGCCCTGGGTCAGGGGACCACTGCGGTAGTAGCCCTGCTGGGTGGCGTCGAGCGCCTTGGCCAGGGGCGCCGGCAACCGGCCGGGATTGAGATTCGCCTCGACGAAGGCGAGCAGATCGCCGGCGGTGGTCTTGATGCCATAGGCCTCTTCGGCATAGACGCCGGGATTGACCCGCAGCGGCTGATCGTTCTTGCCATGGCCCCAGGCATAGTGGGCCTGCTCGGCCGCCGGCACCTGCAGATAGGTGTGATCGAGTCCCAGGGGCTTCAGCACGTGGCGCAGAAGCGCCGTGGCGAAGGGTTCGTCGAGCCGCTGGGCCGCCAGGGCGCCGAACAGGCCGATGCTGGGATTGGCGTAGAGGCGGCGGCTGCCGGCGGGGAAGGGCGGCTGGAAGGCGCGGTAGAAGGCCGTCGCCTGATTGTCCGTGGTGACGCTATCGGGAAATTGCAGCGGCAGCCCGCCGGCGCTGTAGGTGGCCAGTTGCAGCAGGCTGGCCTGGCCGATGGCGCTGCCGGCCAGGGCCGGGCGGACCTGAGCGGCGGACTCGTCCAGCCGCAGGCGACCGGTCACCGCGGCGTAACCCCCCAGAGTGGCGGTGTAGGTCTTGCTCAGGGAGCCGATCTCGAACAGGGTGGCGGCGTCCACCGGCTGGCCGCTGCGGCGGTCGGCGGTGCCGAAGTAGTAGAGCCGGCGCAGCCCAGGGGCCGTGACGCCCACGGCCAGGCCCGGGATGTCCTGCTCGGCCATCACCGCGCGAGCGGCGGCGCGGACCTCGTCGTCGAGGGGATTGGCCGCGTTGGCCAGGAGCGGCAGGGCCAGGCCCAGGCCGAGCAGCGGGGAAAGACGCGGGAAAGCCGACATGCGGGAGCCATTCCTAGAGAGGGGAGGCCAGGAGTCTAGCCGAGCGGTGCGGCACCGGTATGAGACGCGGCCAGCGTTGGAAGGTTTTCCCGCCGCTGCTGTCCATGGCTGGCTGGAGCCCGGTCCTCGACTGGACTACAGTCGCCTCTCACCTTTTCCAGGAGTCATCCCATGTCCGCTGCCCCCCTCGTCGAACAGATCCAACTGGGTCAATTGCCCGTCTGGCGCATCCGCGTCGGCCAGGCCGAAGCCCTGGTGGCCTGCCAGGGCGCCCATGTGCTGCGCTACGGCTTCGACGGCGAGCCGGACATCGTCTGGGGCAATCCGGAAGCCGTGTTCGAGCCCGGTACCCCGATCCGTGGCGGCATCCCGGTCTGCTGGCCCTGGTTCGGCGATCTGCTGAAAAATCCGCCCGCGGTCCAGGCCATGTGCACCACCACCGCGGACGCCCCGGCCCACGGCCTGGCGCGGCAGGTCGCCTGGCAGGCCGGCGGCGTCGAGGTGGACACCGACCGGGTGCGCCTGGACTTCCATCACCGCACCTCCGCCGAGACCACTCCGGGCTGGCCCCATGCCACCGAGCTGACCCTGAGCCTGAGCGTCGGCGAGCGCCTGGAGCTGACCCTGAGCGTACGCAATCTGGAAGATCATCCGCTGGTGCTGAGCCAGGCGCTGCACACCTATTTCGCCGTGAGCGACGTGCGCGAGGTGGGTATCGAAGGCCTGGCCAATGCCGACTACTACGACTGCCTGGACGGCTGGACCCGCAAGCGGCAGAACGGCGAGCCGACCATCACCGCCGAGACCGACCGGGTCTATGTCGGCCTGCCGGCCCGCCTGGCGATCCGCGATCCCCAGTGGCAGCGCCGGCTGTTCGTCGAGACCCGCAACAGCCATTCGGCGGTGCTGTGGAATCCCTGGATCGACAAGGCCGCGCGCCTGAGCCAGTTCGCCGACGACGCCTGGACCGGCATGCTCTGCATCGAGACCGCCCGGGTGATGGACGACGTCCTCACCGTGGCGCCGGGCGCCTCCGCCGAGATGGCGGTGAGCCTGTGGCGCGAGGCGCTGTAAGGGACTGAGCGGGCGCCTGGGGCGGCCCTCACCCCGACCCTCTCCCGCAAGGAGAGGGGGCGCTGAAGGGGAGTTTGGTGCGAAGGGCTTAGGACTGTCAGGCTTCAAGCGCACCCTCACCTCGACCCTCTCCCGGAGGGAGAGGGGGCGCTTAAGGGGGAGTTTGGTGCGAAGGGCTTGGGCTGTCAGGCTTCAAGCGCACCCTCACCCCGACCCTCACCCGGAGGGAGAGGGGGCGCTTAAGGGGGAATTTGGTGCGCAGGACTTGGGGCTGCCAGGCTTCAAGCGCACCCTCACTCTGGCCCTCTCCCAGAGGGATGGGGGCGCTTAAGGGGGACTTTGGTGCGCAGGACTTAGGGCTGTCAGGCTTCAAGCGCACCCTCACCCTGGCCCTCTCCCAGAGGGAGAGCGGGTGCTCCGATAGAGGTTGGCGCGGGGTGATGAGCGTGTCGAGGGCAAGCCTGGATCCAGGCCAGGATGAAGCGGGCTAGCGGGCGGCAGAGGTCACACAGGAGTCCGCACGAAGTCGACCCAAACGCCCCCTCTCCCCCAGGGAGAGGGCCGGGGTGAGGGNGCAGCCGGCACCTAGCCGACGATCACAACTCCTCGCACAGATTCCGCCCGATCCACTCGGCCACCGCGGCGCGCTCCAGGCCGCAGCCGAGCAGGGCGTGCAGCTTGCCCAGGGCGGCTTCGCGGGTCATGCCGCGACCGGAGATGACTCCGGCGTCGGCCAGGCCGCTGCCGGCGGCGTAGGTGCCCAATTCCACGGTGCCACGGGCACCCTGGCTGAGGGCGACCACGGGGACCCCGGCGTCGCGCAGTTCAGCGAGGGCGGCGAGAAAGTCGGCGTCGTCCGCCGGCCCCGTGCCGCTGCCGTAGCACTCCAGCACCAGCCCCTGTACGCCACTGCCCATCAGACCGCGCAGGACCGCGCCATCGACACCCGGAAACAGCGGCAGCACCGCCACCCGCACCGGCTGGCGCGGCTGGTCGAAGCGCAGCGCGGCAGGTGCGGCGACGAGGGCGTCCCCGCTGCGCGGCCGGGCGCTTGCCACGAAGGCCTTCCAGCCGCTGCTGGCCTGCTTGGTGCAGCGCGCCGCGGGCAGGCGTTCGCCATGGAATTGCACCTGGACTCCTGGCGCCAGTCCGCTCGAGAAGGCCGCGAAGCTGTCGGCCAGGTTGCCGTCGGCATCGCTGTCCGGCACGCCGGCCGGCAGCATGGAACCGGTCAGCAGTACCGGGATGGTCAGGCCCAGCAGGCGGAAGGCCAGGGCGGCGGCGCTGTAGGCCAGGGTGTCGGTGCCGTGCAGCACCAGCACGCCGCGACAGGCCGGATCGGTGGCCGCCGCAATGATCGCCTGGGCCATGCGCTCCCAGGCGGCGGGGGTCATGTTGGCGCTGTCGATCAGCGGCAGCAGCTCCTGCAGCCGCCAGGCCGGATTGCCCAGCTCCGGACGGCTGGCCAGCAGGGCATGGATGCGCGCCTCGAAACCGGCGGCCGGGGCCAGGCCGGCAGCGGTCGCCTGCATGCCGATGGTGCCGCCGGTGTAGAGGATGTGCAGGTAGGGTGAATTCATGAGGGACTTCCTGATAAGACTGCCCCCACACGAGGTGGGGGCAGGAAAGCGGTCGCGGTCCGGGTCAGGACGACCCGGTGGCGGCGGTCAGTGCGCCTGGCGCGGCTGGGCGGCGCGGGCTTCGGCGACGGTCTCTTCCAGACGCTCCAGCGCCGGCCAGGCCTGGCGATCCAGGTCCAGGTCGCGGAACTGGTCGGCGTCGAACACCGGCTGGTCGACCCCGGCACGGCGCTGGGCGTCGTAGTCGTTGAGCACGCGCATGCCGACCTTGATCAGCATGGCCAGGGCGATCAGGTTGACGAAGGCCAGGCAGGTCATGGTGATGTCGGCGAAGGCGAACACCGTGGTCAGGTTCTGCATGGAGCCCCAGCAGATCAGCACCAGCACCAGGCCGCGATAGCCGAGCAGCACGGCCTTGCCGCGGCCGAGCAGGTAGCGCAGGCCGTTCTCGCCCAGGTAGATGTTGTAGAGGATGCAGGTGAAGACGAACAGCGACAGGGCGACGCTGATGAAGATGCGACCCCAGTCACCGACCACCGCGGCCAGGGAATTCTGGGTCAGGACGATGCCATCGCCTTCGAAGCCCGGGGTGTAGAAGCCCGACAGCAGGATCAGCAGCGCGGTGCAGGTGCAGATGACGAAGGTGTCGAGGAAGACGCTGAAGGCCTGCACCACGCCCTGGGCGGCCGGGTGCTTGACCGCGGCCACGGCGGCGACGTTGGGTGCTGCGCCCAGGCCGGCTTCGTTGGCGAAGACGCCACGCTTGACGCCCATGGTGATGGCGGCGCCCAGCAGGCCGGCGAAGGCCGGCTCCAGGCCGAAGGCGCTCTTGACGATGGTCAGCAGGGTGCCGGGGACCAGGTCGATCTGGGTGACGATCACATAGAGGGTGACGGCGATGTAGGCCAGGGTCTTGACCGGCACCAGGATGTCGGAGACCGCGGCGATGCGCTTGATGCCGCCGATGAACACCAGGCCCAGCAGGATGGCCAGGGCGATCCCGGTGTACTGCACCGGCAGGCCGAAGGCGTTTTCCAGCGAATGGGTCACGGTAAAGGACTGCAGACCGACGAAGGCGAAGCCGTAGGTCACCAGCAGCAGCGCCGAGAAGGCCAGTGCCATCCAGCGCTTGTTGAGGCCGTGCTGGATGTAGTACGCCGGACCGCCGACATAGAGGCCGTCGCCGTCGGCGCGCTTGTAGACCTGCGCGAGGGTGCACTCGAAGAAACTGCTGGCCATGCCGACCAGGGCGGTCACCCACATCCAGAACACCGCGCCGGGGCCGCCCAGGGTCACGGCCAGGCCCACGCCGGCGATGTTGCCGGCACCGACGCGACCGGCCAGGCTGAGCATCAGCGCCTGGAAGGAGCTCAGGCCGTCACCGCTGTTGCGCAGGGAGTCCTTGAACACGGTGAACATGTGCGGGAAATGGCGCACCTGCACGAATCGCGAGCGCAGGGTGAAATAGCTGCCCAGGCCGACGATCAGCACGATAAGCACGTGGCCGGACAGGAAGTCGTTGAGCATTTCTAGGTAGTGCATGAAGAATCCTCGAGCATGCTAGTGATGCTCCAAGGCCGGCTCGCAAGCCTTGGGGCTATTATTGTGGAATATCCCGCCCGGGTCTGCTCCCGTCGTGGGGAGACGACGGCAACAGGCGCTGGGACGGGTCGGTCCGGGTGGAACGGGCAGTAGGTCGGACCGGGCGCCTAGATTCGGCTATCCCACCGGCGTGAACAATTCCGCGCCTCGCTTCAAAATGGCGCGACTTGATGCTAGTTTTCTGGCCGTCTGTCAAGCTCGGGCCGGACTCATGAGCGACTTTTCCGCCAATTTGCAGCTGCTCTGCCAGCGCCACCGCTCGATTGCCGCCGTCTGTCGCGCCGTCGGCATCAACCGCGCCCAGTTCAATCGCTACCTCAACGGGCAGAGCCGTCCGTCGCCCTACAACCTGCAGCGACTGGCGGAATTCTTCGGCCTGCCGGTGGGCGATCTGCAGCTGCCACAGCGGCAATTCGCGGCGCGCCTGGGGGCGCCGGTCGGCCAGGAAACGGGGTGGGCTGGGCAGGCCCTGGCCCTGTTCGGCGAGCGTCAGGAGGGCCTGGCGCGTTACCAGGGCTACTACCACGAATACTATCCGTCACTGTCGACGCCGGGCGTGGTGCTCTGCGGACTGGTCTGGCTGTTCGCGGAAGCGGGCGTCTTCCGCTACGTGCGCTTCGAGCGCCTGCGCCGCCGCGGCGAGACCATCAGCCAGGCACGCTTTCGCTACCTGGGCCTGGCCATGAGCCTGGAAAGCCGGCTGTTCTTTACCGACTACGAATCCCTCACCGGCAACGAGTTGTCGCAGACGGTGCTGCTGCCCAGCGCGCGCAACCGCATCGATCGCCTCAACGGACTCAAGCTGGGCGTCAGCGCCTCCGACCGGCGCGAGCCGGCCTGCACCCGGGTGGTCTGGGAGTACCTGGGCACCCGGCCGCCGCGGGGGCGGGCCTATGCCCGCATCGGCCTCTACGACTGGCAGGATCCCAGCCTGGACGACGATCTGCGCCAGCGCCTGGCCAGCGTGGCCCTGGCCGACCACGTCTATCGCCTGGGCTAGAGGGATTCCTCCATCGCTGGGTGGCAGCGATCGCAGTCCTCGAGGATGGCGCGGTCGCGCCCGGCCTGCTTGGCCCAGTAGAGCTGGCGATCGGCGGCTTCGATAAAGCTCTCGGCAGAGTCGTGGTCCGGCCGGGCGCAGGCGCCGCCAATGCTCACGGTCACCCGCGGACCGGCCTGGGGCCCGAGGTGGGGGATCTCCAGGCGCCGTACCGCGTCGAGCAGGCGCTGCGCCAGCTTGGCGGCATCCTCTTCGCGCGACGGCGTGCAGAGGATGGCGAATTCCTCGCCGCCGTAGCGGGCCAGGCAATCGCCGGCGCGCAATTCGTCGGCCAGGGCGCTGGCGACCTGTTGCAGGCAGCGATCGCCGGCCGGATGCCCATAGCGGTCATTGAAGGCCTTGAAGTGATCGACGTCGATCATCAGCAGGAGCAGCGGCCGGGGCGGGGGATGGGCCAGGGCGGTGGCCAGGGCCTGCATCAGCGCCCGGCGATTGGCCACGCCGGTCAGGGGATCGGTGGCGGATTGCTGCGCCAGGAAGCGGTTGGAAGCGGTCAGCTCTTCGTTGCGCAAGCGGTCGCGCAGGATCAGCAGATAGCCCTGACGGCGGGCGCGCTCCATCCAGAAGTTGTTGAGCAGGGTAAAGCTCGCGGTGGCGAACGCCAGGGTCATGACCAGCGACGCCTCCAGGGCCGGCAGGGTATGCATCTGGGTGGCCAGACCGATGGCCAGCAGGGCGATCAGGGTGTGGACCGCGGCCTGGCGCAGGGGTGGCGCGATGCAGCTGTTGGTGAAGAGCGTCATCAGCGGCATGGTCGCCAGCCAGAGGGCGCGATGCGCGGCATCGGTGGCCTCGACGTCGAGCAGCGGCGGCGCATAGGCCAGCAGGCAGGGCAGGATACCCAGCCACTCGCGCGCGGGATGTTCGGCACGTATCAACCCGAGCGCCAGCAAGACCAGCCCGCCGCCGATCACCACCAGCGCGCTGAGCAGGCTGATGAGCCAGAAGGCATCGGTCATCAGGATCCAGTCCCAGATCGAGAAGCTGGCGTAGGCGAGGATGGCCACGGTCAGACTGATGCGCAGGTGCCGCCGGCGCGAACGGGCGATGTCGTGCTGGTAATGCCGTTCCAATACCGGTTCGAAGCGCAGGGCCCAGAAAGGCCGAGCCAGCGCTCGGGTGAGGGCGAGACTGAGGGACATGACGCCGTACCTGGCAGGTAAATCCAATGGGTCACTTCAGCACAATAAGTCCCTTAGCGCGATAGAGGGTTCCCGGACGCGGGGATGTAACCGCCGAATGGTAGCCATTGGCTACCATTCGGATGGTCGTGGAGGACTCGACCTTCAATTACCGGCCTTGATACGACTCCAGGCACGGGTGGGCGAGAGCCCGAAAGGTGATACCTCAGGCCAGGTTGCCATCAGCCGCCCTTGGCTTCGTAGACCACGAAGCGCTTCAGGGTCGGCTCCAGCACCTCCCAGGTGCCCTGGAAGCCGCGCGGCACGACAAAGCTGCTGCCGGGCCCGAGACGGGTGGCGTGGCCCTGGTCATCGGTGACCAGACTCACGCCTTCGAGGATCTGGCAGTACTCCTCCTCTGTGTAGTTCACCCGCCACTTGCCCACCTCGCTGTGCCAGTGGCCGACGGCGAACACGCCGCTGCCATCCTCGTAGTCGAGCCAGAGACTCTGCAGCGGATCACCCTCCAGGCGCTTTTCCGCTGGCAAGCGGTATTGGTCGGTGGGTTGGCAGCGGTCCGCGAGCAGGTGCAGGGCTGGCATGGCAAAGCCTCTCGTTGTGCAGGAGACGCCAGCATACGCCAGGCGCCATGACCGATAACCCCGGAGCCTTGCCTGCCTCTGGCGAGCAGCGACGCCACTCACGATAGACAGATGCGAAAACTCCCCGGGGCGGTGGCAGCCTTCCAAGCAAGAAGGATACCGCGCCCGCGGGGAGTTGCCGTCGGTTACCGCTCTGGTCTGGCGTGCGGGACTCAGACCTTGGCTTTCAGCGGTACGAGTCGCGGGGCGATCATGTTTTCCGGGCGCAGGATGTCGTCCAGGGTCGCCTCGTCCAGCAGATTCTCCTCGCGCACCAGTTCCAGCACGCCGCGACCGGTTTCCAGCGCCGTCTTGGCGATGCGGGTGGAGGTCTCGTAGCCCAGGTAGGGGTTGAGCGCGGTGACCAGGCCGATGGAGTGCTCCACCTGGCGGCGGCAGTGCTCGACGTTGGCGGTGATGCCGGTGATGCAATGCTCGCGCAGCATGTCCATGGCGCGCTGCAGCAGACGGATGGAGTCGAAGATCTTGTAGGCGATCAGGGGCTCCATGACGTTGAGCTGCAGCTGGCCACCCTCGGCCGCCAGAGTCAGGGCCAGGTCGTTGCCGATGATCTCGAAGGCCACCTGGTTGACCGCCTCGGGGATCACCGGATTGACCTTGCCCGGCATGATGGAGCTGCCCGGCTGGCGCGGCGGCAGGTTGATCTCGTTGATGCCGGTGCGCGGACCGCTGGAGAGCAGGCGCAGGTCGTTGCAGATCTTCGACAGCTTCACCGCGGTGCGCTTGAGCATGCCGGAGAACAGCACGAAGGCGCCCATGTCCGAGGTCGCCTCGATCAGGTCGGCGGCGGGCTTGAGCGGCTGGCCGCTGATCTCCGCCAGGCGCTGCACGGCCAGCAGCTGGTAGCCGGGATCGGCGTTGATGCCGGTGCCGATGGCGGTACCGCCCAGGTTGACCTCGGTGAGCAGTTCCGGCGCCAGGCTCTTCAGCCGCGCCAGGTCTTCGCCCAGGGTGGTGGCGAAGGCATGGAATTCCTGGCCGAGGGTCATGGGCACCGCGTCCTGCAGCTGGGTGCGACCCATCTTCAGCACCTCGGCGAACTCCACGCCCTTGGCGGCGAAGGCGGTGATCAGGCTGTCCAGGCTGGCGAGCAGGGCGTCATGGCCGAGCAGCAGACCCAGGCGGATGGCGGTGGGGTAGGCGTCGTTGGTCGACTGCGCCATGTTGACGTCGTTGTTCGGGTGCAGGTGGCGATACTCGCCCTTGGCGTGGCCGAGCAGCTCCAGGGCCACGTTGGCGATTACCTCGTTGGCGTTCATGTTAGTCGAGGTGCCGGCCCCGCCCTGGATCATGTCCACCACGAACTGGTCGTGGAATTCGCCGCGAATGATGCGCGAGCAGGCGTCATTGATCGCCTGGTGCTTTTCCGCGGGCAGATGGCCCAGTCGGTGGTTGGCGTCGGCCGCCGCCTGCTTGACCATGGCCAGGGCCACCACCAGCTTGGGGTAGTGACCGAGGGGCACGCCGGAGAGGCGGAAGTTCTGCACGGCGCGCAGGGTCTGGATGCCGTAGTAGGCATCGGCAGGGACTTCGAGGGTACCGAGGAGATCTTTTTCGAGGCGGACGGATGATGCAGAGTCGGACATGATAGCGTTGGGCTTCGATCGAGCGGCGGGCGCCGCGATGCCCTAGAATCTAGGCCTGCCAGCCGATCTCGGCCAATGCCGATCCGCCAAGCCTCATGCCGGATCGGCATAACTCGGGTTGTGACCTCACGAGATCAGATGACGTATGGGTGCCATGAACATCGAATTCAAATGGCTGGAAGACTTCGTGGCCCTGGCGGCCACCTATAGTTTTTCCCAGGCCGCCGAAAAGCGTTTCGTCACCCAGCCCGCCTTCAGCCGGCGCATCCGCGCCCTGGAGGAAAGCGTCGGCCTGACCCTGGTGGACAGATCCCACACCCCGGTCAGCCTCACCGAGGCCGGGCAACTGTTCCTGGTCACGGCGCGCAGCGTGGTGGAGCAGCTGGGCGAGACGGTGCGCCACCTGCACCATCTCGAAGGCGGGCAGGGCGAGGTGCTGCAATTCGCCGCCGCGCACTCCCTGGCCCTGGGCTTCTTTCCGCAGTGGATCGCCGGCCTGCGCGGCCAGGGGCTGGCACTGGCCAGCCGCCTGGTGGCCACCAACGTCGGTGATGCCATCCACGCCCTGCGCGACGGCGCCTGCGACCTGATGCTGGCCTTCCACGATCCCGATGCCGCCCTGCAGATGGATCCGGAGCTCTTTCCCTCGCTACACCTGGCGCACACCGCCATGCTGCCGGTCTGCGCCACCGATAGCGAAGGACGACCCCTGTTCCAGCTCGACGGGCAAAGCAGTGTGCCGCTGCTGGCCTACAGCGCCGGCGCCTTCCTCGGTCGCTCGGTGAATCTCCTGCTGCGCCAGCGCAAGTTGCGCGCCGTGACCCTCTATGAAACCGCCATGGCCGACAGTCTCAAGACCATGGCGCTGCAGGGCCTGGGCGTGGCCTGGGTGCCGCAGCTGTCGGTGGCCGCGGAGCTGGCCCGCGGCGAACTGGCCATCTGCGGCGATGCCGCCTGGCAGGTCGGCCTGGAGATCCGCCTCTACCGCTGTGCCCTGTTGCGCAAGCGGCTGGTACAGCAGGTCTGGCGGCATCTGGAGAACCAGGGCCGCAGCTGACTGCCTTGGAGGCTTGTATAGGGCAGCCAAACGCCACTGATATGTCTTAGGGTGGCTCCGGCGTAACGCTCGGCTATCTCCTCGTGAGCACGAGTTGCGACCTCAGACACCCCACCAGTAGTGCACGATTCGCAAGAACACGGGCGCGGCGAAACAGACCGAGTCGAGGCGGTCGAGCATGCCACCGTGACCTTCGATCATGTAGCCCCAGTCCTTGACGCCGCGGTCGCGCTTTATGGCCGACATGACGATGCCACCGGCGAATCCGAGGAGGTTGAGGGTCAGGGCGATCAGCGCCGATTGCCAGAAGCTAAAGGGGGTGATCCAGAAGAGCGCGGCACCGATCAATGTCGAGAGGGCCACGCCGCCCAGAAAGCCTTCCAGGGTCTTCGACGGCGATAGCCGCGGGGCGATCTTGCGGCGGCCGAACAGCTTGCCGCAGACGTACTGCAAGACGTCGGAGAGTTGTACCACCAACACCAGATAGGCGATCAGCAGCAGATTGCGCCCTTCATAGCCCGGAATCTTCAGCAACAACAGCGCCGGTACGTGGGAAATGCAGAACACCGCGATCATCAATCCCCACTGCACCTGGGCGGCTCGGGTCAGGAAACGCAGCGCGTCGCCGCCCAAGGACGCCAGGATGGGCAGCAGGAGGAATCCATAGACCGGGATGAAAATGGCGAAGAGCTCGAACCAGCCGATGTACAGCAGCAGGTACTGCATCGGCAGGATGAAATAGAAGGCCGCCACCAGCGCGGGGTAATCGCTGGAATGGGTGGGGACCAGGGTCAAGAACTCACGTAGGGCATAGAAGGACAGGCAGTAGAACAGCAGGATCACTGCGCTATAGCCGAGCCAGAAGGCGATTCCGAGCAAGGCCACCATGACCCACCAGGCCTTGATCCGGGCATTCAGATTGTCGATCACCGGGGCGGAAGACGGTCCGCTGCGCCATTGGAGAACCAGACCGATGAGCGAAGCGCACAGCAGCAGCAGACCGATGCCGAGGAAGAGATAGAGTGCATCTTGGGTCATTCGAGGTGATCCGGACGTAGGGCGAGTAGGGCCGTTCTGGCACGCTCGAGGAACGCCCGCTTGTCTTCTTCCGCGGCGAGGTGCAGTGGCTCTCCGAAGCTCAAGGTGCACAGCAGCGGTAGCGGTAGCGCGCGCCCCTTGGGCATCACCCGTTGCAGGTTCGCTATCCATACCGGCACCAGCTCCACCTTTGGGTAGGCCTTGGCCAGGTGGAACAGGCCGCTCTTGAAGGGGAGCGGTTCCGGGGTCTGGTTGCGCGTGCCTTCGGGAAAGAGGATCAGCGAATCGCCCTCTGCCAGAGCCTCTCGCAACGGTCGTAACGGATCGCTTCCACCCTCTTTCCGACGGTCGACGAGCACTCCGCGAAAGACATCCTGGATGAGGTAGCGACGCAGCCGACTGGCCAGCCAGTAGTCGGCCCCTGCCACTGGCCGTGTCCGGTGGCGCAAGGCCGGGGGTAGGGCCGACCACAACAGGACGAAGTCGCCATGACTGCTGTGGTTGGCGAAATAGAGACGCTGCACTGGCTGTGGCGCACAGCCGAGCCAGAGGCTGCGCGCGCCCGTCACCAGGCGTGCCAGGGTGGTGATCAGCATCGCGCACCAGGAAGCCGTCAGGGACAGCGGCTTGCTACTTCTGTCGCGGGCGGGAGGGCGAGGAGCATTCAACATAGCGGCTTCCTGGCCAGCGAGACGGTGAAAATGCCCCAGTCGTCGGTGCGCTGGGTGAGCTTGCGCAGGCCGTGATGAGCGACCAGCAGATCCATCTCCGTCTGCTCTCGACGCCGCATGACCCAGGGCGCGCCTTCGCGATGGCTGGTCAGGGCGCGGGCGATGAATTCCAGTTGTGGATGCCACGGCTGCCCGGTGTAGATCAGGTAGCCACCCGGTTCGAGGGCGGCAGTCAGGCCGAGCAAGGAGCGGTCGATCAACGCATTGTCGGCAAAGAGCTCATAGAGGCCGGAGACCACGATCAGGGTGGGACGCGGGCGGAGCGCGGCAAGCGCCTCGGCGTCGAAGGCGTCGCCCTGTTCGAAGGTCACCAGGGCGTCGAGGCCCCGCTGGCGGATGAGCGCTCGGCCTGCGTGGACGTTGCGCTCGCTGTAGTCGCGCAGTCGTACCGCTTCGGGCGGTTGCGGGAACTGGGCCAGGGCGTCGAGGACATAGCGACCGTGCCCGGCGGCGATATCCAGGATGCGACTGGCCATACCGGCCTGTCGCAGTCGCGCCTGCGCCTGCAGCAGCAGGGCCTCAAGATTGAGCTTGCGTTGACGGATACCTCGCCAGCCAATCGCGTTCAGATACTGATGATCGATCCACCGCCCCAGCGCGGAGCGGCCATTGGGCTGATAGCGATAGATGTAATCCAGGGTGCTGCCAGAGTCGAAGCCGGTTTCCCTGCCGAGGCGCAGGCCTTCGGAGAGGCGCGCGCCCTGCTGCAGGCCGAGGCGCACGGCGCGCCAGTACCAGGCCCGCAGCGAGTGTCTGGGCAGGGTATCGGCCAGCCCCTCTGCTTCCGCACAGGTCGGGCCGTGCCGATCCGCGCTCCTTAGGTCGAGCATTGGCAGCCGTCTCTCGCCGTGACTGAGGATGAAGCGTTTGATTCGGGGTAGCACGCGCTCGCGTTGGCGTTCTCCCAGGGTGTCGTGGAAAAAGCCGGTCAGTTCGTGCTTTTCCTTGTAAGGGGTTCCCAGGTTGGCGAAGAAGCGCTCTTGGGCTGAGCGCTTGACCACGGCATCGCGACCGGAAATCAACAGCTGGGTAGGCAGGCGAATGGCCCCGGCATCCTTGACGACACGATCCGCGGCCTCTCTCAGTCCGAGCAGCATCCGGACGGAAATGGCGCGGCTGATCGCCGGATCTCGTTGGTATTCGGCAATCCGTGCCGAATCGTGGGTCAGGAAGCGGGGCTTTACGTAGCTGTTGATGAAGAAATTTCCACGCAAGGCATACAGCAGACGCAGGCCGACCCAGGCGAAAGGGACGTAAAGCTTGATCTGGAAGGCTGGCGCGGCGAGCACCAGGCAGCGGATGCGCGGTGCATAGTCATGGGCCCAGGTAGCCGCCACGACCGCTCCCACACTCTGGGCCACGATCGCAGCATTGGCTTCATCCACCCCGTGGTGAGTGGTCAGGTGCTCGATGAATGCCTGGAGGTCGGCGACACTGGTGCCGAAGCAGGGACTGTCGCCACGTGGACCGGGTGAGTTGCCATGGCCACGAGCGTCCCAGGCGAAGAAGTCGTAATCCGGCAACCCCAACTCATCAACCAGATGAGCCAGACGCAGCGAGTGCTCATGCCCCCGGTGCAGCAGCACGATGGCCTGTTTTTGTGCGCTTGGAAGCACGGCCGGCCAATGGCGGTAGAACAGCTCGGTACCGTCGTGGGCGGGGAAGTGAGCGCTCTGATCCTGGCGCTTGCAGTCGTCATCCATGACGTTGGGTTCCTTATGGGTTAGGGGTGGTTCGCCTCGTCGAGCGCGCCGCGTATCCGGTTCGCCAGGGTGATCACCAGCAGCAGCGCCATCAGAGCCAGCATGACGTTCAGCCAGGGGGGGGTTAAGCAGTCCAGGGCGATGCCCAGCGCCAGAAAGCCGAGGCAGGCAGCGCGATCGCTTTTGCCCAAGGGGCCATCGTAACGGCGCGATGCACCCGCCAGGGGGCCCATCACGCCGGCATATTCACTGAGCAGGGCCAGGAGGATCACCAGCGCCAGCAGGCCTGGCTGGACGCCTTGGACGCAGAAGAGCACGCCGAACAGCGCCATGTCGGCGATGACGTCACCCAACTCATTGAGGTAAGCGCCCAGGCGCGATTGCTGGCCGAATTCCCGCGCCAGCATCCCGTCCATCGCGTTCAGCGCCATACGGACCAGCATCCAGACCGGCAACAGCGCGAAGATCAGCGGATGACTGGCAAAACTCATGATCAGCGCCGCGCAGAGCAGCGATCCGCCTGCGGCGACAAGTGTCACCTGGTTGGCAGTGATGTCTTGTTCATTCAGCCATGCCACCGTAGGCCGCAGCAGCCGTTGAAAGCCAGGCTTGAGTTCATAGAGGGTCAGCATGTTCGTCCGTGATTCCTATACTGAAAATCGACCTAAACCACCGTTCTAGAGCGGTTCGTCACCTTGGTCTGTAGGCGGTGTGGATCTTAGCTGATGCGTTGACCTTTGCCTCATCTTTTTCCGGCATCGGCTAAGCAGCCTTGCAAAGATCGGCACGAAAACTATGCCAATTTCGGCATTTTAACGGTGGACTGGCAGCAAGCCTTTTCGCCTGATCTGCGCGACACTGGCCTCTCTCTCACGGAGGTCAGCCATGCAGCGCATCCGCGTCATCGACTCCCACACCGGCGGTGAACCCACGCGCCTGGTGCTGGATGGTTTTCCCGAGCTCGGCCACGGCAGCATGGCCGAACGCCGCAGTCGTCTGGCCGGCGAGCACGACGCCTTCCGCCAGGCCTGCATGCGCGAACCGCGCGGCAACGAGGTGCTGGTCGGGGCGCTGTTGTGCGAGCCGGTATCGCCTGCGGCCAGTGCTGGCGTGGTGTTCTTCAACGAGGTCGGCTATCTGGGCATGTGTGGTCACGGCACCATCGGCCTGGTGGTCTCCCTGGCCCATCTCGGCCGGATCGGCCCCGGCGATCACCTGATCGAGACCCCGGTCGGCGACGTCACCGCCACCCTGCATGACGACGGCAGCGTCAGCGTGCGCAACGTTCCGGCCTATCGCTATCGCCACGCCGTCCGGGTGGAGATTCCCGGCCATGGCCCGGTCACCGGCGACATCGCCTGGGGTGGCAACTGGTTCTTTCTCTGTGCCGATCACGGCCAGCGCATCGCCGCCGACAATCTCGACGGCCTGCTCACCTTCAGCCTGGCCCTGCGTGGCGCCCTGGAGGCCGCCGGCATCACCGGCGAGCAGGGCGGGCACATTGATCACATCGAACTCTTCGCCGAGGATCCGGACGGCGCCGACAGTCGCAGCTATGTGCTCTGCCCGGGCCGTGCCTACGACCGTTCGCCCTGCGGCACCGGCACCAGCGCCAAGCTGGCCTGTCTCGCGGCCGATGGCGACCTGGCCCCTGGCGCCGTCTGGCAGCAGGCGAGCGTCATCGGCAGCCGTTTCGAAGCCCATTATCAGCCCGGCGACGAAGGCCGCATCCTGCCGGTGATCCGCGGCCGCGCCCATGTCATGGCCGAAGCCACCCTGCTGCTGGCCGCGGACGATCCCTTCGCCTGGGGTATTCCGGGGTGAAGCAGGTGGCGGACGTCCTCGTCGTCGGCGCCGGCATCGTCGGGGCCAGTTGCGCCGCGGCCCTGGCCGCGCGCGGCTGTCGCGTGCGGGTGCTGGACGCCGGCCTGCCTGGCGCCTCCGCCGCCGGCATGGGCCACCTGGTGGTGATGGACGACGACCCCGCCGAATTGACCCTGAGCGCACGCTCCCTGGCGCTCTGGCGCGAGCTGGTGCCCCAGTTGCCAGCCGCCGCCGACTACCGCAACTGCGGCACCCTCTGGCTGGCCCGCGATGCCGCCGAGCTGGATCTGATCGAGGCGAAGCGCCAGCGTCTGGACGCCCAGGGCGTCGCCAACCAGCCGCTGAACGCTGCGGCGACCGCCGCGGCGGAACCGGCCTTGACCGCCCTGGCTGGTAGCCTGGAGGTGCCCGGCGACGGCCTGCTCTATGCACCCGTGGTGGCCGCCTGGCTGCTACAACGCTCGCCGCTGATCGAATTCCAGCGTGCCCGGGTAAGCGCCGTCGAAGGCAGACGGGTGCGCCTGGATGACGGGCGCTGGCTGACCGCCGACGCCGTGGTGCTCGCCGCCGGCCTGCAGGCCGCCGGTCTCTGCCCGGACCTGCCGCTGGTGCCCAAGAAGGGCCATCTGCTGATCACCGACCGCTATCCCGAGCAGGTCCGCCACCAGCTGGTGGAGATCGGCTACGGCGCCAGCGCCCATGCCAGCAGTGGTGCCTCGGTGGCCTTCAACGTCCAGCCGCGCCCCACCGGCCAGTTGCTGATCGGCTCGTCGCGCCAGTTCGAGCGTCCGGACATGGCCGTGGAACCTGCGGTGGTCGGCCAGCTGCTGCGCCGCGCCCTGGATTTCCTGCCCGGTCTGACCCATACCTCGCTGATCCGCGGTTGGACCGGCCAGCGCGCCGCCAGTCCCGATGGCTTGCCGCTGATCGGCGCCCATCCCGATCAGCCCGGTCTGTGGCTGGCGGTCGGTCACGAGGGCCTGGGCGTCACCACCGCGCCGGCGACCGCCGAAGCCATCGTCAACGGACTGTTCGACGAGGGTTCCACGTTCCACGTGGAACCCTTCGCACCGGCTCGCTTCGCGACTACCCCAAGGAGCCTGGCATGCTGACCCTGTTTATCGATGGCGAGCGCCTGGAGATCCGTCCCGGCAGCCTGCTTACCGCGGCCCTGGCCAAGAGCGGCAACCCCGCCGCGCGCCGTTCGGTAAGCGGTGAAGCCCGAGCGCCCTTTTGCGGCATGGGCGTCTGCCAGGAATGCCGGCTACAGGTCGACGGCATGCGTCGCCTGGCCTGCCAGACGCCGTGCCAGGACGGCATGCAGGTGGAGCGCCTGTCATGAACGCCACGCGCTGCGATCTGCTCATCATCGGCGCCGGCCCGGCCGGTCTCGCCGCCGCCCGCGCGGCCAGTGGTCAGGGCCTGAGCCTGGTGCTGCTGGACGACAATCCCTTGCCCGGCGGCCAGATCTGGCGCGCTCGCGCGGGCCAGGTCGCCGCCGAAGTCGGTCAATTGCCGGCAGACGTTACCCTGCTTACCCAGACCCGCGTCGCCGCGGTTCTGGGCTCGCACCAGCTGCTGCTGGAAGACGCTCACGGCAGCCGTACCCTGGATTTCGACACCCTGATCCTCTGCACCGGTGCCCGCGAACTGCTGCTGCCGTTCCCTGGCTGGACCCTGGCCGGAGTGACCGGCGCGGGTGGTCTGCAGGCGCTGATCAAAGGTGGCGTGGAGGTAGCCGACGAGCGCCTGGTGGTCGCCGGTACCGGTCCGCTGCTGCTGGCCAGCGCCGCCACCGCGCGCCAGGCGGGTGCCAGGGTCACCCTGGTCGCCGAACAGGCCGAGCGCCGCGCGGTACTCGAGTTCGGTCTGCAGCTCTGGCGCTGGCCCAACAAACTGCGCCAGGCGCTGACCTTGGCCACCCCCCGCTATAGCCCCGGCACCTGGGTCGAGGCGGCGCTCGGTACCGACCGTCTCGAAGCCGTACGCCTGCGCCAGGGCAAGCGGCGCTGGGAGGTCGCCTGCGACCGCCTGGCCTGCGGCTATGGCCTGGTGCCCAATGTCGAACTGGCCCAGAGCCTTGGCTGCGCGACCCTGGATGGCGTAGTGGCGGTAGATGGCCACCAGCGCACCAGCCAGCCGCACATCCTGGCCGCCGGCGAATGTACCGGTATTGGCGGCAACGAATTGGCCCAGGCCACCGGCCGTATCGCTGGTCTGGTCGCTAGCAGCCGGCTCGACGCCATTGCCAGTGTGCAGGCCGAAGCCCGGGCCTGGCGCCGCTTCGCCGCCCAACTGGCTCGCACCTTCGCCCTGAATCCGGCCATTGCCCGGCTGGCCCAGCCGGATACCCTGGTCTGCCGCTGCGAAGACGTCGCCCTCGGCGCCCTGGTCGGCCATGCCGACTGGACCCAGGCCAAGCTGCGCAGCCGCTGCGGCATGGGCGCCTGCCAGGGCCGCATCTGCGGCCAGGCCACCCGCGTCTTGCTGGGCTGGACGCCACCGGCCCCACGCTTTCCGCTGCAACCCACCCGTATCGACAGCCTCCTGACCCTGACCGAGGACGACGCATGAACGCCGCCGCCCACCTGGACGCCCTGAGCCGCGCCCGCCCCGCCGACCTGCCCGCGCTGCTCGCCAGCCTGAGCCTGGTGGCGCCGCTGCTCGACGCCATCCCCGGCGTGGTGTTCTTCGTCAAGGACCTGGAGGCGCGCTATGTACTGGTCAACCTGACCCTGGCCCAGCGCTGCGGCTTCGAGGACGTCAGCGAGTTGCTCGGCCGGACCGCCGAGGAAGTCTTTCCCGCACCCCTGGGCGGCGCCTACGCCGAACAGGATCGCCGCGTGCTGCGCGAAGGCCTGGCGCTGGACGATCAACTGGAATTGCACCTCTACGCCGGTCGTACCCCGGGCTGGTGCCTGACCCGCAAGCTGCCACTGCACGACGCCCAGGGCCGGCTGATGGGCATGGCGGGCATCTCCCACGATCTGCAGGCCCCGGCCGCCGATCATCCGGCCCACGCCAAGGTGGCCGAGGTGGATCGCTATCTGCGCGAGCACTACGCCCAGCCGCTTTCGGTAGGCGAACTGAGTCAGAGGGTCGGCCTGTCGGTCTCCCAGCTCGAACGCCAGTGCAAGCGCATCCTGCGCCTCACGCCCCAGCAGTTGCTGCACAAGGCCCGGCTCGACGCCGCCTCGCGCCTGCTGGCCCGCGACCTGCCCGTCACCGAGGTGGCCCTGGCCTGTGGCTATACCGACCACAGCGCCTTCAGCCGTCAGTTCCGCCGTCTCACCGGCCTGTCGCCCCGGCAATACCGCGACTCTCTCAAGCCCCGTTCCCGTCTGGAGGAAACCCCCGCATGAGCACTCCCCGCGTCAACTGGAGCGGCGTCTTTCCCGCCGTCACCACCCAATTCAACGACGACTTCTCGGTCAACCTGGAAAAGACCCATGGCGTGATCAGCAACCTGGTGCGCGATGGCGTCTCCGGCCTGGTGATGTGCGGGACCGTGGGCGAGAACACCTCCCTGACCCTGGAAGAAAAGATCTCCCTGGTGGAGGTCGCCAAGGACGCCGCCGGTGGTCGCGTACCGGTGATCTGCGGCGTGGCCGAATTCACCAGCCTCAATGCCACCCGCACCGCCCAGGCGGTCGGTCGCGCCGGCGCCGACGGCATCATGCTCATGCCGGCCCTGGTCTACTCGGCCAAGCCCCACGAGACCGCCGCCCACTTCCGCAGCGTGGCCAGCGCCCTCGACCTGCCGCTGATGGTCTACAACAACCCGCCGATCTATAAGAACGATGTCACCCCGGACATCCTCATCTCCCTGGCCGACGTCGACAACATCGTCTGCTTCAAGGATTCCTCCGGCGACACCCGTCGCTTCATCGACGTGCGCAACGAGGTGGGTGACCGCTTCGTGCTCTTCGCCGGTCTCGACGACGTGGTGCTGGAAAGCATCGCCGTGGGCGCCGAAGGCTGGGTCTCGGGCATGTCCAACATCTTCCCCACCGAAGGCGAAACCATCTTCCGCCTGGCCAAGGCCGGTCGCTTTGCCGAGGCCATGCCGCTCTACGAATGGTTCATGCCGCTGCTGCACCTGGACGCCCGCCCGGACCTGGTGCAGTGCATCAAGCTCTGCGAAGAACTCGCCGGCCGCGGCAGCGCCCTGACCCGTCCGCCCCGCCTGGCCCTGCCCGACGCGGACCGCGCCTTCGTCGAACGCCTGATGGCCAAGGCCCTGGAAACCCGCCCGCAACTGCCTGACGTGGGGATCTGAGGCAAGGCCTTATCGCGGCCATGGCGGTACGCCGACGCGGCCGCTCTGCATTAATCGCGGCCATGGGCCGCTCCTACAGTCGTGTCTGAAGCTGTAGGAGCGGCCCATGGCCGCGATAAACACAACGCTTCAGCATGACTTGTCGCCGCAGGGAACCGGAACACCCGAGCTCTCACGCCGCGCCAATCCACCCCCTCTCCCGCCTGCGGGAGAGGGCTGGGGTGAGGGCGCTCTTCAGGGCGATCCCACCTCAAGCGTCCAGGCATCTAGCCCGCACCTCTCGCCCCACACCACCACCCGTCCCATGAGCGCCACAGCCTGTCCTCCAACCGACAGGCGATACCCGGTACAAGATCACTGTACGCCCCGCTTTCGTCTATACTAGCCCGCTCATTTCCCAAGCCACGTCCACCGCGTGGCTTCTTCATTTCAGAGGCACGACGATGAGCGCACTCGTAGGCGTGATCATGGGCTCCAAGTCCGACTGGTCCACCCTGAGCCACACCGCCGACATGCTGGACAAGCTGGGCATTCCCCACGAAGTGAAGGTGGTCTCCGCCCACCGCACCCCCGATCTGCTGTTCCAGTACGCCGAAGAGGCCGCCGGGCGCGGTATCGAGGTGATCATCGCCGGGGCCGGCGGCGCCGCCCACCTGCCGGGCATGTGCGCTGCCAAGACCCACCTGCCGGTGCTGGGCGTGCCGGTGCAGTCGTCCATGCTCTCGGGCGTCGACTCCCTGCTGTCCATCGTGCAGATGCCGGCCGGTGTACCGGTCGCCACCCTGGCCATCGGCAAGGCCGGCGCCATCAACGCCGCGCTGCTGTCCGCCAGCATTCTCGGCGGCAAGTACCCCGAATACCACGAGCGGCTCAACGCCTTTCGCGAAGAGCAGACCCGCACCGTGCTGGACAATCCCGATCCGAGGGAGCAGGCATGAAGATCGGCGTCATCGGTGGCGGCCAGCTGGGCCGCATGCTCGCCCTGGCCGGCACGCCGCTGGGCATGAACTTCGCCTTTCTCGATCCGGCGCCTGACGCCTGCGCCGCCGCCCTGGGCGAACACCTGCGCGCCGACTACGGCGACCAGGATCACCTGCGCCAGCTGGCCGACGAGGTCGATCTGGTGACCTTCGAATTCGAGAGCGTCCCGGCCGAGACCGTGGCCTTTCTCTCGCAATTCGTGCCGGTCTATCCGTCCGCCGAAGCCCTGCGCATCGCCCGTGACCGCCTGTTCGAGAAGTCCATGTTCCGCGACCTGGGGATCCCCACCCCGGCCTTCGCCGACGTCCTCTCCCAGGCCGACCTGGACGCTGCCGTGGCCCGTATCGGCCTGCCGGCGGTGCTCAAGACCCGCACCCTGGGCTACGACGGCAAGGGCCAGAAGGTCCTGCGCCAGCCGGAAGACGTCACCAACGCCTTCGCCGAGCTGGGCAGCGTGCCCCTGCTGCTGGAAGGCTTCGTGCCCTTCACTGGCGAGGTCTCCCTGGTCACGGTGCGCGGTCGTGATGGCGAGGTCGCCTGCTACCCGCTGGTGCACAACACCCACGAGAGCGGCATCCTGCGCCTGTCGGTGGCCAGCTCCGACCATCCGCTGCAGGCCCTGGCCGAAGACTATGCCCGCCGCGTGCTGGAGCAGCTCGACTACGTCGGCGTGCTGGCTTTCGAGTTCTTCGAGGTCGAGGGTGGGCTGAAAGCCAATGAGATCGCCCCGCGCGTGCACAACTCCGGGCACTGGACCATCGAAGGCGCCGAGTGCAGCCAGTTCGAGAACCACCTGCGCGCCGTGGCCGGTCTGCCGCTCGGCTCCACCGCCAAGGTTGGCGAGAGCGCCATGGTCAACTTCATCGGCTCGGTACCGCCGGTGGCCGCCGTCACCGCCCTGGAAGACTGCCACCTGCACCACTACGGCAAGGCCTTCAAGGCCGGGCGCAAGGTCGGTCACGCCACCCTGCGCAGCACCGACGCTACGACACTGCAGACCCGCATCGCCGCCCTGGAAGCCCTGATCCAGGATTGATGCCAGACGGCTTCCGCACACGGAAGCCGTTTTCCCCTGAACCTCGACGGATCACCGGTGGTCGGAGACTACAACGACGCCTGCTGACCGGCGTTGTCTTACCAGCACTCAAACAGGGGATTCTTCACATGGGCATCATCGCAACCATCATCATTGGTCTCATCGTCGGCCTGGTTGCCCGCTTCCTGAAGCCGGGCGACGACAGCATGGGCTGGATCATGACCATCATCCTGGGCATCGTCGGCTCCGTGGTCGCCACCTACCTGGGCCAGGCTCTGGGCATCTATCGTGCCGGTGAAGGCGCAGGTTTCATTGGTGCCGTGGTCGGCGCCATCATCGTGCTGTTCATCTACGGCATGGTGACCAAGCGTCGCTAAGACGCCGCTTCGCCTCGGCGAAGCCAAGTAGCACAGCGTTTTCGCCCCTGGTGTCGCCCGTCGACCCAGGGGCTTTTTCATGGGCGAGGCTCTGCTTTGCGGCCTGGAGACTGGACCCCTGACCCAGCGCGCCTCACACTCGGACTTTTGCGTCCGACCTGCCGACCATGCCCAGACTGCTCATCACCCTGCTGCTCGCCAGCCTGCCGCTGCTGACCCATGCCGCCAAGGGCGAACCGCCGGAAACTAACTGGCTCGATCTGCTCACCGCGGAGGATCGCCACGCCCTGGAAACCATGCCGGAGATCAGCCACAACAGCCCCGAGGCGCCGGGCGGCTTCGGCTCACCGGGCGGGCTCAAGCAGAAGGACGGTGGCCTGCCCGAGGTGATGCACTCCACCCGCACCGTGGCCGCCCTGAATGGCCAGAACGTGCGGCTGGGGGGATTCCCGGTGCCGCTGGAAACCGATGCCAAGGGCAATTTCCGCGAATTCTTCCTGGTGCCCTATCCAGGCGCCTGCATCCACGTCCCGCCGCCGCCGCCCAACCAGATCGTGCTGGTGCGCTACCCCAAGGGCGTGCCGCTTCCCGACATCTACGAGCCCTACTGGGTCATCGGCACCCTGCACACCGAGGCGGTCGACAACGCCTTGGCCGAGGCGTCATACACCCTCGACGCCAGCAAGGTCCGCAAGGTCGAAGAAAGCGATCTTTAACGATCGTAGGTAGGGTTGAGACGGCTCCGCCGTCGAAGCCCAACAGCTAGAGGCAGCCCCGTAGCGTGGACAACGGCGCAGCCTTGTCCACCAACGATCACACGCAGACCCTAGGCCGGCTGCCGCTCGCCGTAGCGCTGCTCCAGATAGGCGATGATGTCGTCCGACTCGTACATCCATACGCTCTGGCTGCCTTCGTCGATCCGCAGGCAGGGCACCTTCACCCGGCCACCGCCCTGTTCCAGCTCGGCGCGCAGTTGCGGGTCCTTCTTGATGTCCTTGAGGCGGATCGGCAGGTTCAGCCGATGCAGCGCCCGGCGCGTCTTCACGCAGAAGGGGCAGGCCTGGAACTGATAGAGCGACAGATTCGCCAGCTCCGTCTCGATGGCAGCCTGAGCCTGCTCAGTGCGCTTGAGCTTGCGTGGCCGGGTCACCAGATCCAGGCCGACGATCACCTGGCCGAGGCCGTTGCGTAGCAGATTGATCAACGCGATTCACCTTGAGGGTCGTTCGAGCCGGGCAGTTTACCCTATCGCCCCAGGGCTGCCGCTCCGCCAGTCGTTACGGAACGTCACCGGTAGGGCAGGGCTCTACTAGAGGGATTAATTCCTCTATGGAGACCTGTTGCATGCCGCTGTCTTCCGCAGAGCGCGAAGCCTTTCGCCAGCTCGCTGCCGATCTTCCGGGTGTCGATCTTCCGGTCTATGAACAGTTCGCCAAGGACCCGCTGGACCCCATCATCGGTCTGGGCGATCCCGATGCGCCCCTGGGCTTCTTTGGTCGCGATCCGGGGCGGGACGAGGTGAAGTACGGCGAGCCCTTCATCGGCAGCGGCGGCCAGATCGCCCGCAAGGTCCTCTATACCCACCTGCACGGCCAGCCCCCGGCCGACTTCGAAGCCACCCGCAGCCTGAGCCAGCAATTCTTCTGGGCCAACACCGTGCCCTACAAGCCGCTCGGCAACAAAGCCTGGTCGGAACGGGTGAAAAAGACCTTCCNCCCCCTGATGCGCCGCCTGCTGATAGAGCACTGGCACGGCACCCAACTCATCACCCTCGGCCGCGAAGCCTTCCTCTGGTTCGGCATCGGCCAGTCCAAGGAAGAACGCGCCCGCCTGGAAGCCTTCTGGAAAAGCGAAGACCGCTTCGAAAACAGCATTGAGGTCACCCTGGAAACGGAGGAGGGCACGCGCAAGACCTTGACGCTCTATCCCCTGCCGCATCCGTCGCCGTTGAATCAGACGTGGTATACGAGATTTCCTGGGTTGTTGGAGAATAGAGTAAAAGAGCTTCTCGCATAGTACTAGAAGGAGTGTAGGTAATACTCGGTTTTAGATTTGTATTTTTTCACCAAGCAATTCAGCTTGGAGGTTTCTTCAGCTCGAGTTCCCAAGCTTTCATTGCTTTCGAATAGACATGTTTTTTCAATGAAATTATCCCATGCGATGCTGGATTCCCTAAGATTTTTAATCTTTTCTGCCTGCATCATCGGATCATCTTCATAGAATTTTTCTGCGTTTTTGTAGGCTGTCTTAGCGTCGCGCTTTGCCATCTCTAGCTGAGATATTAGGACGTCTTCCTCCGTTTTTTTGCTGCTTAAGTTCTATTTCTAAATTAGCATTTTCACTATCTGTGACTGACATGAAGGCAAATAATGCCATGGCTATATACGTTGCACTATGCATGCTTGTGATTCAAGTTTTCGATTTTTACGCTACTGAGAGTTTAAGATGCTTTGAATTCTTCCAAATGAGCGAGTAAGCCTGTCTAGGTTTGAGGTATTCCTGATATTTTGTAATTGCTAACTTTGTGAGTCATGATAATTCTTAACTCATAGTCGTCATTTTCTGACTCTCAGCTTTGACAGACGAAATACTCGGTACCGTTATTTATGGATGAGACGCCATACTCTCCTTTGGGATCATTTGCTTCACCTCCTGCTCTTACATAGCTGTTGAAGGAAAGGCTTTTCCATGAGCTGGAGCTTGCTGAAGCAGGATAGGTCACCTCTATATGGCAAAGGATATTTTCTGTGCGAGCAGCTGCTTCTTGAGTTGCAGCGCCTACGTATATGAATACAAGCAAAGCGGCAATAAGGTTTCTAATGTGATTAGGCATATGCTTTTATGAAGTTATAAATGATTAACTTTATCTCTTTATTTATTATTATGATTTTTGGACTTTTTGCGAACTTGGGGCGGTACACTTAGTTTGCTGTCGCCTTGAATTAACTCTAGCTAATTAGATAAGCCCTTCGAGCCTTTCTTTCATTATTAACGTAGATGCATAACAGGCTATCAATTAGGTTTTCACTTATGGTTGACCTGGGCATTTATAAAAATTAATTTTTCCTTTTTGGAAGAAGTCAGGATTTTCTTTCCAGTACGTTGTGCTATTTTTTTTATTGTAAAAACCGATCCATTCAAAGATAAATTCTTTATCTGACCAATTTTTTATTTTGCCGATAGCCTTGTCTTTTGAGAAGTTTTTCCAGTCAAGCTGCATCCCTCCTGAGCCCAAATCCAATACGTCATCAAAATAAATTGCTGTATCGTTTTTCTCAGTGGAAAGCTTGGTCTTTATATAAATTTGATTAGAATTGACTTCCAGTTCGGCAGCTTTACGGCTAATTATCTGAAATCCTTGCAGGACCTCGCAGTCAGGTGACCAATGGCCGGTAAATTCATTTGGCTCATTTGCGTTGGATAGAGAGTTAGCACTGTAAATCGTAGTGAAAAGCACTATTTTGATACTTTTACTAATTATTTTTTTCATAAGTAATTGCTCAAAAAACCTTTCTTTAAATAGAGTTCTGTTCGGCCTTCCGTTTCTTCTCTTAAAAACTTTTCATAGCTCCTAAGAGATTCTTCCATGGTTTTTACAGGCTGGCCATAAGGGCTGGTTGGCAAGCTTGCCCATTCAGTACTGCATTTCTTTATGGCTTTTCCGATTTCTCCATTGCAAATCATTAGAAGTGGATTCGAACGTATCTTGTATCTTAATAATGCAATGCAAAACCGGTCTTGAGATTCAGGCGTAAAATCCCTGATCTGTAGTTTCTCGCGGATTCTTATCATGGCTTTGTCGTTCCAAGTATACGCCATTACTTGATAGGCGCCTGCCGCTGAAGATGTATAACCTTGTCTCTTTATTTTTATGTTTGGATGGTCGTCGAAATTTTTCGAGTAGTCTTTTATGAAGGACTGCCCGCCGAAAAGCTTTTCGTAACCAGATTTTCCAGTGGTTCCCTCGCCAACTCTAATCATTCTAATGAAGGCGCGAACTCTTAGTTCTCTTATGTCATTTTGTGTGGCTTCTATTAGGGTTATAGGGTGAAAGTGCCACGGATCTTTTATGTTTGTTCGAATAGCGCTGGCTACATGGTTCCACCAGCTAATCGTTTCTATTTTGCTCTTCTCCTTCTGCCATGCGAGATTCGGATTTTCGTTAGAGTTTCCGACTAGCTTATCTAGTTCATCCCAATAATTTGGCTCGTAGATCCATTCGGTTCTATGTCTTACAGCTAATTTGCAAATAGCTTGATAGAGTGAGAATTTATTATAGCTTGTAGGTTTGTAAAGATGTGAGTTGCCCTCTGTATCCTGTTTTCTTAAGATTCTTTCAATTTCATTTATAGCGGGATCGGAGGACGCTTCGCTAATTAAATTTTGAAACTCTCTTTTTTCTTCAGAAGAAAAAGATTCAGCTGTATTTAAGTGGTGCGCAAGTTTTGCTGCTGGAGAGACATTGTCCGCTAAAGTCTTATAGTCAACCCATTCCCACGGACTATGCCGGCTGATAATAAATTCCTGCTCACAAATCCAACCATCAATAGGCACTCCTTCGTCATCAGCCAGCAAACCTTTCAAATGCCACCAGCGTAGTTCTGGCGTGCAAACGCCGCCTGCGTTTCGTGAGGGAACGACGATCTTATCGTTAGTAGGCAGGGCATCCAGTTGAGTCTGGCTCAGTATTAGGTCCACCCCTACCTGAATACCCGGATCGCTGATCCGTGGTGGATGGCTGGCACCGATATCGGGACGGTGGGTAATCAGCTTGCTGGCGCCGGCATGGATTTTTAGTAGGGTTCGGCCACTGTCCGGCAAACGAGCAGCCCAGGCGCGGCTGCGCTCGATGAAGGCGGGGAGGTCATCGCAGCTGAAGGTTTCCAAGTGGATCTGCTGGCGGCCCTCGTAGAGGCCTGGGTGGCCGAGCAGGGTGCCGGCCTTGATGGGGAAGGGCTGGTCGAGGACCACCACAGTGTTCTGGGCCTTAGGGGTTGCTTCTGGCTTGAGATAACGCCTGGCGACATAGCCGAGACCGACCTGGGTTCGCCCTGGTAGAGGCTTCAAGCCGTTATTAGGCACCTCAACGAGCCGGCACCAGTCGCCGCTTCCCTCGATATGGATCTGGCTGCCATTGTCTAGTTCGGCCTGGACTAGAGCTTGGCTGCGCGGCTCTTGGCGGACGTTGAGCTTGCCGCCCTGGGTCTGGACGCGGTAGCGGTCATTGCCCCAGAAGGCTGGGCGGGGTAGTGCAGGGTCGGCCTCATAGCCGGCCCAGTCCAGCAGGTGCATGTAGAGACTGAAGAACACCAGCGAGGGTGGTGTCTCATCACCGCTGGGCACTTGTGGTGCCTCCAGGCGGTGGCGGACCAGCACGAAGCTGGTGGAGTAGGTCCTGCCCTCGATCGCCGAGCCCTCGTCGGGTACGAAGCGATGGACCTTGTCATCGATACGATAGGCAACCACCTCGCCATCGGCGATGCAGTGGATGCGGGATTGGTCCAGATAGGCGGCGGTGCCTGCGTCGAAATGCACGCCGCCATGCCAGAGGCCGTTGCTGCCCAGCAAATAGGTACCACCTTGAGCATGGGCCAATGCCTGTTGGTAGACCTGGGGATCGGTGACGTCCTGGCCGCTTTTCGCCTTGAAGGGGTAGGCCCAGTTTTCCACCTTAGGTTGTTGCATAGTGTTGGGAGTGGTCATGTTGCTGTCCTTGGCAAAGGCCGTTTTGTTGCGGCCGGTCCTGTGAATGGCGCTGAGGTCATACGGAGAAGTCGAGCGTGCGCTGTGGCTTCTGGTCTTGACGTTCCTGTTCGTTGGCGAGCGCCAATTGATTCGGATTCCCGGCGATTCCCTGCTGGGTACTGCCTGGCGGTTGAGGCAATTGCAGGGCGATGCCCGAGCCTTTGCCGGGTGCGCCGCCGGCATTCAGGCGAGCCAGGGGACCGACCAGGGTGATACCGCTCGGGTCAAGCTTGATGAAACTGCCACCGGCAGTCAGGGTAAGTTCGGTGCCGGCCTCGATGACGACACGATCACCCGCCTTGATATGGATTTCCTGGCCGGCCTCGACGAACTGGCTGCTGCCCAGCTTGAGATGCTGACTGCCGCCGATCAGCAAGTGATCGCTGGCCTTGACCTCGACCTTGCGCAGGCTATGGACGAGGCGGTGCTCTTCGGCGTGCAGCTCGCTGTGGCTGTTGCCATGGATACGCTGGTGGCGCTCGTGGCCGATCTCGCTGCGGTGGTCGTGGCGGATGTGTTCATCCCAGTCGCGCTGGGCATGGACGTGGATTTCCTCCTGCCCCTGGCGGTCCTCGATGCGCAGTTCGTTGTAGCCCTGTCCGCCTGGGCTACTCAGGCTCTTGAAGGTGCTCCGGGTCTTGTCCCCGGGTAGTTGTACCGGTGGCTGATGCTCGGCGTGGTACAGGCAGCCAAGGATCAGGGGCTGGTCGGGATCCCCTTCGAGAAAGCCCACCAGAACTTCCATGCCGACCCGCGGGATGGCCAGGGCACCCTGGCGATTACCGGCCCAGTTGCTGGCTACCCGTAGCCAGCAACTGGTGCGTTCGTCTGCCTGCCCTTCACGATCCCAATGAAACTGGACCTTGACCCGACCCAGGGCATCGCAATGGATCTCTTCCCCAGCCGGGCCGGTGACCACGGCGCTCTGCTGGCCGAGCAGGCGTGGCTTGGGATGACGGGGCAGGGGGCGAAAGGGCAGTTGCCAGGGAATGGCGTGGAAACGATTGCGGTAGCCCTGACTCCAGCCATCGTAGTCTGGCAGCCCCAGCAGTGCCGGGGTACCCAGGCCTTCTTCCAGCACCTGGGGTTGGCGGCCCTGATGCTCGATACGGGTGAGCAGCCACAACTGGTTCCAGCTTGCGCGGGGATGCTCGGTCAGGGGTAGGAAATGGCCGCTGGCCAGACGCGGCTGATCGCCGTAGCCCTGGGCTGTCTGGCTGTCGACGCGCAACGCCTCGAGGCCGCGGGCACTGAGCTGCTTGCCGCGATTTCGATCGCGAAAGCCGGCAGGAAAACGGTAGCTTTCCAAGGTCGGCTGCTGCTCGAGGTCGGTGCGGCTTTCCAGGCGCAGCCGGGGCTGCAGGGGATCCTGATCGCGCAGGATCAGCTGGGTGCTGCGGGTCTGGACTCCGACTTCGAGTCCGCGCACGACGGGATGATCGGCGACCTGACCGCTGCCTGGATGATAGGGCGTGGCGGCGAGACGGGGAAAACTGGTGGCGTCATCACCGAACACCAGCACGGCGCCGTCAGGCCGGTGCTCGAAGTGGTAGTGGATGCCTTCTTCCTCGCACAGGCGATTGAGGAAGTGCAGATCGCTCTCGCCATACTGCACGCAGTAGTCGCGCGCAGGATAGGGCGTTGGGCCAAGTGCCAGGCGATAGGCACCCTCCAGGATCCCATGCTCTTCGAGCAACCTGGCGAGGATCTGGGGCACCGCGAGGTTCTGGAAGATCCGCGAGTTGGTACGCTGGGCCAGATAGGTCAGACGGGGAACCAGTTCGAGCCGATAGCGGGTCAGGCGTCGTCCTGAGTCACCCTGAACGATGGCGCCCAGCAGTCCGTGAAGGCCCACGTCCATAGGACCCAGGCCAAGCCAGGCGGGACGGTTGAGCAGGTCTTCCAGGGCCCAGTCGGGCTTTTCGCTGACGACTTCCACCTGCAGACGATAGGGTTCGTTGAGGGCTTCCTGCCCATGGAACGCCAGCACCTGAAAGTCATGGGGCAGGCCCGGCAGGGTCAGGGTGAAGCGCGGCGCATTGGCGGGGCTGAACATGGGGTGTCTTCCTGACAGTGAGAGGTTTCACGTGGAACGCGAGAGCAGACGCTGCCACCATGGCTGCGGAGGCGCCGGCGCCTGCCACGCGGTGCGCCACTCGCCGAGGTCCTGCTGGCGGCGGGCGGGATCGATTTCCAGGGCTTGGCGAAGCACCTGCCAGGCGTCGGTAGGCATGGCCGCTGGCCGTTCGGGTTCGATTTGCAGGCTGCGTGCCTGCTTGGCGCTAAGGCGGCGATAGGGATGCTTGCCGGTTGCCAGTTCATAGAGCACGCAGGCGCAGGCATAGAGATCGCCCGCTGGGGTCAGCCGTCCGTCTTCGAGCAGTTCGAACGCGGCGTAGCGCACCGTCCAGGCATTGAAGCGTGCACGACTCAACCGCGGCAGGCCGGGCAGCAGGTCTTCGCAGGGCTGACCAAGACCGAAATCGAACAGGCGCAGACCGCTCTCCGTGAGGATCACGTTGCTGGGCTTGAGATCGCCATGCAGGACGCCGTTGGCGTGAGCGAACTGCAGGGCATCCAGCAGCGGCAGGGCGATCTCCTGCAGTTCGGTCCAGTCGAGTCCCTCGGGACGGTCACAGAGCAGGGCATCGAGCGTTGGGCCGCGCAACAGCTCAAGGGTGATGAAGGCGCGCTCGCTGCCAGGGTCGATCTCGAAACCATGCAGGCGAACGATATGCGGATGGCGCAGCCGTACGGTCAGGGCGAACTCCCCATAGAGCAGGGCGTTGGCATCGCCGTACTCGGCGAAGTCGTCGTTGAGCACCTTGATCGCGACCTGGGGTGCGGGATCACCATACTGCTCGCGCAACAGGTCGCGGGCGCGGTAGACGGCGCCCATCCCGCCAACGCCCAGCAGGCTTTCCAGTCGATAGCGGCTGCCCAGCACATCGGGCAGTGGAGCCAGCTGGCGGGTAGCAGCCGTCGTGCTGGGAGAAGCGAAGGCGAAGTGGGTGAGACCGTCATCGACGGCTGGATCCTGAAGGTTCATGCAGCCTCCCGAAGATGGATGACGATGGCGGTGAGGTTGTCGCGCGCGGGGCCTTTGAGCACGCCATCGAGCAGGCGCTCCAGGGCCAGGGCGGGCGAGGGCAGCGAGAGTGCGGCGCCCAGGGCGCGCTCTTTCAGGGCATCGTGCAGGCCGTCGCTGCTCAACAGCAGGCGGTCACTGGGCTGCAACTCGAAGCGGACGATGTCCAGGGCCAAGGCCTCCCGGGCACCCAGCGCCTTGGTCAGGGCGCGGGCGCCCGGATGGCGGGCTGCCTGGCGGGGACTGAGGCCTTCGACATCGATCAGGCGCTCCAGCAGGCGATGGTCGCGGGTCAGCTGGTAGAGCCGGTCGCCACGCCAGAGATAGGCGCGACTGTCACCCGCCCAGATGCAGGCCGCCTCGCCTCCACTGACCACCAGCGCCACGACCGTGGTGCCGATCAGGCGCTCGGGACCTTCGGCCAGTACCGTGAGATCCTGGGTGAGTCGTCGATTGATGTCGTGAAGCACTCGGCGCACCTGTTCCAGACGCTGGTCGAGCCCACCGCTTAAGGGCGTCTCGGCCAGGCGCTCGATAGCCAGGCGACTGGCGCGCGCACCGTCCTGATGGCCGCCCATGCCGTCGGCCACCGCCCAAAGGCCGTCGTTGGGGCGCTCCAGCAGGGCATCTTCGTTATGGGCGCGTACCTTGCCCGGATGGGTACGGGCAATGCTCAGGGCCGTCGTCATCAGAGCCGCTCCGGCAGCCTGAAGCCGCGCAGGGTGGCCACGTCGAAGGGGTTGGGCGAACGCTGACTGGATAGCAGATAGCCGGCATGGCGGCCCTCCAGGTCGGCCTGCACCAGCAGCACGTCGCGGACGCTGTGCTGTTGTAGCTTCATGCGGTCCAGCAGGCGGAACAGCGACCAGGCGCTACCGTCCTGCTCCAGGCCCACGCGGCGCCCACCCAGCTCTTCCAGGACCAGGGTCGTCCTCAAGGCATCGTTCTGCGGCCAGCGAAAGGTGGCGGCGACGATGGGGCCATGGCGGTATTCCAGACGCTCCTTGCCGATATTGAGGTCGGCGCGGGTCAGGCTTGGATCCAGCGAATAGGGCTCGAGCTTGAAGACGATGCCGGGCTCGGCCGGATTCTCGGCAAAGAAGCCGCGCCTGATCTGCTGGGTGCGGCTCATCTGGGCGAGGAAGTCCCGAGACAGCGGCAGGCTGTGGCCATCAATGCTGCGCGCGCGATAGGCTTCGCTCTCGCCGCGAACCACGAAGGGCTTCAGATAGGTCTCGAAAAAGCTGTCGGCGATACCCTGGGCCTTGAAGAATTCGCGGAAATCGACCAGAGAGACATCGCTTTCGCTGTCGGCCTTGAACGGATAACGCCTGTCCAGGCCGTTGCGATAGCTCGCCAGCAGTTCACTCTGGTAACGCCCATTGATGTAGTCGTAGGCGCCGGCCAAGATCAGATTCCAGCTGTCGTCGACCAGCAGACCGAGCCAGCCGTTGACCGGGGTGGGCAGCCGGCCGGCGGCACTACGCAGGCTGTTGAGTGCGTCGCGGTTGCCGGCCATGCGCGCCTTGGCCAGTTCGAAGGCGGCCTGCTCCGGAGCGCTGGCGTGGGCCAGGCCTGCCAGTTGTTGCTGGAGGTCATTGAGTGCCGCCATGGCCGGAGCAAGGTCGGCCACTGCAGCGCCCTGGTCGTCGAGCAGCCGATGCAGATTCTCGAAACGGCTCTGCAGGCTGCGGCGCGCGGTGTCCGGCAGGGCTCCATCCTGGCTGGCCGCCGCGGCGAGGCGGGTGTTGTTGCGGACTTCGGTCAGGAGCTGCAAGAGCGGCGAGTTGGCCGAGGTGAGCGCGGCCAGCAGGGTGGCGCCCTGGTTGGCGTCGCCCACGGGTTGCAGCGTGATCCGGGCGAGCGCATCGCTCCACTGATTGGCGTAGTCGCGGAAATAGAGTTGCTCGAGTTCCACCTGCAGGTGGCGCAGGTCCATGCCGGTGATGCCGTCGCCATCGCCCAGCACCCAGTTGTCGGCGGTCAGCTCTTGGATCACGGCCAGGCCCTGGGTGGAAAAGGTCTGCGCATAGCCCTGACGGGTATAGAACCCGGGGATGGGGTAGTCGGCGCCTTCGAAGGTCAGGGCCTGGGCGCCCAGCTGCTGGCTCAGCCGATAGATCGGCAGGCCGCTGGCCTGGTCGCGCAGGATGCGATAGACCACCACGGCTAGGGATTCGCTGCGCAGTACCTGGCGCGCCTGGGTCACCAGCTGGGTATCCACCGGATAGGCGTCAAAGCCCTGCTCCAGCAAGCGCGCCAGATGGGTATCCAGACTGTTCTGGGTGAGGGCGTCACCCGGATAGCGCTGGGACCAGTCGGCGGCGGCCCAATCGCGCAGGGTGCGGGCGTCGCGGCGTTCGGGCAGTTGCAGCATCAGGTAAGCCCGCAGGTGACCGATCAGCCGCTCCCGGTCGCCGAGGCTGCCACGGATGCGCTCTTCCAGCTGCGCCTTGAGCCGCGGCAGCAGATAGTTGTCGAGGGCCTGGTGATAGGCGGCCTCGATGACTGGGCGTACGGCCTCTCCTTGATAGAGCCCGGTGCGTTCGCGCAGCGGCGTAGCGTCTGCGGCTGGAAAGACCTGGGTGCCGGCATAGGCGTTGTCCAGTACCGGCAGCACCGCGCGGGCATCGGCGTCGGCCTTGAGCTGACTGCGCGCTTGCACGCCGTGCTGCACCAGGTCGCGCAGGCGCTCCAGTCGCGCGTGATTGCCGGCGAAGCTGCTGGTCCAGAGCGCCGCACCCAAGGCCAGGCCGGCCAGGGCTGCGGCATAGAGACCCCGCTGCCCCCAGCTCAGGCGGCGCAGCTCGCGCTGGTCCAGGCCAGCCAGAGCCGCCTCGGGAAAGATCACGCGACTGAACAACTGGCGGATGAAACGTGGCTGGCCGCTACGGTATTGGGGCAGCAGGCTGCTGGGCAGACCGAGCTGATCGCCGATGCCCTGGGTCTGGGCGTCGAGTGGCTGGCTCAGCGCCGGGGTGCTGGTCAGGTAGAACCCGCGTAACTGGGCCGCGCGCTGGTAGCGATTGCCCGCGAAGGCCAATTCGACGAAGAGGGCGAGGCCATCGCCCAGACGACCCAGCTGATGTGGGAAGTCGAGGATCTGGCCGCGGCGCTGGCCGTCGCGCTCCTGATGGATACGCGGGATGACCTGGCTGTTGAGGCGGCGCAGCAGTTCCTCGAATTCCTGGCGCAGCACTCCGGGATCGGTACCGTTCTGGGCTTCACGAAAGGTGGTGCCCAGGACCTGCTCATTTTCCTCGCGAGAAAGACTGTCGAAGAAGGCGTCGAAGCCAGGCAGGTGATCCGCCTGGGTCAGCACCAGATAGACGGGGACCTCGACCTTGAGCTGGCGAGCCACCTCGTGCAGGCGGGCGCGTACCTGACGTGCCAGGGTTTCCAGGGCGACTTCGTTGCCACTGGCCAACTGAACTACCGGGATAGCAATGAGAATGCCATTGAGCGGGCGCGTTCGCCGCTGGCGCCGTAGCAGTTGCAGCAGGGTCTGCCAGGCACTGCTGTCCACCGGAGCGTCGCCCTGGGTCAGGTAGCGGCCGGCGGTGTCCAGGAGCACCCCCTGTTCGGCGAAGTACCAGTCGCAGTGACGGGTGCCGCTGACATCGCGGGTCAACCGGGAACGCTCTGTATTGAGCGGGAATTCCAGACCGGAGAAATCCAGCAACGAGGTCTTGCCGGCACCCTCCGGTCCCAGTAGCAGGTAATGCGGCAGTTCGCGCCGCCAACGCTGGCTGCGTCCCCGATAGAGGCCGGCGCCATGCAGGGTGCGGTAGGCGTCCCGGGCGCGGGACTCCAGTTCGTGGGCCTCGTCGTCGATGCGCTCGGCGCGCAGCTGATCGTGCTGGCCCGCTTCGGTGGCGAGACGCTGCCGTTGCTTGCGCTGCTGCAAGCTTTGCAGCAGCGCCATGACCAGGCCCCAGGCCAGGAACAGACCGCAGAGGGTGGCCAGGCGGTGGGTGACCGAGGCCCAGGGGCTGTGGCCGGCAAAGGCCAGCAGAGGACCAAGGGTCCAGACCATGCCGCCCAGGCCCAGGGTCACGAGCAGCGTCCAGGTCCAGGGACGGCGCAGCATGCGCCCGAGTGCAATGATGAATCCTTTCATGGGTGCGCTTCCGTATCAGGCGTGGGGCGGGGCGGCCACTGGCGCGGTGACCGCAGGACCACCGGGATAGCCTTGCAGCAGGCCGTCGCGCTGCTGTTCCAGCGCCAGCCTGAAACCGCCATAGAGGGTGGCAAGGCAGATCAGGGTGAACAGCGCGACGAGCCACCAGGGCACCAGGCGGACCAGCCGTCGTGGCCGGGCATCCAGTCCCTGCCAGTGCGGCGACAACTCGCGCGGCACATCCCCACGCAGCTGGCGAAGTTGCCGATAGAGGCTGTCGCGGATGGCTTCGAGTTCGAGCATGCCGCGCGGCAGCACCCGATACTTGCCTTCGAAGCCCAGCGCCAGGCAGAGGTAGAGCAGCTCCAGCAGAGCCAGGTGCTTGGCTGGATTGCGACTGAGGCGTTCGAGCAGCAGAAAGAACTTTTCGCCGCCAAAGGTCTCGTTGTGAAAGCTGCTCAGCAGGCTGAGTTGCGACCAGTCACCGGCATTGCCCCAGGGGGTGGTGACCACCGCCTCGTCGACCGTGGTGCAAAGGGCATAGCGGGCGGCCATGACCTCACCGCTGTCCAGCCCGCTGGCCAGAGCACGCTGTTCGAACAGCCGTAGGCTGGCGGCCAGGCGCTCCTTGAGCACATGCAGGTCTTCCGCGGCGTAACTCTGGCGCAGGCGCACCACCTCGGAGAGCAGTGGCGCGGCAGCGCCTATCATGGGATTGATGCTCAGATTCAGGGTCTCGCCCGGTCGCAGGCGTGCCGCCTGGACCATGCGTTCCTCCAACTGGGCGTAGCGTGGTGGCTCGGCAAAGTCGGTGAGCGGGCTGCGGGGTGTGTCCGGCCCCTGGGCGTGGCGACTCAGCACCACGGTCCTGTCGTCCCGGCCTGCGTCGGTTGCGGTCTGCATGCTTAGCTCCTGATCGCCCAGAAGGCGAGGTCGAGGCCCGGAAAGGCGCCGGAGACATGAAAGGCGAAGCCACCGGATTGCTCGAGCTGGGCGATGTCGGTGGCGCTGAGTTCGAGGGCGAAATAAGCCTTGTCGGTATGGAAGGGCAGCTGACGCGGCGCGACCGGCAGCGGTTTGAGGGTGAGTCCTGGCAGGTGCAGATTCACCAGCTGGCGGATGCGCTCCACCGGTCCCACCTTGAGGTGCGCCGGCAGGCGCTGACGCAATTCCTCGGTGCTGCACTCGGCCCCGGCGATGAGCACGAAGCTGGCGCTGGCTAGCAGACCGTGGTCCTGCAGGGGCGCGACCTGGATGCCGTACTGACGCTGTTGCAGGGGCAGTGGCAGGGCATGCTGTTCGAGCACCATGGACAATGCCTGGCGCAGGGCCTGGAACAGCGGTGCGAAGCTGCCGGACTGATCGGCGTGGCGATAGTGAAGGTCCAGTGCCGGACGCCGGTCGGCAGCCGCGAAGGTAGCCAGCTCTCCGTGCAGGGCGAGCAGTTCGCGAAAGAGGCTGCGTGGATGCAGTTGTTCATAGTCCAGGCAGTGGCGCAGAACCGCTTCATGGCGATTGACCAGTTGCAGCAGCAGGAAGTCACCGATCTCTGCGGTGCCCAGGCTGCCAGCCTGGCGCAGGCGTTGAGAAAGTACCTCGGCACGATGGGCGAGCAGGGAGGCGACCTCCTTGAGACCCGCCAGCAGAGGCTCGGCCGCCCGCACCTGGATGACGCTGGGGGTAAAGGCGGTATCCAGCTCCAGGCTGCCGTCTGGCGCCGTTTCCAGCAGCTGACAGACCTGCAGGCGGACATAGGCGTCCAGTCGCGGATGGCTATCGAGCAGCAGCCGGAAATCGGGACGTCCGCAGGTGACCGCCCCCCGCTCGCCGAAACCGGCATGAGAGTCGGCGATCTCGCTGTCGACGCTCAGGTAACGGGCGATGACGTCGTCCTGGTCGACTGGACGGCTCTCCAGGCGCTGGCCGCTGGTCAGGGGGAGCGCCAGCCAGACCGCACTGTCGCGGGTATTGGCCGGTACATCGAGAGCCAGGGGCTCGCCGTCGGCGCCCAGTTCGAAGAGGGTGCCATCGGGCAGGATGCCACTGGCCTGACTGACCACTACCTTGCCCATGGCGAGGAATTGGCGATCGAGAGTCAGCTCGAAAAAGCCCCATGCCGGCTCGCCCAGGCGACGGGTACGAATCTGCAGCTGCTGGGCGTGATAGCGGTCGTTCTGCTGGAAGTGCTGCGGCCGCAGCAGCATGCCTTCCTGCCAGATCACCTTGAGTTGCTGCATGGCCTACTCCTTGATCGGCGGAGCGGCCTGGATGCCATCCGCCGTGAAATCCAGGCGGATCTGCGCCAGCGCCGCGGGCCTGAGCTGGATGACCTGCCGCCACTGGCTGCCGCCCAGGTTGCGGTAGGCGCCATAGATGCCGACGTAGCGGCTGGCGTCCTGCACCCTCAGCTTGAGTTCGCGTGACTCACCGGGCCGTAGCTCGACTTCTTCCTCGGCGACCCAGTCGGGAGCCAGGGTCTGCTTGGCGTTTTCATAGAGGGAAAAGAATTCGGCATTTTCGAAGCCGACCGGATTCTTCAGTTCGATAAGGCGCACCACCAGCGGCGAGGGCCGGCCGTTGAGGTCGGGATTGAGGTCCTCACCGCCCTTCAGGGTCAGGTCGAGGCGGGTCGGATCAGGTGCCCTGGGGCTGGTGCAGGCACCTAGCAGTAGGGCCAGGCCGAGCGCGCCGAGGCGTAATAGGGTGTTCATGTCAGCGTCCTTGCTGGGTGGGGTTGAGGGTGGCGATGAGGCGGACCTGCTCGGTGTAGGCCTGGGCGAAGTCCTTGGCGAACAGCCGTTCGCACCAGTCGTCGTCCTGACGCAGCTCGCGATACTGGCGCTGCCAGGCACGCCAGAGTCTGGCATCGCGCCCCCAGCGCAGGCGTCGGCCGTCACGCTCAAGGCGGGCCTCGCACTGGGCCGGTGCCAGCTGTTCAAGGGTGGCCAGCACCGCCTGGCGACTGGCCGCGACCAGGCCGACCTGATGGGCCTGAAGTTCGCGGCAGGCGCGGAGCAGAGCCTGGTCCGCGGTGAGCTGGCCGGAAGCGCTGGGGCGCAACAACTGACTCAAGGCCGCGTCGCCGTCGGCCGCGAAGGCCAAGGGGTTGTTGCCGCTGCTCTGTACCGTGGTAAGCGGCAGCCGCAGTTCATTGCGCGTTTCGTTGCGGGTCCGCAGGCAGCCGTGCAGGCCCTGGGTCGCCAGGCGCAGCAGGCGCGCGACCTCGAGTGCCAGGGTTTCACGCGCCTCCTGGTCGAGGTCGGCAAGCTCCAGACCCAGGGCCACCCCGAAGGCCTTCCAGAACGTTGGTGTCTGGCGCTGCGGAGCCGCCGCCGGGCGCTCGACCGGAGCCGGAGCGCTGTGCTCTACCAGAGCAGGAATGCCCAGGCTGTCCAGATCGACCCTGGCATAGTCGCTGCGAGTAATGTCAGTGGCGAAGGGATCCAGACCCTCGAGCTCGTCGATGCCGTGAGGATCGCGACGCTCCAGCGCCTGCAACGGATCCAGTTCGAGAAAGGCGTCGTCCGGGATCAGTCCAGGGGCACTGGTTGGGACCTGGAAATCGTCGGCGAACCCGGCCGGATCGCGGACCAGGCGGGCAGCGAGGGCGAAGGTGCCTAGGGCGAAGGTCTGGCCATGCTGGATCCGCCAAGGCTCGCCCTTGGTCAGACGCTGACCATCGGCAAGCTGGACGCCATTGCTGCTCAGGTCGGTGAGAAAATAGTCGCCTTCGCTGTAGCTGATGCGGGCGTGCTGACTGGACAGCACCCGCTGCGGATCGGGCAGGTACCAGTCGCAGTCTTCGCTGCGGCCGATGAGTCCGCCAACGTGGCGAAAGGTCTTTTGGGTGAGCAGTCCGGGGGCGTGCGCTCGACTGCCGACCAGATCGAATACCAGTTCCATGGTCTTGTCCTGTCCTAGGTGAGGCGGTGGGGTGTCTGGGGTTCGCCCAGGGGGCGATAGTCCTGCAGATCCCCGAGCGACGAGGTGCAGGCGGCCAGGGCGAGCAACGTCAGCAGCAACAGGGAGCGAAGTAGCGCAGGCATGGGGCGTTCCTCTAGGAAAGTTGCAGATCGGCGCTGCGGATGCTCAGTCGCTGCAGGCGATAGAGCAGGGTGCGGCGCGGCAGTCCCAACTCCTGGGCCGCCTGGGTCTGGTTGCCGCGGTTCTTGCGCAGGCAGTCCACCAGCAGGCCGCGTTCGAGCTGATCCAGGCGCTCACGCAAGGTCAGGCTGCCGGCATTGCCGGTCAGGGCGGCGGAGCGGATGGCAAAGTGTTCGGGCAACAGCTCGTTGCCGTCGCAAAGCAGGACGGCGCGCTCCACCAGCCCCTTGAGTTCGCGGACATTGCCGGGAAAGGCATAGCCCGCCAGCAGGTCCAGGGCGGCGCTGGACCAGCGACAACGTGACCGCTGCAGGCATGCACAGGCCTGGTCGGCGAAGTGCCGGGCCAGCAGCGGCAGGTCCTCGCCGCGCTCGCGCAGGGGCGGCAGCTGAATGGGAAAGTGAGTGAGGCGATAGTAGAGATCCTCACGAAAGGTGCCCTGCTCGACCAGCCGCGCCAGTTGACGATGGGTCGCCGCAACGATGCGTACGTCGACCCTGTGGGTTTCGGCACTACCCAGCGGGCGGACCTCGCCTTCCTGCAGCACGCGCAGCAGCTTGGCCTGTAAGGTCAGCGGCATATCACCGATCTCGTCGAGAAACAGGGTGCCGCCATTGGCCGCATCGAACAGACCGGCGCGATCGCGCTCGGCACCGGTAAAGGCGCCCTTGCGATAGCCGAAGAGCTCGCTTTCCAGCAGGTGCTCGGGCAGCGCCGCGCAGTTCTGCACCACGAAGGGCTGGGTCCGTCGCGAGCCCCGTTCGTGGATGGCCCGGGCCACCAGTTCCTTGCCGGTGCCGGTTTCACCGGTCAGCAGCACGGTGATGGGGCTGTGCAATATCTTGCCGATCAAGCGATGGACTTGCCGCATGGCGCCGCTATCGCCAAGCATGCCGAAGCCATCGCCCACTGCCGGTGACGTTGGCCTTTCCGTTACGGCGCCCAATGGCTGAGTCTGGGCGCGCTCTAGCAGCTGGCTCTGCGCCAGGGCGAAGCATCCGAGCGGTGTCAGTACCTCTGCATGGGTTTCCAGTTCGCGGCGGCAGCGGCTGGCCTGTACCAGCAGACCCTCGACGCTGCCCGACGGGCCAGTCAGGGGTAGGCAACCAAGGCTGAGCCAGCCGTCGCCAGGCAGGAAGGTAGTGGTGTGCAGCAGCGGGTCCAGCTCACGCAGGTGCAGGCTGCGATTCTGCGAAAGGCAGTAGTGCAGCAGACTCTCCTGCTCCAGCGGCAGGGCGTCACCGGCCATGGCGGCGGTGCTGTCCAGACTTTGTGCCAGGCACACCAGTTGGGTATGAGTGGCGTCCAGACGGTAGTACTGCACCAGGTCGAGCCGGGCCAGACGCTGGATGCCTTCCACCAGGCCGAGGGCGAGTTGGGCGGGGTCTTCGTGCTGGCCGAGCGCGATGAACAGGGGCAGCATGGCTTCTGGCGCGGGGGACGGGATCATGCCGCCACCTCACAGCGGAAATCACCCTGGTCGTTGCAGGTGAGGTGCAGCCGCCCTGGCGTCTGACCACGGGCGAGGGCGTCGAGCAACTGGTCGGTAAGCAGCGGCAGCACTCGCTGCTCCAGGAGTAGGTCGATCCGGCGAGCACCACTGTCGGCGTCCAAGCAACGTGCCGCCAGGTCCTCCAGCAGGGCCGGGGCATAGCTGAAGGCGACCCGGCGGGCGGCCAGCCGGACGCCGAGTCGTTCGAGCTTGAGCACGATCAGCTCACGCAGCAGCTCGGCATCTAGCGGGTAGTAGGGCACCACGCGCATCCGCGCCAGCAGGGCAGGCTTGAAGTGGCGGGTCAGGGTGGGGCGAATCGCCTCGGTCAGTTGGGCCACGTCCGGACGTACGTCGGCGCACAACCGCTGGATCTCGCCGCTGGCCAGATTGGAGGTCAGCAGGAAGAGCACGTTGCGGAAGTCGATCTGCCGGCCCTCGCTGTCGGTGGCCTGGCCACGGTCGAAGATCTGGTAGAAGAGGTTGAGTACCTCGGGATCCGCCTTTTCCACTTCATCCAGCAAGACCACCGAATAGGGCTGGCGGCGCACGGCCTCGGTGAGCAGACCTCCTTCGCCATGGCCGACATAGCCGGGCGGCGCGCCGATCAGGCGCGACACGCTATGTTTTTCCGCGAATTCCGACAGGTTGAGGGTGGTGAGAAAGCGCTCCCCGCCATAGAGCAATTCGGCGAGCGCCAGGGCGGTCTCGGTCTTGCCGACCCCGCTGGGGCCGACCAGCAGGAAGACGCCGACCGGCGCCTCGGGAGCGTTCAGACCCACCGCGGCTGCGCGCAGGGCGCGATCCAGGGCGACCACCGCCTGCTCCTGGCCACGCAGGCGTACGCGTAGATCGCTGGCAAAGCGGGCCAGGCGCTGGTCATGGCGACGGGCGAGTTGGTCGACCGGAAGGCCGGTCCAGGCCGCGATCACCTCCGCCACGAGGTGCGGGCAGACCTCAAGGTTGACCAGGCGCCCATGCTGGCGTTGCAGCTGCTCCAGCTCTGCCTGGGTCGCTGCCAGCGCAGCGCTGACCGAGGCCGTACGCAGGGTCAGGATGCGCTCGGCCAGCTCCCGCTGGCGTTCCCAGTCGGCCTGCAGCGCAGTGGCTGCCAGGTGCTCGGCGTCCCGCATGGCGGTAAGGCTATCCAGATGGCCGGGCGCGACAGGCAGACCGAGATCGGCATCGCGGCGGGTGGCGGAGAGCGTGCGCTCGGTAGCGGCCAGGCGTGCGCTCAAGGCATCCAGGGCCGGAGGCGGGCTGGCCAGGCTGATACGCACCCGGGCGCAGCAGGTGTCGAGCACATCCACGGCCTTGTCCGGCAACTGGCGCCCGCTCAGATAGCGGGCGGCCAGCTCGGCGGCGGCCACCACCGCATCGTCGCGCAGATAAACGCCATGGCCCTCGGCATAGGTCGGCGCCAACCCACGCAGGACGGTGATGGCGGTGGCGACGTCGAATTCGTCCAGCCTTACCGGCTGGAAGCGCCGCGCCAGGGCCGGGTCCTTTTCGAAGTACTTCCGGTACTCGCCCCAGGTGGTGGCGGCGATGGTGCGCAGCTCGCCGCGCGCCAGGGCCGGTTTGAGCAGGTTGGCCGCGTCCGAGCCCCCGGGCTGGCCACCCGCACCGATCAGGGTATGGGCCTCGTCGATGAACAGGATGATGGGGTGCGGTGCCTGGCGTACGGCATCGATCACGCCTTGCAGGCGGCGTTCGAATTCGCCCTTGACGCTGGCGCCGGCCTGCAGCAGCCCGAGATCGAGACTGCGTATTTCCACACGGCGCAGACTGTCGGGCACCTCGCCTGCCGCGATGCGCAGCGCCAGCCCCTCGACGATGGCGGTCTTGCCAACGCCGGCTTCGCCTACCACGAGGGGATTGTTCTTGCGCCGCCGCGAGAGGATGTCCACCAGTTGCCGGATCTCGGCCTCGCGGCCCAGCACCGGATCCAGGCGCCCGGCACGGGCCTGGCCGCTGAGGTCATGGGTGAAGCGGTCCAGAGGGGACTCGCTGATGACCGGTGACCCCTCGGGCCGCTGAGCCCTGACGAAGTCCAGGAGCTGCGCGGCATCCACCCGCTCCAGCAGGCGACCGTAACCTGTGCCCAACAGCCGCTCGGGATGGCGCAACAACGCCAGCAGCAGGGCGGCGCTATCGGTCTCAGCCTGTTCCAGTTCGAGACGGGCGAGCAGCACGGCATCCTGCAGCCACAGCAGCAGTGCAGGATCGAAGACCGGGTCGCCGCCTTCTCCATTGCCCTGGCGCGGCTGCAGCGTCGCGGCGAAATCCACCGAGTCCAGGTCAGCCGCTTTCAGCACGCGAGTGAGCAGTCCGTCGCGGGATTCCAGCAGGACCGCCAGCAGGTCTTCGATCAGGATCTGCCGGCCGCCCCGACGGACGCAGCGCTGCGCCGCCTGTTCCAGGTCCTGGCGCGCGGTCACGGAAAGGCTGTTGATAAGGAGGTTCAGGTCCAGGGTGAGCATCTTGATCGTCCTTGATTAACGGTGGCAGGCAAGGGTGACCTGGCCCTTGGCTCGGCCGAGGCCGAGCCAGGTGGTCCAGCCGAGACGGCAGGGGCTGACGGCTTCCAGCCGCCATTGCCGCAACGCGTCCCGCTGCAGATGCAGGCGCAGGTCGTAGTCCAGCTGGTCGCGCAGGGTGAAATTCAGCAAGGCGCGCACGGCGGCGTACCGACTGCCCCCGGGCAGGAATGAATGAAAGGCTTCCCAGTCCAGTTCGAGCAGGTGCAGGCGAAACTTGCCGCCACGATCGCGCACCTGCACACCCAGGACGGCTGTCTCTCCGAGCTGGGCGCTGGCCTGCCCGAGATGCGCGCGTTGTTCTGGGGGAATGACCACTGCGCGCTCTAGGCACTGCTCCAGCTGCAGCTCGGGCTGCTCCAGGTAATAGCGCAGCACCGCTTCGATCAGCGTCGCCGAATGCACCTTGAGGCTGAGCAGGCCGAGATAGGGCAGCAGGCGTTTCCAGTTCAGCTCCGGCGCCTGGCGCAGGCTACTGTCGCCCAGGCCGATCAGACTGAACAGCCGGGCCGACAACTCGTCACGCGCGCCTTCCCGGAAGCGGGCGTGATAGCGATACTTGCGCCAGATCGGCAGCAGCAGCCGGTGCAGCCGGTGATTGAAGAGGTCGAGGAAGTCGCGGGTGGTACGCCCTTGTTCGCCATCGCTCAGTGCCTGTTCGCTGTAGAAGGCCGGCAGCGGCGAACCGCTGCCCATCAGGGCGCCCAGGTTGAATTGCAGGCGGGCGCGCAGCCCGTCGGCGTCCTCGACGAAGTGCAGGCACTCGATATCGCTACCCGGAAAGGCCAGGCTGGGGTTGGCGTGGAACTCCAGCCGTTCATAGAGCTGCTCCTCCGAGAGACTCGGCATCAGGCGCTGCAACTGCAGGAGCACCTGTCCGATACCCTGGAACAGCGAGTACTCGCGGATCTCGCGGCACAGCGCCGAGCGATTCAGATCAGCGGCTGCTGACCCATGCGCGGTGTCCATAGATACACCTCTCCCTGTAGGCTGCGAACACTGAGTTGATGGAAGGAATTCAGGCTGGCGTAGAGCGCGAAGAACTCGTTGAGTACGCTGGCGAACAGGTACAGCTCGCCCTCGCTGCGAAAGCCGCTGGCATCCATGTCCAGCTGGGTGGCGATACCGCGGATCGGCAGGCTGCGGTAGAGGCGATCCACCGGGCGATGGCTGATGCCCTGCAGGGCGGCCAGGCGCTGGTGACTGATACGCTCGGCCTGCCGGTCGTGCTGACTGGGCAGGTCGTAACTGGCCAACACCGTACGCAGGGCCGCGACATCGGTGAGCGACAAATAATTGAGCGATAGATTGGAAACCAGCTGCCACAGCCGGTTGCCGGACAGCACCGGCGCATGACAGGCAGTTGGGGCGGCCAGATTGCGAAAGCCCAGGCCACCCGGGGTATTTTCGGTGGGCAGGCACAGATCACCGGCGCGCAGGCGCTGGGGCAGGTTCTGGTTGGTGCAGGTCAGTTCGATGGACAGGGTGTCCTGATCGGTACCCGGATCGCCAAACGCCAGATAGGTATCGATGCCGCCGTGCAGCAGGGCACTGCGCTGGCGTACGGCATAGTGCGGCCGACAGCTCTGGCCGCCGAAGCTCAGGTCGTGGGCAAAGGATTCGAAGGGTAGATAGTCACGATGGCCCAGGCCGCCCGGTTGCCAGCCGGTCACCCGCTCCACGGCAAAGACCCCCAGGTGTTCGCGGCCGTGGCCGGCCGGAAACAACGGGTACTCGTCGCGCTTGCCGTCGAGGCGGATCGGCAGGGCGTCATGGCGGAACAGATTGACCACCGGGACGCAGTGCAGGCGCAGGTTATCGCGACTGGGAAGCCGCGGCTGCCGGGCGATCCGGGCGATGTCGAAGCGCACCTCCAGCCCGCGGATCTGGCGGCGCACCGGGTCTGCCAGTTGCTTCAGCTTCGTCATTCCCTGAATCGAGACGAAGAGGAATTTCTCCGGAAAGGCGAAATATTCCTGCAGGTGGCGATAGCCGCGGAAGGCATTGGGTGGATAGGGCAGCAGCGCCTCGTCTTCGCCGAAGCCCAGCGGCTGGACCTGGTCGCGAGCGAGCGGCAGGACGAGTTCGCTGCCCTGGAGGTCAGTCAGCGGCTGGCGTTCGGCATCCAGGGGTACCAGGCTCAGACCGGCCAGGTTGTGCAGCAGTGCAAGATAGAGATCCTGACTAAGCGTGCGATCGCCCGCCAGATGCAGCGGCAACTGATGCAGGTCCAGAGCGTCCAGGGTGCCATTGCCGGTGATCTGCAGGCGCAGCGTCAGGCGCGCGCCGCTGCCCTGCTGGGCAAGGCTCAGCTCATCCACGCGTAGCGGTTGGATGGCGGTGGCGAAGCAGGTTCGAAAGCGGCAGCTCACCTCGTCCAGCGCTCGGGATTCCACTTCCGTTCCACGTGGAACCTGAATGGCCGCGCCTGGTGCTGGTAGAGGATCGAATTCGAGGATGGTGCAACTCGGCAGGGGCCGCAGATAATGGGGCCAGAGCAGGTTGAGCAGCGAATGGGTCAATTCCGGCAACTCGTCGTCGAGCTTCTGCCGCAGCCGACCAGTGAGAAAGGCGAAGCCTTCCAGCAGGCGCTCGACATCTGGATCCTGACCAGCCTGGCCCAGAAAGGGTGCCAGCGCAGGATTGCGTTCGGCGAAGCGCGCGCCCAGCTGACGCAACTCGGCCAGCTCGCTCTGGTAGTAGTGATTGAAGGACATGGACCTATCCCTGGCTGACCTTGACCTGGCCGCTGCCATCCAGGCTCGCGGTGAAACGGATGGGGCACCGCTGGCCGTCGAGCTCGAGCTGGCCTTCGAGGGCGAACGCCAGGGTGGTGCCTTCCCGCTGCAGCGGCAGCACCTTCACACCGGACAGGCGCGGCTCGTAGGCGGCCACGAACGCCTCGATGGCCAGCCGCGCACGCTGTAGCGAGTCGTGCAGCGACAGCCGCAAGTCATTGAGGTCGGGCAGTCCGTAGTCGACCTGGATCGGGACGCTGCCGGCACGGGTGCTGAGCATCTTGGCCAGGTGGGCGGCCACCGAGGCGCTCAAGGCGTCGGCGGACGCGCCCTGGTTGTGCGCGCTGCCCGGACCGGCCAGGCGTTCGAACAGACTGCCGTAACTCATGAGCCGTTACTCCTTGTCCAGCTTGCCGACCAGCGACAGGGTGAAATCGGCGCCCTGGTACTTGAAGTGCGGTCTCACGCTCAGGCCCACGCGGAACCAGCCCGGATTACCCTCGACATCGCTGACGCGGATGCTGGCGGCACGCAGCGGTCGACGACCGCGCACCTCGGCGCTGGGGTTTTCCTGATCGGCGACGAACTGACGGATCCACTTGTTGAGTTCCAGCTCGAGGTCGGTGCGCTCCTTGGTGCCACCCAGTTGCTCGCGCTGCAGCACCTTGAGGTAGTGGGCCAGGCGGCTGACGATGAACAGATAGGGCAGCTGGGTACCCAGCTTGTAGTTCAGCTCAGCTGCCCGACCTTCTTCGCTGTTGCCATAGAACTTGGGTTTTTGCGTCGAACAGGCGGAAAAGAAGGCGGCGTTGTCGCTGCCCTTGCGCATGGTCAAGGCGATGAAGCCGGCATCGGCCAGCTCGTATTCGCGACGATCGGAGATCAGCACCTCGGTGGGGATCTTGGTCTCGATCTCGCCCATGCTCTCGAAGTGATGCAGCGGCAGGTCTTCCACCGCGCCGCCGCTCTGCGGACCGACGATATTCGGACACCAGCGGTACGTGGCGAAGCTGTGGGTCAGGCGGGTGGCGAAGGCGTAGGCGGTGTTGCCCCAGAGGTAGTGGGCATGGTCCCGGCTGACGTTTTCGCGATAGGCAAAGGTCTTGACCGGATTCTCTTCCGGATCGTAGGGCGTGCGTAGCAGGAAGCGCGGCAAGGTCAGGCCGACATAGCGCGCGTCTTCCTGCTCGCGGAAACTCTGCCACTTAGCGAATTGCGGACCGTCGAAGTGATCTTTGAGGTCCTTGAGGTCGGGCAGACCGGTAAAGCTTTCCAGGCCGAAGAAGCGCGGACCGGCGGCGGCGATAAAGGGCGCATGAGCCATGGCCGAGACCGCTGCCACCTGTTGCAGAGTGCGGATGTCCGGTGCGGTGGGGTCGAAGTCGTAGTTGGCGATGATGGCGCCGACCGGCTCGCCACCGAACTGGCCGAATTCGGCGGTATAGACGTGCTTGTAGAGGCCCGACTGGACGATGTCCGGCGAATCCTCGAAGTCTTCCAGCAGATCCTGCTTGGAGACGTTGAGCATCTCGATCTTGTTGTTCTCGCGGAAGTCGGTGCGCTCCACCAGCAGGTGCAGGCCGCGCCAGGCGGCCTCCAGCGACTGGAACTCCGCGTGGTGGAGGATCTCGTCGACCTGGCGGCTGAGCTTCTCATCGATCTCGGCGATCATGCGATCGACCAGTGCCTTCTTGACCGGTTGCTGGGCGTTTTGCGGCTTGAGCAGCTCTTCGATAAAGGCGGAGATGCCGCGTTTGGCCACGCCATAGCCCTCGTCGTGGGGCGCGAGGCGAGTCTCGGCGATGATGCGGTCGAGGATGCCACGGTCTTCAGCGACGTCGGCAGCGGGTTGCGGGAGCAGGGTAGCGGTCATGATGATCTTCCTGATCAGACGTCTTGATTCGGCAAGCCGAGTTCGCCGAGCACCGTGGCCCGGGCGACCGGATCGGCGAGCACCTGCTCGATGGCCCTGCGGAACGCCGGGGCGTTGCCGAGCGGCCCCTTGAGCGCCACCAGGGCATCGCGCAGATCCATCAGTTGCTTGAGTTCGGGCACCTGCTGCACCAGCCGCGCCGGGCTGAAGTCGGCCATGGCCTTGAGGTCGAGCTGGACGGCCAGATCGTCCTGGCTGTCGTCCTGCAGGCGATTGGGTACCGCCAGGGTCAGGCCCAGCTGCTGCTTGGCCATCACCTCATCGAAATTGTCCTTGTCGACGGCTACCGGCTTGCGGTCTTCGAGCTTGCGGTCGTCGGCTCGCTGGGTGAAATCGCCCAGCACCATGAGCTTGAGGGGCAGTTCGAGTTCTTCCTCGGCACCGCCGCTGGCGGGTCGAACCGTGACGTTGATGCGTTCTTTCAGGGCAACCGAGCCTTCTTTGGCCATGTGTTTCTCCTTGGATATGAGGACAAGCCTCAGTCGAGAGCCGCTTCGAGATCGAGGCGGCAGAGTCGCGGACGCAGCTGTTGCAGCTGCATCCGGCTGTCGGCGGTGGCGGGGAGGGCTTCTAGGCACTGGCGGCGGGCCTGCAGGATCTCCAGCGCCAGTTGCGGCTCCCAGTGCGCCAGCAGGGCGCCGTGTTCGGCATCCAGGGCCGCGAGCTGAAGGTGTGCCAGTTCGAACTGGCGGGCCTGGATCAGCAACCGGACGCTGGCCAGATCCCACAGCAGGCGCTGGCGTTCGCCCTGGGCACTGCAGCTGCGCTGCTGCAGGTGGCGCACGGCGCTCCTGAGGCCGCTCGCGCGCAACTCCCCCAGGGCTTCGGCAAGGGCTTCGCTCCAGCTGTCCTGGCACGCCTCGCTTGAGGCGGAGACGGGTTGCGTCGCCTTAGCCGCCGTCAGACCGGACAGCCAGAGGCGGGTCTGGGCATCGGCAAAGGGTTGCCCGTCATGGAAGGCCAGGGCTTCCAGGCCTGGCAGCCGTTCCAGCAGCAACATCAGCGGCCACTCGATTTCTCGACAACTCGTTGTCGCACCGAGGGCCTGCAGGCACTCCCAGGCCAGCCGCTGGCCATCCAGCCAGAAAGGCGCCCGCGTCAGGCTGACCTCCAGTTCGCCGAGCAGCAGAGAAAAGTCACCGGCGGCCTGGCACTCCTGAAAATATCTCAGGCGATCAGCTGGCAGGCCGCGCAAGCCGGTGACACCCCGGGCATCATGAGCGGGCAGACTGTCGATGCCGCTCCACAGCAAGGCGCGATTCAGCCGCAGGGCGCGGTGGTCGCCGCTCCGCTGACGTAGCCACCAGCCGCTCAGCGTGCGGGCGCTTTCCTGTAGCTGGCGCAGCAGACGATGGGCGTCCTTGTCCGAGTCCAGCGGGCCCTGGAGGGCCTGAGCGGTCACGACCGGGCTGGGTGACAGGGCTGCGATGGTCGACTCCGCTGGAGCGGTGGATTGGATCTGGCGACGTCGTTGCTCATCGAGGCGACGTACCAACGGCAACAGCAGCGGAGCGGCCTCGCCCAGGCGCGGCTGGAGGAGTGCCTCCAACTGGCCGAGCTGGGTACTGAAGGTCTGTAGCCAGTATGCTTCCAGCGTCGTCAGGGCGGCGTTATCGAAGACGCCTTCCAGGCGGATCTGGAGCCAACCGAGCGCCGCGGCGCGAGTACGCTCCTTGCGGGGATAAAGGTCCTGCCAGTGAGCCTCCAGCAATCGCTCAAGCAGAGCCAGGCCGGCTTCCAGCCCCGTCCAGCTCCGGGTGCAGTACAGGGCCCAGGTCAGCCAGACGGCAACGCGCAGGTCCTTGGAGTGCTCACGCAGAAAGGTGGTCGCCTGCTCGGCCGTGGACTCCCAGTCCGGCATGACGTCGCGATGCAGCGCCTGGGTGTTCTGACAGACCGCTTCGAGTCTCTCGAACTCGGGGCTATAGCGGCGATCTTCCCCGACGAAGTTGTCCGTGGTAATGGGGTGATCGGCGACCGCTATATAAATCTGGGCGAACGAAGACAATAAAGTCATCCATGACCTCACAGGTTGAAGTTCCATTCCTTGAACTTCCCAAGGCGAAAAATGCTGGAGAATTTTTCAGCCTGTTGCTGAGCAGCTATTGGCTCAAAATGTCTGAGGTGCGCATCCTAGAGCTGTTTAATGAGCTTTGGTAGCAAAAAATTGTGATCTATGTCCAATTTTTATTGCTTAATTCTTAATGAAAAATAAGCCTATTTAGTGAAGTGACAAAAATTGTCCGAACTAACTGTGGAAACCTGACAGTCATCGTCAGTTTTAAAAGATATGATAAGTCACAACTATAAAGTTATATTTTAAGTTGGGCCGGGCTTGCCTGCTCGCGAAGCTATTAAAGCCATCCATATTCCGCCATCGACAGCGGCTCCCCATCCCCCACGATGAAATGATCCAGCACCCGCACATCGATCAGCGCCAGGGCGTCCTTGAGGCGGGTGGTGAGCAGGCGGTCGGCCTGGCTGGGTTCGGCGATGCCGGAGGGGTGGTTGTGGGTCAGAATGACGGCAGCGGCGTTGTGGGCGAGGGCGCGCTTGACCACCTGGCGGGGGTAGACGCTGGCGCCGTCGATGGTGCCGTGGAACAGGGCTTCGAAAGCCAGCACCCGGTGGCGGGTGTCGAGGAACAGGCAGCCGAAGATCTCGTGAGGTTCGTGGCGCAGGCGGGCCTTTAGATAGTCGCGGACCTGCTGCGGGCTTTCCAGAGCCGAGTCGCGTTTGAGGCCTTCGGCCAGGTGGCGGCGGCCCATCTCCAGGACCGCCTGCAACTGGCTGAACTTGGCCGGGCCGAGGCCGAGGTGAGCGCTGAAGGCGGCGAGATCGGCCTCCAGCAGGGCTCTGAGGCTGCCAAATTCCCCGAGCAGTTGGCGGGCGAGGTCGACCGCGCTTTTGCCGGCCACGCCGGTGCGCAAGAAGATCGCCAGCAGTTCGGCGTCGGTGAGAGCCTGGGCGCCGCGTTCCAGCAGTTTCTCCCGCGGCCGTTCCTGGGCCGGCCAATCCTTGATGCTCATGGACGCTCCTTGTCTGGCGGGGCGCCTGCGTCCTGCAGGCGCTGTGCTATCTTAACCGGATCATTCGCGGGTGCGCGCAGGCCTCGATTGGCCGTGCGATGCCCGTTCTAGACGGTTCGAGAACGGAAAGGCTATATGCAGCGGCTCCATCGTAAACGCATCGTGCTGGGCGTCGGAGGTGGCATCGCCGCTTACAAGAGCGCCGAGCTGGTGCGCCGACTCAAGGATCAGGGCGCCGAGGTGCGGGTGGTGCTGACCCGCGGCGGTCGCGAATTCATCACGCCGCTGACCCTGCAGGCACTGTCGGGTCTGCCGGTGCATCTGGATCTGCTGGACCCGGCCGCCGAAGCGGCCATGGGGCATATCGAGCTGGCCCGCTGGGCCGATCTGGTGCTGGTCGCGCCGGCCACCGCCGATGTCATGGCGCGCCTGGCCCAGGGCGTGGCGGACGATCTGCTCACGACCTTGGTGCTGGCCACCGATGCCCGGGTCGCCCTGGCACCGGCCATGAACCAGGCCATGTGGCGCGATCCGGCCACCCAGGCCAATGCCGAGCTCCTGCGCAGCCGTGGCATCAAGCTGTTCGGTCCGGCCAGCGGCAGCCAGGCCTGTGGCGACGTCGGCCCCGGCCGGATGCTGGAAGCCACCGACCTTGCCCAGCTCGCCGCCGACTGCTTCCAGCGCCTCGACCTGACCGGTCGCCACGTGGTCATCACCGCGGGGCCGACCCAGGAAAACATCGACCCGGTGCGCTACATCACCAACCACAGCTCCGGCCGCATGGGCTTCGCCCTGGCGGAAGCGGCGGCGGAGGCGGGTGCGCGCGTCAGCCTGGTGAGCGGCCCGGTGCATCTGCCGACCCCTGATCGCGTCGAGCGCATCGATGTGATCAGCGCCCGCGACATGCTGGCCGCCTGCGAGGCGCTGATGCCCTGCGACGTGCTCATCGCCTCGGCGGCGGTGGCGGACTATCGCCCCGAGGTCATCGCGCCGCACAAGCTGAAGAAGGACCCCACCCGCGGTGACGGTCTCCTGCTGGAGCTGGTGCGCAACCCGGATATTCTCGCCACCCTGGCGGGGCGCCCGGATCGGCCCTTCAGCGTCGGCTTCGCCGCGGAAACCCAGAATCTGCTGGAGTACGCCCAGCGCAAGCTGCGCGACAAGAATCTCGACCTCATCGTCGCCAACGACGTGGCCAATCCGGCCATCGGCTTCAACAGCGAAGACAACGCGGTCACCGTGATCGACCGTGGCCTGCACGAGATCCGCTTCGAGCAGACCAGCAAGGGCAAGATCGCCCGGCAGCTCATCGCCCTGATTTCCACCCACCTGAAAGACACCACCCAGAACCATGCATAGCCTTCAAGCCAAGATCCTCGACCCGCGCCTGGGGCGCGATTTCCCGCTGCCGTCCTACGCCACTCCCGGCTCGGCCGGCCTCGACCTGCGCGCCATGCTGCAGGAGGATCTGGTGCTGGAGCCGGGGCAGACCGCGCTGATTCCCACCGGGCTCGCCATCCATGTGGCCGATCCGTCGCTGGCGGCGCTGATCCTGCCGCGCTCGGGCCTGGGCCATAAACACGGCATCGTGCTGGGCAACCTGGTCGGCCTGATCGACTCGGACTACCAGGGCGAGCTGATGGTCTCCTGCTGGAACCGCGGCCAGACCACCTTCACCGTGAGCGTGGGCGAACGTATCGCCCAGCTGATGCTCGTACCTGTGGTGCAGGCGCACTTCGATATCGTCGACAGCTTTACCGAGACCGAGCGGGGCGCTGGCGGCTTCGGCCACTCCGGTACCCGCTGACGCCAGACACGCAAGGCGCGCCGTGACATAAAGGAGAAGAACGGCATGGCAAGGGGCAAGAACGACAAGGATGTGCGCAAGGCGGCCCCCCGGGTCGCTGGCTTGCCCGGCATGGGCGCGGGACTGCTGCTGGCACTCGCCGGCCTGCTGCTGGCCGCGCTGCTGCTGTGGTTCCTGGTGTTGCAGCCGCAGGGCGCGCGCGACCAGGAGCAGCAGGCGGACCAGGCGCTGCAGGCGCAGGCGACCTCCCTCAATCAGCTGCTGGTCGGCCTGACCCGTCGGCTGCAGGGTGTCGCCGGGGATGCCCTGGTGCTGCAGGCCCTGCAGGGCGACGATCCGGCGGCGCGCGCGGCGGCGGAAAGCCAGCTGCGCGAGCGCCTCGGCGTGGTCGACGTGCTGGTGGTGCCGGCCGGCATGCGCCAGATCGAAGACGATCGTCCCGGCCCCCTCAACTATGCTGCCCTCGATCTGCTCAAGCGCCTGGAAAGCGGCCAGCGGACCCCGCCGGAAGCCTATCGACTGGGCGATCGCTGGCTGGTCTACAGCGCCCAACCCATCCGCCGCGGCGATCAGCTGCTTGGCAGCGCCGTACTGGTGGAAGAACTCCCGGCCGTCCTGCAGGGCTGGGCCACGCCACCGGCGAACGTCGGCCAGTGGCGCCTGCTGCAGCAATTTCCCGGTGGCAGCGTGCAGGTGCTGGCCAGTGGCGGCAGCCCCGGTGATCCGGCGCTGATGCGGCGGCTCGCCACCGGCAGCCCGCTCTGGACGCTGGAGTTGGCACCCGCCGCCGAGGCGGGCGCCGATACACCGCTGGGTATCCCCCTGGTGGCGCTGCTGCTGGCGCTGTTTGGCGTGCTGGCGGGCTTTTGGCTGTTTTCCCGGGAGCTGTCACGCCGGCTCCGTGACGACGTCCGCAGTCTGACGGCCTATGCCGAGGAACTAGAAGCCAATCAGATAGCCAAAAGCCCGACTTTGCGCCTGGCGGTAATGGAACCCGTGGCCAAGTCGACGGCCCGATTGGCCAGCCGATCGGCCGGGTCGTCGCCGGACCTGTACGCCACCGCTCCCAGCGATGCGGTGGCCAAGACCCTGGCGGAGTTTGCCGACAGAGGCCGCTCTCAGCAGAGCGAGCCGCTGTTCCAGACCACCGACATCCTCGATATCAGTATCCTCGACGAAGACCAGGATCTCCTGGGATTGGAGAAACCCCCGATGAGCACTACCCCGCAAGCCCCCCAACTCAACGCCAGCATCTTCCGCGCCTACGATATCCGTGGCGTGGTGGGTGACTCCCTGACCGCCGAAGCCGCCTACTGGATCGGGCGCGCCATCGGCTCGGAGAGCCTGGCACGTGGCGAGCCCAACGTGGCCGTCGGCCGTGACGGCCGCCTGTCCGGCCCCGAGCTGGTCGCCCAACTGATCAAGGGCGTGGCCGACAGCGGCGCCAATGTCAGCGATGTCGGCATGGTGCCGACCCCGGTGCTCTACTACGCCGCCAACGTGCTCGAAGGCAAGTCCGGCGTCATGCTGACCGGCAGCCACAACCCGCCGGACTACAACGGCTTCAAGATCGTCATCGCCGGCGAGACCCTGGCCAACGAATCCATCCAGCGTCTGCGCGAGCGCATCGAGACCGGTGACGTGGCCAGCGGCCAGGGCCAGATCAAGCAGGTCGACGTGCTCAAGAGCTACGCCGACTACATCCGCAACGACGTGGTGCTGGCCAAGAAGCTCAAGGTGGTGGTGGACGCCGGCAACGGTGTCGCCGCGGTCAACGCGCCCCAGCTGATCGAGTCCCTGGGCTGCGAGGTCATCCCGCTGTTCTGCGAGGTGGACGGCAACTTCCCCAACCACCACCCGGATCCGGGCAAGCCCGAGAACCTGGAAGACCTGATCGCCAAGGTCAAGGAAACCGGTGCCGACCTGGGCCTGGCCTTTGACGGCGACGGCGACCGCGTCGGCGTGGTGACCAACGAAGGCAAGATCATCTATCCCGACCAGCTGCTGATGCTGTTCGCCAAGGACGTGGTCTCCCGCAACCCGGGCGCCGACATCATCTTCGACGTCAAATGCACCCGTCGCCTGAACAACCTCATCGCCGGCTACGGCGGTCGTCCCATCATGTGGAAGACCGGCCACTCGCTGATCAAGAAGAAGATGAAGGAAACCGGCGCGCTGCTGGCCGGCGAGATGAGCGGCCACGTGTTCTTCAAGGAGCGCTGGTTCGGTTTCGACGACGGCATCTACAGCGCCGTGCGTCTGCTGGAGATCCTCAGCCAGGAGAAGAACAGCGCCCAACAGGTGTTCGATACCTTCCCGGTAGACATCTCCACCCCGGAGATCAATATCCAGGTGACCGAAGAGAACAAGTTCGGCATCATCGAAACCCTGCAGCGCGACGCCCAGTGGGGCGATGCCCAGATCACCACCCTGGACGGCGTCCGCGTCGATTACCAGAACGGTTGGGGCCTGGTGCGTGCGTCCAACACCACGCCGGTGCTGGTGCTGCGCTTCGAGGCGGAAACCCTCGAAGAGCTGGAGCGCATCAAGACGGTGTTCCGCAAGCAGCTGCTGGCGGTACAGCCGGATCTGAATCTGCCGTTCTGACCTCGGGTCAGCGGTAGCACAGAGGGCGCCTAGGCGCCCTTTGTCTTTTCTATGTCGACCTTGAGAGGTGAGCCATGACCCTGAGCCGCGAGGATGCCTCGCACGTCGCCGAGGTGCTGTCCGAGGCGCTGCCCTATATCCGCCGGTTCGTCGGCAAGACGCTGGTGATCAAGTACGGCGGCAACGCCATGGAGAGTGACGAGCTCAAGGCCGGTTTCGCCCGTGACATCGTGCTGATGAAGGCGGTGGGCATCAACCCGGTGGTGGTGCACGGCGGCGGTCCGCAGATCGGCGACCTGCTCAAGCGCCTGTCCATCGAAAGCCACTTCATCGATGGCATGCGCGTCACCGACGCCCAGACCATGGACGTGGTGGAGATGGTGCTGGGCGGCCAGGTCAACAAGGACATCGTCAACCTGATCAACCGCCATGGCGGCAAGGCCATCGGCCTGACCGGCAAGGACGCGGGCCTGATCCGCGCCACCAAGCTCAAGGTCAGCCGGCAGACGCCGGAAATGACCAAGCCGGAGATCATCGACATCGGCCATGTGGGCGAGGTCACCGGGGTCAACACCGATCTGATCAACATGCTGGTGCGTGGCGACTTCATCCCGGTCATTGCGCCCATCGGTGTGGGTCCGGACGGCGAGTCCTACAACATCAACGCCGACCTGGTGGCGGGCAAGGTGGCCGAGGCACTCAAGGCCGAGAAGCTGATGCTGCTGACCAACATCGCCGGCCTGATGGACAAGCAGGGCCAGGTGCTCACCGGGCTGTCCACCGAGCAGGTCAATTCGCTGATCGCCGACGGCACCATCTACGGCGGCATGCTGCCAAAGATCCGCTGCGCGCTGGAAGCGGTGCAGGGCGGCGTGCAGAGCGCCCACATCATCGATGGCCGGGTGCCCAACGCGGTGCTGCTGGAAATCTTCACCGACGTCGGCGTCGGTACCCTGATCTCCAACCGCAAGCGCTGAGCGCTTTCGGTCGGACCAGAAACGGCGCCCCAGGGCGCCGTTTTCATTGCAGGCCCGGACTCACTGCTCCCAGCTGGCCTTGGGCAGGGTCAGGCCATGCTGGCCGTTGTAGGCCGCCCGCTTGGGCGATTCCCAACCCTGCAGCAACGCCTCCTCGACCCGGTAGATCTCCACGCCCAGCGGGCGGCAGACCTTGAGCGGGTCCTCGGCGTCAGGACCCCACATCGCCAGGGACAGATCGCCGCCCGGGCAGGTGGACAGGGCGCAGAGCACGTCGATCTCGGCGAAGAATTCCAGGTAGTCGCCGGGCTTGGCCGGGCAGGCCTTCATGAAGTAGAGGTCGTCATGGTTGAGGCCGGTGCACTGGAAGATGTTCAGCACGTCGTGGACATCGAATTCGGTGAGGCCGTGGGGCAGCACCGCGCGGGTCAGATTCGAGTGGCAGTGGTGGTGGAAGTCCTCGCCGGTGAGCATCTTGTTGACGTAGGGATCGCAGCGGGTGCCGAGCAGGTCATGCAGGCGGCCGCCGTGTTCGTCGATGCCGTAGCCGGCCAGGCTGTCGTCGGTGATGGTCAGCAGCGGACGCAGGAAGGGCAGGTTCGACCAGAGGCGGTCGTAGGTGCTGACGTGGGCCCCCTGCAGTTGCCGGGTGCGCGCGGCCCACATGCGCTCGCGTGGGTCCTCGGCGTTCCAGACGTTGAAGTCGCCCACCTGGGGACCGTGCGGGGTAGTGACGCGGAACAGATGGCCCGCCGGGACCTTCCAGGCGCGACCGGTGCGGATCGGGATCTCGAATTGCTCGATCAGGGTACGCGCGTCCTTGTCCTCGCGCAGGCGATCGTAGAAGGCCTGGTCGACCTGCAGGGCGGAACCCTGGGTGGACTGGTAGGCGGCGGGGTAGTCCTTGTACATGGGAGGTCTCCTCGGTCAGAGCGGCCTGGCTGCGCTCAGCAGATCCAGCAGCCGGTTTTCGGAATCGTCGAGATAGCTGGCCATGGCCTCGGCCGCCGCCTGGCGCTGTCCGGCGGCGAGCAGGTGGTGGATCTGGCGGTCGCGGATGATCCAGGGCCGCTGGAAGTGCTCCTCGTCGGGCGCGAGGGAAAACAGCAGGCGTATCTGGGCGGCGACGGTGGCGAAGAATTCATCGAACAACGGACTGCCCAGTAGGCCGACGATGTGCTGATGGAAATGCAGGCCGTGGGTGCCGAGGGCGCGCCAGTCTTCACGCGACTGCGCCAGTTCGGCGGCCTCCAGCGCGTCCAGCATCCGATCGGACTGGTATTCGCGCAGCGGGCGGCTGGTGAGGATGGCCTGCAGTTCCAGGGTGCGGCGCACGGTAAAGAGGTCGCGCACCTCGGCCAGGCCCAGGCGCCGCACCATCACCCCCTTGTGCCGCACATAGGTGGCCAGGCCCTCGCGATCCAGCTGGTGCAGGGCTTCGCGAATGGTGTTGCGCGAGGCGTTGTAGGCCTTGACCAGTTCAGCCTCGACCAGCGCCGTACCGGGTAGCAGGCGACCGCCGATGATGTCTTCGCGCATTTCCAGCAGCAGCTGAGCCCCCAGGGACAGCGCGCCTGCGTCTTTGCCGCTCATAGGTCTTCACGCCCGATTGTTCAACAATGCGTAGAAAATCGAACTGCACGGTACGTGCCAGAATATGGCGTGAAGAGGCGGCAACCTTGTCGTGCCGCCCAGCAGGCCATGGGCGGAGGGGGCCGCCGGCAGCGTGCTCAGAAGGGCTAGCGATCCGTGGCCTGAGCCGCTTCCAGTCGCTGCATGCGCGCACGATCGGCGTCGAAGGCCGCGCTGGTGCTGGTGCGCAATTCGGCGTAGCGCTGCAGATCGGCCTGCAGACGCACCTGATCGGCGGCCGCGGCGTCGAGGCGGGCCTGGAGGTCCGCCGGAAGCGCCTGGCCATTGCGCTGCTGCACCGCCGCCTGCTCCATCAACTGGCTCTGCAGCTGGCGTGCGGCCTCAAGGTTAGCCCTCTTGATCTGCATCAGGCCATCGAGCTCCGTCAGCTTGCGCGCCTTGGCGCGGTCGACGTCCTCGACATTGCTGTAGAGCTTGCGCAGCTGGCCATCGATCACGGCCTGCTGGCGCTCGCGCGCCTGGCGGTCGAGTTCGGCGGCGGGCAGGGCCGGGGCGACCTTGCGGATTACCCGGCCCTGTTCGTTCAGCACGTCATAGCCCTTGCCGGCGTATTCCGGCGGCACGCCCTGGCGGTCGATGACCAGGGTGCCGTTGCGGTCCAGATAGCGGTACAGCTCGGCCGCCTGGCCGGCCAGCGGCAGGGCGATGAGCAACAGGCTGGCAGCGGCGCGACGTACGACCATGGCCGTCTCTCCTGGGGCTAGATGCCGTATTGAGCGCGATAGTCCTGGACGGCGGGGAGGTGACGCTTGAGCTCGGCGTCCTCGGCCAGGTATTCGAGCACCTGATCCAGGGCGACGATGCTGAGCACCGGAATGCCGTAGTCGCGCTCGACTTCCTGGATGGCCGACAATTCGCCGCGGCCACGCTCCTGGCGGTTCAGGGCGATGAGCACCCCGGCCGCACTGGCGCCCTGGCCTTCGATGATCTGCATGACCTCGCGGATGGCGGTGCCGGCGGTGATGACGTCATCGATGATCAGCGCCCGACCGGTCAGGGGCGCGCCCACCAGCAGGCCGCCTTCGCCGTGGTCCTTGGCTTCCTTGCGGTTGAAGCACCAGGGCACGTCGCGGCCGTGGTGCTCGACCAGGGCCACCGCCGTGGCCGCGGCCAGGGGGATGCCCTTGTAGGCCGGGCCGAAGAGCACATCGAAGGGCAGGTTGGCCTGCACCAGCGCATCGGCATAGCAACGGCCGAGCTGGGCCAGGGCCGCACCGCTGTGGAACAGGCCGGCGTTGAAGAAATAGGGGCTGATACGACCCGATTTCAGGGTGAATTCACCAAAGCGCAGAACTCCGCGCTCGATGGCGAAACGAATGAAATTACGCTGATACGCCTGCATATAAGTCCTTGCGCGGCTTGTATTTAGCTAAACCGGTTTAGCTCGGGTATCATACATCCACGATTTTTTGGGGGCCATTTATGCGGATCATCAGCTTGAACGTCAATGGTATTCAGGACGCTGTGGAGCGGGGCCTGTTGCCCTGGCTTAAGGCGCAGAATGCCGACGTGATCTGCTTGCAGGATACGCGCGCCTCTTCTTACGACATGGACGATCCGGCCTATGCGCTGGAGGGTTACATCCTCTATGCCTGCGACGCCGAAGTGCCGTCCCAGGGTGGGGTCGCGCTCTATACGCGGGTCCAGCCGAAGGCGGTGATCAGCGGCCTGGGCTTCGAGTCCTGCGATCGCTTCGGTCGCTACCTGCAGGCGGACTTCGACAAGGTCAGTATCGCCACCCTGCTGCTGCCTTCGGGCAAGCGCGGTGACGAAGACCTGAACATGAAATTCAAGTTCATGGACGACTTCACCCACTACCTGAACAAGCAGCGCCGCAAGCGCCGCGAGTACATCTATTGCGGCTCGCTGTACGTGGCGCACCAGAAGCAGGACGTGAAGAACTGGCGCGACTGCCAGCAGATCCCCGGTTTCCTGGCGCCCGAGCGGGCCTGGATGGACGAGGTGATCGGCAACATGGGCTATGTGGATGCCCTGCGCGAAGTGAGCCGCGAAGGCGACCAGTTCAGCTGGTGGCCGGACAGCGACCAGGCCGAGCACCTCAACCTGGGCTGGCGCTTCGACTACAACATCCTGACCCCGGGTCTGCGCCGCTTCGTCCGCTCGGCGCGCCTGCCGCGGCAACCGCGCTTCTCCGAGCACGCGCCGCTGATCGTCGACTACGACTGGACCCTGAGCATCTGATCCAGACGCTGCTCCAGAACGAAAAAACCAGCCCGAGGGCTGGTTTTTTGTTGGGCGACTATTTCACCAGGATCACCGGCAAGGGCACCTGATGGACCACGCGATGGGCCACCGAGCCGAGCAGCAGGCCGCTGAGCGAGCCCAGGCCGCGGGTGCCCATGACCACGGTGTCCACCTGCAGGCGCCGCGCCGTCTCGCCGATGGTCTCGGCGATGCCGCCGAAGCCCACGTGGGTCTGGGCCTCGATACCGGCTTCGAGCAGGGCCGGGCGCGCCCGGACGAGGATGTCTTCGGCCTTGTCCTGCAGGCTGCCGCGCCATTCGCGCAGGATGCGGTCGTCGAAGGGCGCGCCGTAGATCTCCGGCTCGTTCTGGACGTTGAGCAGGTGCAGCTCCAGCGACAGCCCGGCCTTCACCAGGTCGAGGATGTAGCGCAGGGCGTTGTCGGCGCTGGGGGAACCGTCGTAGGCGACCAGGACAGTGTGCATGGGGCATCTCCACGAGAGGGGTATGCCTTCATGCTAGACCCTGGCTGTCAGGGGCGCTTGATCCCAATCAAGGCCGCGGCCTCAATGCCCCACCCAGTTGCGCGCGCCCTTGGGAATCACCTCGGATTCGTCCAGCTTGCTGGCGAACATGCTCACGGCTTCCACGGCGTCGCTGGCCCCATCGCGGATCTGCACGATCACCGCACCGGCCTGGTCGGCCAGCTCGACGCCCTTGACCGCTCGACCCTGGGTGCTTTCCATGCTGGCGACCGCCTGCTGGGTCTCGCTCAGGATCCGCCCGATCATCTCGGCGATCTCCGCCGTGGCGCTGCTGGTGCGTCCCGCCAGCTGGCGGACCTCGTCAGCGACCACGGCGAAGCCACGCCCCTGGTCACCGGCGCGCGCGGCCTCGATGGCGGCGTTGAGCGCCAGCAGGTTGGTCTGGTCGGCGATGCCGCGGATGGTGTTGACGATGGCGGTGATCTGCTCGGAGCGCTGGCCCAGCTGGCCGATCACCTCGGCGGAGGCGCTGACGTTGTGGGCGATCTCGCGCATCTCGCCGGCGGCCGCCTGGATGATCCGGGTGCCGTGCTCGGCGACCTTCTCGGTCTCGGCGGAGATGTGATAGGCCCGCGAGGCGCTGCGGCTGTCGCTTTCGTGCTTTTCCACCCGCTCGCTGATGTCGCTGGCGTACTTGACCACCTTGTATAGCCGACCGGTGGCGTCGTACACCGGGTTGTAGCTCGCCTCCAGCCAGACCACCCGGCCGTGCTTGCCCAGCCGCTTGAACTGGCCGCGAAAGAACTCGCCGGCATTGAGGCGGCGCCAGAAGTCGGCGTATTCACTGCTATTGACCAGGGCCGGCTCGCAGAACAGGCGATGCTGCTGGCCCTGGATCTCCTTTAGGCTGTAGCCCAGGGTGGCCAGGAAATTGTCGTTGGCCGTGAGGATGCGCCCGTCCAGGTCGAATTCGATGCGCGCCAGGGCGCGGTCCAAGGCCTTGAGGTTGCTCTGGGCTTCGCTGTCGCGCTCGACCTGGGCGGTGACGTCGAGGGCGTACTTCACCACCTTGGCGATCCTGCCGCTGCTGCCGGGCACCGGGTTGTAGCTGGCTTCCAGCCAGAGGGTACGGCCCTGGGCGTCCAGGCGGTGGAAGGTGCCGGAAACGAAATCGCCGCGCTTGAGGCGGGCCCAGAAATCGCCATAGTCGCGACCCTGCACCACGTTGGCCGGACAGAGCCGGCGATGGTGCTGACCGACCAGGGTGTCGGCACGATAGCCGGTCAGGCGGAGAAAGTTGTCGTTGGCACGCAGGACGGTACCGTCGGTATCGAACTCGATCACCGCCATGGACCGCTCCAGCGCCTGGGTCAGGCCCTGGTTGGCGTGCAACTCGGCCTCCAGCCGAGCGATGGTCTTCTTGTGGTGCGCATTGAACATGGCAGAACTCGCTGGCCGGGGGAGAGGTAGTCAGCCTATCGGCGCGGATCGGAGCGACTTGATGGCACCCGGCGAACGGCAGAACTCGGCCGTTGAGTGGCTGTCGCAAACGCGCCGGCCCGGGGCGTAAACAGGCATCTTGGGGTCTGGGGCCGGGCCTACCATCGCGGCCAAGGGGGTGGTTTTCACCGCCACAGACTTTAGGAGCGCCGCGATGTTCAGCAAGCAGGACCAAATCCAGGGCTACGATGATGCGTTGTTCGCCGCCATGGGCGAGGAAGCGCGGCGCCAGGAGCATCACCTGGAACTGATCGCGTCCGAAAACTACACCAGCCAGCGCGTCATGGAAGCCCAGGGCAGCGTGCTGACCAACAAGTACGCCGAAGGCTATCCGGGCAAGCGCTACTACGGTGGCTGCGAGCATGTCGACAAGGTCGAGCAGCTGGCCATCGAGCGCGCCAAGCAGCTATTCGGCGCCGACTACGCCAACGTCCAGCCGCACTCCGGCTCCCAGGCCAACTCGGCTGTCTACCTGGCGCTGCTGCAGCCTGGCGACACCATCCTGGGCATGAGCCTGGCCCACGGCGGTCACCTGACCCACGGTGCCAAGGTCAGCTCCTCCGGCAAGCTCTACAACGCCGTCCAGTACGGCATCGACACCGATACCGGGCTGATCGACTACGACGAGATCCAGCGTCTGGCCGAAGAGCACAAGCCCAAGATGATCGTGGCGGGTTTCTCCGCCTACTCCAAGACCCTGGACTTCCAGCGCTTTCGCGACATCGCCGACAGCGTGGGTGCTCTGCTGTTCGTCGACATGGCCCACGTGGCCGGTCTGGTCGCCGCCGGGGTCTACCCGAACCCGGTGCCCTTCGCCGACGTGGTGACCACCACCACCCACAAGACCCTGCGCGGCCCCCGTGGCGGCCTGATCCTGTGCAAGGCCAACGCCGACATCGAGAAGAAGCTCAACGCCGCGGTATTCCCGGGTGCCCAGGGTGGTCCGCTGATGCACGTCATCGCCGGCAAGGCGGTGTGCTTCAAGGAAGCCCTCGAGCCGGGCTTCAAGACCTATCAGCAGCAGGTGATCAGGAACGCCCAGGCCATGGCCGGCGTGTTCAAGGCCCGCGGCTTCGACGTGGTCTCCGGTGGCACCGACAACCACCTGTTCCTGGTCAGCCTGATCAAGCAGGGTATCACCGGCAAGGACGCGGACGCCGCCCTGGGGCGCGCCTGCATCACCGTGAACAAGAACGCCGTGCCCAACGATCCCCAGTCGCCCTTCGTGACCTCGGGTCTGCGCATCGGCACTCCGGCCCTGACCACCCGCGGCCTGGGCGTCAGCGAAAGCGAACGCGTCGCCGGCTGGATCTGCGACATCCTCGACCACCTCGGCGATGCCGATGTGGAAGCCCAGGTGGCGCGCCAGGTGGCCGCGCTGTGCCGTGACTACCCGGTTTACCGCTAGTCGCCACGCGCCTGACGCAACCCTTATCCAACCCCTTTCCCCCTTTGCGGAAAGGGGCGTCGTCTGCAGGAGTCTCCAGATGCAACGCTATTCCGGCTTCGGCCTCTTCAAGCACTCCCTGAGCCATCACGAGAACTGGCAGCGGATGTGGCGCACCCCGACGCCCAAGCCGGTGTACGACGTGGTCATCGTCGGCGGTGGCGGTCACGGCCTGGCCACCGCCTACTATCTCGCCAAGCAATTCGGCGTGAAGAACGTCGCGGTGATCGAGAAAGGCTGGCTGGGCGGCGGCAACACCGCGCGCAACACCACCATCGTCCGCTCCAACTACCTGTGGGACGAATCGGCGCACCTCTATGAGCACGCCATGAAGCTGTGGGAGGGCCTGTCCCAGGACCTCAACTACAACGTCATGTTCTCCCAGCGCGGCGTCTACAACCTCTGCCACACCCTGCAGGACATGCGCGATTCCGAGCGCCGGGTCAGCGCCAACCGCTTGAACGGCGTGGACGGCGAACTGCTCGACACCCGCCAGGTGGCCGAGGAGATTCCCTACCTGGACTGCAGCAAGAACACCCGCTACCCGATCTTCGGTGCCACCGTGCAGCGCCGCGGCGGCGTGGCCCGTCACGATGCCGTGGCCTGGGGCTTCGCCCGCGCCGCCGACGCCCTGGGCGTCGACCTGATCCAGCAGACCGAGGTCACCGGCTTCCGCAAGCAGGACGGCAAGGTGATCGGCGTGGAAACCAACCGTGGCTTCATTGGCGCCCGCCGCGTCGGCGTGGTCACCGCCGGCAACTCCGGGCACATGGCCAAGCTGGCCGGCTTCCGCCTGCCGCTGGAATCCCACCCGCTGCAGGCGCTGGTGTCCGAGCCGATCAAGCCCATCATCGACAGCGTCATCATGTCCAACGCGGTACACGGCTACATCAGCCAGTCCGACAAGGGCGACCTGGTGATCGGCGCCGGTATCGACAGCTGGGTCGGCTACGGCCAGCGCGGCTCCTACCCGGTGATCGAGCACACCCTGCAGGCCATCGTCGAGATGTTCCCGATCCTCTCGCGGGTGCGCATGAACCGCCAGTGGGGCGGCATCGTCGACACCTCGCCCGACGCCTGCCCGATCATTTCCAAGACCCCGGTGGAAAATCTGTTCTTCAACTGCGGCTGGGGTACCGGCGGCTTCAAGGCCACCCCCGGCTCGGGCAACGTCTTCGCGGCGTCGCTCGCCTCCGGCGAGATGCATCCGCTGGCCAAGCCCTTCTCCATCGACCGTTTCCACACCGGCGCGCTGATCGACGAACACGGCGCAGCGGCCGTCGCGCACTAAGGAGCCCGAGCATGTTGTACATCCATTGTCCCCACTGTGGGGAACTGCGCTCCGAAGAAGAATTCCACGCCGCCGGCGAGGCGCACATCCCGCGTCCGCTGGATCCCGAGGCCTGCAGCGACGCGGAGTGGGGCGATTACATGTTCTTCCGCGACAACCCGCGCGGCCTGCGTCACGAGCTGTGGGTCCACGCTTCGGGCTGCCGCCAGTACTTCAACGCGACCCGTAACACCGAGACCTACGAAATTCTCGAAACCTATCCGATCGGCGAGCAACCCCGCTTCACCGCCGAGCGAGGAGAGCGCACATGAGCCAGGTCCATCGACTCACCCAGGGCGGTCGCCTGGACCGCAGCCAGGCCATCACCTTCACCTTCAACGGTCAGACCTACCAGGGCTTCAAGGGTGACACCCTGGCCTCGGCCCTGCTGGCCAACGGCGTGGACGTGATCGGCCGCAGCTTCAAGTACTCCCGGCCGCGCGGCATCGTCGCCGCCGGTGCCGAAGAACCCAACGCCATCATGCAGATCGGCGCCACCGAGGCCACCCAGGTGCCCAACGTGCGGGCCACCCAGCAGGCGCTGTACCAGGGCCTGGTCTCCGCCAGCACCAACGGCTGGCCGAGCGTCAACAACGACCTCATGGGCATCCTCGGCAAGGTCGGCGGCAAGATGATGCCGCCCGGGTTCTACTACAAGACCTTCATGTATCCGCAGAACCTGTGGATGACTTACGAGAAGTACATCCGCAAGGCCGCCGGCCTCGGCCGGGCGCCGACCCAGGTCGATCCGGATACCTACGACAACTTCAACCAGCACTGCGACGTGCTGGTGGTGGGCGGTGGCGCCGCCGGCCTGGCCGCGGCCCTGGCCGCCGGTCGCAGCGGCGCCCGGGTGATCCTGGCCGACGAACAGGAAGAATTCGGTGGCAGCCTGCTGGACAGCCGCGAGCGTCTCGACGGCGCCCCGGCCGCCGACTGGGCCGCCAAGGCCGTCGCCGAGCTGCAGGGCCTGGACAACGTGGTGCTGCTGCCGCGCGCCACGGTCAACGGCTACCACGACCACAACTTCCTCACCATCCACGAGCGACTCACCGATCACCTCGGCGATCGCGCGCCCCATGGCCAGGTGCGTCAGCGCCTGCACCGTGTCCGCGCCACCCGCGTGGTGCTGGCCACCGGCGCCCACGAGCGGCCGCTGGTGTACGCCAACAATGACCTGCCGGGCAACATGGTGGCCGGCGCCGTGTCCACCTACATCCGCCGCTATGCGGTGGCCCCGGGTCAGCGCCTGGTGCTGTCCACCAACAACGATTACGCCTACCGCGTGGCCCTGGACTGGCTCGAAGCCGGTCGCCAGGTAGTGGCAGTCGCCGATGCGCGTCCCAATCCCCGCGGCGCCTGGGTCGAGGAAGTGCGCAAGCGTGGCGTGCGCGTCATGGGCGGTACCGCCGTCAGCGAAGCCCGCGGCAATACCCGGGTGACCGGCGCCAAGATCGCCACCATCGACCTGACCGCCTTCCGTACCCTGGGTGGCGGCGAGTGGCTCGATTGCGACCTCATCGCCACCTCCGGCGGCTACAGCCCGGTGGTCCACCTGGCCTCGCACCTGGGCGGTCGTCCGCTGTGGCGCGATGACATCCAGGCCTTCGTGCCCGGTCCGGCGCCGCAGAAGCGCCTCTGCGCCGGTGGCGTGAATGGCGTCTTCGCCCTGGGCGATGTCCTGGCCGACGGTTTCGAGGCCGGCGCCACCGCCGCGGCCGAAGCCGGTGCCAAGGTGGTCAGCGGCGAGCTGCCCCAGGCCGAATTCCGTCAGGAAGAGCCAAGTCTGGCGCTGTTCCAGGTGCCCCACGACAAGCCGTCGTCGCGGGCCCCCAAGCAATTCGTCGACCTGCAGAACGACGTGACCGCCGCCGGCATCGAGCTGGCCTGCCGCGAGGGCTTCGAGTCCATCGAGCACGTCAAGCGCTACACCGCCATGGGTTTCGGCACCGACCAGGGTAAGCTGGGCAACATCAACGGCCTGGCCATCGCCGCCCGGGTGCAGAGCAAGGCCATCCCGGAAGTCGGCACCACCATGTTCCGCCCGAACTACACCCCGGTGACCTTTGGCGCCATCGCCGGTCGCCATTGCGGTGCCCTGTTCGAGCCCAAGCGCTACACCGCGCTGCACGCCTGGCACCTCAAGCAGGGCGCGCTGTTCGAGGACGTCGGCCAGTGGAAGCGCCCCTGGTACTTCCCCAAGGCGGGCGAGGACCTGCACGCCGCGGTCAATCGCGAGTGCCTGGCCGTGCGCCGCAGCGTCGGCCTGCTCGACGCCTCGACCCTGGGCAAGATCGACATCCAGGGCAAGGACGCGCGGGAATTCCTTAACCGCGTCTACACCAACGCCTGGACCAAGCTGGACATCGGCAAGGCCCGCTACGGCCTGATGTGCAAGGAAGACGGCATGGTCTTCGACGACGGCGTCACCGCCTGTCTCGCCGACAACCACTTCCTGATGACCACCACCACCGGCGGCGCCGCGCGCGTCTTCGAATGGCTGGAGCTGTACCACCAGACCGAATGGCCGGAGCTGGAGGTGTACTTCACCTCGGTCACCGACCACTGGGCGACCCTGACCCTGTCCGGTCCCAACAGCCGCAAGCTGCTGGCCAAGCTGACCGACATCGATCTGGACAACGCCGCCTTCCCCTTCATGGCCTGGAAGGAAGGCCAGGTGGGCGGGGTACCGGCGCGGGTGTTCCGGATCTCCTTCACCGGCGAACTCTCCTACGAGATCAACGTACCGGCCAACTACGCCATGGGCGTGCTGGAGCAGGTGGTCGCGGCGGGCAAAGAATTCGACCTCACCCCCTATGGCACCGAGACCATGCACGTGCTGCGGGCGGAGAAGGGCTTCATCATCATCGGGCAGGACACCGATGGTTCGGTCACGCCCCAGGACCTGGGCATGGGCTGGGCGGTGAGCCTGAACAAGAGCTTCTCCTTCATCGGCAAGCGCGGCATGCATCGCCAGGATTGCGTCCGCGAGAATCGCAAGCAGCTGGTCGGCCTCAAGCCCCTGGATGCCCGCGACGTCCTGCCGGAAGGTGCGCAACTGGTGTTCGAGCGCAACCAGCCGATCCCCATGGACATGGTCGGTCACGTGACCTCCAGCTACCACAGCGCGACCCTGGGCTACGGCTTCGCCATGGCCATGGTCAAGGGTGGCCTGGGCCGCATGGGCCAGACCGTCTACGCCCCGCTGGCCGATGGCCGCTACATCGCTGCCGAGATCGTCTCGCCGGTGTTCTACGACCCCAAGGGTGAGCGGCAGAACGTCGCCTAACGAGGATAGCGCCCCATGAACAACATCAATGTCTACGACCAATACTCCGCCACGGCGCGCGCCGAATCCCCGCTGTTCCACGCCGAGCTGAACAAGCTCGCCGGCCGCGGCCCGGCCACCGCCGGGGTGACCCTGCGCGAGCGGGCCCTGCTGGGGCATCTGGTCATCCGTGGCGACGCCCATGACGAAGGCTTCACCGGCGCGGTGCAGAGCGTGGTCGGCCTGGAAGTGCCCGGTCCCCTGGTAATCACCCAGAAGGGCGAGAGCTCGCTGCAGTGGCTCGGCCCGGACGAGTGGCTGCTGGTGGTGCCCGGTGGCAGCGAGTTCGCCACCGAGCAGGCCCTGCGCCAGGCCCTGGGCGAGCGCCATGTCGCCATCGTCAACGTCGGCGGTGGCCAGACCCTGGTCGAGCTCAAGGGCCCCAAGGTGCGTGAAGTGCTGATGAAGTCCACCTCCTACGACGTCCATCCGAGCAACTTCCCGGTGGGCAAGGCGGTGGGGACGGTGTTCGCCAAGTCCCAGCTGATGATCCGCCATACCGCGGAAGACACCTGGGAGCTGGTGGTGCGGCGCAGCTTCGCCGACTACGTCTGGCTGTGGCTGCAGGACGCGAGCGCCGAGTACGGACTGCGCATCGAGGCCTGATCGGTCGCTGCGTCCAGTCGTTCTCTCGAACCCGACCTGCGTGAGGCGCAGGTCGGGTTTTGTGATTCTGGCTTCATCTCCATGCAAAGGAATTCATCATGAGCCGCACGCCCGATACCTGGATTCTCACCGCCCAGAGCCCGAGTCGCCTCGGCACCGTGGACGTGGTCACGCGCTACCTGTTCGAGCAGGGCTGCTATGTCACCCAGCACCACAGCTTCGACGATCGTGAAGCCCAGCGCTTCTTCATCCGGGTGGAATTCCAGGTACCCAGCGACTTCAACGAAGGCCTGTTTCGCGTCGGTCTGGACCTGCGCTTCACGCCCTTCGACATGACCTTCGAACTGACCCCGCCCGGCTATCGCGCCAAGGTCGCCATCATGGTCTCCAAGGCCGACCACTGCCTCAACGACCTGCTCTATCGCCAGCGCATCGGCCAGTTGCCCATGGACGTGGTGGCGGTGATCTCCAACCACCCGGATCTGGAGCCCCTGGCGGCCTGGCACGGCATTCCCTATCACCATTTCGCCCTGGATCCCCAGGACAAGCCGGCCCAGGAGGCCAGGGTCTGGCAGGTATTGCAGCAGACCGGTGCCGAGCTGGTGATTCTCGCGCGCTACATGCAGGTGCTGTCGCCCGAGCTGTGCCGTCGCCTCGACGGCTGGGCGATCAACATTCACCACTCGCTGCTGCCCGGCTTCAAGGGCGCGCGGCCCTATCACCAGGCCTATGCCAAGGGCGTCAAGCTGGTGGGCGCCACGGCGCACTACATCAACAACGACCTGGACGAAGGCCCCATCATCGCCCAGGGCGTCGAGTCCGTGGACCATGCCCACTACGCCGAGGACCTGGTGGCCCGCGGCCGCGACATCGAGTGCCTGACCCTGGCTCGGGCGGTGGGCTATCACCTGGAACGCCGCGTCTTCCTCAACGCCGGGCGGACGGTGGTGCTCTAAGGCCTTCCCGCTACCGCTCCAGGCGGGCTGCGAGATCGCCGAGGCGCTCGCAGCGCCCCTTGCCCCTTGCCGGTAGCCTTGCAGGGTTTCCGGCTGGGTCGCTGCCATGGCCGTAAGACGATGACTCGGATCGTCATCGAGGCAATGGCGGCAAAAGCGCTTCTGCGCCACGTCGATTCCAACCGATGACTGCCATTGAAACGTTTAACGTTATTCGTTAAATTTTTCTTGACCAGCTGCGTTAGGGTGGCCTGATGATACTGAGCTTCACGTGCAAGGATACGCAGGCGCTGTTTACCGATGGCAACAATCGGAAGTGGAGCCAGATTGCCAATGTGGCGACACGCAGACTGACGGCGCTGAGTGAGGCGGTGGAGTTGCGCGACCTCAGATCGCCGCCCGGTAATCGTCTCGAGCTCCTGGAAGGGAAGCGGAAGGGTCAGCACAGCATCCGCATAAATGACCAATGGCGGATCTGTTTCGAATGGACGCCGCAAGGACCAGCCAACGTCGAGATAGTCGACTATCACTGAAAGGCCGGCACTTGCCAAATCAGGCGCTGGCTCAGGTATCGATCAAGATCCGACCCATGTCTTAGCCCTATCCGGAAAGAAAGAGGTAACGCCATGCTGACCAACGGAATGCGCCCGGTTCATCCCGGGGAGATTCTGCGGGAAGACTATCTGGTCCCCATGAACATGACGCCATCGGCCCTGGCCCGTGCGCTGGGCGTCTCGGCACCTACGGTAAACGACGTGGTACTGGAGCGTCGCGGAATCTCTGCGGATATGGCCTTGCGGCTTGCCGCTGCCTTCGATACCACGCCGAATTTCTGGATGGGCCTTCAGGCCACCTATGAACTGCGGGTGGCGGAAACCTCGAAGGGCGAGCTGATCCGCCAGCAGGTGAAGCCACTGCACGTCGCCTGACGACGTTCCACTGGTTTGAGCATGACGAGCCGGACGTCTGTAGTGCCTTTTGCGCTATCTGGTCGCGCAAGATGCAGAACGGGGTGCCTTGAGACGCTACCCATTGCATCGGGGAACAGGCGCCGTGTCGGTCATAGAGGCTTGGGCTTCAGGCTGGTAGGGACGGGGCGGGGGCGAGAACGTTAGGCCTGAAGCCTTCATAAACGTTCAGGGTAGGGCCGCATAGTGGTCCTGCCAGGCTCCTGACCACCCGCCTTCGCAGGGAGCGGCGGGTGGTCGGGGAACGGTCAGCCCGCCTGGGACAGGGTGGAGCGGACCGCGGGCGGGGCGACGTCTTCGCCGGCCTTTTCCAGGTTCTTGCCCAGCAGGGCGTGGTAGAGCTCCTTGTCACCGAGGATGCCCACGGCGCGGCCATCGGTCTCCAGCACCAGCTTGTGCCCGGTGTGGTAGCGGATCTCCAGGGCGTCGCGCATGCGGATATCGGCCGGTGCCAGGGTCGGCTGGCGTTGCAGGCTGTTGATCGGCATACCCGGGGTCCAGCGTTGCAGGGCCAGGCTCTCGCCGCCGCGGCGCAGCGCCTTGACCGTCTGATTGTCCAGGGCCAGCCAGATGTCGTGGCTGCGCTCCAGGCAGATCTCGTTGCCCTCGCGCCCGCACTTGTCCAGGCCGCGCATCAGGCTGTAGCCGCTGAGCACGTTGAGCGGATTGGTGTGGGCGACGAAGGTGCGCACGTATTCGTCCGCCGGATTGAGCACGATGTCCTCGGGACGACCATGCTGGATGATGCGACCGTCCTTCATGATGGCGATGTTGGTGCCGATCTTGAGGGCTTCGTCGAGGTCGTGGCTGACGAAGACGATGGTCTTGTTGACCTTGGCCTGCAGTTGCAGCAATTCGTCCTGCAGCTGCTGGCGGATCAGCGGATCGAGGGCGGAGAAGGGCTCGTCCATCAGCAGGATGTCGGCGTCCATGGCCAGGGCGCGGGCCAGGCCGACGCGCTGCTGCATGCCACCGGACAGGGAGTCGGGCTTCTTGTTGCGCCACTGGGTCAGGCCGACCAGCTCCAGCTTCTCCTCGACCAGCTTCTTGCGCTCGGCGGCCGAGCGGCCCTGCATCTCCAGACCGAAGCCGACGTTCTCGGCCACGGTCAGCCAGGGCATCAGGGCGAACTTCTGGAACACCATGGCGATGCGGGTGGTGCGCATGTCCTTGAGCACCGCGGGCGAGCAGTTGGCGATGTCCACCTCGCTGCCCTTGTGCTCGATCAGCAGCTTGCCGCGACTCACGGTGTTGAGGCCGTTGATGCAGCGCAGCAGGCTGGACTTGCCCGAGCCGGACAGGCCCATCAGCACGCAGATCTCACCCTTCTGGACCTCCAGGCAGGCGTCCTCGACACCCAGCACCTGGCCGGTCTCCTGGAGGATCTCGCTGCGACCCTTGCCCTGGTCGAGCAGCTCCAGGGCGCGCTTGTTCTGCTTGCCGAAGATGACGTCGACGTGTTCGAAACGTATGGCGGTCATGATTTACTTAACCTCGCGAGGGGCGGGTTGCTTGCACACCCGGTCGAGTAGGATGGCGATCAGGACGATGGACAGGCCGGCTTCGAAGCCCAGGGCGATGTCCGCGGTGTTGAGGGCGTTCACCACCGGCTTGCCGAGGCCGTCGGCACCCACCAGGGCGGCGATCACCACCATGGACAGCGACAGCATGATGCACTGGGTGATGCCGGCGCCGATGCTGGGCATGGCGTGGGGTAGCTCGATGCGGGTCAGCAGCTGCCAGCGCGAGCAGCCGAAGGCCTTGCCGGCGTCCATCAGCTCGGCGGGAACGTCTTGGATGCCCAGGCAGGTCAGGCGGATCGGCGCGGCCACGGCGAACACCACCGTGGAAATCAGCCCGGGCACCACGCCCAGGCCGAACAGAGTCAGGGTCGGAATCAGATAGACGAAGGTGGGGACCGTCTGCATCAGGTCCAGGACCGGGCGCAGGCCGGTGTAGAACCAGGGCTTGTGCGCGGCGACGATGCCCAGCGGTACGCCGACGGCGATGCACACCAGGGTGGCGAAGACCACCTGGGCCAGGGTTTCCATGGTTTCCTGCCAGTACCCCAGGTTGAGGATCAGCAGCAGGGAGACGAGGGCGAAGATCACCAGGCCGATGCTGCGTTGCAGCAGATAGACCCCTACCGCGACCAGGGCAATGAAGGCCAGCGGGTTGAACCACATCAGGCCGGCGGTGAGGCCGTGGATGAGGCCGGACAGCACATCGGAGATCTTGTCGAAGACGCTGGCGCCATGCAGCGTCAGCCAGTCGATGAAGTCGGCGATCTGCTGACCGAGAGGGAGCTTGTGGTCGGTAAGTAACATAACGGTGCCCGTCAGGTAGGAGTGGACAGGTCGAAGCACGAGAACCGCAGATTCGTGCTTCGGCTGTGGCAGTACCCGCCCGAACTGGCGCGGGACAGTCGAATGTTATTGTTCTATCAAGGGGCCAGGGTGGCCTTGGCCGCTTCCAGCGCAGGCTTGCCATCGCGGGTGGTCACGCCGGCCAGCCATTGGTCGAGCACCTGCGGATGGGCCTTGAGCCAGGCCTTGGCGGCGGCGCTTGCGGCTTGTTTTTCGTTGAGGACCTTGTCCATCAGCTGGTTTTCCATGTCCAGGGTAAAGGACAGGTTGGTCAGCAGCTTGCCCACGTTGGGGCATTCCTGGACGTAGCCCTTGCGGACGTTGGTGTAGATGGTGGCGCCGCCGAAGTTGGGACCGAAGACGTCGTCGCCGCCTTCGAGATAGGCCATCTTGAAGCGGGTGTTCATCGGATGGGGTTCCCAGCCGAGGAAGACCACCCACTGCTGGCGGCGCTCGGCGCGCTGGATCTGCGACAGCATCCCCGCCTCGCTGGATTCCACCAGCTTGAACTTGCCCAGGTCGAAGGTGTTCTTGTCGATCATGCCCTGGATCAGGCGATTGCCGTCGTTGCCCGGCTCGATGCCATAGATCTTGCCGTCGAACTTGTCGGCGTTCTTGGCGATGTCGGCGAAGCTTTTCACCCCGGCGTCGTAGACGTACTGGGGCACGGCCAGGGTGTACTTGGCGCCCTCCAGGTTGGCGCGTACGGTCTCGACGCTGCCGTTGTCGGCATAGGGCTTGATGTCCGCCGCCATGCTCGGCATCCAGTTGCCGAGGAAGACGTCGATGTCCTTGTTCTGCAAGGACTTGTAGGTGACCGGTACGGAGATCATGTTGGTCGTGGTCTGGTAGCCGAGGGCGTGCAGCACCTCGCTGGTCACGGCCGTGGTCACGGTGATGTCGGTCCAGCCGACATCGGCAAAGCGCACCTTGGCACAGGAAGCCGGTTCAGCCGCCTGAACAGCGAGTGGCGCCAGCAGGGCGGCACTCAAGAGCCAACGGGAACAACCTTTCATGGACACATCTCCTTGCGTTTGGCGGGGTACCTTTCGGTGCGCCCCACGTGTATTTATCTGTAACCCATCCCCCCAGGCTCGCCTACCGCCTGCGTCGCTACCAGTGTACGCGGCGTCGTAACCAGAAGCGGAGATGTCGTATCCAGCGTGAGCCCCAGGGCACGTCCGCGCCCGGAGCGCTGTGGCAGAGCGAGAGAGGCGGGCAGCAGCGTCCCTCGCCGTGGCGGAACGCTGGCCAGAGGCGCTGGCGTCGGCCGGAGCGGCCCTGGATCAGTTGGCCAGACTGGCCTTCACCGCCACGCTACCCGGTGCGCCGCTGCGGGTGGCGACGCCCTTGAGCCAGGCGTCGAGGCGTTCGGGATTGCGCTTGAGCCAGTTGCGCACGGCGCGACGCGGATTGTCCTTTTCGTTGAGCACCCGATCCATCAGCTGGTTTTCCATGTCCAGGGAAAACACCAGGTTGCCCAGCAGCCGGGCCACGTTGGGGCACTGCTGGGCGTAGCCCTTGCGCACCACCGTGTAGACCGTCGCCCCGCCCTGGTTCGGGCCGAAATACTCGTCGCCACCGTCGAGGTAGGCCAGCTTGTGCCGGACGTTCATCGGATGGGGTTCCCAGCCGAGAAAGACGATCCACTGGTGGTCCAGGAGTTCCTTCATCCGCACCTGGGTGAGCATGCCCTGCTCGCTGGATTCATCGAGCTTGAAGTCGCCCAGGCCGAAGGCGTTGCTGGCGATCATCTTCTTCACCAGGGCGTTGCCGTCGTTGCCGGGCTCGATGCCGTAGAGGGTGTGATCGAAGCGCTCGGCGAAGCGGGCGATATCGGCGAAGTTCTTCACCCCGGCGTCATAGACGTACTGGGGGACCGCCAGGGTGTAGCGGGCCCCTTCCAGGTTGGCGTGCAGGCGTTCGACCGCACCCGCATCAACCCGCGGCTGACTGAGCTTGGCCTGCGCCGGCATCCAGTTGCCGAGAAAGACATCGGCCTCGCCCGCGGCCAGGGCGTCGTAGGTCTGCGGCAGGGACAGGCGCAGCACCTCGGTCTCGTAGCCGAGGGCGCTGAGCAGATAGCGGGCCGTGGCGTTGGTGATATTGAGATCCGACCAGCCGACATCGGCCAGGCGTACCTGCTGACAATTCTCGGCTTCGCCTGCCTGTACGGCAGCGCTCAGCAACAGACCGGACAACCACAGCGCTGGGGAGATTTTCATCCTGAACTCCAGGGGTCGCGAGGGGAAGGGCCGCTGGCCGCTGCACGTACCGGTCCGTCTGGCCCGGGGCCTGGTGGCTTTTCGCCATAAGTGGCCAGAAGGGCGACGGACGGTCGCAGGGCCTGACCTACAACCGTGCCCGTTGAGTCGCCATGCCACATTTTGGCGCGCGTCGGTTACGTCTCGGTGTTACCGATGGCGTCCTCCTGGCGAAGTGCCATCGGCAAAGGGTCGGTCTCGGATCAGAAAGGTCGCAAATAAAAACCCTAGCTAATCAACGTCATTGAGCGCTGCTGAATGGGTTGTTCGTGCCAGACAGCTTGCCTGGGCAGGGGTTCACCCAGTTTCGGCATGGGAATTGCGACATGACTTATGCGTCCGCGACACATCTTTCACCCAACGTTGTCCGTCGCACCTCATTAGAGCCCAGCCAAGGGCCCCAGCCTGCGTGAAGGAGATTCAAACCATGTCGCCCATTCCCACCTCGTCACAGGCCCGTGCGATCCAGTCCATCGGCTTTCTGCTGCTGGACAACTTCACACTCATCTCCCTGGCGTCGGTGGTGGAGCCGCTGCGCATGGCCAACCAGCTGTCGGGACGGGAACTCTATCGCTGGTGCACCCTGAGCCTGGACGGCCGACCGGTGCGGGCGAGCGATGGCCTGCAGATCACCCCGGACAGCGCCGTGAGCGCCGCCCCGGTGATGGACATGGTGATCGTCTGCGGCGGCGTAGGCATCCAGCGCAGCGTGTCGCGCGAACATTGCACCTGGCTGCAGAGCCAGGCGCGCCAGGGCCGCAAGCTGGGCGCGGTCTGTACCGGCAGCTGGGCCCTGGCCCGGGCCGGCCTTCTCGATGGCTACGACTGCAGCGTGCACTGGGAAACCCTGGCGGCCCTGCAGGAAGCCTATCCGCGCGTGGTGCTCAGCACCCGCCTGTTCACCATCGACCGCAATCGCTGCACCGCCTCGGGCGGCACCGCGCCGATGGACATGATGCTGCACCTGATCGGTCGCGAGCATGGCCGCGAGCTGTCGGCGGCGATCTCGGAAATGTTCATCTACGAGCGCATCCGCAACGAGCAGGATCACCAGCGCGTTCCCCTCAAGCACATGCTGGGCACCAACCAGCCCAAGCTGCAGGAAATCGTGGCGCTGATGGAAGCCAATCTCGAAGAACCCATCGACCTCGACGAACTGGCGGTCTATGTGGACGTGTCCCGACGCCAGCTGGAGCGGCTGTTCCAGAAGTACCTGCACTGCTCGCCGTCGCGCTACTACCTCAAGCTGCGGCTGATCCGCGCCCGGCAGCTGCTCAAGCAGACCACCCTGTCGATCATCGAGGTGGCCTCGGTGTGCGGCTTCGTCTCTACCCCGCACTTTTCCAAGTGCTACCGCGAATACTTCGGCATCCCGCCGCGCGACGAGCGCCAGGGTCCGACCATCCAGCAGCCCATCGCGCTGATGCCGCTGTCCCAGGAATTGTCGCTGATGCCGGCCTCGTCCGCGCTGGCGGCCCTGAGCCAGGCCCAGGGCGAATCCACCTTTGCCAGCGTGCGGCTGTAAGCCGCCTGCGGCCGCCTAGCGACCGCTGGGCAGGCTGAGCAGCAGCGCCGCCGTCTGCAGATCCGGCTGGCCGTCGAAGCGGCCCGGCCGGTACTTCATCTGGAAGGCGCCGATCACATCGCGGGTGGCCGCATCGAGCACGCCGGTGCGGGGCACCGTATAGCCGATCCGTGCCAACTGGTCCTGGAACCAGGCCGGGGGTGGCAGCACGCCGCCCAGGCTGGCTTGACGCTGGGCGACCACCGCCGGATCCGGCCAGTTGATCAGGCCCGCGGCGGCCAGGCGCGCCCAGGGAAACAGCGGACCCGGATCCTGCTTGCGCCCCGGGGCGATATCGCTGTGGCCAACGATGGCGCGGCGATCCAGGCCATGGCGTTGTTCGATGTCCTTGAGCAGCGGAATCAGCGCCTTGATCTGGGCTTCGCTGAAGGGATACCACTGGCGTCCGGCCGGGGTGTCGCGAAAGCCCAGGTTGACCATCTCGATGCCGATGGAGGTGGAATTGAGCCAGGTGCGGCCTTCCCATTCGCTCACGCCGGCATGCCAGGCGCGGCGATTCTCGTCCACCAGACGATAGATGGTGCCGTCGGTATCGATCAGATAGTGGGCGCTGACGCCGGCCTGGGTCAGCAGCTTGAGCGACTGCTTGGAATCGGCTGCGGTGTAGTGCAGCACGATGTACTGCACCCGGCTGTCCTGATCGCGGGCGGTGTAGTCGTCATTGATGCGGGGGCCGCTGGAGCAGCCGGCCAGGAGCAGGCCGCAGAGCAGCCAGGGGAGGAGCTTGAAGGGCTTTCGCACGATTACCTCGCGAACGTGGAAGGGGTCAGGCCACGTCCAGGCGATCGCGTCCGGCGCGCTTGGCGCGGTAGAGCGCCTGGTCGGCACGCTCGAATACGGTATCGGCATCCTCGCCCGGCGCAAAGGCCGCGAGACCAGCGGACAGGGTGATCACCACCCGTTCGCCCTTGAAATGGAAGGGGCAGGCGGCGACCGCGGCGCGTAGCTGCTCGATCAGGGTGACCCCGCCGGCGACCGGCGTGGCACCCAGCAGCATGACGAATTCCTCGCCGCCGAAGCGGGCGATGAAGTCGGTCTTGCGCAGGCGGCGCTGCAATTCGCTGGCGATGATCTTGAGTACCTTGTCACCGGCCAGGTGGCCGTAGCCATCGTTGATGCGCTTGAACAGATCGACGTCGAGCACCGCCAGCAGCAGATCGCCGCCGTGGCGCTGCCAGCGGGCCACCTCCAGCTCCAGGCGCTCGCTCCAGGCGGCGCGATTGGGCAACCCGGTGAGGGGGTCGCAGAGGGCCTTCTGCCGCTGTTCTTCCAGGTGGCCGCGATACTGCTGGGCCTCGCGCTCCATGCCGGCGACGCGCTCGGTGAGGGCGCTGAGTCTTTCGCTGGCTTCCTGCTCGCGGGTCTCGCGCTGGCTCTGCTGGTCGGCCAGGCTGGTCAGCAGGCCTTCCAGGCGGCTGTCGAGCGACAGCTTGAGGCTGTCCAGGTCGGTCGCCTCCTGGACCTCGGTCTGCAATTCATTGACCTGGCCGCGCAGGGCGTCGCCAAAGGCGCGCTCCTGGGTCTGGCCGTCCTGGCGCCCGACGTGGACGTCCTGCAGACCGGTCTGGAAGGCGGCGAGGCGCTCGTTGAGGCGGCGCAGGTAGAGCTGGAATTCGCTCTGCCCGGAATGGTTGAGCGCCAGCACCAGCACCGACAGATCGTCGAGCACCGGCACCAGTTCGTACCAGTTCAGACTGCCCTGGATGCGCTGGCGCAGGTGCTCGGCCTGGGGCTTGTGGCTGTCCGGCAGCGCCAGGTCGTCGAGCAGCCGCAGCAGGGTGGCTTCCAGGTGCGGGGCAATGGCGCTGTAGCCGGGTTCGGGCAGCGGGGGCAGGGCATAGGCCGGATCGGCCTGGACTGCCAGAGGCTCTACAGGGGCTTCAGATGGCGCAGCGGCTATACCTTCGACCGGCAGCGGCGGCGGTTCGGGCGTTGCCAGCGCTTCCGTCGCTGGCGAGGCTACTGGCGCCGGCGAGGCGTCTTCAGCTAGCGGACTCGACGCGGTCGCCGGCGCCTCTTCCGCCGCCTCGCCCCGACCGCCCAGCAGGCGCTGCAGGAAACCGGCGCGGGCGGGCTGTTCGGGGTGCAGCTGACTCAGCGCCTGTTGCTGCAGACGGCTGAATTCACCGAGCAGCGCGGGCAATTCACCCGGTTGGTCGGCCGCGGCCTGGGCGCGTTTGGCGAAACCCTTGAGCGCCTTGCGCTGGTCGCGCGGCAACTCCAGGGTCTGCAAGAGCCGGCACAGTTCGGCAAAGGCCTCGGCCACCTGGCGCGCGCGCATTTCCCGGCGCTGCTCGGAGTCGAGCACGGTGCGCTCCAGGCGCGGAATCAGCTTGGCGAGGTCGGCGTCGCTGTCGTCACGGCGGAGGATGTCGCGCAATTCGACCAGGCAGGCGTCCACCGCCGCGTCGTTGCCTTCGGCGGCCAGGCTGCTGCGCACGAGGCCACGACGAACCAGGTCCAGGCGGTTTTCCCACCGGCTTTCCAGGCGTTCGAGGTTCTCGAGGCTCTCCAGGTATTTGCTTTTCCAGCGTTCGACGTCCGCGCGCTCCATCCGCCCGCTCCAAAGGCTTGAGGGTGGCCAGCAGGCAGGCACGACGGGGCGGCCAGCCGACTTGATAGTGGCTAGGGTATCGGCGGTTTCGGGGAAAGTTTGAGCAGGACGACCGGAGGCCGCTTGAGAGGGACGAGCTGAGGAGCCGCCGCCGCGGGACGCGGCGGCGGGTAACGCTTACTTGGCGGCGCGTTCTTTCTGGATCAGGAAGTCGGCGACCTTCAGGGTCTCGTCCGGACCACCCGAGGAGCCCAGGTCGAAGCGGTACTTGCCGTTGACCACCATAGTCGGTACGCCGGTGATCTGGTAGGCCATGGCCAGTTTCTTGTCCTTTTCCACCTGACCCTTCACGGCGAAGGAGTTGTAGGTGCTGAGGAACTTGTCGCGATCCACGCCCTGGGTGGCGAGGAAGTCGGCCATCTCTTCGGGAGTGGCCAGCTTCTTGTGCTCCTTGTGGATGGCGGCGAAGACGGCGTCATGCACCTTGGCTTCCACGCCCATGGCTTCCAGGGTCACGAACAACTGACCGTGAACGTTCCAGATGCCGCCGAACATGGCCGGCACGCGCTTGAAGGCGACGTCGTCGGGCAGCTTCTTGGACCAGGCGTTGAGGGTGGGCTCGAAGGCATAGCAGTGCGGGCAGCCGTACCAGAACAGCTCAACCACTTCGATCTTGCCGGGTTCGGACACCGGAACCGGACTGCTCAGTTCGGTGTACTGCTTGCCGGCCTGGATGTCGTCGGCATGGGCGGCCGCGCCGAACAGACTGGCGGCGGCGAACACGGCGGAGAAAAGCAGGTTGCGCATGGGACTACTCCTGGAAGAAGGCACGCCCACCAACCGGGCATGACGGATTGCGGGCATTGTAGCCGGGTGCATCGCCGCGCCTAGTCGCTGGTGTGCCCGAGGCCGGCCATGTTCAGGCTTCGTTCAGGTTGCCGGGGGCACGGCTCTCGCCCGGCGCATCCGATATACTGCTGGCTTTGCCGCGCGCTCGCGAGTACCCCCATGTCCAGCTTCAAGAATCCCATCGTCGGTCTGTGCCAGCAGGCGTCCTTTCTCATCAGCGCCGCCAAGGTCGATCAGTGCCCGCTCGACAGCGGCCTGGAAGTGGCCTTCGCCGGTCGCTCCAACGCCGGCAAGTCCAGTGCGCTCAACACCCTGACCCACGCCAATCTGGCGCGTACCTCCAAGACGCCGGGGCGGACCCAGCTGCTAAACTTCTTCAGCCTCGACGACGAGCGGCGCCTGGTGGACCTGCCCGGCTATGGCTACGCCAAGGTGCCGATTCCGCTCAAGCAGCACTGGCAGGAGCACCTGGAGGCCTATCTGAGCAGCCGCAATTCGCTCAGCGGCGTGGTGCTGATGATGGATATCCGTCATCCGCTGACCGAATTCGACCGCCTGATGCTGGACTGGGCTCAGGCCAGCTCCATGCCGCTGCACATCCTGCTGACCAAGGCCGACAAGCTGGCCTTCGGGGCGCAGAAGAATGCCCTGCTCAAGGTGCAGCGCGACGTACGCCAGGGCTGGGGCGATACCGCCAGCATCCAGCTGTTCTCGGCGCCCAAGCGTCAGGGCGTGGAAGACGCCCAGCGCGTGCTGGCCCGCTGGCTGGGCCTCGACGAGCCCGTCGCCGAGGCATAAAAAAACTCCGGACTTCCATCGGGGGAGGGGAGAAGTCCGGAGTTCAAGACTGGACCGCCAAGCAGGGGTCCAGCATCTGCCAACACTAAACAGCAAAGGAGCAGAACGGCTATCCAAACCGTTCAGCAGTTCAGACGGGGCGCCAGGAAAAAGGTTCGCCCCCGTCCGAGCAGAAAGCCGGTGCCCTGACTAGCGGCCGCTGGCGAGCCCCAGACCCTCGTCGGCGCCCAGGTGCACGTTCATGCACTGGACCGCAGCACCTGCCGCGCCCTTGCCCAGGTTGTCCAGGCGCGCCACCAGCGTCATCCGCTCGGCATTGCCATAGACGAAGAGATCGGCGCGGTTGGTGTCATTGCTGGCCTGGACGTCGAAGAAGCCATTGTCCAGCTCCTCCTCGGCGGCCACCGGGGCCACCCGAATGAAGGCTTCGCCGTCATAGTGACGGGCCAGCGCCGCCTGCAGGTCGGCGGCGGTGGTGCCCGGGCGCAGCTGGCTGGCATGCAGCGGAATGGTCACCGCCAGGCCCTTGAGGAAGGGGCCGACGATGGGGCTGAATACCGGCGCGGCGGTCAGACCGCTCTGCACGCGCATTTCCGGCAGGTGCTTGTGGCCCTGGCCCATGGCATAGGGGCGCGGACTCAGCAGGCGCGCATCGCCGCCGGCTTCGTAGGCGGCGATCATCTGCTTGCCGCCACCGCTGTAGCCGGTCAGGGAAAAGGCCGACAGCGGGGTGTCCGGGGCCAGCAGACCGGCATCCACCAGCGGCCGGGCCAGCAGGATGAAGGCGGTGGCGTGGCAACCGGGGTTGGCGATGCGCTTGCTGGCGCGCAGCGCTTCGCGCTGACCGGCCGCCAGTTCCGGCAGGCCGTAGGTCCAGCTGCTGTCGGTGCGGAAGGCGGTGCTGGCGTCGATGATGCAGGTGTTGGGATTGGTCACCAGGCTGACCGCTTCGCGGGAGGCGGCATCGGGCAGGCAGAGGAAGGCCACGTCGGCGGCATTGAGGAAGCGCGCACGCTCGGCCGGATCCTTGCGCTTGCTCTCGTCGATGCGCAGCAGTTCGATGTCCGAACGGCCGGTCAGGTAGTCCAGCAGACGCAGGCCGGTGGTGCCTTCCTGGCCGTCGACGAAAACTTTGAAGCTCATGGCGGTGCCTCTCGCGGATGGGCGCTGAAAGCCTCGATTGTAGCGACTCGGACAGATCAGGCATACGCCGTGGAAAGCGGATACAGCCGTAACTCGTCTGACCGGCGCAGTAGGCCGGATCAGCGCGGTTCAGGCATGATCGCCAGGTACAGATCTAAAAATTGATGATTTGTACGGATACAGTTCTGTGCAGCTGTAAGTGGTCTGGTCCCGCATCAGCGGCGAAGCTGGAGTTCCTCCACCGCTTCGCTGGATATCGCCATGGATCGCCTCTCGCCCGACAGTGCCATTACCCGCCTGGTCTCCCCTCGGCGCGGATGCCGCGCCCTGTTCGCGCTGCTCGTCCGCTGGCGCCTGCGTGCCCTGGGCCGGCGGCAATTGCAGCAGCTGGACGGCCGGGCGCTGGGCGATCTGGGTCTGAATCTGGCGGATCAGCGGCGGGAAGGCGACAAACCCTTCTGGCGGGAGTGAAAATCTGCGCCGGGATGCGACTTCCTCGGGCTGACGGTAGTCTCACTCAGGCCTATCCAGACGGGAGTCCCCCATGAAAACCCTGCACCTGGGCGCCGCCGCGGCGCTGTTCTGCCTGTCCACCGCCGCCTCGGCGTCGAGCTTCTATGTCACCACCGACATCATCGTCAACGCCATCGATGCGACCTCGGACACCACCTCGTCCATCACCGGCTCCTTCAAGAACGACAAGCTGGTCCAGGAAGCCCGTGACGATGCGGCTACCTACGTCGGCAGCGCCGGCGACATCCGCGGCGTACGCCTGGAAGCGGCGCTGGACCACCTGCGCAGCCAGGCGCCCGAACTGCGGCAGGCCAGCGATGACCAACTGGCCCAGGCGATTCTCGCCATCTGACGCGCAACACCGCGATACCCCCCGTACCCCGTGGCTGCTAGCCCGGAGCGGGGGGCTGCGTTAGCCTTGGCGACCATCTGCCACCGGAGGGTCGTCATCCATGCATATCCGTCGTTCTGCCGCGCTGTTGCTCGGCCTCTGTCTCGCCACGCCGGTCCTGGCGTTCGACTCCACCACCGAGGGTCTGGTGAAGACCATCTACGGCACCAGCCAGCTCACCACCGGCCCCTTCCAGAACAAGCTGGTCCTGGCGGCGCGTGACGATGCCGCGGCCTTCGTCGCCACCGACGGCGCCCTGCGCGGTGCTCAGCTGGAGGAAACCCTCCGCGCCCTGCGCGCAGCCGATCCGGCACTGCACGCCTCCGACCGGGAACTCGCCCAGGCGATTCTGAGTCAGTAGTCCGTTTCAATTCCGTGACATCCCTGGAGTATCCATGCGCCGTTCCCTGCTTATCGCCGCTGCCCTGACCCTGGGCGTTTCGAGCCTGGCTCAGGCCCAGACCCTGGTGGCCACCAGTAACATCGTGGTGCGGGCGCTGCAGCGCAGCATCGACTTCACCTCCGATACCACCACCTCCATCCGCGACGCCAAGATGATCCAGGCCGCGCGCGGCGATGCCGCCAGCTTTGTCGCCACCGACGGCGACATCCGTGGCGTCCAGCTGGAAGAAGCCTTCCGCAGCCTGCGCGACCAGTTCCCGGCCGCGCGCCAGGCCAACGACCTGCAGCTGGCCCAGGCCATCCTGGCACTGTGAAGAACCGCGCCGGCCGGCTGCGGCAGTGGCTGGCCGGCCTCGCGGCCGGCCTGGCCCTCGGTGGGGCCCAGGCCGCCCTGCACCTCGAACTCGATACCCAGGGCCTGACGCCCGCGCAGATCCAGGCGACCCAGCAACTGCTGGATGAAGCCCAGGCCCTGCTGCCACCCAGATTCAAGGCGGCGCTGGACGAGCGCATCCCGGTGCGCTGGAGCAGCGAGCTGCTGGAAGAGGCCTATGGCGAAGCGGATCGGCGCAATCTGCTGCTCAATCGCCGCCTGCTGCCCAGCCTGGTCGACGGCAGCGACACCCGCATCCAGACCGGCCGGCCCCATGGCACCCAGCACCGCGAGCTGCTGGCCACGGTGCTGCACGAGCTGACCCACTTCTATGACCGCGAGCGCGTCTGGACGCCCGCGCAGCGTCAGCTGATCCTCTCCTGCGGCGGCCTGGGGCTGACCTCCGACCAGCTGCCGGTGAAATGCCAGGGCCAGGCCGGGCGCAGCTATACCCTGTCCGACGATCCACGGCTGCTGGACCTGGCCGGCTGGCAGGTGAAGACCCGCAAGCACGGCAATCGCGAGTCGAAGAATCTCTTCATCGCCCGCAGTCCCGATCTCTATGAAGTCACCAACCCGAAGGAATTCGTGGCGGTGAACATGGAGTACTTCCTGCTCGACCCCAGCTACGCCTGCCGGCGGCCGGCGCTGCAGCGCTACTTCGCCGAGCACTTCGGCTGGTCGCCCGAGCACGATGCCTGTCCGGGGCGCTATCCCTATCTCAACGCCGGCAACGACTTCGGCGAGGCGCCCCTGGGCTGGCTCGATCCGGAGCGGGTCTATGCGGTGGACTACCTGCTGGCCGAGGGCAACGAGAAGGTCATGAGCCGCTGGGGGCACAGCATGCTGCGCCTGGTTGTCTGCGCCCCCGGTCGGCCGCGTGGCCCGGATTGCCGGCTGGATCTGCAATACCACCTGGTGCTGTCGTTCCGCGCCTTCGTCAACGACGTCCAGCTCTCCAGCTGGCGCGGCCTGACCGGCTCCTATCCGTCGCGGCTGTTCGTGCTGCCGCTGGCCCAGGTGGTCGACGAGTACACCAAGGTGGAGTTGCGCGGCCTGCAATCCGTGCCGCTCAAGCTGACCCGCCCGGAGATCGCCGACTTCCTCGAGCGGACCGCCCAGGTGCACTGGAGCTATGACGGCCAGTACTACTTCGTGACCAACAACTGCGCGGTGGAGACCTTCAAGCTGCTGCACGACGGGGTGCCGCGCCTGGCCGATGCCCAGCTCGATGTCATCACCCCGACGGGCCTGATGGATGCGCTGAGGTTCAAGGACCTGGTGGACACCTCGGTGCTCGACGATCCGCGCGAGGCCTTGCGGCTGGGCTATCGCTTCGACAGCTTCCGCGAGCGTTTCCAGGCGATGTTCAAGGTGGCGCGGGAGCGCCTGCAGCTGCCCCAGGCGGATGTCGAGGCCTGGCTGGCGCTGACCCCGCAGCAGCGTCGCGAGCAATTCCAGCGTGCCGACCTGCGCGCCAGCGCCGCCCTGCTGCTGCTGGAGCAGGCAGCCTATCGCCGGGCGCTGCTGCAGGCCCAGACCGAGCTCAAGGATCGTTACCTGGGCCAGGACGCGGTGGACAAGGCACGCTTCGGCAAGGCCGGTGGCGCCCTGGAACAGATCCTCAAGGACAGCGGCTACCTGAGTCGTCCGGCCGAGTTGCTCGGCACCGACGGCTACGGCCTGCCGCAACCGGGCGAGTGGGAACAGCTGACCGCCGAGAGCCAGAAGCGCCAGGCGCACCTGCGCAGCCTCCGGGACACCCTCAACAACGAGGTTCGCCAGCTGCTCTCGCCGGAGGCCCGCGATGGCCTGGACCTGACCGAAGCCAACCTGGACCTGCTCGGCAAGCACCTGCGCGAGCTGAACAAGGCCAGTGGCGGGCTGGAGTTGAAGTAGGGCGGTTGGGACGGCCGGGGCGTTGTTGGGCTTCGCTGGGCTCAACCCAGCCTACGCAAGGTACAGCAGGGGCCAGATAGCCCCCTCTCCCCTGGGGAGAGGGCTGGGGTGAGGGGCGCGGTACCAGGCTGTTGGGCTTCGCTGCGCTCAACCCAACCTACGGGAGCTGTGTAGGTTGGGCTGAGACGGCGCCATCGTCGAAGCCCAACCGCCCCGGCATCCGCTAGCGCTTCGGCGCCTTGCCCTGGGGTTTGGCGGGTGCCGCGGGTTGCGGGCGTTCCAGCAGGGCCAGCAGCTGTTCCGGCGGGACTTCCTGGCCGTTGAGCAGCAGCCGCCCGGCGCTGTAATTCAGGGTTGCCACCAGATCCTCGCCTTCGGCCTTGAGCAGGCCGCTGTTGAGGCCGATGCCCGCCAGGGCTTCGGCGGTGGCCTGGGCCTGTTGCTGCATGGCCGGCTGGCTGCGCTGGGCGCCCGCCTGGAACAGCACGCCATCCACCAGGCTGCCCCGCGCCACCGACAGGCGCGCATCGAGACCGGCCAGCAGCTGGGCCGCGAGTTGCTCCGGCGGCAGATCGTAGGTCGCCGGCTTGGCCAGGGTCAGGTCCAGGTGCAGGCGGTTGCTGCCGCCAGGGGTGTCGAAGCGCAGCTCATCCACCACCAGCTGGGGACGCGCGGCGAGCACATCGCCGAGGTGCTGCTGCAGGGTCGCCTGGGTGGTGGGATCGAGACCCTGCTCGGTATCCAGCTGCAGGTGCTGCAGCAGGGCATTGAGCTGGGCCAGGGCCGGGCTGTCGAGCTGGCTGTAGTGGCTTTTCAGGGTCGCCTTGCCCAGGGTCTGGCCGGCGATGTCGAGCTGGCCGAGGCTGGCGTTGAGCGTGCCCGCCAGTTGCTGGCCCTGTTGCTGGGTGTCGCCCTGGAGCTGCAGATCCCGCAACTCGACCGCGGGCTTGCCGGGCATGGCCAGCAGCAGGCGCCCGAGGCGCAACTGCCCCGGGCCGAGCCAGAAGCCATCGGCATTGCGACGGTTGTCGCCGGTCAGGCCGAAGCCTTCGGTCTCCAGCTTGGCCCAGCCATCCGGCGTGCGCACATTGAGGCTGAATTGGCCGACGGTGCTGTCCAGGCGCAGCCGGCTGGCCTCCATGTCGGTAGCGAAGGTGGCGGTCAGGCCGGAGAAGGCCACCGCGCCCTGGGGCTGGTCCAGGTGCAGGGCGGCCAGGGTCAGACCGCCCTCCACCGTGCGGTCGTAGCCCAGGGCGGCGTCGAGCCGCACGGGTTCGGCGCCCTTGGCCAGGGTGAAGAGATCGGCGGTGAGCGGCGTGCGCGCCAGGGTGACGCGGTTGACCGCCATGACCGGCGCCAGCTGCAGGGATTTGAGGCGGGTCAGGGGGAAGGGGCCGTGCTGGATGTCGTCGAGCACCCGCAGCACCTCCACCGGCGGTCGATCCTCGGCCTGTACGCTCAGGCTGAAGGTGGCGGTGCTGCTGAAGATACCGCGCTGCAACTCGACCAGCTGCAGTTGCAAGGGGTACTCGGGCAGTTGCGCCTGCAGGGCCAGCTGGGCTTGGCTCGCGGCCTGGCGCAATTCGCCTTCCAGCCGGGTGCCGGTGTACCAGGCGCCGCCCACGGCGGTGCCGACGGCGACCAGGGCCACACCGGCGAGGGTGGTAAGTAGCGGTTTCTTCATGGTGACCAAATCCCTTTGCATGAGGCTCACGGCGGCGCACGGCCGATAGGAAGCGGAGTGTACGAGAGCGCCGGGTGGATGCCGAGGGGGAGCGGCCGGGATCGCCTCGCCGGGCCACAGACTGTGATGGCTTTCCGGCGGTGTCGGTGCCGAGTCGACGACCCGCTCCGCGGGGTGCTAGCGTGCCGCGATCCCCACTGCCGGAACCTCCGCCATGACCGCTCTCCCGTGCCTGCCTGTCGTTTCCATCCTTGCGCTACCGGGGGTGCCGGCATGAGCAGTCAGCGTCCGGTCGATGGCCTGCAACTCCCCGCCGAACTCCTCGCCCGCGCCGAGGCGCTGCTGGCCCAGGGGGGACGCCGCCTGCTGGGCATCGCCGGTACGCCGGGCGCGGGCAAGTCGACGGTGGCCGAGCTCCTGGCGGCGGCGCTCGGCGAGCGCGCCGTGGTGGTGCCCATGGACGGCTATCACCTGGCCAATCGCGAACTGGCGCGTCTGGGCCGCGCCCAGCGCAAGGGCGCGCCGGACACCTTCGACGCCCGCGGCTATCGCGCCCTGCTGCAGCGGCTGAAGACGCCGGTGGCCGGCGAGACCGTCTATGCGCCGCTGTTCAATCGCGAGATCGAAGAACCCATCGCCAATGCCATCCCGGTCCACGCCGAGACCCAACTGGTGATCAGCGAGGGCAACTACCTGCTCTTGACCCAGGCGCCCTGGAGCGATGTCGCCGAGGTGTTCGACGAGTGCTGGTACGTGCGCGTCGATCCCGCGGAGCGTCGCGAGCGGCTGGTCGCCCGGCACATGCACTTCGGCCGCAGCCGCGCGGACGCGGAGGCCTGGGTGGCGAGCACCGACGAGCCCAATGCGCGCCTGATCGACGGCGACCGGGCGCGGGCGGATCTGGTGGTGGAGTGGCGGGATGGGGCGGCTGCCGGCAAGGCCTAGGCCTAGGCCTGTGCCCGCTGCCATTCGGTCGGGCTCGCACCAATGATGCGGCGAAAGGCGCGGGCCAGGGCCGAGGGACTTTCGTAGCCGACCTCGTCGGCGATCAGCGCCAGGGGGCGGCGCTGCTGCAGGCGCTGTTGCGCCAGGGCGATGCGCCAGCGGGTGAGGTAGTCGCCTGGGGCACTGCCGACGACACGTTGGAAATGTGCGGCAAAACCCGCGCGTGACATGCCGGCCAGGCCCGCCAGCTCGGCTACGGTCCAAGCGTGCTGGGGTCGTTCGTGCAGGGCGGTCAGGGCACGCGCGAGCCGGCGATCCGCCAGGCCGGCGAGCATGCCGGGCGTGGCGCTGGGGCGGGTCAGCAGTTCACGCAGCAGCTGGATGATCATCAGTTCGAACAGGCGGTTGAGCACCAGGCCGCGCCCGCAGTCGTTGCCAAAGGCCTCGGCAAACAGCCAGTCGGCGCTGGCGGCGAGACCTGGCAGCTGGCGCAGTGGACTGACCAGGTAATCCGGCAGGGCGCGGGTCAGCGGGTTATCCGGACCACCGCGAAAGGCCAGCGAGGCGCACACCAGCTCGGCAGGGCTATCGTCCGGGGTGCTCAGCTGATGCGCGCGCGGGCGGATCACCAGCATGAGGCTGGGCTCGACCAGGTCCTGCCGCTCGCCCCGTGCGGTTGCGAAGCTCAGGCGTCCGCCGCGCAGCAGGTGGACCTGGCCGGTGGCTTCACCGTCCGCATGGCGGCTCACGCCACAGAAGGCGCCCTGGTGGTAGCTGTCCGCAGTGAAGGCGAAGTGGTCGAGCAAGACGGCGAGGCGATCCATGGATGAGGCACCGATTTGGACGATCTGTCGCGATGTTTGGACGCTGGGCGTCCAGGCGTCAAGTCGCCCCGCCTAATCTGGTTCCACGCCTGATGACCAGGCCGCAACCCAAGGAGCACCCTCATGACCCGTATCGCCCCCCTTACCCTCGACCAGGCCTCCGCCGAGGCGCAAACCGCCCTGCAGGGCATCCAGAAAGGCCTCGGTTTCCTGCCCAACGCCTTCGCAACCCTGGCGCATTCGCCAGCGGCGCTCAAAGGCTATCTGGCGCTGGCCCAGGCGCTGGGCAGGAGCGGACTCAGCGCCCAGGAGCGCGAGGTGGTGGCCTTGGCGGCCTCGGCGGTCAACGGTTGCGACTATTGCCTGGCGGCCCATGAATTCTTCGGTGGCAAGACCGGCTTGACCACTGTGGAGCTGGCCGCCGCCCGGGCGGGTACGCTCAGCGCCGTGGCGCGCCTGGCGCGGGAGGTGACCGAGCAGCGTGGCCAGTTGCATGACGAGCAGTTGCAGGCCGCCCACGCAGCCGGTCTGGATGATGCCAGGATCGTCGAGGTGGTGGCGCAGGTCAGCCTGCTGACCCTGACCAACTACCTCAACAACCTGGCGGCGACCGAAGTGGATTTTCCGCCCGCCGCCTGAGCATGAAAAAGGCCCCGGTCAGGGGCCTTTTTCATGGCCGGGTCAGGCCGGCAGCGGCGGCGCGGTCGCCGTGCGCCTGGAGCGCTGCAGACTGAACAGCGCCAGCAGCAGGAAAGCCAGCGACGTCAGCAGCAGTCCCTGGAAGCCATGGCGGGGATAGACCTGCCCAGCGACGAAGGTGCCGACGCCGATGCCGCAGAACATGAAGGAGGCGGTCAGCGCCAGGGCGATGCCCCGTACCTCGGCGAGCTGTTCGAGGATACGTCTCTGCTGGGACGGCCAGAGGATGTCGGTGGCCAACGCCCAGACCACCAGGCCCAAGAGCAGCGCCACGAAGCGGCCCTGGCCGAGGGCCAGGATCGAAAGCGCCAGGGCCAGTAGCAGGAGGCCGCCGAGCAGCAGCCGCTCGGCACTGAAGCGGCGTGCGGCGCGGATCACCAGCAGGTTGCCCAGTACCCCGGCGACACCCAGCACCGCGAGTGCGAGGGAGACATCGGCGACGCTGCCGTGGAAGTCCTGGCGCACGATGGGCGTGAGGAAGGCGTAGGTGGAAAACACCCCGGCGGCGATGAAGAACACCACCAGGAAGGCGTGCAGCGAGTGGGCGGTGGTCAGCAGCCGCGCGACCACGGCCGGGGCGATGCGCTCGCCCGGGACCCGATCGGGCACCTGCCTGAAGATCAGCCAGGCGGTGAGCAGCCCCAGTCCGCCGATGCCGGCGAACAGCGGGCGCACGCCAAGGGCCGTCGCGACCCAGGCGCTCAGCGGCAGACCCACCAGGCTGGCCAGGCTCAGCCCCAGCAGCACCGTGGCGATGGCGCTGCCCTGTTGCTCGCGGCTGACCAGACCGGCGCCCAGCGCGCCCAGCACCGGACCGATGAAACCGGCGCCCACACCCATCAGCACCCGGCTGACCAGCAGGGTCGGGTAATCGGCGGCGCAGGCGAGCAGCAGGGCGGCCAGGCTGAACAGCAGCAGCCCGCCGAGCACCTGGGTCCGCCGCGCCCAATGGCCGAGCAGTATCTGCAGCAAGGGCGCCGCCAGGGCGAAGGTAATACCGAAGAGGCTGAGCAGGTAGGCGCTCTGGCTGTCGCTGAGGTGCCACTCGCGGGAAATCGCCTGCAGGCAGCCGACGACCGACAGCGCCCCGACCGCCTGGACGAAGTAGGCCAGGCTCAGGGGCCGCAGCGCCCCGGGCAAGGGAAGTGAGGACATGGGAGGCTCCAGAACACACGCCGACCGCAGAAGGCGGCCGGCGTGCCGAGGTCAGGCGACGGGGATGGGGTTCTCGACCAGCGAGAGGTTGAACTGGTTGATCAGCACATGCTCCTGGGGACCGGGGTTGGCGCGCAGCGGCACCACGCGATCCACCAGCACCTCGGTCTCGGCGGTGGCCAGCTTGTCCAGGGTCTCGGCGATGAAATCGTCGAGGGGCATGGCGCGGCTGTCGCCACTCTTGTGGACCAGGTCGGTGTCCACCCACGGCGGGGCGATCTCCAGCACCTGCACCGAGGTGTCGCGCAGCTGGAAGCGCTGGGACAGGGTGTAGGAGTGCAAGGCCGCCTTGGTGGCGGAGTAGAGCGCCGTGGCCGCCAGCGGCAGGAAGGCCAGCACCGAGGTGTTGTTGATCAGCGTTGCCGTCGGCTGCCGCTTGAGGTGCTCGATGAAGGCGGCGCTCACCCGCACCGGGCCGAGCAGGTTAGTGGTGACCAGCTGCACCGCCTGGGCATCGTCCAGATCGCCGGCGCCGGCATCGTCGAAGGGCATGATGCCGGCGTTGTTGATCACCACGTTCAGGTTGGGGTGACGGGCGATGACTTCGGCGGCGACGGCCTTGATCTGCGCCGGGTCGCCAATGTCGAGCAGCACGGTATCCATACCAGGATTGTCGGCGGCGATCTCGTCGAGCAGCGCCTGGCGGCGACCGGCGACGATCACCTGGTTGCCGCGACTATGCAGGGCCTCGGCCAGGGCGCGGCCAATGCCGGAGGTGCCGCCGGTGATGAAGACGGTGTTGTCGGTCAGTTTCATGGGGTGTGCTCCTCTCGGGATCAAGATCAATGGGCGGTGTGATAACGGGGGGCGAGCTGGCGGCTGGACAACTGGTCGGCCATGGCCAGGCGACTGGCTTCGTAGGTCTCCCAGCGGGACAGGTCGTGCAGCGAGGGGATCGAGATGGCGACCTCACGCTCGAAATCGGCCAGGGCGGCGGCGACCAGGTCGGCCGGGCTCATGACGATCTCCGGATCGAGGTGCGCCAGCGGCAGGCCGCCGCGCGCCCAGAAGTCGGTGGCGGTGGCGCCGGGCAGCACGGCCTGGGCGCGCACGCCGGTCCCGGCCAGCTCGCGCTGCAGGGATTGGGTAAAGGCCGTGACATAGGCCTTGCTGCCGCCGTAGACGCCGTTGAGCAACTCCGGCGCCAGGCTGACGATGGAGGAGACGTTGATGATGGCGCCACGGCCGCGGGCGACGAAGGCGGGCACGGTGGCATAGGTCAGCTGGGTGAGGGCGGTGACGTTGAGGGCGATCATCCGCAGCATCTGCGCCGGATCGCTCTGCAGCAGCGGCGTATGGGTACCCATCCCGGCGTTGTTGACCAGCAGGGTGAGGCTGGCGTCTTCACGCAGAGTGCGCTCGACCTCGGCCAGGGCGGCAGGGTCGGCCAGGTCGGCCGGCAGGACCTGGACGCTCTGGCGGGTCGCGTCGGTCAGGCGCTGGGCGAGGGCATCCAGGCGCTGGCGATCCCGGGCGACCAGGATCAGGTCGTAGCCGCGCTGGGCCAGTTGTTCGGCGTAGTGGGCACCGATGCCGGACGAGGCGCCAGTGATCAGGGCAGTACCTTGTGGGGAGCGGGTCATCATCGTGTCTCCGGGGTGGGTGTGAGGCCATGATGAGCGCGCTGGTCGATGGCGCAAATGACGCTTATAGTCATGATTTAGGACACAAGGAGCAGCCATGCACCGGATCGGCTATGTATTGGGCGAGCGTTTCCAGGTGATGGCGCTGGCGACCCAGAGCGTTTTCGAATTCGCCAATCTGGTCCTGGGCGAGCCCTTCTATACCCAGGCGATCTTTTCCGAACGGGGCGGCCTAGTGCGTTCTTCACAGCAACTGCTGGTGGAGACCGAAGCCCTGGGTACGCCGGGCCGCGCCGATACCTGGTTCATCGTCGGCAACCTGACGCCCCTGGCCACCGAGCCATCGCCGACGCTGCTGGACTTCGTGCGCCAGGCCGGCGCCCAGGCGCGGCGCACCGCCGGCATCTGTACCGGCGGCTTCGCCCTGGCGGCGGCTGGCCTTCTCGATGGGCGCCGGGCCACCACCCACTGGTCGTTCGCCCGGGCCATGCAGGAACGCTATCCACAGATCCGCGTCGAGGAAGACCGCATCTTCATCGTCGATGGTCCGGTATGGACTTCCGCCGGCATGACCGCCGGCCTGGATCTGGCGCTGGGGATGGTGGAGAAGGACCTGGGCATGGACGTGGCCCGTTCGGTAGCGCATCGCCTGGTGATGCAGCAATTTCGCTCGGGCGGTCAGACCCAGCATTCGGAGCTGCTGGCCCTGGCGCCCAAGTCGGATCGTATCCAGACCGCGCTCGCCTACGCCCGGCAGCACCTGGGCCGCGTCTTGAGTGTCGAGGAGCTGGCTGAGGTCGCCCACCTCAGTCCTCGGCAATTCAGCCGGGTGTTCACCGCCGAGACGGGACAGTCACCGGCCAAGGCCATCGAGGGGCTGCGCCTGGAGGCGGCGCGGCTGATGATCGAGCAGACTCGTCATTCGCTGGAAACGGTCGCCCGCGAGACCGGCTTTCGCGATCGCCGTCATCTGCGCGAGGTGTTCATGCGCGGCTTCGGCGTACCGCCGCAGATGATCCGCCGCGATGCCCGCCGCCTGGCCTGAACCCCGGGTCTTCAAAATCCTCCGCCGGCATCCAGCCAGGCTTGTTCCTCCGGCGTATTGATGCGGCCTAGCGCCCGGTTGCGGTGCGGGAAGCGGCCGAAGCGGGCGATCACCTGCAGATGGGCCTCGGCATAGCGCCGGTAGTGCTCGATGCCCAGGGCCTCGAACAGTTCGAGCGAGCGCTGCTGATCGGCCAGGGTCTCGGAGTGCTCGAACGGCAGATAGAAGAAGGCGCGCAACTCGGCTTCGACCTGCTGATCCAGGCTGGCGGCTATCGCCTGTCGCGCGTGCTGCAGGGCCAGGCCGTCGGTGGCGAAGGCGTGGCCGCTGTGGCGATAGATATTGCGCGGGATTTGGTCGAGCAGCAGACACAGGGCCAGGGCGCCTTCGGCGCTGGCGGCCCAGCTATCGAATTCGCGACGACTCGCAGCGAAATGCCCTGCCTCCAAGCGTGTACGGCATTCGGTGTCGAACTCGGGGCCGCCGCTGAACCATTTGCGCCTGCCGGCAGAGCGCCAGAAGGTTACGACCTCCTGTGGTTGCATGCTGTCTTCCTCCGATCGATCCGGGCTTGCCTGGGTGGTGGTTCCACAAAGCATAGCCTGGAGACCTGCGGCAAACGGTTGCTTGGTACGGTGAGACGCGGCTATCCGAGGACGCTGCGTCATGGGGATGGTGCGTCATTGACTTATATGTTGGCCACCGTATGATTGGGGTACGCCAATGACGCATGGATTGCGACATGATCTTTATCGAAACGCCGGTCTTCACTCGGCTCGTCAAAGAGCTACTTGAGGATGATGCCTACGCCGCTTTCCAACGTGAACTGGCGCAAAATCCGACGGCAGGCGATGTCATCAGGGATACCGGCGGCCTACGCAAGATCCGTGTCGCCAGCGGTGGCCATGGCAAGCGTGGCGGCTCTCGGGTGATCTACTATCACTTCGCTGCCGATGCTCGCATGCCCTGCTACTGATCTACCCCAAGAGTGAGAAGGATGACCTCTCCGTCGAGGACCGGAAAGCCCTGAAGGCCATGATCGAAAAGTGGAGATAGACAGCATGACCAAGTTCCTGGATGACCTCATGGAAAGCGTTACCCAAATGGACGAGATCGTCCGGGGTGAGCGACAACCTTCCCGTGAATTCCACGTCGATGCCTTGCAGATCAAGCAGATCCGCAAGAATACCGGTCTGAGCCAGGCGCAGTTCGCCAGAAAGCTCAATATCGACGTCGGTACGTTGCGCAACTGGGAGCAGAGCCGCCGCGAACCTACCGGGCCGGCGAAGGCCTTGTTGGTAGCGCTAAAGAACGATCCCGTGCATGTACTGGCGGCGTTGGAGGCTTGACCGTCCCAGTCCTAGTTTGTGAGCTGCCGTTGCGGCAATGAATTTTCCCCCTTACCCCAGTCTGGGTTGGAATGCTTTCTTAGCTGCCTGCACGGCAGTGAACCTATCGCTACGCACCTTGGACAAACCCGGCATTTTCTAATGCTGCCTATACAGCCGTGAACCGTGACACCGGCTCGCCAACGACGGGCTGAGTTTTCTAAGCTGCCTCCGCGGCGGCTTAGAAATCATCTCCATGCGAGGCGGTAGAAGGAATGGCTTTCACCGCCCTCTTGGCAGCCCCTTGGGGTTCCACGTGGAACCCCTCAGCCCCGCCCCACATAGGGCATCTTGGTCGCCATCACCGTCAGGGTCTGGACGTTGGCGTCCAGCGGCAGGCTGGCCATGTAGCGGACGGCGTCGGCGACGTGCCTGACGTCCATGCGCGGCTCCACGGCGGTGCTGCCGTCGGCCTGGAGTACGCCGTTGGCCATGCGCTCGGTCATCTCGGTAGCGGCGTTGCCGATGTCGATCTGGCCGCAGGCGATGTCGAAGGCGCGGCCGTCCAGAGCCAGGGCCTTGGTCAGCCCGGCCACGGCATGCTTGGTCGCGGTGTAGGGCGCACTGAAGGGGCGTGGCGTGTGGGCGGAGATCGAGCCGTTGTTGATGATGCGCCCGCCGCGGGGCGATTGCGCGCGCATCAGGGCGAAGGCCGCGCGGCTGCAGAGAAAGACGCCGGTGAGGTTGGTGTTGACCGCCCGGTGCCAGGCGTCCAGTTCCAGTTCGTCGATGGGCACCGCCGGAGCGCCGACGCCGGCATTGTTGAACAGCAGGTCCAGGCGGCCGTAGGTCTCGCGGATGCGGGCGAACAGCTCCTCGACGCTGGCGGCATCGGTGACGTCGCAGGGTACCGCCAGGGCTTCGCCGCCCTGTTGCCGCGCCTCTTCGGCGAGGGCCTCCAGGGGTTCGGCGCGACGAGCGGCGAGGACCACGCGGAAGCCGTCCTGCAGCAGGCCGAGGGCGACGGCGCGGCCGATGCCCTGGGAGGCTCCGGTGACGAGGGCGATGGGGCGGACGGTGGTCATGGGCGGTCCTTGGGCGGGGGAGGAGCTTCCAAGGCTAGCAGGTAGGGAGGGGTGGTGGGTGGGCCCTCACCCTAGCCCTCTCCCGGAGGGAGAGGGGATGATTGTGGTGTGTTGGGGAGGTAGGTGGTTCCTGGTAGCTCCGGTCGGCTCAGCGCAGCTTTAAGTCGGTCGCCACCAGGATCGCCTGACCGGAGGGTCGCGCGCGCAGGCGGTCGAGGTAGGCGGCGAGGCGGGGCCAGGTCGTCCGCCAGTGTAGGTCGGGCAGGGGCTCCAGGTAGTCGAGCATGGGCGCCAGCAAGGCGTCGGGCAGACTGAATTCGGCGCCGCAGAGAAAGTCCTGGTTGCCCAGCTGGCGATCGAGCACGGCCAGGGTCGCGTCGACGTCGGCCAGGGCGCGCTGCTCGTCCTCCGGTGTGCGGAAGGGGGCGGGTCGTGGCCCGGCGACGCGCAGCAGATAGTGGCGGACCAGACGGCTATCCACAGTGGTGAGCAGGGCGCTGCTCCAGGCGTCCTGCTCCGGGTTGCCATCGCGCTCCGGCGAGAGCCGACGATCGAGATGGCGGCAGATGGCGAGGGTCTCGAAGATCCGCAGCTCGCCATCGAACAGCACCGGCACCTGGCCGAAGGGGTGCAGCGCCAGGTGGGCTTCGCTGCGCCAGGCGATGGCCTGGCCGGCGGGTGCGAGGCCACAGGGCAGCTCCAGGCCCTGTTCCAGGGCATGGAGGCGCACGCTGCGCACCAGGGTGCTGAAAGCGGGACCGAAGAGATAGGGCGTCATGCTGCAGGCTCCTTGCAAAGAAGGCTGCATGCTGGCAAAGGGGACCTTATGTTCAAGAACATAATCTGGAGTAGCCATGGCCTGGCCCCTTGATCAGCGCGAGCAGACCCGCCAGCGCATCCTCGACAGCGCCGCCCGCCTGTTCGCCCTGCGCGGCTTCGATGCGGTCGGTCTCGACGACCTGATGGCCGATGCCGGTCTTACCCGCGGCGCCTTCTACCACCACTTCCGCACCAAGACCGAGGTCTATGACCAGGCCATCGCCCATGCCGCGCGGATCGGCAGTGCCCGGCTCGACGATCTCGGTAGCCAAGGCCTCGGGCAATTGGTCGAGCATTACCTGAGTCGCGAGCATGCCGAGGGCGAAGCCTTGCGCTGTCCGCTGGCCTTTCTGGCGGCCGACGTCACCCACCGGGAGGCCGCCATCCGGGGCAGCTATACCCGCTTCTTCGCGCGCTTCGTCACCCGACTGGAGCAGGATCTGTCGGGGCCGCCGGGGCAGCGGCGCGCCCGGGCGCTGCAGCTGGCCACCACCCTGATCGGGGGCGTGGCCCTGGCGCGGGCACTGGATGACGAGGGCCTCGCCGAGGAACTGCTGGCGGCCTGTCGCCAGGGCGCCCAGGAGCTGCTGGAAGAGGGTGGTGATTTGGCAGCTGCACTCGGCTAGGCGACACTGGCGGCTCCTTCGTCCGCCGGAGTCACCCATGCAGATTCGCCCCCTCGAAGCCGCCGATTTCGACCAGGTCTGGCCGCTGATCCAGCAGGTCGCCCAGGCCCGGGAGACCTACGCCTACGACCCGGACATGACCCGCGACGAGGCCTGGCGCCTCTGGGTGGAGCTACCGCGGGCGACCTTCGTCGCCGAGCGCGACGGCCAGCTGCTCGGCAGCTACTACCTCAAGGCCAATGCCATGGGGCCAGGCGATCACGTCTGCAATTGCGGCTACATGGTCGCCCCCGCCGCCCGCGGCCAGGGCGTCGCCGGCGCCCTTTGCGAGCACTCCCTGCAGGTGGCCCGTGAACTGGGCTTCCAGGCGATGCAATTCAACTCGGTGGTGGCCAGCAACCAGGTGGCGGTACGGCTCTGGCAGAAGCACGGCTTCGAGATCGTCGGCACCCTGCCCAGGGCCTATCGCCACTCCAGCCTGGGGCTGGTGGATTGCCATGTGATGTATCGCTGGTTGGCGGACTAGCGCCACTCGCTCAACACCGTCTGCAGCGAGGCCGGCAGCATGGGGCCGTGGCCCAGCCCTTCGAGCACCTCGTAGCGCACCCGGATGCCGGGGAGCTGGCCGAGGCGGTCGGCCAGGCGCCGGGTGGCATCGGCGGGGACCTCGCTCTGGAAGTGCGCGGGCAGTTCGCGCTCGGCGCCGCCCTGCAGCAGCACCAGGCGGGCCGGATGGGCCTGGAAGCGCGCCTTCAATTGCTCGTCGTCTTGCGGCAGCACGGTGGGACTCCACCACAGCGAAGGACTCACGGCGTAGCCCTCGGCGAAGGCGTCCGGACGGGTGAGCAGGGCGTGGAGGACGAACAGCCCGCCCAGGGAATGACCCCAGACCGCGCGCTGGTCAGGATCCAGGGGGACCTGACGGGCCACCGCCGGCTCCAGGCGCTCCAGCAGCCAGGCGAGAAAGACGTCGGCGCCGCCGGTGGCCATCTCGCGAAAGCGCTCGCTGGTGGGGGCCGAGGGCGTGTAGTCATAGGCCCGACCCGGGCCATCGATACGCTTGCCGCCCGTGTAACCCACCGCCACCAGCACGGGCGGATGGGGCCGCTTGGCCAGGGTGTCGAGCAATTCGGCATTCAGCCCGCCCAGGGCGGCGTTGCCATCGAGCAGATAGAGCACCGGATAGCCGGTGGCCGGCGCCGGGGTGGCGGGTCGGGCGATCCACACCTGGTAATGGCGGGCGCCGTCGGTGGAATCCAGCTGGAGTTCGCTGAAGGCATAGCCGTGGCCCGGCTGCTGGAGCACCTGGGCGTCCATGGGCTGATCGATGGGGCGCGCCTGGCCCGGCAGGGCCAGGGCCAGCAGCAGCGGCAGGGCCAGCCAGGTGCAGCGTGGGGGGCGGCGAGAGGAGAGCGGCGACAGAGGCATCAGCAAACAAGACTCATTTCCAGTGGAGCGGTCGAGCCTACCGATCTCTGCCGCCGGTCGCCATACTGACGGGGATCTCCGCTGCCCAGGACGCCCCATGCATCACCCCCATCTGCTGTTCGATCTCGATGGCACCCTCACCGATTCGCGCCTGGGCATCACCCGGGCGATCCAGGTGGCGCTGCGCGCCGAGGGGATCGAGGAGCCCGATCTGCGCAGGCTGGAGGTCTTTATCGGCCCGCCGCTGCTGCAGAGTTTCATGACCCACTACGGCTTCGACGAGGCGCGCGCCTGGCGCGCGGTGGCGGCCTATCGCGGGTATTTCCGCGCCACCGGTCTCTATGAGAACGAGGTCTATGCAGGCATCCGCGAGTTGCTGGCCGCGCTGCAGGCGGCCGGGCGACGGCTCTATCTGGTGACGGCCAAGCCGCGGGTGTTCGCCGTGGAGATCCTCCGGCACTTCGCGCTGACGGAATTCTTCATCGCCCTGCATGGCAGCGAGCTGGATGGCACCCGCACCGACAAGACCGAGTTGCTGCGCTTCGTGCTGGACACCGAAGGCCTGGCGCCGGAGACCTGCCTGATGCTGGGTGACCGCGAGCACGACCTGATCGCCGCCCGGGCCAACGGCGTGGCGGCGGTGGCCCTGGGTTATGGCTTCGGCAGCCGGGAAGAGCTGGAGCGCCAGCGCCCGGCCTTTCACTTCCACAGCGTGGCAGCCCTGCGCCAGGGCTTCGGCCTTTAGCGGCAGGCGCCGACCTGCGCGACCGGGGTCGGCAGGTCGTGGGGCGCGACGGGGATCAGCCGCAGGTGGCGGTCTGCACCACCAGGCTGGCGCTGGTGGTGATGGTCAGGCGCTGGGAGTTGAAGTCCATGGTCATGGGGTCCTGCGGACGGACCACGCGAACGACCTGGGCACCGGCGCGTTGCCGGCCTTCTTCGGCCAGGGCCGGGGAGAGGGCCTTGCCGACCAGATCCTGGACCGCATCGGAGTTGCACCGGCCACTGCTGCTGACGGCGCCGCTCGGGGCCGAAGAGGCGGCCGCCGGGCTGCTCTGGGTTTCGTGCGAGCCGCAACCGGCCAGCAGGGTGAAGAGCGCGGCGCCAGCCAGCAGGAGGGGAGTCTTGGAGCTCATGAGTTCGCCTTTTCGATCGTGAGAGAAGGAACCTTAACCCGTACGGGCCTCCTCATGGACCCCTCAGGGGCGGGCATTGTTACAAAGCGCGATACAGGAGACGTTGCGAGGCCCGGGTGACCGGTCGTCCCGCAGGCATAAAGTTAATAAATATAACGTTCGGTAATCGGCCAGATTCGGGTCGGATGGCTTGATCCATTTTGGCCATCGACCATCATCGAACCAGGGCCACCCGGCCCCCACGGTGACGACAACAACAACAAAGGGACACCCGCCATGTCAGCTCGCTATCCAACTACCCTCCCGCCTGACCGCTACCCGATCCGCGCCCGCTAGGCCCTGATCCGCGCCCCCGCGGCGCCTTCCGCATCCTCAGTCAGGACGGTCATCTCATGTCTTGTTCGCGCTCGCTTCCGGCCTGCGCACGGGCCCGCTCGTGCCTCGCCTTTACCGCTCTCGCCGCCTTGCTCGCCAGCCAGGGCCTTGTCGCCGCGCCTTCCACCACCCTGGAAAGCGCCCGCCCCAAGCCGCTCAACAACCTGGAGACGGCGCGTCCCCTGCCGCCCGGACCGCCGCGCTGGGCGGAGGACTATCGCTTCCTCGACGATCCGCAAAAGCGCACCGATCCCTTCGACGGGCTGCGCTACCAGCGCCTCGGTGACTCGGCCTGGCTGCAGACCGGTGGCGAGGCGCGCTACCGCTTCGACACCATCCGCAATCCGGTCTTTGGCCGGCGGGGGGTGGATACCGATCACTACATCCAGCAGCGCCTGCAACTGCACGCCGACCTGCACCTGTTCGATGACGCCGTGCGCGCCTTCGTCCAGCTGGAAAACACCCGCGCCTGGAACAAGGCGCTCTACGGCCCCTACGACCAGAGCCGCACCGAACTGCACCAGGCCTTCATCGACCTCAACACGCCGCTGGCCGGTGGCAAGCTGATGACCCGCATCGGTCGCCAGGAGCTGGGCTACGGCAACCAGGCCTTCGTCACCTACCGCGACGCGCGCAACATCCGCCTCAACTTCGACGGCCTGCGCCTGGCCTGGACCCGTCCGGACGGCTACCGGCTGGACGCCTTCGGCCTGCGGCCCGTGGTGACCGGCGAAGACAGCTTCGACGACGGCTCCAACAACGCGGTCAAGTTCTATGGTCTCTACGGCACCCTGCCGCTGACCGGGCCGCTCAAGCTCGACGTCTACGGCTTCGGTCTGGAGACCGACCAGCGCACCCTGGATGGCCTGACCGGTGCGGAAAAGCGCTACACCGCCGGCTTCCGTCTGTTCGGCAACGCCGGTCCCTGGGACTGGAGCTGGGACCTGGCCGGGCAGGGCGGGCATCTGGCCGGGGCGGAGATCCGCGCCTGGGGCCTGAGCAGCGAAACCGGCTATCGCCTGGGCGGCGCCTGGAAGCCGCGGCTGGCCTTGCGGGTGGACGCCGCCAGCGGCGATCGCGGCCCGGGCGACGACCGCGTCGGCACCTTCGATCCGCTCTTTCCCAAGAACGGCTTCTATGGTGATTCCGGGCTCACCACCCTGGCCAACCTCTATCTGGTCGGGCCCCTGCTGACCCTGGCGCCGCGACCGACGCTGCAGCTGGAGAGCGGGCTGTTCGGCGTCTGGCGGCAGAGCACCGAAGACGGCGTCTACCTGCCGGGCATGACCACGGTGCCGGGCACCGCGGCCAGCTCGGCGCGCAAGGCCGGCACCCTCTGGCGCAACAACCTGCGCTGGATGCCCACCGCCAACCTGACCCTGGACCTGGAATACAGCTACTTCCAGGCCGGCGCCGCCGTGCGCCAGGCCGATGGCGACGACACCAGCTTCCTGATGGTCGCCACCACCTTCCGCTTCTGAGGAGTCCACCATGCGCCTGCTCTCGACCGCCCCGCCCGGGGCCCGCCTGACCCTGCTGCTGTGCTTCATCGTCGCCCTGCTGGAGGGCATGGATCTCCAGGCCATGGGCATCGCCGCCCCGGCCATGGCCAAGGCCTTCGGCTTCCAGCCGGGGCAGATGGGCCTGGTGTTCAGCGCCAGCATCCTCGGCCTGCTGCCCGGCGCCTTCATCGGCGGCTGGTGCGCCGACCGTATCGGCCGCAAGAAGGTGCTGATCGCCTGCGTGCTGATCTTTGGCGTCTTCTCGGTGGCCACCGCCCATGTCTGGAGTCTGGAGAGCCTGCTGCTGGCGCGGCTGCTCACCGGCATCGGTCTGGGCGGCGCGCTGCCCAATCTGATCGCCCTGTCCGCCGAATCGGTGGACGAGCGCGCCCGCGCCACCGCGGTCAGCCTGATGTACTGCGGCGTGCCCCTCGGCGGCGCCCTGGCGGCGGTGGTGGGGCTGCTGGACGTCGGCCGCTGGCAGACGGTGTTCTATGTCGGCGGCCTGGCGCCGCTGCTGGTGGCGCCGCTGCTCGGGCGTTACCTGGCGGAGACCGCCGGCTTTCTGCGCAAGCGAGGCGGGACTCAGGCGGGTAGTCCGCGCGGGGCCTGGCTGGGCGCCATCCCGCTGTCGACCACCCTGCTGCTGTGGCTGGGCTACTTCTTCACCCTCACGGTGATGTACATGCTGCTCAACTGGCTGCCGTCGCTGCTGGTGGGGCAGGGCTTCAGCCGCGGCCAGGCGGTGGGGGTGCAGATCCTCTTCAACCTGGGCGGCGGCATCGGTTCGGTGCTGTTCGGCCTGCTCATGGATCGCTGGCGGCCGCGGCTGACGGTGCTGGCCATCTACCTGGGCATCCTGCTGGGTCTGGCCGGGCTAGGGCTGGCCAAGGCCTATCCGCTGGTGGCCCTGGCCGGTTTCGCCGCCGGGCTGTTCGTGGTCGGCGGCCAACTGGTGCTCTATGCCCTGGCGCCGCAGCTCTATCCGGCGGCGGTGCGGGCCACCGGAACCGGCGCGGCGGTGGCGGTCGGACGCCTGGGCGCCATGGCCGGCCCACTGCTGGCGGGGCAGGTCCTGGCCCTGGGCGGTGGCGCGGCGACCCTGGTGGTGGCCACCACCCCGGCAGTGCTGGTGGCCGCGGGCGCGGTGCTGGCCCTGCTGCAGCGGCGGGCGCCGGTGCCGGCGGCTACCACCCACGCGGAGGCGCCTGGGCATGCGTAGTGTGCTGCTCGTCACCCTGCTGACGCTGACTGGCCTGGCCCGGGCGGCCACCACGGACGGCGATCCGGCCACCGCCACGCCACCGCCGCTGCAGCTCGAACCCCTGGCGCGCTTCGAGGTGGCCCTCGACGCCCCGGTCTGGGAGCTGGGCCAGACCAGTGACCTGGGCAAGCGGCGCATCATACCCATCACCGGCGGCCGCTTCGACGGCCAGCGCCTGCATGGACGGATCCTCGACAACGGCGCCGACTGGCAGGTGGTGACCGCCGATGGCCTGGCCATCATCGACACCCGCTATCTGCTGCAGACCGACGATGGCGCCCTGATCTATCTGCAGACCAAGGGCTATCGCTACGGCCCGCCGGAGGTGATGCGCGAGCTGGCCGCCGGCAAGCCGGTGGATCCCCGGCGCTATTTCTTCCGCGTCACCCTGACCTTCGAGACCGCCGCGCCGGCCTATGCCTGGCTCAACCGCGCCCTGGGCGTGGGCAGCGCCATGCGCCTGGGCAAGGCGGTGGTCTACGACGCCTATCTGCTGCAATAGAGGAGGAGCCGATGCCCATTGGAATGAGTGCGCTCTACGATGATGTCCTGCTGCTGGATGGCGTGCGCACGCCCTGGACCGATCTGAATGGCGCCCTGGGGCAGGTGTCGCCCACCGACCTGGGCATCGCCGTGGCGCGGGCGCTGCTGGCGCGCGGGCATGAGGCCGGGGCGGTGGATTCCGTGCTGGCCGGCTCGGTGGCCCAGGCCAGCTTCGATGCCTATCTGCTGCCACGCCATATCGGCCTCTATGCCGGGGTGCCCGAGGCGGTGCCGGCGCTGCAGGTGCAACGCGTCTGCGGCACGGGGCTTGAGCTGCTGCGCCAGGCCGGCGATCAGTTGCAGAGCGGCCAGGCCAGCCGGGTGCTGTGCGTGGCGGCCGAGTCCATGACCCGCAATCCCATCGCCGCCTACACCCACCGCAGCGGCTTTCGCCTCGGCGCGCCGGTGGAATTCCACGACTTTCTCTGGGAGGCGCTCAAGGACCCGGCGGCCGGACTGGACATGATCGCCACCGCCGAGCGCCTGGCCCAGCGCCATGGCATCGCCCGCGAGGCGGTGGATGCCTGGGCGCTGCGGAGTTTCGAGCGGGCCCTGGCAGCCCAGCGCCAGGGCTGGTTTCGCGAGGAGGTCGTGCCGGTGACGGCGGCGCGCTTCGAGGCTGAAGGCCTGGCGCCGCGGGAGTTGCGTCTGCCGCGGGGCTGCGCGGGGGTCGAGCATGACAGCCATCCGCGGGACACCTCGCGGGAGGCCCTGGCACGACTGACGCCAGTGCATCCGGGCGGGGTGCAGACCGCCGGCAACAGCTGCGCGGTGGCCGACGGCGCCGCCGCCGTGCTGCTGGCACGGGGCGCGGACGCCGCGCCGGAGCGGGCGCTGGCCTGGATGCGCGGCAGTTGTGTGGTGGGGGTGCCGCCGGACGTCATGGGCAGTGGTCCGGTACCGGCCATCCAGGGCCTGCTCGACCGCGCCGGCCTCAGGCTGGAGGCCATCGACCGCCTGGAGATCAACGAAGCCCAGGGCGCCCAGCTGCTGGCGGTGCAGCAGGCCCTGGAACTGGATCCGGCGCGACTCAATGTGCATGGCGGCGCCATCGCCCTGGGTCATCCACTGGCCGCCACCGGCCTGCGCTTGGCCGTCACCCTGGCCCGCCAGCTGCGCGCCGAGGGGCTCAGGTACGGGGTGGCGGCGGTGTGCATCGGCGGTGGGCAGGGGATGGCGGTGCTGCTGGAGAATCCGGGGTGGCGGGGGCGGTAAGGGGTTGGGCCGGGGTGTATCGGGCTTCGCGGGGCCCAGCTCAACCTGATCGCAGCCATGGCGGTCCGCCGATGCGGCCGCTCCTACGGTTGTCCCACAGCCTGTAGGAGCAACTGTCTTGATCGCGTATCGCGGCCATGCCGGTGCGCCGTAGCGACCGCTCCTACAGTGGCGTCCGTGCCTGTAGGAGCGGCCCATGGCCGCGATGATTTTTTAGGCGGCAGGAGGGCGGCACTTTGTTGGGCTGCGCGCTCAACCTACGCGGGGACCTCCACGGCAGGCACGACCAGGGGCGGGAAGTGGATGGCCACGCGCAGGCCCTGACCGCCGGTGGCGGTGGCCAGTTCGATGCCGGCGTCGTGGGCGGTGGCGATGTCGCGGACGATGGCCAGGCCCAGGCCGGTACCGTGGATGCCGCGGTCGAGGCGATAGAAGCGCTCGAAGATGCGTTCGCGCTCCGCCTCGGGAATGCCCGGGCCGTCGTCTTCCACCTCCAGCACCGTGGCCCCGGCCTGGCCGCGCAGGCGGACCGTGACCTGACCGCCGCGCGGGGTGTATCTGAGGGCATTGTCGACCAGGTTGTCGAGCAGGTCGCGCAGCTGGAAGGCGTTGCCCTGCACGGTCTGCGGCTCCAGTTCGTAGCCCAGGTCGATGCCGTGGCCATCGGCCTGGGCCAGCTGGCTGGGCATGGCTTCGCCGATCAGTTCGTCCAGCCGCAGCGGCTCGCGCGGCGGACTCTCCAGCCGCGCGGTGGCGGCGCGGGCCAGGGTCAGCAACTGGTTGGTCTGGCGGGTCATGCGCTCGGTGGCGGCCTGGAGTTGCGCCAGCGCCGCGGCGCTTTCGGCATCGCCGGCATGGCGCTGGCGCAGCCACTGGGTCAGGGTGCTGATGCCCGCCAGCGGGGTGCGCAGCTGGTGGGCCATGTCGTCGAGAAAGGCGCGCTGGTTGCGCGCGCCCTCGCGGATGCGCAGCAGCAGGCCGTTGAGGGCGGTGACGAAGGTGCCCAGTTCGCGGGGCGCACCCTCTTCGCGCAGCGGCGCCAGGTCATCGTAGTGGCGACTGTCGAGCTGACGCTCCAGCCGTTCCAGCGGCTTGAGGCCGCGGCGCACCGCCCAGAGCAGCTGGGCGGCGATCAGCAGGGCGACCAGGATCTGCACCGCCACCAGGGTCAGCACCATGCGCTGCAGGGCGGCGGTGTGGCGACTCAGGGTCTGGGCCACGCTGGCCACCACCGGTTGCCCGGCCACCTCGCCGAGGCGGCCGACCATGAACACCGAGCGGTCGTTGATACGGGTGCGCAGCGCGGTGGTATGGCCGTCGCGCATCTCGTCGGTGATCTCCTGGACCGGCATGGCGGCATCGCCGAACAGCAGCTGGCCGTCGAGGGCGCGCACCGCCAGCCAGACGTGGTCGTGGCTGTTGTGGCGCAGCAGGTAGTCGGCTTCCGTCGGCAGCCACAGGCGGCCGTTGCCGTCCACCTCCAGCTGTTCGAGCAGCAGGATCGCCGCGTCGGTGAGATCGCCGTCCAGGGCGCTGAAGGCCGGTTTGCGGGCGAACTGGTAGCTGACCACGGCGCCGCCGAGGTTGACCAGCAGCACCGGCAGCACCAGCCATTTCAGCAGCCGCCGGCGCAGGCTGGGCGCGGTGGCGGTCATGGCGCGGCTTCTTCCAGGCGATAGCCGAAGCCGCGCACGGTGCGGATACCGACCCCGGAGTCGGCCAGTTTCAGCCGTAGCCGCGAGACATAGACCTCCACGGCGTTGTGGGTCAGGTCTTCGCTGCCCCAGGGCGCCAGGGCGTCGATGATCTGCTGCTTGGAGACCACCTTGCCGGCCTGGCGCAAGAGGTGTTCGAGCACCGCCCACTCGCGCGCCGAGAGATCCAGCGCGGTGTCGCCGAGGCGCGCCTGGTGGGCGGCGGTGTCCAGGCGCAGGGCGCCGAGAGTCAGGTCGGCGCTGTTCTGGCCACCGGCGCGACGCACCAGCGCCTTGATCCGCGCCACCAGCTCGGGCACGGCGAAGGGCTTGACCAGGTAGTCGTCGGCGCCCACCTCGAAGCCGTGCACCCGGTCGTCGATGGCGTCGCGGGCGGTGAGCAGCAGCACCGGCTGGTCGCTGCCACGCTGGCGCAGGCGGCGGACCACCTCGAAGCCGTCCAGGCCACCGGGCAGGCCGATGTCCAGCACCACCACGGCGAAGCGAGTGGTGCGCAGCCAGGCATCGGCCTCGGCGCCGTTGCGCAGGAGGTCGACCTGCATGCCATGGCCTTCCAGGACGCGGCGGATGCCGTCGGCCAGGGTGGCGTCATCTTCGACCAGCAGGATGTGCATGGGTGATCCTCGGATTCAACGCGATTCGGTCGCCGTAGCGCCGATTATGCACAGGCGCTCAGCGGGGCAGGGCGCAGAAATCGCCCAGCGCCCGCACCAGGGCCAGGCGGTGGAGATCATCGGGGCGCGCGGCGGCGAGGTGGGCGGCGAGGGCGCGGTCCAGTTGTGCCGGGCAGTCCGCGGCGGCGCGCAGTTCGCCGGTGGCGGCGAGACCGCCGAGCAGCCTGGCCTGGAGTTCGTTCAGCTGGGTCCTGAGCGTCGTCAGGTCCGTCGTCTTGGCGGGCAGCGGCCGTTCGTGGCGCCGCCAGGCCTGCAGCAGGCCGTATTGCACCAGCTTGTTGGCTTCCATCTGGGCGGCGAAAAAGGTCTGGGCGGTGGCCGGGGAGACGGCGGCTGCCGGCGCGGCCTGGGCGACCTCCTGCAGCACCTGGCGCTCGCGGGCGTCGTCCAGCACCGGCTTGCCGCTGTCGTGCTTGCTGCGGGCGACCCCATCGGCCAGCGTCAGGCGCTGGGCCATGGCGTCCAGCAGGGCCGGCAGCGGCGCCGGCGCGGCCTGGGCGCCGAGGGCGATGCTCAAGAGCGGAAGGGCGAGCCAGCGAATACCCGACATGAGGGACCTCCAGGGCAGGGGAAAGGGCACCGAAGCTCGCACGGGGCCGCGGGGCGGTCAAGATGGCCGGGGCAGGGCGGTTGCGTGGGAACGCGGTGGTGGGGGCGGCCCTCACCCCAGCCCTCTCCCGGAGGGAGAGGGGGCGGAGCGGCGCGGGCGTTGGGCTGGCGTAGGGTGGAAAACCGCGGAGCGTTTTCCACACGCGTGCCGTGCCATCGTGGATGAGGCTGCGCCGTCATCCACCCTACGGAGTCCTGCGCAGGTCGGTAGCTCCGTGCGGAGCCGCACCCTCACCCCAGCCCTCTCCC
>NZ_AZOA01000012.1:0-235011 GCF_000510745.1 Pseudomonas sp. MOIL14HWK12:I2 | reverse complement strand
CGGGTTTTGAGAAAACCCTAAACTTGGCTCAGCAATCGCAAAAAACTCATGAATTCACGAGTTACTTGTGTTGCTGATAATCTTGCGACATCAGACTTATCTCACAAGCACCCACACGAATTGCTTGATTCAACTTGTTAAAGAGCAGTTGGTTGCGACCGTGTCGCTAACCGAGGCGCGCATTCTACGCTGTCCTCACATCCTGTCAAGCGTTGATTTGAACTTTTTCGTTTCAACTCAACCACTTGCGCTTGCCTGATCGATCTAGCCAATCTCGGCAGCGGGAGGCGAATCCTACAGCATCCCAAGACGCTGTCAACCCCCCCGCTTCATTTCGTCATCACCCGAAGGCGAGAGCCAAATGGCGAAGAATCCGTGGACCCCTCGCCCGACTCAGACCTAAGTGCTTGATTTTCAAGCCGCTTCAGCGTCTGCGCCGGAAGTGGGGCGCATTATAGGGGAGTTTCAGAGCAGGTCAACAGTTATTTTACGATTGAGTTGCAGCGGATCAATTCGGCCATGTCTTTGACCGCCTGCTTGAAGCCGACGAAGACCGCCTGGGCCACGATGGCATGGCCGATGTTCAGCTCGTTAATACCCGGCAGCGCCGCGATGGGCTGGACATTATGGTAGTGCAGGCCATGACCGGCATTGACCACCAGCCCGAGGCCGGTGGCGAATTCCACCGCCCTGGCCAGGCGCTGCAGCTCATGGGCCTGCGCTTCCTGGGTCTCGGCTTCGGCATAGCGACCGGTGTGCAACTCGATCACCGGAGCACCGCTGTCCTTGGCCGCCTGAATCTGCTGCAGATCGGGATCTATAAAGAGGGACACTTCCGAAGCGGGCAGTGCGGCGATGGCGTCACGGATGCGCTGCACCTGGCCCAGCACATCCAGGCCGCCTTCGGTGGTCAGCTCTTCCCGGCGCTCGGGCACCAGGCAGACGTGCTCGGGCCGGATCTCCTGGGCGAAGGCCAGCATCTCGGGGGTCAGGGCGACTTCGAGATTCATGCGGGTCTGCAGGAGGTCGCGCAGCAGGCGGACATCCCGCTCCTGGATATGGCGACGGTCCTCGCGCAGGTGCAGGGTGATGCCATCCGCCCCTGCCTCCTCGGCATCCAGCGCCGCCTTGACCGGATCGGGATAGCGGGTACCCCGGGCCTGGCGCAGGGTGGCGACATGATCGATGTTGACGCCCAACAGAACACGACTGAACTCTTTCATGGCTTATTCACTTGGCTTGGCGAACAATTCGCGACTCATCAGGGGTTTGCTGCCCAGGTGCGGCGCCAGGGCCTGGCGCATCAGGCGCTTGGCAGCGCGGACTACGGTGGGATCGTCCCACTCGCCACGCTCCAGTGCCAGGATTTCCGCGCCGGCCAGACAGCCCGGGCGAACTTCGTCGACGGCTTCGAAGCCCTGGTCCGGAATGAAGCGATAGAGGCGCTGGGCGTCGATGGCCTGGCCATCCAGCGCCAGCGACAGCGAGAAGCCGTAGCCCAGCAGGTCGAGCAGGCGCCATTCGAAGGTACGCAGCAGGGGCTCGACCGGTCGCCCCTGGGCGAGGGCCGCCAGGGTCAGACCATAGAGTTCGAAGAGCGCGGGATAGGGATCTTCGGCGGGCAGTAGCCGGACCAGCAGCTCATTCAGATAGAAACCGCTGAACAGCGCCTGCCCCTGGAGCAGATAGGGCGGCGCCAGGGCCGCCACCTTTTGCAGATTCTTCAGCTCCCCTCGCCCACTGAGCTGAGCCTCGAGGGGAATGAAGGGCCTGGCCAGACTTCCGGAGCGGGAGCGGGCCGCGCGCAACACCGTACGGACCCGGCCGAAGGCGCCGAACACGTCCACCAGCGCACTGCTTTCCCGATAGGGACGCGCATGCAGGACGAACAGCGGCTCGGACGCCTGCATCGCTAGAGGTCGGAATAACCCAGAGAGCGCAGGGCGCGCTCGTCATCGGACCAGCCGCCTTTGACCTTGACCCAGAGATTGAGCATGACCTTGGCGTCGAACAGGGTTTCCATGTCCTGGCGGGCTTCCTGGCCGATACGCTTGATGCGCTCGCCGGCCTGGCCGATGAGGATCTTCTTCTGGCCATCGCGCTCGACCAGGATCAGGCCGTGGATGTGCAGGACCCCGTTGTCGTACTTGAATTCCTCGATCTCGACGGCAACCTGGTAGGGCAATTCGGCCCCCAGCTGACGCATGATCTTTTCGCGGATCAGCTCGGCCGCGAGGAAACGACTGGATCGGTCGGTGATCTGGTCTTCGGGGAAGAAGTGCTCGCCCTCAGGCAGGCGCTCGGCCACCAGCTCTTCGAGGGCGTCGAGATTGTGGCCGTGCTGGGCGGAGATCGGAATGAGCGTGGCTTCCGGCAATTGCTCCTGCAGCCATTGCAGGTGCGGCAGCATGTCGGCCTTGTCTTCCAGACGATCCAGCTTGTTGACGGCGAGCAGCACCGGGCACTTCACGAAGCGTACCCGCTCCAGCACCATCTGGTCTTCGTCGGTCCAGCGGGTACGATCGACCACGAACACCACGACGTCCACATCGCGCAGGGCGGTGACGGCCGTCTTGTTCATGAAGCGGTTGAGCGCCTTCTGGTTTTCCTTGTGCAGACCGGGGGTATCCACATAGATGGTCTGCACCTCACCCTCGGTCTTGATGCCGAGCATGTTGTGCCGGGTGGTCTGCGGCTTGCGCGAGGTGATGGCCAGCTTCTGCCCGAGGATATGGTTGAGCAGCGTGGACTTGCCGACGTTGGGACGGCCGACGATGGCGACGTAGCCGCACCGCGATGCCTTCAGCTCATCATTCATGACCATTCTCCACGCCCAGGGCGATCAAGGCCGCCGAGGCGGCTATCTGTTCGGCGATACGGCGACTGGCGCCCTGCCCCGTCGTCTTTTCGTTGAGCATGGCGATCTCGCATTCGACAAAGAAGACCCGGCAATGGGGCTCTCCTTCGATGGCGACCACCTCGTAGCGCGGCAGGTCGCACGCCCGCGCCTGGAGAAACTCCTGCAGGCGGGTCTTGGGATCCTTGTTGGTATCCACCGGCGTCAGCTCCCGCAGTTGCGGGCCGAGCCAGGCCATGACCCGATCCTTGGCCGCATCCATGCCGGCATCCAGATAGATGCCGCCGATCAGGGCTTCCATGGCATCGGCAAGAATGGATTCGCGACGGAAGCCGCCGCTCTTCAGCTCACCGGACCCCAGGCGCAGGTAGTCACCCAGCTCGAAGCTGCGCGCCAGCAAGGCCAGGGTCTCGCCTTTCACCAGCTTGGCGCGCAGGCGGGACAGCTGGCCTTCGCGGGCCTGGGGGAAATGATCGTAGAGGGCTTCGCCGATGATGAAGTTGAGGATGGCGTCGCCGAGGAATTCGAGGCGTTCATTGTTGCGACCGGCAAAGCTGCGGTGCGTGAGGGCGAGCAGCATCAGGTCCGGGTCCTTGAAGGTATAACCCAGCCGACGCTCGAGGCGATCTAGAGATAATGTCACGGGAGATTTATACGGAAATCACGATTGAAACGAACGACCAGATCGATGTTGCGGATCAGGTGTTCACGTTTTTCATAGTCGAGGTGGATCTGCAGGTGGTTGCCGTCGGCTTCGACGCGCATGGCCTTTTGCAGATCGAGATCACGGATGTCGTTCACCTGCATACCCTTCCCCACGTAGCTGTAGACGTCGGACACGCTGCGAATCTGGTTATCGGGGTTGTCGCCGATGGATTCGATGACCTTGGTCAGAGCATTGTAGTCCAGGTAATGCGGCACGAGCTTCATGGCCGTACTGGCCAGGAAGGCGATGACGCAGAGTGCGAGCAGACCACCGAGAAACGACAGCCCCTGCTGACGCGACGGACGACCGGACACTCTGCGTTCATTCATCTGATGATACCTACGCGAGACAGGGTGGGCATGCTCTGCAGCTTGGGCTCCGGCCAGCTCAGCCAGACGGCGAAGGCCTTGCCGACGATGTTGCGGTCGGGAACCATGCCGAGCAGGTCACGGGGAATGCTGGGATCGTCCCAGTAGCGACTGTCGTTGGAGTTGTCGCGGTTGTCACCCATCATGAAGTAGTGACCGGCCGGCACCTTCCACTCATGGTCGGGCTCCATGCGGTAGCGGGTCATCTCTTCGCGGATCAGGTGCTCGGTCTTGCCGAGCTGCTCCTTGAACAGCTTGACGCTGCCCAGGGAACCCGGCTCGTCACCCACCAGTTCCTCGCTGACGCGCTGGCCGTTGATGTACAGCTGCTTGTCGCTGGTATAGCGGATGGTATCGCCCGGCACCCCGATCACGCGCTTGATGTAGTTGACGCTGGGATCGCTGGGATAGCGGAACACCATGACGTCGCCACGCTGCGGATCACCGATCGGGATGACCTTGAGGTCGATCACCGGCAGGCGGATGCCGTAGGCGAATTTGTTCACCAGGATGAAATCGCCCACTTCCAGGGTCGGTTTCATGGAGCCCGAAGGAATCTGGAACGGCTCCACCAGGAAGGATCTCAGGATCAGCACGATGGCCAGGACGGGAAAGAACGACTTCCCGTACTCGACCAGGGCCGGTTCCTTGTTCAACTGCTCCAGTACCGCGGGATCAGGCTCGCTGACCTGCTGCCCGTAGGTCTGGATCGCCTTGCGACGACGCGGTGCGAGCACCAGCAGATCGATGAGTGCCAGGGCGCCGCAGACGGCGACCGCGAGAACCAGCAACAGAGGGAAGTTCCAGGACATGGGCTTCAGCTATCCACCTTGAGCACGGCCAGGAAGGCCTCTTGAGGAATCTCTACGCTACCAACCTGCTTCATGCGCTTCTTGCCCGCCTTCTGCTTTTCCAGCAGCTTGCGCTTACGGGACACGTCACCGCCGTAGCACTTGGCCAGAACGTTCTTGCGCAGCGCCTTGACCGTGGTCCGGGCCACGATCTGACCGCCGATGGCCGCCTGGATCGCCACGTCGAACATCTGCCGCGGGATCAGCTCCTTCATCTTCTCGGTCAGGGCGCGACCCTTGTAGTGCGCCTTGTCGCGATGGACGATCAGCGCCAGGGCATCGACCTTCTCGCCGTTGATGAGGACGTCGAGCTTGACCAGGCTGGCGGCTTCGAAGCGATCGAAGCTGTAGTCCAGCGACGCATAGCCACGGCTCACCGACTTGAGGCGGTCGAAGAAGTCCAGGACCACCTCGTTCATCGGCAGGTCGTAGCTGACCTGCACCTGGCTGCTGAGGAACTGCATGTCGCGTTGGACGCCACGCTTCTCGATGCACAGGGTGATGACGTTGCCCAGGTGCTCCTGGGGTACCAGGATGTTGGCGCGCACGATGGGCTCGCGCATCTCGGCGACGGAGGCCAGGTCTGGCAGCTTCGAGGGGTTGTCGACATAGATGATGCTGCCATCCTTGAGCACCACCTCGAAGACCACGGTCGGCGCGGTGGTGATGAGGTCGAGATCGTATTCGCGCTCCAGGCGCTCCTGGATGATCTCCATGTGCAGCATGCCGAGGAAGCCGATGCGGAAGCCGAAGCCGAGGGCCTCGGAGCTTTCCGGCTCGTATTGCAGGGCCGCATCGTTGAGGGTCAGCTTCTGCAGGGCTTCGCGGAAGTCCTCGAAGTCGTCGGAACTGACCGGGAAGAGACCGGCGTAGACCTGCGGCTTGACCCGCTGGAAGCCCGGCAGCACGGCCACGTCCGGGGTGGCGCTGAGGGTCAGGGTGTCGCCGACCGGGGCGCCGAGGATTTCCTTGATGCCGGCGATGATGAAGCCCACTTCGCCCGCCTTGAGATCGACCGTCTCGGTGTGCTTGGGCGAGAAGACGCCGACGCTGTCGACCTGGTGCACCTTGCCGGTGGACTTGACCAGGATCTTGTCGCCCTTCTTTACCCGCCCGTGCTTGACGCGCACCAGCGAGACGACGCCCAGGTAGTTGTCGAACCAGGAGTCGATGATCAGCGCCTGCAGGGGCGCGTCGATCTCGCCCTCGGGCGGCGGAATGACCTTGACCAGTTGCTCGAGGACATCGGGTACGCCCATGCCGCTCTTGGCACTGCAGGGCACGGCGTCGGTGGCGTCGATGCCGATGATGTGCTCGATCTCGGCCTTGACCTTGTCCGGCTCGGCCTGGGGCAGGTCCATCTTGTTCAGCACCGGCATGACCTCGAGGCCCTGCTCGATGGCGGTATAGCAGTTGGCGACCGACTGGGCTTCCACGCCCTGCCCCGCATCCACCACCAGCAGCGCGCCTTCGCAGGCGGCCAGCGAACGGCTGACTTCGTAGGTGAAGTCGACGTGGCCGGGGGTGTCGATGAAGTTGAGCTGGTAGGTCTTGCCGTCCTGGGCCTTGTAGTACAGCGTGACGCTGTGGGCCTTGATGGTGATGCCGCGCTCGCGCTCGAGATCCATGGAATCCAGGACCTGGGCCTCCATTTCTCGGTCGCTCAAACCACCACAGATCTGGATGAACCGATCCGCAAGCGTCGACTTGCCGTGATCGATGTGGGCGATGATGGAGAAATTGCGGATATGGCTCAGATCACTCACGAATCAGCACTCGAATAGCCAGCAGCGGAACATCCGCCGGGAAAATAGCGGGGGAGTTTACCTGAATGCGGCAAACAAGGGGACTCGCGCCGTTCGAGCGGACAAAAAGAAGGGGCAGTCGCCTGCCCCTCGCCTTGTCCCCTGCCGTTACTTGCCCGGCAGTTTGAAGGTGATGAAGCTGGCGCGACCCTCACGCACCACGCGCATCGAAATGGAGCGCCCTGCCGGCAGTGCCGAGGTGATCTTCTCGAAGGCCGCGGCGGACTCGATGGGCTGATTGTTGAGGTGGGTGATGACGTCGCCCGGACGCAGGCCGATGGCCGCGGCAGGACCGTCGCCACTGAGCTTGTTGATGACCACGCCGCCCTGGATGTCGAGGGTCTTCTTCTGCTCGGCGGTCAGATTGGCCACGGCGATGCCCAGGCGATTGCTGGCCCGATCGGACCCGCGCTCGCCGCCGGAAGCGGCCTGGTCGTCCTTGGGCATGTCGCCCACGGTGACGCTCAGGTTTTGCCGCTTGCCTTCACGGATGATCTCCATGTCGGCCTTGGCACCCGGCTTGAGGTTGCCGATCAGGTGCGGCAGGTCGGCGGATTCCTCGATCTTCTGGCCATTGACCGAGAGGATGACGTCGCCGACCTTGATGCCGCTCTTGGCTGCGGGACCGTCGTCCAGGGTCTGGGCGACCAGGGCACCGGCCGGACGATCCAGGCCGAAGGATTCGGCGAGATCCTTGTCCACTTCCTGGATGACCACGCCCAGCCAGCCGCGGCTGACCTTGCCTTCGGTCTTCAGCTGATTGGCCACGTTCATGGCGACGTCGATCGGAATGGCGAAGGACAGTCCCATGAAGCCACCGGAGCGGGTGAATATCTGCGAGTTGATCCCGACCACCTCACCCTTGAGGTTGAACAGCGGACCGCCGGAGTTGCCCGGGTTGATGGCCACGTCGGTCTGGATGAAGGGCACATAGCTTTCGTTGGGCAGGCTGCGACCCTTGGCGCTGACGATACCGGCGGTGACCGAGTGATCGAAGCCGAAGGGCGAACCGATGGCCAGGACCCATTCACCGACCTTGAGCTGATCGGAATTGCCCAGCTTGAGGGTGGGCAGGTCCTTGGCGTCAATTTTCAGCAGGGCCACGTCGGTACGGGGATCCGCGCCGATCAGCTTGGCGGTGTGATCACTGCGGTCGGACAGCCGTACCAGGATCTCGTCCGCATCGGCGACCACATGGTTGTTGGTCAGAATGTAGCCATCGGGCGAGATGATGAAGCCCGAGCCCAGGGACTGGGCCTGCTCCTGCTTGCCACGGGGACCGCGCGGCATCTGCGGGATGCTGCGCTCGAAGAATTCACGGATGCCCGGCGGCAGGCCTTCCAGATCGGGCATGGTCATGGCGCCGGCGCCACGACCTTCGGGAATTTTCTGGCGGGTGCTGATGTTGACGACCGCTGGAGATGCCGCCTCGACCAGGCCGGTGAAATCCGGCAGATCGGCCCGAGCCATGGCCGTCAGTCCCATCAGCCAGAGCCCCATCAGGGCGGCCGTGTAATGCTTTAGATTGCGCATGCGCGTGCAGCTCCACTCTATCCAATGACTTGAACACATCGCTGGCGACCTGCCTGCTCCGCAACGGCGGCACAGTCAGAGACGACTGGCAGCAGAAATAGCACGCCCTTGCTGAACGATAGCTTTCGAAGCATTTTGCGCCCCATCCGGACATCCGGCAGGCAAAAAAAACGGCGCCCGGAACAGAGTCCGGACGCCGTTTCGAGGTGAAGCCAGCGAATCAACGCTGGGCAGGGGCTTCCTGCTTTTCACCTGCCATCGGCTTGTCAGCCTTGGCTTCGGCATTCGCCTTGGTGCTTTCTTCGCTGAAGCTGGCCAGCACGGCCGGGCTACGCGCGGGTTGCGGCACGGTCAGCTGGCTCGGCGCCTGCTGGGCCAGACCCTGGGTGGAGACGTCAGACTGGTTGTACATCCGCACGCCTGCCAGTACGGCGAAGGTCACGGACGCGGCGACCGCGACACGACCCAGGCTCGACCAGCCACTCTTGCGCGCCTGGGCAACGACGGGCGCTGCCGGGGCTGCGACGGCCTCATCACGCTCCAGCGTGGTGGTGACGCCTTTGGCGATATCCAGATTCGGCAGCATGGGCTCACCGCGAATCACGGCGCTGACCATGGCGTAGCGCGACCAGGTGGCGCGCAATTCCGGGTCCTTGCTGACCTCGGCGATGACACGCCGGGTTTCGAATTCGTCCGCTTCGTTATCCATAACAGCGGACAGGGATTCCAGCAGGGCTTCACGACTCATACGTATTACCTCTCTAAAAGCTGTCGCCGCTGTCTATGCATCACGCAGCAGGGGCTGCAATGCTTTGTCTATCGCTTCCCGAGCTCGGAAAATCCGAGACCGGACCGTTCCCACCGGACATTGCATGACGTTCGCAATGTCCTCGTAGCTGAGGCCTTCGAACTCACGAAGGGTCAGCGCGGTGCGCAGATCTTCCGGGAGCTGCTGGATGGTCCGATGCACGGTGGCCTCGATCTCATCCCGCAAAAGGGACCGCTCTGGGGACTCGATATCCTTTAGAGCATGGTCGCCTTCATAAAATTCCGCATCTTCGGCACTGACGTCGCTGTCCGGTGGACGACGACCCCGGGCAACCAGATGGTTCTTTGCCGTGTTGATGGCGATGCGATAGAGCCAGGTGTAGAAAGCACTATCGCCACGGAAGTTCCCGAGCGCGCGATAGGCTTTGATGAAAGCCTCCTGAGCGACGTCCTGGGCTTCCTGGGTATCGTGGACGAAACGCACGATCAGACCGAGAATCTTGTGCTGATACTTGAGCACCAGCAGATCGAAGGCACGCTTGTCACCGCGCTGTACGCGCTCGACCAGTTGTTGATCCTGCTCCTGGGTGGGCAGGGCTTGCTTGCTGTCCTTGGCTTGCAGCTCGGTATCGTCCTTGCTTTCACTATCGACGCGCGCTGCTAGACTGGGCTGTTGCACGAAAGTTCTCCCCTCCACAGCAGTTGATGAGCGAGCACTAAGATGGCTGCTGATCGCTCCTGGGTGTCACTGAATTAGCTTTGGCAGATGGCCCATTCTCGTCTTGGCATTCCGGCCGCACGGATGAGCAATTATCTGTACATAGACCCCGCCTGACGCCCGCGAGTTCCCTGCCGATCCATCCGATGGCTATGCCGTCAGCCGCCTTGTTCCTATACTCGCCGTCCCGGTGAGAAGGAAACGTCATGGCGCGTCATCTGGAATTCGATGTCCTGGTAATCGGCAGTGGCGCCGCGGGCCTGACGCTCGCGCTCAATCTACCGGCGACGCTGTCCATCGCGGTCTTGAGCAAGGGCGAATTGGCGCATGGTTCGACCTACTGGGCGCAGGGTGGCGTCGCCGCGGTACTGGACGAAGGCGACACCGTCGAGGCGCACGTGCAGGATACCCTAATCGCGGGCGCCGGGCTGTGCGACGAGGAAGCCGTGCGCTTCACCGTCGAGCACAGCCGCGAGGCCATGCAGTGGCTGATCGACCAGGGCGTGCCCTTCACCCGCGAGCAGGACGCCGGCAAGGGCGGCCTGGGCTTTCACCTGACCCGCGAAGGCGGCCACAGCCACCGGCGCATCATCCACGCGGCCGATGCCACCGGCATGGCCATCTTCGACACCCTGCTGCGCACCGCCGAAGGCCGGCCCAACATCCAGTTGCTCAGTCAGCGGGTGGCGGTGGATCTGATCACCACGGAAAAGCTCGGCCGGCCGGGCGCGCGCTGCCTGGGCGCCTATGTGCTCGACCGGACCAGCGGCCAGGTCGATACCCTACACGCACGCTTCACGGTGCTGGCCACCGGCGGCGCCAGCAAGGCCTACCTCTATAGCACCAATCAGGACAGCGCCAGTGGCGACGGCATCGCCATGGCCTGGCGCGCCGGCTGTTCGGTGGCCAACCTGGAATTCAACCAGTTCCACCCCACCTGCCTTTACCACCCCCATGCGCGGAGTTTCCTGATCACCGAAGCCCTGCGTGGCGAAGGCGCCGTCCTGCGCCTGCCGGATGGCGAACGCTTCATGCCGCGCTTCGACCCCCGCGCCGATCTCGCCCCACGCGACGTGGTGGCGCGCGCCATCGACCACGAGATGAAGCGCCTGGGCATCGATTGCGTCTTTCTCGACATCAGCCACAAGCCGGCGGACTTCGTGCAGGAGCACTTTCCCACGGTCTATCGCCGCTGCCTGGAACTGGGCATCGACATCACCCGGGATCCGATCCCGGTGGTGCCGGCCGCGCACTACACCTGCGGCGGGGTGCGCGTCGACCAGTACGGGCGCGCGGACCTCGGCGGCCTCTATGCCATTGGCGAAACCAGCTGTACCGGTCTGCACGGCGCCAATCGCATGGCCAGCAATTCGCTGCTGGAGTGCTTCGTCTATGCCCGCTCGGCGGCGCTGGACATCCAGGCGCAAGCGGCCGAGATCGCCATGCCGCGCGACCTGCCCGACTGGGACGCCAGCCAGGTGACGGATTCGGACGAAGACGTGGTGATCGCCCACAACTGGGACGAGTTGCGGCGCTTCATGTGGGACTATGTCGGCATCGTGCGCACCACCAAGCGGCTGGTGCGTGCCCGCCATCGCATTCGCCTGCTGATGGACGAGATCGACGAGTTCTACAGCAACTACAGGGTCAGTCGTGACCTGATCGAATTGCGCAACCTGGCGCAGGTGGCGGAGCTGATCATCGAAAGCGCTCTCGCCCGCCAGGAGAGTCGCGGTCTGCACTTCACCCTGGACTATCCGCAACTGGCCAGCAGCGCCCGGGACACTATTCTGGCGCCGCGAACCGGCGCGGAGCGAAGCGAAGTCTGACTCTCAGGCGGCGGTGGGCGTCCGCGGCGAGGCTGTCGCGGGCGATGCAGAGACTGCGGGTACGTCTCGCCGCTGGCAGTCGATAGCGCAGGACCACCAGCCGCGGCAGGGCCAGGCTGTCCGGGCGCAGCTGGATGGCCTGCCAGCCGGTCGCCGGCGACCACAGCTGCCAGCCTTCTGCGCCATGGCGCAAACCGCGCGGCACCTCTGGACAGCGCTGCTGGAGCTGGCGCTGGCGCACCCGGTGCCAGGACCAGAGCGCCAGCAGCGTCAGGAGTGGCTTGAGCGTCCAGGGAATGGCCGTAAGCCAGGGACAAATCCCCGCGGCGAACGCGGCCAGGGCATGCAGTCGCAGGAGCCCGGCGGAGGCGCTCCAGCGACATTCGAAGGGCTCAAGCCGGCTGGACACGGTCCAGGATCATGCGCACGATGATCTGCAGATCGGCGTCTTCCGGTTCACCGCGCTGCATGAACCAGTGGAACATGTCCTGATCCTCGCACTCGAGCAGCTTGCGGTAGCGGGCCTGGTCTTCCGCGCCCAGGGAGGCATAGACCTCCTTGACGAAGGGCACCAGCAATACATCCAGTTCCAGCATGCCGCGACGGCTGTGCCAGTACAATCTGTTGAGTTCGGTAGCTTCGGTACTCATGGGGACTCCTGCGACGATCGGCGCAGTATAAGCCCGAAGCGCCCCGCCGCGCAGTGCGCCTGACATTCCCCCCGGGCGAGCCTATGATGAGCGGCTTCACTCGACAGGGAGCTGCAGCCGCAATGGCCGACTCGCCGTATTTCTGCCGCTTGACCCACGAAGGCGTCCTGGCCATCCGCGGGGTCGATGCGACCAAGTTTCTCCAGGGGCAGGTCACCTGCAACCTCAATTATCTCGCTGGCGACCAGGCCGGCCTGGGGGGGCGCTGCACGCCCAAGGGACGGCTGGTCTCCAGCTTCCGCATCGTCAAGCAGGCCGACGGCTATCTGCTGGCGATGGCCGCGGAGCTGGTCGAGCCGCTGCTGACCGATCTGAAGAAATATGCGGTCTTCTCCAAGTCGGTGCTGACCGACGAAAGCGCGCAATGGCAACGGCTGGGACTTTCGGCCGCCGGCTTCGCCAGCGCCTATCCCGACGTGGCGCTGGGCGAGCAGGCCAATGCCGTGGCGCCGCTCGAAGGCGGCTTCGCCCTGCGGTTGGAGGATGGCCGGGTAGAGACCTGGCGCGCGGCCGACGCAGCGGCGCCGGCGCTGCCGGAGGTGGCACTCGACGAATGGCTGCTGGCCCAGGTACGGGCTGGCGTGGGCCAGGTGTTCGGCGCGACCCGCGAGCTGTTCGTCCCGCAGATGATCAATCTGCAGGCGCTGGATGGCGTGAGCTTTCGCAAGGGTTGCTACACCGGCCAGGAGATCGTCGCGCGCATGCAGTACCTGGGCAAGCTCAAGCGGCGCCTCTATCGCCTCGCCAGCAGCGAGCAGCCCCCTGCCGTGGGTACCGAGCTGTTCTCGCCGGTGCATGGCAGCAGCGTGGGCGAGGTGGTGCTGGCCGCGGCCAGCCCGGAGGGTTGTGAATTCCTGGCGGTGCTGCAGGGCGATGCCGCCGAGGACGGACGTGTCTCGGTGGGCAGCTCGGACGGGCCAAACTGCCGTTTACTCGATTTGCCCTACTCACTCGATAGCGATCGTGAAATAAAGCGCTGAAGGTTGGGATCGCCTTTATCCGCTCCTCACACAGGTACGTCATGACTCCTCTTGCCGAAAAAGTTGTCCAGGATCTTCTCCACGCGATAGACACCGATCGCGTGGTGCTGCCCACCCTCCCCGAGGTGGCACTGAAGGTCAGAGAAGCGGCCGAAGACCCCAACGTGGGCGTCGCCGAGCTGAGCCGGGTGATCGCCATGGACGCCGCCCTGACGGCGCGCCTGATCAAGGTGGTCAACAGCCCGCTCCTGCGCACCAGCAAGGAGATCACCGACCTGCAGATGGCGGTCGGGCGCCTGGGTATCAACTACACGGCGAATCTGGCCACGGGCCTGGCCATGCAGCAGATGTTTCAGGCCACCAGCGACGCCGTGGATCGCAAGATGCGCGAGGTCTGGAGCCAGGGCACCGAGATCGCCGCCATCAGCCATGCGCTGTGCAAGAAGTACACGCGGCTGATGGCCGACCGCGCCCTGCTCGCCGGCCTGGTGCACCAGATCGGCGTGCTGCCGATCCTCACCTATGCCGAAGAACAGGAAGACCTGCTGGCCAACGCCATCACCCTCGACCAGGTGACGGCGCGCATTCATCCGCAGATCGGCGAACGCATTCTCAAGGTTTGGGATTTCCCGGCCGACATCGCCTGCGTACCGCGGGAATATCTGGCGCTGGAGCGGCAGCCCGCGGCGGCCGACTATGCCGATATCGTGCAGGTCGCGACCCAGCTGCACGCGCAGCGCCAGGGTCAGCAGGAGATCGCGGTCCAGACGCTGCCCGCCGGTATCCGCCTGGGGCTGAACAACCAGCCGGATCCGGCCCAGGATCAGTCCTTCTGGGACGCGGTGGAACAGTCGCGCACCCTGCTCGGCTGAGCCTAGGCTTCCTCGGCGGGAAATTCGACCCGCACCCGCAGTCCGCCGAGCGCGCCGTCCAGCAACTGGATGCGCGCCCGGTGGGCAGCGCAGATCTCACCGACGATGGCCAGTCCCAGACCGGCGCCCCCGGATTGCGGATCCAGGCGTTGAAAGCGCTCGAAGACCTTGGCCCGCGCATTGGCCGGAATGCCGGGGCCGTCATCCTCGACTTCCAGCACCGCCGGGGCCAGCACCCGCACCACGATGTTGCCACCTGACTGGCTATGGGCCAGGGCGTTTTCCACCAGATTGCAGAGCAGCTCGTTGAGCAGTGTCGGCTCGCCGATCACCGGCGCCTTGGCGAAGGGCTCGAAGGCCAGGGCGACGCCCTTGGCATGGGCCAGGGGGGCCAGCGCCATGGCCAGTTCCCTGGCCAGATCGCTGAGTTCCAGGCGTTCGGCGCCGCCTTCGGCGATGGCCTGGGCGCCGCTCTCGATCCGCGCCAGTGACAGCAGCTGGTTGGCCAGGCGCGCCAGGCGATCGGTACTGGCGCGGGTCTCTTCCAGGGTGGCGTACCAGGCCTGGGGCTCGCGTTCGCGCAGGCCCAGCTCGACCCGCGCCTTGATCGCCGCCAGCGGGGTACGCAATTCGTGGGCGGCGTTGGCGATGAAGTCCGCCTGACGCTCGAACAGCCGCCGCAGGCGCAGGGTGAAGCCTTCCAGGGCATGCACCAGCGGCAGCAACTCCTGGGGCGCCCGCACCTCGGGCAGCGGCCGCAGGTCGTCCACGCCCCGCTCTTCCACCGCCTGGCGCAGACGCTCCAGGGGGCGCAGGGCGGCGCCGACCGCCATCCACACCAGCAGGATGGCACCCAGCCCCATCAGTCCGAGGCGGATCAGGGTGTCGGTGAGCAGGCTGCGGGCCACCTCCTCGCGGGCTTCGGCGGTCTCGGCGACGCGGATCTCGGCCATGCCGGTGAGATCCGGCTGGCTGACCGGCTGGGCCAGGCTGACCACCCGTACGTCCTTGCCGCGATAGGTGCTGTTGTAGAAGCGCGCCAGGGCCGGATAGTCGCGGGTCAGCGGAGCGTCCGCTGGCGGTGGTGGAATCTCTTCGTAGCCGGAGATCAGCCGGCCGCGGGTATCCAGCACCTGGTAGAAGATGCGCCCGACGTTGTCGTAGGCGAAATTGTCCAGGGCGATGTAGGGCACGTCGGCGCGCAGGGTGCCATTGGTGGCCGACAGGCCGGCGGCGATGGTGCGGGCCGATGCCAGCAGCGTCCGGTCATAGGCCACGTCGGCCAGCCGCCGGCCATTGAGATAGGCGGCCAGGCTGCTGACCGCCAGGATCACCGCCAAGAGCACGACCAGTCGCAGCAGCAGTCGCTCACGCAGACTGCCTGCCGCCTTCGCCACTTCAGCCATGCTGCTCTTCCAGCAGATAGCCCAGGCCGCGGAAGGTGACGATGCGCACGGCGCCGGCTTCCAGCTTCTTGCGCAGGCGGTGGACGTAGATCTCGATGGCCTCGGGACTGGCTTCCTCGTCCAGGCCGAAGACCTGGGCGGCCAGTTGCTCCTTGCTCATGACCCGTCCGGGGCGGGCGATCAGCGCGGCCAGCACGGCGTGCTCGCGCGAGGTGAGCGACAGCGCCTCCTCGCCCAGGGTGAAGCGCGAGGTGTTGAGGTCATAGATCAGCGGGCCGCAGCGCTGCTGGCGATCGCCGCCCAGCACGCTGCGGCGCAGCAGGGCCTTGACCCGGGCTTCCAGTTCGGTGAGTTCGAAGGGCTTGGCCAGGTAGTCGTCGGCGCCTAGGTTGAGCCCCTGTACCCGATCCTTGACCTCGCCGCGGGCGGTGAGCATCAGCACCGGCAGGCGATCGCCGCGCTCGCGCAGGCGCGCCAGCACCTCGAAGCCATCCATGCGCGGCAGGCCGACGTCGAGAATGGCCAGGGCATAGCTTTCGCTCTGCAGGGCCAGGTCGGCGGCCACGCCATCGTTGAGCAGATCGACGTTGAGTCCGGCATTCTTGAGCGCCTGGGCGACGCTTTCGGCCAGTGGCGGATGATCTTCGACCAATAGGATGCGCACGCTGACAGCTCCCGCTCAAAAAATCCGAGTTTACCGGATACCGGCCGGCTGGCCTGCAGCCGGAACCCCACTATCGCCGCCTTTCACATCTGAAAGGCTGTTGAAAGCTTGGCGGTCTAGAGTGAAAGGTAGCGGTCCCAGAACCGCATGATGCTTGCCCAAGCGCCACCCCTGGTTGGCCAACAACAATAACAAGCGGAACGACATCCATGCTCGCCCTCGCGCAGCTCCACGTGCTCCCGTATCTCTTCTCCGAACGATCGCCGCCCTGGCGAGCCTGAGCCGTGTCCGCCTGTCAGCTTCTGAAATAACAACAAAAGGAAGACGTCGATGAGCACCACCTTGCGCACCCTCACCCTGACCCTGGCCGCCTCCGTGCTGCTGTCCGCCCAGGCCATGGCCGAACCTAAGCGTCCCGAATGCATCGCCCCGGCCTCCCCGGGTGGCGGCTTCGACCTGACCTGCAAGCTGGCCCAGAGCGGCCTGGTGGAAGCCAAGCTGCTGGACAAGCCCATGCGCGTGACCTACATGCCCGGCGGCGTGGGCGCGGTGGCCTACAACACCGTGGTGGCCCAGCGGCCGGCGGACGGCGACACCATCGTCGCCTTCTCCAGCGGTTCGCTGCTGAACCTGGCGCAAGGCAAGTTCGGTCGCTTCGACGAGAAGGCCGTGCGCTGGCTGGCGGCAGTGGGCGCCAGCTATGGCGCCATCGCGGTCAAGGCCGATTCGCCCTACAAGACCCTGGGTGACCTGGTCGAGGCGCTGAAGAAGGACCCGAGCAAGGTGGTGATCGGCTCCGGCGGTACCGTGGGCAGCCAGGACTGGATGCAGACCGCGCTGATCGCCAAGGCCGCCGGCATCAATCCCAAGGATCTGCGCTACGTGGCTCTGGAAGGCGGCGGCGAGATCGCCACCGCGCTGCTGGGTGGGCACATCCAGGTCGGCAGCACCGACATCTCCGACTCCATGCCCCATGTCGAGGCCGGCAACATGCGCCTGCTGGCGGTCTTCGCCGAGCAGCGCTTCGACGAACCGGCGATGAAGGACATCCCCACCGCGCGCGAGCAGGGCTACGACATCGTCTGGCCGGTGGTCCGCGGCTTCTATGTGGGCCCGAAGGTCACCGACGAGCAGTACAACTGGTGGAAGACCAGCTTCGACAAGCTGCTGGCCTCCGACGACTTCGCCAAGCTGCGTGATCAGCGCGAACTCTTCCCCTTCGCCATGACCGGCTCCGAGCTGGACGCCTATGTGCAGAAGGAAGTCGCGCGCTACCGCGGCATGGCCAAGGAATTCGGCCTGATCCAGTAACGAGCCCCCGCCCCTGGCGCCCTTCCGGGCGCCTTCGAGGATGTCGACATGATCTTCCAACGCGCCTTCATGGCGGTCTGGCTGGTGGCCGGACTCGTCATGCTGTTCATCGCCCGGGATTACCAGGCGCCCTTTTCCTACGAGCCGGTCGGTCCGCGGGCCTATCCGATGCTGATGTTCGGGCTGATGAGCCTGGGCCTGGCCTATCTGATCATCCGCCCCACGCCGATCGGCGATGGCGAAGACCAGAAACCGCTGGACGCCTCCTCGCTGCGCAAGGTAGTGGCCTGCTGCGCCATCCTGCTGGGCTATGCCCTGACCTTCCAGCCGCTGGGCTTTCCGCTGAGCGCCTTCATCACCGCCACCCTCTGCGGCCTGCTCTACGGCGGTCGCCTGATGCCCTGCGCCCTGGTCAGCCTGCTGCTCGCCATCGGCCTCTATGTGCTGTTCGATCGGGTGATGGAAGTCCCCCTACCCCTTGGCGTGCTGGAATTCCTGGAGGGCTGACATGGATACCTTGAATTTTCTGATGCAGGGCTTCGGCGTCGCCATGACGCCGACCAACCTGATCGTGGCCCTCATCGGCACCCTGATCGGCACCGTGGTCGGCCTGCTGCCGGGTCTCGGGCCGATCAACGGCATCGCTCTGCTGATCCCGGTGGCCTTCGCCCTGGGTCTGCCGCCGGAAACCTCGCTGATCCTGCTGGCAGCGGTCTATCTGGGCTGCGAATACGGCGGGCGGATCTCCTCGATCCTGCTGAACATCCCCGGCGAAGCCGCGACCATGATGACCTGCCTGGACGGCTATCCGCTGGCCCGCCAGGGCATGGCGGGCGTGGCCCTGTCGCTGTCGGCCTGGAGCTCCTTCATCGGCGCCTTCATCGCCACCTGCGGCATGGTGCTGTTCTCGCCCCTGCTGGCGAAATGGGCGATCGCCTTCGGTCCGGCGGAATACTTCGCGCTGATGGCCCTGGCCATCCTCAGCCTCTCCGGCATGGCCGCCGAGAAGCCGGTCAAGACCCTGGTCGCCGCCCTCTTCGGCCTGGCCATCGCCTCCGTGGGCATCGATGCCAACAGCGGCGTCTACCGCTTCACCTTCGACAACGTGCACCTGGCCGACGGCATCGACTTCGTGATCCTGGTGCTGGGTCTGTTCTCGGTGAGCGAACTGCTCCTGCTGCTGGAGCAGACCCATCATGGCCAGGTCGCGGTCAAGGCCACCGGGCGCATGCTGTTCAACGTGCGCGAAGCGCGCAGCGTGTTCATGGTCAACCTGCGCAGCTCGGTGAGCGGCTTCATCATCGGCGTGCTGCCGGGTGCCGGCGCGACCCTGGCCAGTGCCCTGGCCTACACCACCGAGAAGCGCATGGCCGGTGCCGATGGCAAGTTCGGCAAGGGTGACCTGCGCGGCCTGGCAGCGCCGGAAACCGCCATCGGCGCGGCGGTGTGCGGCAACATGATTCCCATGCTGACCCTGGGCATCCCCGGCTCGGGCACCACCGCGGTGATGATCGGCGCCCTGACCCTCTACAACATCACCCCCGGCCCGCTGCTGTTCCAGAACGAGCCGAATCTGGTGTGGGGTCTGATCGCCTCGCTGTTCATCGCCAACGTGATGCTGCTGATCCTCAACGTGCCCATGGTGAAGATGTTCACCAAGATCCTCGAGGTGCCGAACTGGTCGCTGGCCCCGGCCATCGCCATCATCACCGGCATCGGCGTCTATGCGGTGCACGCCACCACCTTCGACCTGGTGCTGATGGTCTGCGTGGGCATCTTCGGCTACATCATGCGCAAGCTGGACTTCCCGCTGTCGCCGCTGCTGCTGGGCTTCATCCTCGGCGAGCTGATGGAAACCAGCCTGAGACGCGCACTGTCGATCTCCAACGGCGACATGGGCATCCTCTGGCAGAGCGGTATCAGCCAGGCCATCTGGATCGTCTGCATCCTGATGGTGGCCCTGCCCTTCTACCGTGCCTGGCGCAAGCGTCGCGCGCCCAAGCCCGCGACCGTCTGAGGTTGGCGACACCCGCGCCCGCGGCCGGAGTCCTTCCGCCCGCGGGCTTTTTCGTTCAAGAAGTTTTGAAGCTCTTCTTCGGATAGATATCGTAGCGGCTGGACTTGCCCTCCAGCACGTAGCCGGGCTTGGCGCCTTCGATGGCCGGCGCCTTGCGCGGGCGCTTGACCACCACCCGGTGACTGGCGCGGGCCAGGGCCGCGGCCAGCAACGCCGGGGCGTCCAGGTCGTCGCCCACCAGCGGCCGGAACAGGCGCATCTCCTTCTTCACCAGGGCGCTCTTGTCGCGGTGCGGGAACATGGGATCCAGGTAAATCACCTCGGGCACCTCGCCCTCACCGCGCTGCAGGTAGGCGGTGGAGTCGGCCTGCACCAGGGTCATCAGGGCGGCAATGGCGGCCGCCTCGTGATCCCGCGCGGCGCGGGCAAGGCCGTCTTCCAGCAAGGCAGCGATCAGCGGCTGGCGCTCGACCAGCGTCACCGCACAGCCCAGGGTGGCCAGCACGAAGGCGTCGCGCCCCAGACCCGCAGTGGCGTCGAGGATGCGCGGACGCACGCCCGGGCCGATCCCGACCGCCTTGGCGATCATCTGGCCGGCGCCGCCGCCGAACTTGCGCCGGTGCGCCGCCGCGCCCTCGACGAAATCCACCCGCACCGGACCCGGCGCCTCCGGGCCGCGCTGCACCAGTTGCAGGCCCTGGGCGCCCACCTGCACGGCGAATTCCTCGGTGGTGGCGCTGCCCAGGGGCAGGCCCAGGCGCGCGGCCCAGGCCGCGGCGGCCTCGGTGAAGGCGGGTTCCAGGGCTTCGACGATAAGCGCGGGGTGGGCGGTGGACATGGGCGACTCGCAGGCGAAAAGACCCGTCATTCTACCGGCAGACGCGAAAGCCACCCATGTCGACATGGAAATGATCGCGGTGCGCCGCGTTGTAGTCCGGTCCCAGGGTGGTATTGAAGGACCGGCAGGCCCCGTCGCGCACCAGCCGCAGGAAGCGCTGGGCCTGGGGATCGCCGGTCCAGTCCCGCGCCACGCTGATGCGCCGCCCATCGGCCAGGCGCAACCCGGCGATGTCCAGGGCATTGGCGGTGGCGTGATGACTGCGCCGGCCACTGGCGCGGCCATAGATATTGCGGCAGGCGAAGCTGCCATAGTGCTCCACCTCGGCCACCCGCTGGCCATAGACGGCTTCGGCCGCCGGCTGCAGCGCCTGTCGCTCGAACAGCGCGAAGCTCACCGCCAGGGGACAGCTGGCGACAAAGCTGCCGCTGAGTCTCACCCCTTCACCGCGCTGGATGCGCACGGCCCGCTCCAGCGGACAGTCGGCCGACCCCGCATTGCCGCGCAATTCCCGATAGTTGAGCGCCGAGGTGGCCAGGGACGCCGCGCAATAGTCGGCATCGGCCTGCAGACGCCAGAGCTTGAGGCGAGTGACGGCATTGGTGGGGGCCTGGATATCCAGCGGCGCCCAGGGATTGTAGGCCGGCGGGATACGCAGCCAGCCCTGGTCGAAGGCGGTATGCAGACCGCCATAGAGCAGGATGACGAGACCGAGCAGGTGTCTGGCTTTCATGCGGCGCGCCGAAGGAGATTCGCGAGGCGGTAGACCTCATCTGACCGGAGCGAGCCGCGGGAATGCCGGCGAAAACGTCGCCAAACGTATCGCGACAACCGGCGTGGGCTAGAGCAGACCGAGTTGTTCGGTGTCGGCGGTGCTCAGCTCGGGCAATGCCGGCAGACCGGGCAGGCGTTCGCGCAGCTGGGCATGGAATCTCAGGGCCAGTTCGGGCGCCTGGCGGTTGTCCGGGGTGTGCAGGAAGACATAGGGCACCTTGCCCGCCTCGATCCAGTCGGCCACCCGCGTGACCCACTTGGCCAGATAGTAGTCGTTGGCGGCCAACTCCAGGCGGCCGATGAAGCGCACCTGGGGATGCTCGCTGAACGCCAGGGCGCGAGCCGGAACCCGCGGTTTCTTGGCTTGGGCCAGGCGCACGGCCGGCTCACTCGGATCGGCGCTGAACAGCGCGGCCGAATCCAGGCCGACGCGCTCCACGCCCAGGTCCATGAGCAGCCGGTTCAGGGCCCGCTCGGACTCGCCCTTGTCGAAAAAGGCCAGGTGCCGGACCTCCACCGCCAGGGCGCAACGCGGCGCCATGGCCGAGAGAAAGACCTGCAGTTCCTTGAGCCGATCGGGCCCGAAGCCCGCTGGCAGTTGCAGCCACAGGGGGCTGGCCCGTTCACCCAGGGGCGCCAGCAATTCGAGAAAGGTACGGGCGCTGGCGAGTTGCACCCGCAGATCCTCGGCATGGCTGATGTCGCGGGGAAACTTGGCGCAGAAGCGAAAGCCGGTCGGCATCAATTCGGCCCAGCGGCGGATGGTGTCCGCCGCGGGCCAGGCGTAGAAGGTGGTGTTGCCTTCCACGGCGTTGAACACCTGGGCGTAACGCGGCAGGAAATCACCCGGACGCAAGCCGTGGTAGAGGCTCTCGCGCCAGGCGTTGTCGTTCCAGGAGGGGCAGCCGAGAAAGTACGGCAGCATCAGGCGTAGAGGTCGAGGCCCACGACGCTGGAGGAGCCGTCCGGCTCGGCGCCGAAGGCGGCGGTGCTGCCGTAGCTGGCCAGGGCCTGCTGGGCACGGGCAGTGAGCTGACTGGCGAAGCGCCCTTCGCGCTCGCTGAGCACCAGGCCGTTACCGTTACCATTGTCGGCATCGGTCGCCGCAGCCGCTTCCACACGGCGGAGGGGTGCGACGTCGGGCCGGGGATTGCCTGCGGCCTCCCGGGCGATGGCATTCTGGCGGGCGTCCTCATCCTTCGCCACCTCGCGTACGGGCGTGACCGCGCGCGAGGAACGATTCAGGGGATAAGCAGAGGAGGCATAGCCGCTGTCAATGCGCATGGCAGGTCCCGAACGGATGGCACTACTCTAAGTAGGGTCGAAAGCTATGACAATCAAGGGCCGGACGCCCGTCGCGACCGGCGGACGAGCGGCATCTACAGCTTGGACGTCAGACTATTACGCGTGGTTTCCTGCCGTCAGACCGACTGCTTGGGAGTGGCGACCCGATCACGCAGATAAACGGGTTGCGCCGCTTCGGACTCGGCCGACACGGCTTCGCCGCGCTGCCAGGCGGTGGCCGCCAGAACCGCCAGGTCCCGGGCATGGGGCAACAGAGTGGCATCCTGCTCGATCAGCGGCACGGCCATGCGGCCGACATAGCCCCAGCCGGTGCCGGCACCGAACCAGTCGCCGGTGGCGGCGGCCGGCAGGGCAATGGCCTCGGGCGCCAGCACGGCTTCCGCCCCCGCGAGCACCATGGCCGCGCCGTCGAGGCGATAGCAGCCCCAGTAGACCTCGTCCATGCGCGCGTCGATGGCCGCAGCCACCTGGGTCACGCCGCGCTCGCGCCAGGCGCGCTGGGCGATGATCGCCAGATTCGACACCGGCAGTACCGGTCGGTCCAGGCCGAAGGCCAGGCCCTGCACCACGCCGATAGCGATGCGCACGCCGGTGAAGGCGCCCGGACCACGCCCGAAGGCGATGGCGTCCACCTGCGCCAGACTCAGACCGGTCTCGGCCAGCAGCTCCTGCACCATGGGCAGGACCCGCTGGGCATGCAGGCGCGGCGCGATCTCGTAGCGATGGATGATCTCGTCGCCCAGGTGCAAGGCGACCGAGCAGGCTTCGGTGGCGGTGTCGAGGGCGAGCAGGATGGACATGGGGCAGATCCGCAACTGGGAAAAGGGCTGCGCATTCTAGAGGAAGACGGGTCGCGAGGGGACCCGCCCATCGGTCGTGACGCCAGGACGGCGCCTTGACCGGACCGCCTGCAGGCACAGGCGGCCGTGACCGGCGCTTAGTTCAGCGCCTGCAGCACCTTGGCGGTGATGGCATCCACCGAACCCACGCCCTCGATGCGGCTGCACTTCGGCGTGCCCTGGGCGGCGCCCAGCTTCTGGTAGAAGTCCACCAGCGGCTTGGTCTGGGAATGATAGAGGTCCAGACGCTTGCGAATGGTGGCTTCGCGGTCGTCTTCGCGCTGCACCAGCGGCTCGCCGGTCAGGTCGTCGGTGTCGGCGACCTTCGGCGGATTGTGTTCGATGTGATAGACGCGACCCGAACCCGGGTGCACGCGGCGACCGGACAGGCGCTGGACGATTTCTTCGTCATCCACGGCGATTTCCAGCACGTGGTCGATCTTGACGCCGGCGGCTTCGAGGGCCTCGGCCTGGGGAATGGTGCGCGGGAAGCCGTCGAACAGGAAACCCTTGGCGCAATCGGCGTCGAGGATACGCTCGCTGATCAGGGCGATGATGATCTCGTCGGAGACCAGGCCACCGTTGTCCATGATGTCCTTGACCTGCAGGCCCAGGGGCGTGCCGGCCTTGACCGCGGCCCGCAGCATGTCGCCGGTGGAAACCTGCGGAATGCCGAATTTCTCAGTGATGAACCGGGCCTGAGTACCTTTGCCGGCACCGGGCGCTCCCAGCAGGATTACGCGCATCTGTAGCTCCTTAGAATGGTCTCGGACTGGCAGCCCGCGCAGGGCGCTGTCGCGATGATTGTTGTCGACGACACGAGACGGCCAAAGGGACCAACCATACACAGCGCCCCCTGGCCGCACAAGTTACCAAGCGTCGCAGGTGCCGGGCCCGTCCAGACGACCCCGGGCGCCGGCAAAAGCGACAGTCTGTTCAACCGGTATTGCGCAGTCCTGCGGCGATCCCGGCCACGCTTACCAGCAGGGCCTGATCGAGCGCCGCCGGCTGGCTTTCGCCGGCCGCCCGCGCCCGGGCCAGCAGCTCGATCTGCAGGAGGTGCAGCGGATCGAGATAGGTGTTGCGCACGGCGATGAACACCAGGGTTTCCGGATGGTGTTCGAGCAACTCGCCCTGCCCGGTCAGGCGCAACACCGCCACGCCCGCCTGGCGCAGCCGCTCGCGCAGCTGGCTGCCGAGCACCTGCAGGTCGGCTTCCACCAGGCGCTGGTCGTAGAGCCGCGCCAGTTCGGCCTCCGCCTTGGCCAGCACCATCTCCAGCATGTCGATGCGGGTCTGGAAGAACGGCCAGCGCTCGCGCATCTCGCGCAGCAGCGGCGACTCGCCCCGGCGCTCGGCTTCTTCCAGAGCCCTTTCCCAGCCGAGCCAGGCCGGCAGCATCAGCCGCGTCTGGGTCCAGGCGAAGATCCAGGGGATGGCCCTGAGGCTTTCCACGCCGCCTTCGCGGCGCTTGGCCGGGCGACTGCCCAGGGGCAGCCGGCCCAGCTCCTGCTCGGGGGTGGCCTGGCGGAAATAGCTGACGAAGTGCGGGTCTTCGCGCACCACGCCGCGATAGGCCTGCAGGCTGTCGCGGGCCAGGCGATCCATCTGCTCGCGCCAGGCCGGCTCCGGCGCGGGCGGCGGCAACAGGGTGGCTTCCAGCACGGCGCCCAGGTAGAGCGCCAGATTCTGCTCGGCGATGGCCGGCTGGCCGAACTTGAAGCGGATCATCTCGCCCTGTTCGGTGGTGCGGAAGCGCCCGGCCACCGAGCCCGGGGGTTGCGAGAGGATGGCCGCGTGGGCCGGGCCACCGCCCCGCCCCACGGTGCCACCGCGGCCATGGAACAGCAGCAGCTCCACGCCCCGACTGGCGCAGATGTCCACCAGGGCTTCCTGGGCACGGTACTGGGCCCAGGCCGCCGCCAGGGTGCCGGCGTCCTTGGCCGAATCGGAATAGCCGATCATGACCTCCTGGGGACCGGCCAGGCGCGCGCGGTAGTCGGGCAGATCGAGCAGGCTGGCGATGGCGCTGCCGGCATGATCCAGGTCGTCGAGGGTCTCGAACAGCGGCACCACCCGCATCGGCTGGCGTACCCCGCACTCGCGCAGCAGCAGCTGCACGGCGAGGACATCCGACGCCGCGCCGGCCATGGAGATGACATAGGAGCCCAGGGCATCGGGCGGCGAGGCGGCGATCACGCGGCAGGTGGCGAGCACCTCCTGGGTATCGGCCTCCAGCTCGGCGTCCAGCGGCAGCAGGGGACGCCGGCTGCCGAGCTCGCCACGCAGGAATTCCAGGCGCTGTGCCTCGCTCCAGGCGGCGTAGTCGCCCAGATCGAGATAGCGGCAGATATCGGCCAGGGCCGCGGCATGGCGCGCGGCGTCCTGGCGGATGTCCAGGCGCACCAGATAGAGACCGAAGGTACGGGCCCGGCGCAGGGTATCGAGCAGGGAGCCATCGGCGATGACGCCCAGGCCACAGTGCTGCAGGGAGTCGTAGCACAGCTGCAGCGGGGCGATCAGCTCGGCGTTGTCGCTGAGGATATGACGGGCGCCGGCATGGGGATCGGTGATGGCATGGGCCGCCCAGCTGCGGGTGATCTGCAACCGCTCGCGCAGCACCTTGAGCACCTTGCGATAGGGTTCCGGGTGATCGCCGGCCTGTTCGCGCAGGGCCGGACTCGCCGCCTGCATGGACAGCTCCGCGGCCAGCCGGTCGACATCGCGCAGGTAGAGATCGGCGGCCATCCAGCGCGCCAGCAGCAGCACCTCGCGGGTGATGGCGGCGGTGACGTTGGGATTGCCATCGCGATCGCCGCCCATCCAGGAGGAAAAGCGTACCGGCGCCGCGGTCAGCGGCAGGCGCTGGCCGGTGCGTTCCTGTAGGCAGTCGTCCAACTTGCGCAGCAGGCTGGGGATCGCCTGCCACAGCGAATTCTCGATCACCGCGAAGCCCCACTTGGCTTCGTCCACCGGCGTCGGCCGCTGGCGGCGGATCTCCTCGGTGTGCCAGGCCTCGGCGATCAGCCGACGCAGCCGTGCCTCGATGGCGGCCACCTCGGCGGAGGTCAGGTCGCGATGATCGAGGGCCGCCAGCTGCGCGCTGATCTCGTCGTATTTCTGGATCAGGGTCCGCCGCGAGACCTCGGTGGGGTGGGCGGTCAGCACCAGATCGATGTCCAGCGCCGCCACCCGCTCGGCCAGCTCGCTACCCGCTTGACCGGCCGCGCCCAGGCGCTCCAGCAATTCCGGCAGTACCTGCTGCTCGAAGGGCGGCGGCTCGTCTTCGGTGCGGCGTCTGACCCGGTGATATTCCTCGGCGATGTTGGCGAGGTTGAGAAAGTGACTGAAGGCCCGCGCCACCGGCAGCAGTTCGTCTTCGGCCAGGGTATCCAGGGTGTCGCCCAGTTGGCGGGCACCCTCCGCGGAGCCGCCACGGGCGGCCTTGGCGCCCTTGCGGATCCGCTCGATCTTGTCGAGAAAGGCCGCGCCATGCTGGTCGGCAATGGTCTGCCCCAGGAGCTCACCCAGCAAACGCACCTGCTCGCGCAGGCGAACATCGATTTCCACCATCTCGTGCTCCTCGAAAGTACCGGTTCGGACCTCACGGCAACCGCTGCGGTCTAGCGCAGAGGACAGCACCCCGCTGTCACGGTTGCAAGCCCCGGCTGTTGCAGGGTGCCCAGCCGCGCTCGACCTGAATATCCGACCTTTGCCTAAGCCACGGGAGATGCCCATGAAGATTCGCGAACTCGCTCACCAATGGGAGCAGCAGGCCACCACCTCCAGCACCACCCGCCGCTACCACCTCGACCTGGAGCTGGAGACCGCGGCCCGTCTCGAGGCCCTCTGCGAACTCTATCCCCAGCGCACGCCCGAGGCCCTGCTCGGTGAATTGCTGGCGGCCGCCTTCGAAGAGCTGGAGGCCAGCTTTCCCTATGTGCAGGGCGAGGACGTGGTGGCCACCGACGAGCTTGGCGATCCCCTCTACGCCGATGCCGGCACCACCCCGCGCTTTCTCGAATTGGCGCGCAAGCACCTGCATCGCCTGCAGTCCGAAACGCCCGACTAGCCGCCGACCTGCACCTTTACCTACAGCGCTACCGCTCTGCCAAGGGCCTCCGCGCCCTGGCGAAATTCGATAGCCAGTGAACATTTTTGTCGGATGAGCGGTCACACATTCAGACCGCAGCGCTGGACGAGGGCTGGTTGTCAGCACCCGCCTCGGGCCTCTCAGGGCCGCGCCGGGCTTGTTTCCACATGCGGCTTTACATGACCAGGCGCCCGCCCTGCCCGTGCCGGCGGCGCGCTTTTCGGATCAACAACGGAGCTTGAATCCATGAAGAGTGCCACTGCCCAAAAGTCCCTTTCCAAAGCCTGCACCCTGAAACTGGCAGCCCTTGCCCTGGGCAGCTCGCTGTTGCTGGCCGGTTGCGCCGGCAATCCGCCGACCGCGCAGATGGCCGTGACCCAGTCCGCCGTCAACGAGGCCGTGAGCTCCGGTGGCAACCAGTTCGCGCCCATCGAGACCAAGTCGGCCCAGGACAAGTGGACCCAGGCCCAGACCGCTCTCTCCAACGAGAAGTACGACGAAGCCAAGCAACTGGCCGAGCAGGCCGAGTGGGATGCCCGCCTGGCCACCCGCAAGACCCAGGCCGCGAAGGCCGATGCCGCGCTCAAGGATGCCCAGAACAGCATCCAGCAGATCCGTGAGGAAGGTCAGATCAACCTGCAGCTCCAGCAGAACCTGCAGAAGAAGGTCCAGCAGTAAGCGACCGCCCCTTTCCTCCCTTCACGAATTAAAAGGACGACCATCATGCGTAAACACATTCTGATCCCTGCCGTGTCGCTGCTCAGCCTGGCCCTGGCCGCGTGCTCCACGCCGCCCAACCCCAACCTGGAAAAGGCCAAGTCCGACTACTCCGCCCTGGAATCCCAGCCGCAGGCCGCCCAGCTGGCCGCCCTGGAGACCAAGGACGCCGGTACCTGGCTGCAGAAGACCGAGAAGGCCTACAAGGACGGTGAAAACGAGAAGACCGTCGACCAGCTGGCCTACCTGACCAACCAGCGCATCCAGACGGCCATGCAGACCATCAAGCTGCGCATGACCGAAGCCCAGATGCAGGGCGTCGATGCCGAGCGCACCCAGGCTCGCCTGGACGCCCGTACCGCCCAGCTCAAGCAGCTGCAGGATGCCCTGCAGGCCAAGCAGACCGAGCGCGGCACCGTGGTGACCTTCGGCAACGTGCTGTTCGACTTCAACAAGGCCGAACTCAAGCCCCAGGGCTATGCCAACGCCCAGAAGCTGGCCGATTACCTGAAGCAGAATCCCGAGCGCAAGGTGATCGTCGAGGGCTACACCGACAGCGTCGGCAGCGACTCCTACAACCAGCAGCTGTCCGAGCGTCGCGCCCAGGCCATCCAGACCGCCCTGGTCAGCGCTGGCGTCGAGCCGAGCCGCATCCAGGCCCGTGGCTATGGCAAGAACTTCCCGGTGGCCAGCAACAGCAACGCCTCCGACCGCGCCCTGAACCGTCGCGTGGAAGTGACCATCTCCAACGACGCCAACCCCGTCGCCCCGCGCATGTAACGACTGCGTGAAGCTAGAAGACCCCGCCCAGGCGGGGTCTTTTTTTACCTGCGGATCGGCTAGCGGCGCCTGCCACCCAGCAGGGAGCCGAGCAGTCCCCGTACCAGCTGCCGCCCGAGCTGATTGGCCGCCTGGCGCGCCGCGCTCCTGAGCGCATTGCCCGCGAGTTCGCCCACCAGATCGCCGAGGGCACCACCCTGCCCGCTCTGGGTCTTTTCCGCTACCGGCGCCTGCGCCGGGACCCGCTCGGCCTGACGATCCCGCAGGATCTCGTAGGCCGATTCGCGATCCACGGCCCGGTCATAGCGACCCGCCTGGGGCGACTGACGGATCAGCGTCTGGCGCTCGGCTTCGCTCAGCGGGCCGACCCGGGATTGCGGCGGGGCGATGGCCACGCGCTGGACCATCGCCGGCGTGCCCTTGTCTTCCAGGCTGCCCACCAGGGCCTCGCCAATGCCCAGCTCGGTCAGCACCTCCAGGCTGTCGAAGGCCGGATTGGGGCGGAAGCCGTCGGCCACCGCGCGCAGCGCCTTCTGCTCCCGGGCGGTAAAGGCGCGCAGGCCGTGCTGGATGCGCAAGCCGAGCTGGGCCAGGATGGTATCCGGCAGATCGGCGGGGGACTGGGTGACGAAATAGACGCCGACGCCCTTGGAACGGATCAGCCGCACCACCTGCTCCAGGCGATCGCGCAGGGCCTTGGGGGTGTCGCCAAACAGCAGGTGGGCCTCGTCGAAGAACAGCGCCAGCACCGGCTTATCGGCATCGCCACGCTCGGGCAACTGCTCGAACAGCTCGGCCAGCAGCCAGATCAGAAAGGTGGCGTAGACCTTGGGCGCCTCGTGCACCAGGCGGCTGGCGTCGAGCAGGTGGATGCGTCCACGGCCGTCAGGCTCGGGGCGCAGCACGTCTTCCAGTTGCAGGGCCGGCTCGCCGAAGAAGGCCTCGGCGCCCTGCTGCTCCAGGGTCGCCAGCCTGCGCAGCAGCGCCTGGGCCGAGGCGCCAGTGAACAGGGCACGGTCCTCGCCCAGGGCGTCGGGCTGTTCGCGCAGATGATTGAGGACCGCCTTGAGGTCCTTGAGGTCGAGCAGCAGCAGGCCTTCGCGATCGGCTACCTTGAAGGCGGCGTGCAAGGCGGCCTGCTGGCTGTCGGTCAGCTCCAGCAGATTGCCCAGCAGCAGCGGGCCCATCTCGCTCAGGGTGGTGCGCAGCGGATGACCGCTCCGGCCATCGACGTCCCAGAGGGTGACCGGATAGGCCTGGGACTGGTGCGGCAGGCCTTGGGCGGCGATGCGCTCGGCCAGCTTGCCCTGGGGGGCGCCGGCCGCGCCGAGGCCGCAGAGATCGCCCTTGATGTCGGCGGCGAAGACCGCGACGCCGGCATCGCTGAAGGCTTCGGCGAGGCGCTGCAGGGTCACGGTCTTGCCGGTGCCCGTGGCGCCGGCGATCAGGCCGTGGCGGTTGGCCAGCTTGAGTGGATGGCCGAGCGGTTGACCAGCGCTCTGGTCATTGGAAACGGCAGTACCCAGGATCAGCAGGGGCGTCGAGGACATGGCGCAGCTCCGTAGCGGTTCTGCGCCAGCTTAACCCGAGCGTCCGGGCTCAGGTACGGTTGCGAATGCGCTCGACGATGGCGGTGGTGGAGCTGTTCTCCACCAGACCGAGGATGCGCACCTCGCCGCCGTAGCCCTGCACGATCTGGGCGCCGACCACCTCGTCCACGCTCTTGTAGTCGCCGCCCTTGACCAGCACGTCCGGGCGCACCTGTTCCAGCAGGCGCTCCGGGGTGTTCTCGCTGAAGGGGATGACCCAGTCCACCGCGCCGAGGCCGGCCAGCACCGCCATGCGCCGGTCGACGCTGTTGATCGGTCGACCGGGGCCTTTCAGCCGGGTCACCGAGGCATCGTCGTTGACCGCCACGATCAGCCGATCGCCCTGGGCGCGTGCCTGTTCCAGATAGGTCACGTGACCGGCGTGGAGGATGTCGAAGCAGCCGTTGGTGAAGACGATCTTCTCGCCATGGGCGCGAGCGTCCTCGATGGCCAGCTGCAATTGTTCGAGGGACAGGACGCCGCGCTCGGAGCCTTCCGAACGCTGCACCGCGCGACGCAGCTCGGGGGCGCTGATGGCGGCGGTGCCCAGCTTGCCGACCACGATACCGGCAGCCAGATTGGCCAGCCCCACGGCCTGCGGCAGGTCTTCACCGGCGGCCAGGGCGGCGGCCAGGGTGGAGATCACGGTGTCGCCGGCGCCGGTGACGTCGAACACCTCGCGGGCCCGGGCCGGCAGGTGCAGGGCCGGCTGGGCGGGACGCAGCAGGGTCATGCCGTGCTCGCCACGGGTCACCAGCAGGGCGCCCAGCTCCAGGCGCGCCATCAGCTCGTTGCCCTTGGCGACCAGCTCGGCATCGTCGGCGCAGACACCGACGATGGCTTCGAATTCGGACAGATTCGGCGTGATCAGGCTGGCGCCACGATAGATGGAGAAATCCTTGCCCTTCGGATCGGCCAGCACCGGGATGTTGCGGGCCTTGGCCAGCTGGATCAGCGCCTGGTGGTTCTTCAGCGCGCCCTTGCCGTAGTCGGACAGCACCAGCACCTTGACCCCGGCCAGCATGGCGGCGGTGTCCGAGGCCAGCGCCTGGGGATCGGTGTCGAAGGGCTCTTCGAAGTCGACGCGGATCAGCTGCTGGTGGCGACTCATGATGCGCAGCTTGACGATGGTCGGCTGCTGGGCGATGCGCTGGAAGCGCACCTGCACGTGGGCGGCTCTCAGGCTGTCGGTGAGGGCATCGGCAGCTTCGTCCTGACCGGTGACGCCGACCAGGTAGGCCGGCGCGCCCAGGGCGGCGATGTTGAGGGCGACGTTGGCCGCGCCACCGGGACGATCCTCGTGCTGGTCGACGCGGACCACGGGCACCGGCGCCTCGGGGGAGATCCGCGAGGTGGTGCCGTGCCAGTAGCGGTCGAGCATCACGTCGCCAACCACCAGGACCGGCGCGAGATCGAAGCGAGGCATGGTCAGCTTCATAGGGACAGGCTCCAAAGCGCGAAAATGGCGGCGATCATAGCATAGGGGCCAAGGCGCCCCGGAAGCGCCTGCCGGCGGGAGAGTCCGGGGTCAGAGCTCGTCGCGGCGGCTTAGCCAGAACAGCTCGTGACGCCGCACGGCCTTGCGGAAGAATTCGTCTTCCCCGGTGCGCGGCCAGCGGCGACCGGCCAGCAGCCACTGGATGGCCCGGCGCAGGCGCTTCTTGGCCGGCAGCGGCACCAGCAGGTCGTGCTGCATCCCCAGGGCCATGGCCTTGTCCAGCCGCCGTTCGGGGGTCAGCAGCGGACTCCAGGGCACCAGGGGTGCCGGCGTCTCGATGGCGGGTGGCAGGGCGATGCCGCCCTCGGCCGGGCCCATGGGCCAGCGGTCGTTGTCGTGCAGGTGATTGGCGTAGAGCAATTCGAGCTCGGGCTGCCACTGGCTGAGGGTCAGGGCTTCACGCAGGGCCTGGGTGCTGGCCACGTGATCGGCATGGGGATCGATCTGCGGATGCGGCAGCACCACCACCTCGGGGCGGAAGTGCTCCAGCAGGGCCACCAGATCGGCCACCAGGTTGCGCCAGGTGGGGGCGCCGTCGACATCGCCGGGCAGTTGCAGGGGGTTGTGGCGACGGGCACTGCGCACATCGCCTTCGCCGGATTCGCGGGAGCCGAAGGCGTCTTCCGGCGCCTGGCGCATGGCCGGCAGCTGCAGGCAGTAGTAGCCCAGCTGCACGCAACGCTCTGTTGGTACCCCACCCCACAGCGGGGTGACCAGGCTGTCCCAGGTGCGCAGGCGCCCCTTGAGCCGGGCCGCCGTCTGGCGATCGAGACCCAGGCGCTGGTAGTACCCGGCCTCGATCTCGCCCTGGGTCAGGGTGACGATGCTGGCTTCCCGCGCCTGGCTGTAGAGACCGAAGGCGGCCAGCTCGGCGTCGTCGGCGTGGGGCGCGATGACCATCACTCTCTTGCTGCGAAGATCCGGCTGGGCGAAGACGTGCAGGCGCAACTCGCCCTGCAGCCGGCAGAAGCGCGTCCAGAGGTGCAATTCGCCGCGCCGCAGGGCCTCGGTATAGCCGCTGAGATTGACATAGCGCCGCCCGGCCACGCCGCGCTCGAAGTCCTGGCGATCCGCGTCGTCACCTGCGCGCAGACGTACTTGGGGATCCAGTAATCGGCCCAGCCAACTGGCCTTGAGGCGGCATTCCAGGAACAGCGTCAGCTCGCCCGGCGGCAATTCCACCGCGGCCAGGCGACCGTGCCGCAGATGCAGGCCCAGCACCAGGGTGTCGGCAGGGAACTGATAGCTGTAATTGTCGCGCGGCGAATAGAAGAGGTGATCGGCGAACCAGGCCTCGTGGCCGAGCCACACCAGCAGCGCCAGCAGCGGCGCGCTCCACCAGGGCCCCAGCGCCAGGCAGCCGAGCAGCACGACGGCGATGACCGCCAGGACCAGCCGCTTGTGGCGGCGGTGACGTTTGAGCAGGGCTTGTTTGCGGGCGGTCATCTCAGCTCTCGAAGACGGTGACGCGGTGGCACCAGCGGTCCTTGTAGTCGCGATCGGCGCGGCCGAAGGAATAACGCAACGTCTTGCCCAGGGCGCGGGCGTCCTGCCAGGCGGCCTGGGTGTTCAGATAGGTGAGGACGCTGCCCGGACTCAGGTCGCTGGCCGCGGGATCGACGCCGCCGTTGACGTACTCGACGCTGATCCAGTCGGGCGCTTCCACCCGATAGAGCACCTGGATCGCCACCGGGCGCTCGCCGAGCATGAGCAGCGAACCGGTCATGAATTCCCGCAGCAGGGCGAACACCTCGGCCAGCCGCGCCTTGCCCGGCACCTCGAAGCCCCAGCGCGCCTCGAACAACTGCGCATAGATCCGCGCCTGCTCGGCGCTGTCCAGCTCGGCCATGGGGACCACGCGGCCACCGGCGTCTTCGAACAGGCGCTGCTCGCGTCTCTGGTTGTAGCGGAATTTCTTCGACCAGGCTTCCGGCTCGCGGAGCATGGCCAGCTCTTCGCTCTGCCGGCGCAGACCGGCGAAACGCTCGTCGCACAGCGGCGACAGATAGCGGGCGCGCTGGCGCAGGGGCGCCAGCGCGCCAGGGGCGGCCGGCAGGATGATCTCGGCGTTGCCCAGGTCGAACAGGGCACGCTGGCGGCGCTTCTTCAGCACCGAACGCGACAGCGCCAGCTCGCGCCCCCAGCAGGGTACCGCCGCCTGCAGGCCATCCGCGCCGGGCCAGCCCAGGTAGCGCACCGGGATGCCGGCCAGCTCGGCCAGGCGGGCGATGACCTCGGGGTGGGTGGCGACGCTGCCGCCATGACGCTGCCAGGTGGCGGCATAGTCGGCGGCGGAAATCGTGGTCCAGCCGCGCTCGCGCCAGAAGCGGAATCTGTTCAGCATTCGATCGTCGGCGCCGGCGGCGCGACCTCCTCGAACTGCTTGGCATGCAGCCGCGCATAGTAGCCGTTCAGCGCCAGGAGCTCGCCATGGCTGCCACGCTCGACGATGCGGCCATTATCCATCACCAGGATCAGGTCGGCCTTCTCGATGGTGGAGAGGCGGTGGGCGATCACCAGGGTGGTACGGCCCTGCATGACGCGATCCAGTGCGGCCTGGATGTGGCGCTCGGACTCGGTGTCCAGCGCCGAGGTGGCCTCGTCGAGGATCAGCAGCGGCGCGTTCTTCAGCAGGGCCCGGGCGATGGCCAGGCGCTGGCGCTGGCCGCCGGAGAGCAGCACACCGTTCTCGCCGACCTGGGTGTCGTACTGCTGCGGCAGACGCTCGATGAATTCGTCGGCATAGGCCGCCTCGGCCGCCGCCCTGACCTGCTCCATGGGCGCCCCGGCCAGATCGCCATAGGCGATGTTGTTGGTGACGCTGTCGTTGAACAGGGTGACGTGCTGGGTGACCAGGGCGATGTGCCGGCGCAGGTTGGTCAGGCGATAGTCCTGGATCTCCAGGCCATCGAGGAGGATCTCGCCCTCTTCGTGCTGGTAGAAGCGCGGGATGAGATTGGCCAGGGTCGACTTGCCGCTGCCCGAGCGACCCACCAGGGCCACCATCTGGCCGGGCTCGGCGACGAAGTCGATGCCTTCCAGCACCGCCTTCTCGGTACCCGGATAGCGGAAGGTCAGGTTGCGCACCTCCAGGCGACCCTGGACGCGCTCGCGCTCTTCGCGGCCTTCGTCGCGCTCGGCGGGTTCGTCGAGTTGCTCGAAGATGCTTTCCGCGCCGGCCACGCCGCGCTGGATGGTGGAGCTGACCTCGGAGAGCTGGCGGATCGGCTTGGGCAAGAGGCCGGCCATGGTGATGTAGGCCACCAGGTCACCGGCGGAGGCTTCGCCGCGCAGCCAGAGCACCAGGAACATCAGCACCGCCATGGCCGAGTAGATGACCAGCTGCAGCATGGGCGTATAGACCGCGCCGGTCTTGGTCATGGTCAGCTGCTTGTCGGTGTTGGCCGTGCTGGAATCGAGGAAGCGCTGCTGCTCGTAGCGCTCGCCACCGAAGCTGCGCACCACCCGATAGCCCTGGATGGCTTCGGAGGTGATGTGGGTGACGTCGCCCATGGCCGACTGGATCTTGCTGCTCTGCTTGCGGAACTTGCGACTGGCGCTGGTCACCATCAGGGCGATCAGCGGCAGGATGGCCACCATCACCAGGGTCAGTTTCCAGTTCATCCACAGCAGGGAAGCGAACAGGAAGACCACGGTCATGCCTTCGCGGATCACCACCTTGATCGCCTCGGTAGCGGCGCCGGTCACCATGGTGACGTTGAAGGTGATGCGCGAGATCAGATGACCCGAGTTGTTGGCGTCGAAGTAGCGATTGGGCAGCCGCAGCATGTGGTTGAACAGCGCCACCCGCAGGTCGTGCACCAGGCCGAGGGAGACCCGCGCCAGGAAGTAGTTGCCGAGAAAGGAACCGACGCCCTGCCAGGCGGCGATCAGGATGATCATCAGCGGCACCGCCTGCACCAGGTGCAGGCCACCGACGATGGGCCAGCCCGGAAACATGGAGGCATTGGGGTTGTTCAGGCCATCGACGAAGTACTTGAGGATGCCCGCCAGCATCGGCTGGGTGGAGGCGAAAATCAGGAAGCCGACGATACTCAGGGCGAACATGCCGATGTAGGGCCGCACGTAGCCGAGCAGGCGGAAATAGATCTTCAGACTGGAGGTCTGCGCAGGGGAGTCTTGGCTCATGGTCTCGTCGTGACGCAAAAGCGCCATGTTAACACGCACCTGCCGCCGACCCAGCGGCGGGATTTTCCGCTAGGCTTGCCCTCCCCTGCTCCGGAACGTCCGTCATGCCCCCACTCATCGCCACCTTCGCCGAACTCAAGGACTTCTGGCGCGTGGAGGTGCTGGATGCGCCGGGCAAGCCCTTGCGCCTCAAGCGCCTGTTCCGGCGCGTAGCGGCCGGAGAGAGTCCGAGCTTTCTGTTCTGGTATCGCCTGGCGCAATTTCTCTACTGCCGCCCGCGCGGCCTGCTCAACTATCGCAAGCTGGCCGAGCGCATCAATCGCCGGCTGATCCGCCGGCACAATATCGAGATCCTGCTGGGCGCGCGCATCGGTCCCGGACTGCGCCTGCCCCATCGCATGGGCATCTGCGTGTCGAATCTGGCGGTGATCGGGCGCAACGTGATGATCCGCCAGCACACCACCATCGGCATCAAGAGCGATGATCCGGCGCGACTGGTCGGCATCTTCATCGGCGACAACGTCAGCCTCGGCGCCCACGTCTGCATCGTCGGCGACCACCTGACCATCGGTGACAATGTGGTGGTCGGCGCCGGCGCCCTGGTGATGCGCGACATCCCCGCCGACAGCCTCTACTACAGCCGCCACGAGGCGGTGATCCGCCCGCTGCCGGGCACTACGCCCGGGGATGCCGCCCGCTGAGGACGGTCCGCAGCATCTGCGGCAGGACGCCATACAGATACAGCCGGTTGCCCAAGAGCTGCCGGCCCAGATAGCGCAGCACCTTGCCGCGCGAGGCGCCCTTGTAATGCAGGCGCAGCAGCAGGGCGACATAGAATTTCTCGATGTCGCGAAAGCGCCGCTGGGCCGGGGTCTCGGCTTCCAGCTCGGACAGCGAATGGTCGAGGATGCCCGCGCAAAGCAGTTCGACCGGCTCTTCCCGCGCCAGCGCCTGCACCCGCAGGAAAAAGGAGACATCGACGCCATAGAGGGCGAAGCGCTCGTCGAAGACATCGCCGTGGCGGGCCGCGATACGCGCGGCCAGGCCCTGCGTCAGGCACAGCCCCGAACTTATGGTCACGGTAGCCTGGGGATCCAGGGGGCCCTCCACGGTCACCACCGCCTTGTACTGATGGGGATAGCGGATGGCGCCCGCCCCCAGCACCAGGGGCACCAGCAACTCGGCCTGCTGCCCGAGCGCCTGCAGAAAGCGTGCGTCCACCACGGTGTCCTGGTCGAAGATCACCAGGCGCTCGGCGCCCAGCCGCAAGGCCTGGTTGTAGACCCGGCTCAGCGGCGGATTGCCGAGGTCCTCGCTGATGAGCACCTCCGTCCAGCCCGGCGCGGCGAGCAGCGTCTGGCGATCCGCCTGAGCCAGGGGCTGGGGCCCGTTGTTCCAGACCAGCAGGACGCTGTCGGCCGGCAGGCTGGCAGAGGGCTGGGCCAGCAGGCTGTCGAGGGTGGCCGACTCCCCAGGGCGCAAGCCATAGAGGACGACGAGAAAGAGCGTTCGCATGGGCTTTCCTGAGGATGGCGGCCTAGCCGCGCACCCGCTTGCGCAGGTAGTCGAGGGCCGCGCTGGCTTCGTCGGCCAGGTGCGGACGCGGCAGGTCGTTGGGCCAGATGCCTTCGGCGAAGGCCTGGCGATCACCGCCGCCGAGGCGCTCGCTCAGCGCCCGCTCCCACCAGACGTGGCGGCAGGCGCGGGCATAGCTGTCCTGGGGTGCCAGGCAGCCATAGAGCAGCTTGCGCCCCAGACTCGCGCGCTGCTTGTCCAGTCCGGCCAGTTGCCACTTCACCCGCAGGCGGGTCCAGACATCCGGCAGCGGCTTGGTCAGCGGCACCTCCTGCCAGTGCCGCTGTAACTCCGGGGAATAGTCTTCGCCATAGCGCTCGAAGAAGTGCGCCAGCATGAAGTGCAGAAAGCGCTTTTCCGCGTAGTAGTGGCGCACGGGACCGCGCGCCGCGCTGATGGCCAGATCCGCCAGGCTGAACGACAGGGCGATCTGCTCCAGGGTATGGACCTCCTCATCGTGGCCATGCCAGTCGTCGATCAGGGCGATGGCCCGCTCGACCCGCGGCAGATGGCTGCGTGCCAGACCGCAGACGCCGCTGTTATAGAGCCGGGTCTCTTCCGCCGGCTCCTGGCCACGCGCGGCCAGGGCGGCGGCGAAACGGGCGAATTCCGGACGGGTACGGGCCTTGCGCCACGGCCACTCCTCGATGTCCATCAACCCGCGCTGCTCATCGATGCCGTCGAACAGCGCGGCCAGCGGCGTCTGGACCACGGTATCGCTGTCGAGGAACAGGGTCTTGTCGGCGGCGGGCAGCGCCCAGGCGATGGCGCAGGCCTTGCTGCGGTGCAGATAGCCGTGCTGCCCCTGCCAGGCCTTGAGCGTCGCCCCCTCGATGGCCAGCACTTCAACCGGCCAGCCGCGATAGTCCTGCGGCCGATCGGTCAGGATACGGAGGGCGATGTCCTGGCCCTGGCGCCAGTGCAGGGCGCTGAGCAGGCTGAATTTCAGCTCCTGCCGATAGGCCTGAGCACCGCCGTAGACGAAATACAGGAGTTGGCGTGTTGGGCGCATGTAAAGCTGCCGGCAAAAATCTGATTCTAGCAACAAGCGGCCGGATAGGTCGTAAGGGTCACTTCACAGCCTGCCACCTTCGGGTAACATGCACGCCCTGACGTTGACGGGTCCTGCATGAAGCCTCTCGAACATTCGCGCTATCTCGAACTGCGCGACGCCGCCCAGGTAGTGGAAGCCGACCACCATGGCGACAAGGTCCTGCGCCTCACCGATGGCAGCTATCTCAAGCTGTTTCGCCGCAAGCGGCTGTTGACCTCGGCGGCGCTGTTTCCCTACGCCCAGCGTTTTGCCGACAACGCCCGCCAACTGACCGAGCGCGGCATCCCCTGCCCGCAGGTTCTGGAGGTCTATCGCGCCGCCTCGCTGCAGCGCGACCTGGTGCACTACAGTCCGCTGCCGGGCGCCACCCTGCGTCAACTGCGTACCTCGAGCGAGGCCGCGACCCTGCGGCCTGCGCTGGGTCGCTTCATCGCCGAATTGCACGACAGTGGTGTCTATTTCCGTTCGCTGCACCTGGGCAACGTGGTGCTGACGCCGGAAGGCGAACTGGGGCTGATCGATATCGCCGACCTGCGCTGCCATGCGCGCCGTCTGCCGCTGCGCCTGCGGGTGCGCAACTTCCACCACCTGCTGCGCTATACCGAGGATCGCGACTGGCTGTTCGAACCCGGTCGCGAACCCTTCCTCAGGGCCTATGCCGAAGCCTGCCGCCAGCCCCTGGACTGGCGCGAGCTCGACCGGCAACTCCAGGACTAGTGCGGTGTTTCAGAAATTACCTGCACAATTTCGGCGGCACTTTTTTGGCCTTGGCGGCGTTGCCGCTCCTCGCCATAGCCCTGCTATGACTCGTCGCGGCGCCTAGCCCATACCAAAAAAATCACTCGCCGATTCTTGCGCGAACTTCTGAAACACCACACTAGACCGGCACCGCCTGTCCCAGCGCCAGCTTGCGCCGGCGCTGCACCTCCGCGCCGGCGATCATCGCCGCGGGCAACAGCACCAGCGGCCACAACTCGTCCGGATTGCCGATCAGCTTGGCGCCATCGAAATTGAGCATCAGCAGGGCCACGGCCAGATAGAGTCCCCAGGGATCGCGCTGGCGCAGGGCCGCGCCCAGGCTGGCCAGCATCAGCACGCCAAAGATCAGCAGCGACACCAGGCCGGTGTAGATGCCGAAGGACACGAAGATGTTGTGCGGGTGCTGGATGGCCTCGGTGCCGTGCAGCAGGTCGTGACTCTGATAGCCCAGACCGCAGCCCAGCCACCAGCCGCAGGACTCCCAGTCCTTGATCATGAAGTGGAACAGCTCGATGCGCCCGGAATCCGCGCGGCCCCAAAAGGCGACGAACCAGGCTTCGGTGTGCACCACCTGGATCACCCCGGCAATCAGGGCACTGACCAGGACCACCAGCGCCAGGGTACGCAGCGGAAAGCGCGGAAAGGCGAAGAGCACGCCGAGGGCGGCCAGGAAGCCGATGCCGACCAGGCCGGTGCGGGTCTGCAGGGCGAAGGAGATGCCGACGATGGTGACCACCACCGCCGCCAGCAACTCGATCCAGCGCCGCTCGCGGATCCAGGTGGGCGCCGCCAGGCCGCCCAGGCAGACCATCCAGATGCTCACATAGATGGGATTGGAGATGCGTCCCGGCAGGTGGATGACCCGCTGGCCGACGGCATAGTGGCCGGTGAGCCAGAACACCAGGCTGGAGCCCACGGCATAGGCGCAGACCACCCAGAAGGCCAGGCGCACGAAGCCGGGCCGGCGAAAGAAGTCGCCATCCACCAGGCAGGCCACGCTCAGCACGAACAGCAGCACATAGAGGATGTGCTTGAAGAACTGCCCCTCCTCGGCCCGCACCCCCGGCACGATGAACCAGGCGAGAAACACCAGCCAGAGCAGCAGCAGCGGCGAGCGCCAGTCGATCAGCCGCGGGCGCAGCACGAAGAGGATCAGCGCCGGCAGGGCGATCGCCGCATAGAAGTAGCTGTTGATCCACTTGGCCGTGGGTATGCACAGGTAGGCGGCCATGAACACCAGCACCGCCAGGGTGAAATAGCGACTCTGCTGCAGGCGATCGAGCAAGGGTGTCACCACAACAGGGCTCCCAGGAGTGCACCGACCAGGAAGGCCAGTGCCAGTTTGATGCGTTCCATCCGCCGGCGCTTCCGCTTGTCGTTGCGGTCCTTGTCGCTGACCACGTGCTGGCCGAAGCCGGTGTGCAGCACGGCATCGTTTTCCAGGATCAGCGCGTGGCGCTGGGCGTCGGCATAGCGCCGGGACAGTTCCTTCTCGCCGCTCAGGTCGCCATAGGGCGCGTGCAGCAGGTAGTCGGCGCGCCGGCGCAGACCGGGATTGAAGGAAAAGCCCTGCCATTCGGGCTTGTGCGAGCCGACCTCATGAAAGGCGATGCCGGCATGCACCTGGCGCGGCTTGAGATAGACGTAGGGGCTGTGGATCGCCAGGTCATGGGCATGGCTGCGCAGCCAGACCTGCAGCGCCTGGGGATCGGCCTCCAGCAGCGCCTGGGAATCCTCGATGAAGCCCGGGCGATAGAAGGCCCAGTCGTCTTCGCAGTGAAAGATCCAGCTTGTCTCGACCCGGGCATAGGCGGCGTCGACGCTGCGCATCTGGCCGAGCTTGGGGTTGTTGACGATGAACTCGGTGTGCTCGCGCCAGTGCGCCGGGATGCAGTCGCGTACCGCCTCGTCGCCGGAGTCCTCGGTGATGAAGACCCGGCGGATGGGCGCGGTGTTGAATTCGTCGAAGGTCGCCAGCGTCTGCCTGAGCAGGTCGAAGCGCCCGCAGCTGGTGACGACCATAGAGATGTCGCTGTCGGCGGAAAACTGCACGTTCTACCCTTTCTGCCAGTTGAGTCGAAAGCCGGACCTTGCGCGGCGCATCAGCGTCCCAGCCAGCTCAGCAGGCGGCGGAGGAACCCCGGTGCGACGGCCGGTCGCAGCGCTGGGGTTATAGCCGAAACGATGCGCTCACCCAAGTGGCCGAAGGCGAAAGAGTGACGCGCCAGGGCCTCTCCCGCCCTGGCGATGGCCGCGGCGTGCGCCGGATCGCTTCGCAGCCGGGCGAGTTTCTCGCGCAATTCCTCCAGCGAGCGATAGAGCACCACGTTGACGCCATCCTCGAAGCCCAGCGCCCGGTTCTCTTCTTCGCCCTGGTCATAGGTGAAGAGCACGCAGCCGCAGGCCATGGCCTCGAAGTTCTTGATCATGTATTCGCCCATGCCGACATCGGCGCCGACAAAGAAGCGGATGCGGTTGAGCGTCTGCAGGTATTCGTCGCCCGAGCGGGTCTTGGTGATCAGCAGCGGCTCGACCCTGGCCAGATCTTCCAGCAGCTGCTTGCGGCCGCTGTAGGCCACGCTGCCCAGGCTGCCGACGAAGCCCAGCTCGATGTCGCGCTCGACACCCAGGTCGCGCAGGCGACTGTCGTCGTAGCCCTTGGGCACGAAGTGGGCGTCGATCCCCTCCTCCTGCAGCCGCCGCGCCACCCCGGCGCCGGAGACCAGCACCCGGACGTGGGGCATGGCCCGGTAGTAGCGGCTGAATTTGCCGGTGTACTTGCAGGGGATGAAATTCTGGTAGGCGTCGTGTTCCAGCTCCACCAGATTGGGCAGGCTGCGAATGAAGGAGATCTGCTTGAGCTGCTTCTTGAACCTCAGAAACAGCAGGATGCGGTCGTATTGCTCGGGCTGGGGCACGGCGCGGCGGAAATAGCCGCGCAGATCGGCCTGTTCCTCGTCGCTCAGCCAGCGCAGGTCGCAGTCGCAATGGGCGGCGATGCTGGCATAGAAGTGGTCCAGCAGGATGCGTTGCTCCTTCTGGACCAGGAACAGGACTTTCACGGCGCCGGGGCCTTGAAGGCGGCGACCATCGGCAGCCGCCAGAAGTCGCGGCGCACGGCCTCGTCGGAGAAGCGCTCGGCCAGGCGCTCGCGCATGTGCTGCACGCAGGCGCGTCTCTGGCTCGGCGCCAGGCGGCCCAGATGCTGCAGACCCTGGCCCAGGGCCTCGGCGTCGCCCAGGGGAAAGAGAAAGCCCACGCCTTCGACGATCTCCCGGGCGCCGCCGCAGGAGGTGGCGATCAGGGGCACGCCGGCGGCCATGGCTTCCAGCAGGACCATGCCGAAGGGCTCGTGGTCGGAACTCAGGGCGAAGACGTCGAAGGCCTTGAAATAGCGCCGGGCGCCTTCCACCTGGCCAAGGAACAGCACCCGGTCGGCGATGGCCAGTTCGCGGGCCAGATCCTTGAGGTCTTCTTCCAGGCGACCCTTGCCGAGAATCGCCAGCAGGGCGTTGGCCGGCAGATTCGGCAGGGCGGCGGCGAAGCCGCGCAGCAGCGTGGCCTGATCCTTGTCCGGATGCAGGCGACCGACGTTGCCGACGATCCAGGCGTCATGGGGCAGCTTGAGCTCGGCGCGAGCCTGGTCGGCCGGCAGGAGTTCGCGCTCCACCGCCTCGACGTCCAGGCGGTTGTAGAGGGTCTCGATGCGCTCGGCGGGCCAGTCCTTGAGGCGCAGGCGCAATTCGTCGCGCACCGCGTCGGAGACGCCCAGCAGGGTCAGCCGCTTGCTCATCAGCTTGGCGAACAGCCGCCGGCCGAGCCGGTCGTAGTCGCCAAAGGCATGGTGCACGCCGATCACCGGCAGATTGGTGGCGAGGCAGGCGATCCAGATCGGCTTGAAGCGATGGGCGATGACGAAGCGGATGCCCCGCGAACGGACGATCTCGCGCAGCGCCTGGATGGCGCCGAGCTTGAGTCCGCGCACGTCCCGGGAAGAGTACTCCAGGAACAGCACCTCGTCGCTGCCGCAGCCGGCCGCCACCTCGGCGTCGGCGGTGCCGGTGAGAAAGACCGTGGTGACGCGATAGCCGCTGCCCGCGAAGAGGCTGGCGGTCTGGCGGGCGCAGTCGAGGAAGGGACCGTCGTAGCCGTGACAGAACTGCAGCACCCGCGGTTCGGCGGAACGCGTCATACGCCAGCCCCCTCCTTGACCACCAGGATGTCTTCCATGATCAGATACTGCAGATCCGAGCCGAAAAACATGTTCAGGGCGTCGGTGGGCGAGCAGACCATGGGTTCACCGCGGCGGTTGAGCGAGGTGTTGAGGGACACGCCGTTGCCGGTGAGCTTTTCCAGCTCGACCATGAGGTCGTACCAGCGCGGATTGTGTCGGCGCTCCAGCACCTGGGCGCGGGAGGTGCCGTCTTCGTGGACCACCTCGGGTACCCGGCTCTTCCACTCTTCGTTGACCTCGAAGGTAAAGGTCATGAAGGGCGAGGGATGGTCGACCTTGAGCATCTGCGGTGCCACGGTGTCGAGCATGGACGGGCAGAATGGCCGCCAGCGCTCGCGGAACTTGATCTGGGCATTGATGCGATCGGCCACGCCCGGCACGCTGGGGCAGCCGATGATGGAGCGACCGCCCAGGGCGCGCGGACCGAATTCCAGGCGACCCTGGAACCAGGCCACCGGATTGCCGGCCACCATGATCTCGGCGATGCGCCGGGGCATGTCGTCGATCCGCTCCCACTTGGGTGCGTTGGGATGGCGGGCGCAGGCGGCGATGACGTCTTCGTTGCTGTAGCCGGGGCCGAGATAGACGTGCTCCATCTTCTCCACCGGCACGCCGCGGGCATGGGAGACGTAGGCGGCAGCGCCGACGGCGGTGCCGGCATCGCCCGAAGCCGGCTGGACGAACAGCTCCTTGACCTCGGGACGGGCGATGATCTTCTGGTTGAGCTTGACGTTGAGCGCGCAGCCGCCGGCAAAGGCAATCTTGCCGGTCTGGCGGATGATGTCGCCCAGGTAGTAGTCCATCATCTCCAGCGCCAGCTTCTCGAACAGCGCCTGCATGCTGGCGGCATAGTGGATGTAGGGATCGTCGGCGATATCGCCTTCGCGCTTGGGCCCCAGCCACTCGATCAGCTTGGGCGAGAAGTAGTAGCCCTTGCCCTTTTCCTTGTAGCGGCGGAAACCGATGACGTTGGCGTAGTCGGTGTTGATGATCAGCTCGCCGTTCTCGAATTTCGCCAGGCGCGAGAAATCGTACTTGCTGGCATCGCCATAGGGCGCCATGCCCATGACCTTGAATTCGCCGTCGAGCATCTCGAAGCCGAGGAATTCGGTGAGGGCGCCATAGAGGCCACCCAGGGAGTCCGGATCGTAGAACTCCTTGATCTTGTGGATCTTGCCGTTCTCGCCGTAGCCGAAGAAGGTGGTGGCGTATTCGCCCTTGCCATCGATGCCGAGGATCGCGGTCTTTTCGCTGAAGCCCGAGCAGTGATAGGCACTGGAGGCGTGGGCCAGGTGGTGCTCGACGGCTTCCAGCTTGACCTTCTTGAGGTCGAAGCCGAGCTGCACCAGGCACCACTCGATGCGCTTCTGGTAGCGGTGATAGCGGCGATTGCCGAACAGGATGGCGTCCAGGGCGCGATCCGGCGCGTAGGCATAGCGCTTGGCGTAGTGCCAGCGGGCTTCGCCGAAGAGACTGATGGGCGCATAGGGAATGGCCACCACGTCGACGTCGGCGGGGGTGATCCCGGCCTGCTCCAGGCAGAACTTGGCCGACTCGTAGGGCATGCGATTCTTGGCATGCTTGTCGCGTACGAAGCGTTCTTCTTCCACCGCGGCGATCAGCTTGCCGTCGATATAGAGCGCGGCGGAGGGATCGTGGCTGAGGGCGCCGGACAGGCCAAGGACGGTCAGGGACACAGGTAAAGCCTCTGTACAGGGCGAAGCCAGGGGAGTTCGCCGGGGTTTCGCGAGGCCGCTGCAGGCCCGCCTCGCCTCAAAAACGGCGAATTATAGCCGTTCAGGCAGGCCACGGGTAATGGCCGCACGCCGGAGCGGGGCTTAGCGCACGGCGATTCAGCCCTGGTACAGATGGCGGCGCTTCGCTCAAGCCGGCGGCAGGCGCTCGTCGAGCAACCGGTGCAGGGCGCTGTCGGCCGGCCAGTTGCGCAGCAAGCGGGCACGGTCGCGGGCATAGGCACTGGCATAGGCGCTGTCGCTGCCGTGGGCCTGCAGGGCGTCGAGGTCGATCACCAGCCAGCGGCCGTCGTGCCAGATCAGGTTGGTGCCCTTGAAGTCGCCATGGCCGAGGCGCTCGCGACGCAGGGCCTCGACCAGCGCCAGCAGGGCGTCCAGCTCGGCCGCCGGCGGTGCGGAATCCACATAGGGGGCGAAACGCTCCAGCAGATTGGGTCCGTCGACGAAGGGCGTGACCAGATAGGCGCGACCGCGCAGGCCGAGGAAGCGCCGCTCGCGCACGGCCAGGGGCTCGGGGGTGGGAATGCCGAGGAACAGCAGGCGATGGCCTTCGCGCCAGCTGTGCCAGGCCCGGCTCGGTCGCCAGAAGCGCGTCAGCCAGTGGCCGAAGCCCTTGATGTTGTATCTCTTGAGCACCAGGTCCTGGCCCTGCCACTGCAGCCGGGCCACGGTGGCGGCGCCGCCGTCCTTGAAGGTCGGCAGGCCGGCCAGGGCGGCATCGGGATCGGCCAGCAGGCCTTCCAGGCGACTCAGCCAGGTACGGCGCACGGCGATCAGGCCGAAGGCACTGCGGGTGACGGCGAACAGAGTGCACTCCCGACCGCTCTTCTTCAGGTAGTCGGCCAGGCGCCAGCGGCGGATCTCGGCGGTGCGCGCCAGCAGGGCGTCGAGGCGCAGGGCGTGCTCGGCATTGACCAGCAGGTAGTGAATCAGCAGTTCTTCCAGCTGGGCATCCAGGGCGGCCGGCAACTGGGCGAAGAACACCGCCAGATTCTCCTGCACCCGCGCCTGGGACAGCGGTTGGCCGACGCTCTCGGCCTGGATGTCCGCCGCATCTATGACCAGAGCGGCGCCGTCCTTGACCAGCAGGTTGTCCAGGTGCAGATCGGCTTGCCAGAGGCCCTGGGCATGCAGCCGCGCCAGGGTGGCGAGGGCGGCGCCAAGCAAGTCGTTCTGCGCCGGCGACAGGGGTGGCTCGGCGGCCACCTGCTGCCAGAGCTGCTCGACGCTGGGCGCCGCCTCGATGAAGTCGAACAGCAGCCAGGCGCCCTGCCCGCCTGCCTCGCCGCTGTCCAGCAGCGCGGGAGTCGGCGCCGCGGCGGCCGCCAGCAGGCGACAGCCCTCGCGCTCGCGGGCGAATTGCCGGCTCGCGCGCTCGCCGACCAGCAGCTTGGCCAGCACCCGCCGGCCCTGCCAGCGGGCTTCGCCGACATAGCGCTGACCGGGCAGCACCCTGAGCAGCGACAGCACTTCCAGTTCGCCACCGGGCAGTTCGATGCGCAGCGGCAGGGCTGGCGCGCGGCCGGCCCTGGCCAGTTGCTCCAGGGTCATGCCTTGCGCTCCTTGTGGCGGCGACGCCCGGCCAGACGCTGGCTCCAGTCCCGCACGGCGGCGCTGTCCAGCGGCTGGTCCAGATAGCTCGCCAGCAGGCGGGCGATGTCCGATTCACGCCATTGCGGCGCGCGGCGCAGCAGGGGTTCGAGATCGCGCAGGCGATCGCGCCGGCCGAACAGCAGCGGCCGGGTCTTTTCCAGATCGATCAGCCGCGCGACCAGGCCTTCGCCCTGGCGCTGCAGGAACAGATGCTTGGGATAGAAGCAGCCGTGCACCTGGCCGGCGCCGTGCAGCTGCCGGGCCAGTTCACCGACGGCGACCAGCACCGCCTGGCGCTCGTCCGGCGCCAGGTGCGGCCAGACCCGCAGCCAGCTGTCCAGATCGCGCCAGTCATCCAGCGCCCGGGTCAGCAGGATGGCGCGCCAGCCCTGGTCGTCGCGGCGCTCGCCGTAATAGGCCAGCTCCAGTGCCGGGATGCCGAGCTCGGCGTAGCGGCGGATGTTGCGACTCTCGCGGGCAAAGGTCGGCTCGCCCAGCGGGCGGGCCAGGGTCCGGGTCAGGTAGTCGCGCTGGCGCTTGAGGTAGTAGCCATGACCGGCGACGTCCAGGCGAAACACCTGGCTGAAGCCGCCGCGCCCCTGGTTGGGTTCATCCACCGCGGGCAGCTCCAGCGCCCACAGCGCCGCGAAGCTGTCCAGACCCTGGCCGGCCAGCACGGCCCGATCCTCGGCCGCCCATACCTCGTTCATTCCCGCCCCTTGAAATAGTCCAGCACCTCGCGGATGCGCCCCTTGTCGTTGTCGCTGAGGCGCGCGCGACCGCGGTACTGCAGATAGAACCTGAGGCGCTGGGTGCGCGACAGCTGGTACTTGGCCACCTTGTCCAGGCAGGCCAGGTCCTTGACGATGCGCCAGCGCAGCCAGTGGCCGACCCAGAAGGCGCCGGCCGGGCAATCGATGAAATAGAGCACGCCCTGGCCATCCACCAGCAGGTTGCGCCACTTGAGATCGTTATGGACGAAATGGTGGTCGTGCAGGGTGCGGGTGGCCGCGGCCAGCTGGCGGCTGACGTTGTCGACCCAGACCCGGTCGCGCAGGCGTGGATCCTCGCGCCGGGCCAGTTCGGCGAGATCCAGGGTGTCGGGAATCTCGCGGGTGATCATGGCGCCGCGGGTGAACCCCCGCGGCGAACGCTCCATCCCCCAGGCCACCACCGGCGCGGTGGCGATGCCCCACTTGGCGAAGCGCTTGAGATTCTGCCACTCGGCCTTGACCCGCGGCCGCCCGACATAGCGCCGTAGCCCCTTGCCAGCGCCGTGGTAGCGCTTGACGTAGTAGCGGATGCCGTCGCGCTCGATGCGCACCACTTCCGACAGCGGATCGCTGGTCAGGCGTTCGCCGGTCAGGGCGAACACCGCGTCCAGCGTCGCGAATTCGGGCAGGTGGGCGACGCTGGAATCGATGCGCCAGTCAGCCATCAGAGCCGGTCCCCGTAGCGTTCCTTGCGCTCAAGCAAGGCGGCGGCCTTGCGTTCCAGCCGCGCCAGCAGCGGGGCTTCGTCGCGCAGGATCTCGCGCAGCGGGCGCTGGAAGTAACCGCGCAGGAAGCGCAGGAAGTCGCGCCGCGTCAGGCCGATGCCCAGGGCGGAGAAATACAGTCCGGCCAGGTCCTTGTCGCGCCAGCGCCGGGGCACCTGGGCGCGGCACTGGGCGCGGTGCAGGTCGATCAGCCAGAGTCGCAGAGTGGCCACGGTGACCGGCTGGGCGGTGTCGAGCAGGAAATGGCAGATGTAGCAGTCGCGATGATTGACGCCGGCCCGGTGCATGGTGCCGGTCATGCGCGCCACCTCGGCGATCAGCGCCCGCTTGAGCGCCGGCTCGGGCGGCTGGCGGACCCAGTCGAGACTGAAGTCTTCGAGACTGACGGTGGGCGCCAGCTCTTCGGTGATGATGAAGGAGTGCTGGGTCGCCGGATTGACGCCGCGCTCGCCGAAGGCCACGGCGGTCATGGTCGGCACGCCGACCTGGTGCAGCCGCTCGATGGCCTGCCATTCCTGGCGCGCACCCAGCACCGGCTGCTTGGCCTGCAGCAGATTCTTGGCGATCTCGCCCCAGCCGATGCCGCGGTGGATCTTGACGAAGTAGCCGCGCCCGGCCACCTCGGTGCGCAGGGTGCGGCGGCCGTCCAGTTCGCGATAGACCTGGCCCTGCAGGGCCTCCACGGCGACGAAGGGATCCTGGCCGGCCCAGAGGCTGGCGAAGGGCTCACGCAATTCCAGGGTCATGCCACCCCCAGGATGACATCGGCGGCGCGCTCGGGCAGCGAATAGAGATCGGCGCTGTCGGCGAAGGCCAGGCCGTTGCGACCCTGCACCGCACGGCGCTCGGGATCGGCCAGCAATTCGGCCAGCATCCGGTCCAGGATCTCCTGGGCGAAGGGCGACGGCACCACCTCGCCGGCGCGGGCCTCGTCGATGTAGTGGGCATAGCCGCAGACGTCGGTGACCAGCACCGGCAGCCCGGCGACCAGCGCCTCCAGGAGCACGGTACCGGTGTTCTCGTTATAGGCCGGATGGATCAGCAGATCGGCGCCGAGCAGGAAGCGTGGGATGTCGCTACGCCCCTTGAGGATCTGGACGCGATCGCTCACGCCCAGGGCCTTGGCCTGCAGCAGGAAGGGCTTGGGATCGTCCTGGCCGATGGCGAACAGCCGGGTGCGCTTGCGCAATTCCCTGGGCAGGGAGGCCAGGGCGCGCAGACTGCGATCAAGGCCCTTGGTCTTGAAGCCGGAACCGATCTGCACCAGCAGCAGCTCGCCCTCCTCCAGCTCGAATTCGCGGCGGAAGTCGGCGCGGATCTCGGCGGCATTGGCCGGCGCGCGACGGTCGGCGGCGATGCCCGGCGGCAAGAGGTGGAAGCGCGGCGCCGGCGTGCCGTAGTGCTTGACGAACAGCGGCTGCTGCACCTCGGAGATCATCAGGATCTCGGTGGAGGACTCGGGCGCGAACACCGCCCGCTCGTATTCGGCGAAGTGGCGATAGCGACCCCACTGGCGATAGAGCGGGTTGCGCAGGGTCTGGGCCTTGTCCTCGAAACAGGGATCGGCGGCGTAATAGACGTCCAGTCCCGGCATCTTGTTGAAGCCGATCACCCGATCCACCGGATCGCGGGCGAGGTCGGCCTGCAGCCAGGCGTGGAATTTCTCGTTGCGTCGGTGATTGAACAGGGCGCTGACCCGGGCCACCCGCACATCGAAGCCCTCCGGTACCGGGCCTTCCCAGATCAGGGTGTAGACGCGAATGGCATGGCCGCGGCGCTGGCACTCCTGGGCGATGCGCAGGAAGTCCCGCTGCAGGCCGCCAAAGGGAAAGTACTTGTAGAGCACGAAAGCCAGGGTCATGCGGGGAGGTCTTCCAACAGCAGGGTTTCCAGTTCCAGTTCGACCCGCTCCGGGGTCAGGGCGGCCAGACTCGCGGCGGGCTGATCGCGCGGCTCGTCGGTGCCATCCAGGCCCACGGCGCTCAGGTGCACCTGGGAGCGGCCGTAGGCGCCGACCTTCTTCGGACTGGTCGGGCCATAGAGCGAAACGGTGGGCACGTCCAGGGCGGCCGCCAGGTGGCCAAGGCCGGTATCCACCGCCACGCAGGCCCGGGCGCCGGCCAGCACCTTGGCCACCCCGGCGAGATTCAGGCGCGGCAGCACCTGGACGCCATCCAGGCCGTCGGCGATGCGTTCGGCCCGGGCGTGCTCCGCCTCGTTGCCCCACAGTAGCCGCACCGGCCAGTCCAGCCGGCTCATGCGTTCGGCCAGTTCGCGCCAGTGGGCCTCGGGCCAGTGCTTGCTGACCCAGGTGGTGCCATGCAGGAACACCACATAGGGCGTCTCGTTGGGCCCGGCCAGGCGTTGCCGATCCAGGCCGTAGTCACCCACGCCGGCCGGCAGCGGATAGTCCAGCGCCTGGGCGAACAGCTGGCGGATCCGCTCCAGGGCATGCTGCCCCTTGGCCACGTGATAGCGTTCGTCATAGAAGCGGCTGGCCAAGGGCTCGCGCGCGGAATTTCGGTCGAGACCGGCCACCGGCGCCTCGGCATAGCGGGTCAGCCAGGCGCTCTTGAGCAGGCCCTGGGCATCGATCACCCGGTCATAGCGCTGCTCGCGCACCCGACTCTTGAATTCGCCCCATTCGCCACTGGCCCAGGCGGAAAAGGGCTGCTTGCGCCAGCGCCGCAGGGCCACCGGGATCACCTGGCTCACCGCCGGGTGCCAGGCGGGAATCTCGGCGAAGCCTTCTTCCACCACCCAGTCGAAGCAGATGCCGGGGATGGCCCGGGCCGCATCGGTCAGCGCCGGCAGGGTATGGATGACATCGCCGAGCGACGAGGTCTTGACCAGCAGCACGCGCATCTAGCCCACCTCGACCGGATCGGCGACCAGACGGCCGAGGGCGTCCTGCACCAGGCTCGGCTGCAAGAGGCGCAGGCAGTCGTAGTGACCGAAGCGACAGGTGCGGTCGAAGCAGGGACTGCACTCCAGCCCCAGGCGCACCACCTCGACCTGACTGGCCAGTGGCGGCGTGAAGCCCGGCGAGGTGGAGCCATAGACCGCCACCAGCGGGCGATCCAGGGCGGCGGCCACGTGCATCAGCCCGGAATCGTTGCTGACCACGGCGCTCGCACAGGAGAGCAGGTCGATGGCCTCGGCCAGGGAGGTGCGCCCGGCGAGGTTGCAGACATCTTCCTCGAAGCCGGGGGTGACCCATTCGCGGATCTCTTCACCGCCCGGGGCATCTTTCTGCGAGCCGAACAGCCAGACCTGCCAGCCCTGGCGCAGCCGGGCATCGGCCACGGCGGCATAGTGCTCGGCCGGCCAGCGCTTTGCCTCGCCGAACTCGGCACCCGGACAGAGCGCCAGCACCGGCCGGTCCAGACTCAGGCCGAAGCGTTCCAGGGCGGCGTCGCGGCTGGCCGGATCGATAGCCAGGCGCGGTTCGGGATAGGGTTTGGGCAACTCGGCACCGGGTGCATGGGCCAGCGCCATGAAGCGCTCGATCATCAGCGGATAGCGGGCCTTGTCCAGGGTGCGGATGTCGTTGAGCAGGCCGAATCTCATCTCGCCGCGCCAACCGGTGCGCTTTGGGATGCCGGCGAAATAGGGTACCAGCGCCGACTTTAGCGAGTTGGGCAGGAGGATCGCCTGGTCATAGCGACCTCGCAGCTGCTGGCCGATGCGCCGGCGGGTGGCCAACTCGAAGGCGCCATGGCCGAGGGGAAAGCTCAGGGCTTCGCGCACCTCGGGCATGCGCTCGAGCAGCGGGCGACTCCACTCGGGGGCGAGTACGTCGATCTGGCAGTCGGGGTGCTGGCGCTTGAGGCAGACGAAGAGGGTCTGCGCCATCACCATGTCGCCGACCCAACTGGGTCCGATGATCAGAATATTCATGCTGGAAGGCGATCGGCACCTAGCGGGTGGCCGACTCCCACTCCCTCAGGCCCGGCCTGATCGAAAGCTCGCGCACGGACATCGACATCTTGCCTCTCCTTACTGATGACGGCCTAAAAGGTGGCCGGATTGCCGGACGGCGTGTCCAGCCCCAGGCCGTGCCAGATACGGCGTACTTCGTCGCGCTTGGCGAGAAAGCCGTCGGCCGGCACCTTGCCCGGCTGCTTCTGCAAGACCAGGCGGTGCAGCGCGGCGCGGTAGGCCTTGTAGGCTTCGCGCAGGGCAATGGCGTCCGTGGCCGGTACCAGACCAGCCGCTTCGAGGGATTCCAGGATGCGGATGTTGTCGGGAAAACGCAGCAATTCGGGATGCTGCCACGACCAGGCCAGAACGGCATATTGGACCATAAATTCGATATCGACGATACCGCCGGCATCCTGCTTGAGGTCGAACAGCTGCTCCGGCCGGCGTGCGTTCGGCCCCAGTCCGCCGGCGGTCAGCGCGGTGCCGAGGTTGTCGAGCATCTTGTCGCGCATGCCGGCCACGTCGGCCTGCAGGGTCGCCAGCTCCCGTTGCCGACCGAGGATGCGCGCCCGCACCGCGTCGAAGCGCTCGCCAAGCCGCGGGCAACCCGCCACCACCCGCGCCCGCACCAGGGCCTGGTGTTCCCAGGTCCAGGCCTCGCTCTGCTGGTAGCGCTCGAAGGCCTCCAGCGAACTCACCAGCAGCCCCGCCGCGCCGGACGGCCGCAGGCGCATGTCCACCTCGTAGAGGGTGCCCACCGGGGTGGTGGTGGTGAGCAGATGGATGATCCGCTGACCGAGGCGATTGAAGAACTGGGCGCCATCCATGGGCTTGGCGCCATCGGTCTCGGCCAGGGGATCGGCGTCGTGGATGAACACCAGGTCGAGATCCGAGCCGTGGCCGAGTTCGATGCCCCCGACCTTGCCATAGCCGACGATGACGAAATCCGGCTGGCAGGGCGAGCCATCGCGCCGCTGCGGCGTGCCATGACGCTGCACCAGCTGACGCCAGGCCAGGCCGAACACCTCTTCGAGGATCACCTCGGCCAGCCAGGTGAGATAGTCGCTGACCTTCATCAGCGGCAGGCTGCCGGCGATCTCCGCCGCCGCCACCCGCAGGCTGTGGGCGCGCTTGAAGTGGCGCAGCACGTCCATCTGCTGCTCCAGGTCCTCTTCGGGCAGGCGCATCAGGCGCTCGCGCAACTCGGCGGCCAGTTCCGGCTTCTGCGGCGGATGATAGAGCCGCCCTTCGTTGAGCAATTCGTCGAGCAGCGCCGGATAGCGGGCGATCTGCTCGGCCACCCAGGCACTGGCGCCGCAGAGTTCCAGCAGCCGCGCCAGGGCCGGCGGATTCTCGCTAAGCAGGACCAGGTAGGCCGAGCGGCGCGCCACCGCCTCCACCAGCGGCAGCACCCGCTCCAACGCCCGATCGGGTTGCTCGTCGGCGCTGACCGCATCCAGCAGCCGCGGCATGAAGGCATCCAGGCGTTCGCGACCGGCGCGCTGCATGGCGCGCACCTGACCACTGGCGCGCAGGCTGGCCAGCAATTCCAGCGCCTGCTCCGGCGCCTGGAAGCCCGCCTCGCGCAGTCGCGCCAGGGACTCCTCGGGATCGAGCAGGTCGTCCCACAGCGGCAGCCAGCTGTCTTCCAACTCGGCGCTCTGGGTCTCCTCCTCGGGATCGGCGATGGTCTGCTGGAAGTGCCAGTCGATGCGGCTGCGCCAGCCGTCGAGCGCCGCGCTGAATTCATCCCAGTCGGCATGGCCCATGAGAAAGGCCACCCGCGCCCGGCCCTGGGGATCCACCGGCAGGGTCTGGGTCTGCTGGTCGGCGATGGCCTGCAGCCCGTGCTCGACATAGCGCAGGAAGCAATAGCCCTCGCGCAACTCGGCTTCGGCCGCGGCCGGCAGATAGTCGCGCTCGCGCAGACTGGTCAGCACCCTGAGCAGCGGTCGCTGCTGCAGCGCCGGATCGCGTCCGCCGTGGATCAGCTGATAGGCCTGGGCGATGAATTCCACTTCGCGGATGCCACCCGCGCCCAGCTTGACGTTGTCGGTCATGCCGCGCCGGCGCACCTCCTGGCGGATCAGCTGCTTCATGCTGCGCAGGGCTTCGATGGCGGAGAAATCCAGATAGCGCCGATAGACGAAGGGCCGCAGCAGGGTCAGCAGCTCGGCGCCGCTGGCCTGGTCGCCACCGACCACCCGCGCCTTGATCATGGCGTAGCGTTCCCAGTCGCGCCCCTGGTCCTGGTAATAGAGCTCCATGGCGGCAAAGCTCAGCACCAGGGCACCGGCGCTGCCATAGGGCCGCAGGCGCATGTCGACGCGAAAGACGAAGCCGTCCACGGTGACGGCGTCCAGCGCCTTGATCAGGCGCTGCCCGAGGCGGGTGAAGAATTCCTGGTTGTCCTGCTCGCGCCGCGCGCCGCGGGTCTCCCCGGCCTCGCCATAGGCGAAGATCAGGTCGATGTCGGAGGACAGATTGAGCTCTCCCGCGCCCAGCTTGCCCATGCCCAGCACCACCAGCTGCTGCGGCTGGCCGCTGTGGCGTCCGGTCGGCACGCCGAACTGGCTGCACTGCTGGGCGTACAGCCAGGCGCAGGCCTGGTCGATGCAGGCATCGGCCAGGTCGCTGAGGTCGCGACAGGTCTCCACCAGATCGGCGCGGCGGGTCAGGTCGCGCCAGACGATGCGCACCTGCTGCAGCATGCGGAAGCGCCGCAGCCGCCGTCCCAGTTCGGCTTCGTCCGGGCAGTCGGCCAGGGCGTCGCGCAGGCGCTGCGCCATGGCCCCCGGCGCCAGCGACAGCGCAAGGTCGCCGCTGTCGACCAGCGCCAGGCAAGGCTCGGGCAACCGGCAGAACTGCTCGACGACGAAGTCGCTGAGGGCAGCCACCCGTCGCCAGTCGGCGCATTGCGCCGCGGACCAGTTCGCCTGGCGGGCCGCCGCCGCGGGCAGCGTGGCCAGGGCATCGGCCAGACGCCGGTCGGCGAGCTCGGCACATGCGACGAGAGTCGGAGGCAGATCGGGACGAAGGAGGGGTATCATGGGCAGTCCTGCGCAGGGACGGTCGAATCCCGCCACCCTGCCGCGAACCCCCTGCCAGGGACATTCCGACGGACCACCTGGTCCGAGCGGGAACCGTTTTCACGTCCGCGGTTCGGAGTTCGCGAGCCCTCGAGCAGCGCGTTCGACAAACGTCGAATTGTTTTTTATCGCATTACAGCTCGGAGCTGAAACGGATTTGAATTTGTAGTAAAACTACACGCCGATCGGAACCGTCCGGTCATAAATCCAAGAATTTTCGCTGCCCCCAAGAGGCCGGCGGCGACCCTGAGGCGACCGATTTTGGAAGCCTTTCCGCCCTGGAGCAAGCCATGCAAGATCTCGATCCCGTCGAAACCCAGGAATGGCTGGACGCCCTGGAGTCCGTCCTCGACCACGAAGGCGAGGAGCGCGTTCATTATCTGATGACCCGCATGGGCGAACTGGCTACCCGCAGTGGTACCCAGCTGCCCTACTCCATCAATACCCCCTATCGCAACACCATTCCAGTGACCAAGGAAGCCCATATGCCGGGCGACCTGTTCATGGAGCGACGCATCCGCTCGCTGGTTCGCTGGAACGCCCTGGCGATGGTCATGCGCGCCAACCTCAAGGATCCGGATCTGGGTGGCCACATCTCCACCTTCGCCTCCAGCGCCACCCTCTATGACATCGGCTTCAACTATTTCTGGAAGGCGCCCAACGAAGAGCACGGCGGCGACCTGATCTACTATCAGGGCCATGCCTCCCCCGGCGTCTACGCCCGTGCCTTCCTGGAAGGCCGCCTGTCCGAAGACCAGATGAACAACTTCCGCCAGGAAGTGGACGGCAAGGGGCTGTCGAGCTACCCGCACCCGCACCTGATGCCCGACTTCTGGCAGTTCCCGACCGTATCCATGGGTCTGGGTCCGATCACCGCCATCTACCAGGCCCGCTTCATGAAGTACCTGGAGAACCGCGGCTACATCCCCGCCGGCAAGCAGAAGGTCTGGTGCTTCATCGGCGACGGCGAGTGCGACGAGCCGGAAACCCTGGGCGCCATCTCCCTGGCCGGCCGCGAGAACCTCGACAACCTGATCTTCGTCATCAACTGCAACCTGCAGCGCCTCGACGGCCCGGTCCGCGGCAACGGCAAGATCGTCCAGGAACTGGAAGGCATCTTCCGCGGCGCCGACTGGAACGTCACCAAGGTCCTCTGGGGCCGCATGTGGGATCCGCTGTTCGCCCGCGACACCGAAGGCCGCATGCAGCAGCGCATGGACGCCGTGGTCGATGGTGAATACCAGAACTACAAGGCGAAAGACGGTGCCTATGTGCGCAAGCACTTCTTCGGCGCCAATCCCGAGCTGCTGAAGATGGTCGAGGACCTGTCCGACGACGAGATCTGGAAGCTCAACCGTGGCGGTCACGACCCCTACAAGGTCTATGCGGCCTACCACCAGGCGGTCAACCACAAGGGTCAGCCCACCGTCATCCTGGCCAAGACCATCAAGGGCTACGGCACCGGTGCGGGCGAAGCCAAGAACACCGCGCACAACACCAAGAAGGTCGATGTGGAGTCGCTGAAGAAATTCCGCGATCGCTTCGACATCCCGCTGAACGACTCCCAGCTCAGCGAGCTGCCCTTCTATCGTCCGGCCGACGACAGCGCCGAGATGAAGTACCTGATGAGTCGTCGCGAATCCCTGGGCGGTCACCTGCCCCAGCGTCGCGCCCGCAGCATCAGCATCCCCACGCCGCCCCTGGACACCCTGAAGGCGGTACTGGACGGCTCCGGCGATCGCGAGATCTCCACCACCATGGCCTTCGGCCGCATCCTGTCGCAACTGGTCAAGGACAAGGACCTGGGCAAGCGCATCGTGCCCATCCTCGCCGACGAGGCCCGTACCTTCGGCATGGAAGGCATGTTCCGCCAGCTGGGCATCTACTCGCCCCACGGCCAGCTCTATGAGCCGGTCGACCGCGACCAGGTGATGTACTACCGCGAGGAGAAGGACGGCCAGATCCTCCAGGAAGGCCTCAACGAGGCCGGCGCCATGTCCTCCTTCATCGCCGCCGGTACCGCCTACAGCAACTACAACCAGCCCATGCTGCCGGTCTACATCTTCTATTCGATGTTCGGCTTCCAGCGCATCGGCGACTTGGCCTGGGCGGCGGGCGATGCCCAGACCCGCGGCTTCCTGCTGGGCGGCACCTCCGGCCGCACCACCCTGAACGGTGAAGGCCTGCAGCACGAGGACGGTCACAGCCACATCCTGGCCGGCACCATCCCCAACTGCCGCAGCTACGATCCCACCTATGCCTACGAGCTGGCGGTGATCATGCGCGAAGGCATCCATCAGATGATGGAACTGCAGCAGAGCGTCTTCTACTACATCACCGTGATGAACGAGAACTACCAGCAGCCGGCCATGCCCGCAGGTGTCGAGGACGGCATCATCAAGGGCATGTACCTGCTGGAAGAAGAAAAGGGCGACTTCAAGCACCGCGTCCAGCTGCTGGGCTCGGGCACCATCCTCAACGAGGTCCGCGCTGCCGCGAGCCTGCTGCGCGAGATGGGCGTCGGCGCCGACATCTGGAGCGTCACCAGCTTCAACGAACTGCGCCGTGAAGGCCTGGCCGTGGATCGCTGGAACCGCCTGCACCCGCTGGAAGAGCGCCGCCTGACCTATGTCGAGCAGTGCCTGGGCGAGCGCCAGGGTCCGGTCATCGCCTCCACCGACTACATGAAGCTGTTCGCCGACCAGATCCGCCAGTGGGTCCCCACCGAATTCCAGGTGCTGGGTACCGACGGCTTCGGTCGCAGCGACAGCCGCAAGAAGCTGCGTGATCACTTCGAGGTCGACCGCCGTTGGGTCGCCGTCGCCGCTCTGCAGGCGCTGGCCAACCAAGGCAAGCTGGAACGTAAGGTCGTGGCCGATGCCATCACCAAGTTCGGCATCGACACCGAGAAGCGCAATCCCCTGGATTGCTGATGCGGCACACGGATAAGAGGAAACAACTGTGAGCGAGACCATCCGCGTACCCGACATCGGCAGTGGCGACGGCGAAGTCATCGAGCTGCTGGTAAAGGTCGGCGATACCGTCGAGGCCGAACAGAGCCTGGTGGTGCTGGAGTCCGACAAGGCCAGCATGGAGATCCCGGCCCCCAAGGCCGGCAAGATCGCCGCCCTGCACATCAAGGTCGGCGACACCCTCAAGACCGGTGATCTGCTGATCGACCTGGAAGGCGAGGACGCCGCCACCGGCAGCGAACCCGCCGCCGAACCCAAGGCCGAGTCCAAGCAGACCCAGGTCGAGGAAAGCGAAACCCCGACGCCGGCCGGCGACGAGGACGCTTCGGCGTCCGCCGGCGAAGGCGAAGCCCAGGAGATCCATGTCCCCGACATCGGCTCCAGCGGCAAGGCCAGCATCATCGAGGTGGCGGTCAAGCCCGGCGACACCATCGCCGCCGAGCAGACGCTGATCACCCTGGAGTCCGACAAGGCCAGCATGGAAATTCCCTCCCCCGCCGCCGGCGTGGTGGAGAGCGTTTCCGTCAAGGTCGGCGACGAAGTGGGCACCGGCGATCTGATCCTGGTGCTCAAGGGCGCCGCCAATGCCAAGCCGAGCAAGAGCGTCGAGTCCAAGGCCGGCGACAAGCCGGCCAAGGAAGCCGCCGAGCCCGAGCTGCACGAGGAAGCCGCCGCCGAGCCGGCCGGTGAATCGGTCGAGGAGATCAAGGTCCCCGACATCGGCTCTACCGGCAGCGCCAACGTCATCGAGGTGCTGGTCAAGGCCGGTGACCAGGTCAAGGCCGAGCAGTCGCTGATCGTGCTGGAGTCCGACAAGGCCAGCATGGAAATCCCGGCGCCCAAGGCGGGCGTGGTGGAAAGCGTTGCCATCAAGGTCAACGACCAGGCCAAGACCGGCGATCTGATCCTGACCCTGAAGGTGGCCGGTGCCGCGCCCAAGCAGGCGGCCAAGCCGGCTGCCGGCAACACCGCCAGCGCGCCGGCTGCCGAGAAGAAGGCCGAGGCGCCGGCCAAGGCCGCCGCTCCCGCCAGCGCCCCTGCCGCCGGCAAGGGCAAGAAGGTCCATGCCGGCCCGGCCGTGCGCATGGTCGCCCGCGAGTTCGGTGTCGATCTGGGCGAGGTCACCCCGACCGGTCCCAAGGGTCGCATCCTCAAGGAAGACGTCCAGGCCTACGTCAAGGATCAGCTGCAGAAGAGCAAGGCGGCTCCGGCCGCGGCTGCCGGCGCCACCGGTGGTGCCGGCATCCCGCCGATCCCCACCGTGGACTTCAGCAAGTTCGGCGAGATCGAAGAGGTGCCGATGACGCGCCTGATGCAGGTCGGTGCCAACAACCTGCATCGCAGCTGGCTGAACGTGCCCCACGTGACCCAGTTCGACCAGTCCGACGTGACCGATCTGGAGGCCTTCCGGGTCGGCCAGAAAGCCGTGGCGGAAAAGGCCGGCGTCAAGCTGACCATCCTGCCGTTCCTGCTCAAGGCCTGCGCCCATGTGCTCAAGGAACTGCCGGACTTCAATGCCTCCCTGGCCCCCAGCGGCAAGGCGGTGATCCGCAAGAAGTACGTGCACATCGGCTTCGCCGTGGACACCCCGGACGGCCTGCTGGTCCCGGTCATCCGCAACGTCGACCAGAAGAGCCTCCTGCAACTCGCCGCCGAAGCCGCCCAACTGGCGGAAAAGGCGCGGACCAAGAAGCTCAGCGGCGACGACATGCAGGGCGCCTGCTTCACCATCTCCAGCCTGGGTCACATCGGCGGTACCGGCTTCACGCCGATCGTCAATGCCCCGGAAGTGGCGATCCTCGGCGTGTCCAAGGCCAGCATGCAGCCGGTCTGGGACGGCAAGGCCTTCCAGCCGCGCCTGATGCTGCCGCTGTCGCTGTCCTACGATCACCGCGTGATCAACGGGGCGGCCGCCGCGCGCTTCACCAAGCGCCTGGGCGATCTGCTGGCGGAAATCCGCGGTCTGCTGCTGTAAACCGCCACAGGACGGTAACGGAAGGCCGTTACCGTCCCCTGGTGTAGTTCAGAAACCCCGCTCACGCGGGGTTTTTGCTGTCAGATCAACCGAAAGATCCAGGAAAAAGGTAGGATGAGCGCCCCGAGCGCCGCCCCTTGCATGCGCCGGGCCCTATCGGGCAACCTGACAGCCATCCCAGCGTGCTGGCGAGGCGGAAAGGAAAAAGGATTAATGATTTGTCTGTCCTTTCCGATAAACCTAGGACATCTTTCCGTCTTCACAAGGACGCGGACCCTCGCATGAGTATTCACTCCGATGCTGCCGATGCCGCGGTAGCCGATCAGGCGGGCGCGCTCAGCGCTCCTGCCCGATTGGGCTTGCTGCGTTTCGAGCGTCTGAATGAAGCCTCCTGGGCGATGCTCTATCTCGATTCCCGCTGCGAAGCCAGCCTCGGCCTGCCCGCCCAGGCGCTGTGCTCGCTCATCGATGCCCCCTATGCCAGCCTGATGGAGCCCAGCGTCCGTCATCGGCTGCACGAAGACATCCAGTTGCAACTGGCCGAACACGGCAGCTATCAGGTGCGCTACCTGTTCCACTCCCCTACGGCGCCCTGCCAGGTCGTCGAGGTCGGCGAGAGCCTGCAGCGCCATGGTCGCCCGCTGCTGCGCGGCTATCTGCTGCGGGTGATGAACGACGACGCCCTGGCCGGCGAATGGGAAGCACACAACGTGGCCCTGCGCTCGACCCTGGCACTCCTGCAGGACAGCCAGGATCACAGCCAGCGACGCCTGGCGATGGCCCAGGCGCGGCAGACCCTGTTGCTCGAATTGTCCCGCCTGGCCCTGCGCCAGGCGCCGGTGGACGATGACCTGGTGCAGTTGCTGCGCGCCCAGGGCCCGGCCGCCTTTGCCGTGGACGAACTCAGCCTGTGGCGCTACGAGGGCAATGGCCTCGTCACCCTGTGCAAGGAAGAACGCCTGCCGACCCTGTGCAGCGACCACCGGCGCCGGTTGCGCGAGCAGGGCGTGATCGAAGACGCCAGCCAGGTGCTGCACCCGTCCCACAGCGGAGGCGGAACGGCGCTGGACGTGGCACTGCTGCACGACGGTCAACTGACCGGTCTGCTCTGCCTGCGACGGGACCGAGCGGCCACCTGGGAAGCCGAGGACGTCGCCTTCGCTCGCAGCCTGGCGGAATGCCTGGCCGCCCTGCTCCAGCAACCGCAGCGCCCGTCCAAGCTCGCCCACCCCCTGACTCGGGTGATGGAAGCCAGCAACGATGCCTTCCTGCTGCTGGATGCCAGCGGTTGCCTGGAGCACGCCACCGACAGCTTCGCGCGGATCACCGGCTATCCCATCGGCAAGCTCCAGGGGCTGCACGTCGAATCCCTGCCCGCCCTGGAAAACTGGGGCGAGCTGCTCTACGAAGCCTGGCAACGCCTGGCGCACCAGGACAGCTGGCAGGGCGAACTGCGCTGCTATCGCCGGGACGGCGAGAGCTACTGGGGCCAGCTGTCGCTCTCCAAGATCAAGCAGCCCAATGGCGACCTGCAGGGCTATCTGGGCATCTTCCAGGACACCAGCAAGACCCGCTTCGCCCAGCAGCACAACGACGAATTGGTGTTTCGCGACAGCCTCACCGGGCTGGCCAATCGCAGCCACTTCATCGCCCGCCTGGAAGCCCGCCTGGAGCAGTCCAATCCCAACCGCGAACACTCGCTGCTGCTGGTGGACGTCGACAACTTCAAGAGGGTCAACGACAGCCTGGGGCATCGTATCGGCGACCAGCTGCTGGTGGGTCTGGCCCGGCGCCTGCGCAGCGCCCTGGGCACGGGCGCGCTGATCGCCCGCATCGCCAGCAACGAATTCGCCGTGCTACTCGAAGGCATGGACGCGGTCGCCGCCGACAGCCTGGCCCGCGACACCCTGGTGGCCCTGGATCCGCCGCTCTATGTGGAGGGCCACCCGACCCTGATCAGCTGCTCGATCGGCCTGACCACCGCGCGACCGCACGAAACCGATCCGCAGACCCTGATCAAGCACGCCGGCCTCGCCCTGCACCGAGCCAAGGCCACCGGCGGCCATCAGGTCCAGGTGTTCACCGAGGCGCTGATCGCCGAGGCCAGCAACAAGCTGTTCGTGCAGAACAACCTGCGCCGGGCCCTGGAGCAGAACGAACTGCTGGTGCACTACCAGCCCAAGGTCTGCCTGAAACGCGCCAAGCTGCTGGGCCTGGAGGCCCTGATCCGCTGGCAGCACCCGGAAAAGGGCATGATCCGCCCGGATCAGTTCATCAGCATCGCCGAGGAAACCGGGCTCATCGTGCCCATCGGCAAATGGATCATCCGCGAGGTCTGCCGCCAGCTGCACCGCCTCGACGCCGCCGGCTTCGACGATCTGCAGATCGCCATCAACCTGTCGCCCAAGCAGTTCACCGATCCCGACCTGGTGCAGTCCTTCGTCACCATCCTCGACGAGGAGGGCATCGCGCCCAAGCGGCTGGAGCTGGAACTGACCGAAAGCCTCCTGCTGGATGCCACCGACGCTACCCGCAACACCCTCGAAGCCCTCAAGCACCTGGGCATGAGCCTGGCGATGGACGACTTCGGCACCGGTTATTCGTCGCTCAGCTACTTGAAAAAATTCCCCATCGACGTCATCAAGATCGACAGGAGTTTCATCAAGGACATCCCGGACAACCAGGACGACATGGAAATCACCTCCGCGGTGATCGCCATGGCCCACAACCTGCGGCTGCAGGTGGTTGCCGAGGGCATCGAGACGACCGAACAGCTGGCTTTCCTGCGCCACCATCGCTGCGATATCGGCCAGGGCTATCTGTTCGACAAGCCCATCCCGGCCGACCAGCTCGACGCCGCCCTGGCGCGTTACCTGCCGACGCGCTGACCCGCCGCGCGGACTGACCCCGCTGCCGCGATTTTGCGTACACTGAGCCTTTCGCCTGGCCCTTTCCCACGAGGTATCCCATGGTCCTGCGTTCCGAAATCCTGACCAAGAAGACCCATCTGCCCGCCGCCGAGCAGGCACTGCCCGGCCGCGAGACGGCCATGGCCGTACCCGCGGCCCACTATGTCAACGGCAATCCGTTGCAAGGCCCCTTCCCCGCCGGCCTGCAGAGTCTGGTGGTGGGCATGGGCTGCTTCTGGGGCGTAGAGCGGCGCTTCTGGCAACAACCCGGCGTCTGGACCACCGCGGCCGGCTATGCCGGCGGCCATACCCCCAACCCCACCTACGAAGAGGTCTGCTCCGGCCTGACCGGTCATACCGAGGTGGTGCTGGTGGTGTTCGATCCGGCCCAGACCTCGCTGGAGGCGTTGCTGAAGATCTTCTGGGAAGCCCACGATCCGACCCAGGGCATGCGCCAGGGCAACGACGTCGGCACCCAGTATCGCTCGGCCCTGTATTACGCCGACGACAGCCAGCGGGAAGCCTTCGAAGCCAGCCAGGCCGCCTTCCAGGCGCAGTTGGCCGAGGCCGGCTATGGCGAGATCACCACCGAGATCGCCCCGCTGCCGCCCTTCTACTACGCCGAGGCCTATCACCAGCAGTACCTGGCGAAGAATCCCAACGGCTACTGCGGCCTGGCCGGTACCGGTGTCTGCCTGCCGCCCAGCCTCGCGGTCTGATCCCGAGCCGCTGCGGCGGCTTTCTCTGTTGGGCTGCGGCGGTAGCGCCGCCTCAACCCAACCTGCGCCAGGCTCTTCCCCCGTAGGTTGGGTTGAGCCCAGCGAAGCCCAACGGTCCCGGCCTCGCTATTCCGCGATCAGCCAGTCCAGTCGCCAGCTGCCTTCACCCTGGGCCAGGTGCTCGGCCAGCCAGGGCAACAACTCGCGCAATTCTTCCTCCAGCCCCCACGGCGGATTGACGATGGCCAGTCCCGAGCCATTGAGCCGGGTGGGATCGTCCGCCGCGCGGATCAGCAATTCGACGTTGAGCAACTTGGGGGCGCCGCTGGCCTGCAGCCCGGCATGGAAGCGCCTCAACTGGCGGCGATCCTTGATCGGATACCAGAGCGCTACCACCGTCTGGCGCATGCGGCCGACGGCCTCCGCGACCGCCTTGGCGCAGCGCTCCAGCTCGTCGGCCTTCTCGAACGGCGGATCGATCAGCAGCAGGGCCCGGCGCTCCGGCACCGGCAGCAGCGCCCTGGGCAGCAGCCAGCCATCCTTCTGGTGCACCGCCACCCGGCGATCTCCAGCCATGTTTTCCTTGAGCAGACGACCGTCCTCGGGGTGGAGCTCATTGAGCAGCAGTCGATCCTGGGGGCGCAGCGCCTGGCGCATCAATTCGGGCGAACCGGGGTAGTAGCGCAGCACGCCATCGGGATTGAGCGCCGCCACCGCTTCGCGATAGCCGACAAAGGCCGCCGGCGCGGATTCCAGGGCCCACAGACGTCCGATGCCTTCGCGCCATTCGTCGGTACGGCTGGCCTGGTCGCCGGCCAGGTCATAGCGACCCACGCCGGAATGGCTGTCCAGATAGACGAAGGGCGTCTCCTTGCGCGCCAGCAGCGCGGCCAGGCGCAACAGGGTGGCGTGCTTGAAGACATCGGCGTGATTGCCGGCGTGGAAGGCGTGTCGGTAATTCATGGGATACTCCAGCGTCAGCCCTACAGTGTACCGCCTTCCTCGGGCACCCGCGGCGTCGCGCTTTGACACCCCGGCCACCCAGCGGGTTAAATCCCCTGGTTCTTCAATTCTTTACCCCAGGAGTCACGCTTGGACGCTGTCACCATCAACAGCTTGTTCTTGATCGGTGCGGTGCTGATCGGCCTGTCGATTCTGGTCAGCTCGATTTCCTCGCGGGTCGGCATCCCGATCCTGGTGATCTTCCTGGTGGTCGGCATGTTCGCCGGCGTCGACGGCCCCGGTCACATCGCCTTCGACAACTATCCGATGGCCTACCTGGTGGGCAACCTGGCGCTGGCGGTGATCCTGCTCGACGGCGGCATGCGCACCCGGGTATCGAGTTTCCGCGTGGCGCTCTGGCCGGCACTGTCGCTGGCCACCGTGGGGGTGATGATCACCACCGGCCTGACCGGGGTCGCCGCCGCCTGGCTGTTCGACCTCAGCCTGCTGCAGGGCCTGCTGATCGGCGCCATCGTCGGCTCCACCGATGCCGCGGCGGTGTTTTCCCTGCTCGGCGGCCGCGGTCTCAACGAACGGGTCACCGCGACCCTGGAAATCGAATCCGGCAGCAACGACCCCATGGCGGTGTTTCTCACCGTCACCCTCATCGAGATGCTCGCCAGCGGCCAGAGCGGCTTCAGCTGGAGTCTGCTGGGCCATTTCGTCAGCGAATTCGCCATCGGCGGGGTGATCGGCCTCGGCGGGGGCTGGCTGCTGCTGCAACTGATCAACCGCATCCACCTCGCCGACGGCCTCTACCCGCTGCTGGCCATCAGCGGTGGCCTGCTGATCTTCGCCCTGACCAACGCCGCCCATGGCAGCGGCATTCTCGCCGTCTACCTGGCCGGTCTGCTGATGGGCAACCTGCCGATCCGCAGCCGCCACGGCATGCTGCACATGCTCGACGGCATGGCCTGGCTGGCGCAGATCGGCATGTTCCTGGTGCTGGGCCTGCTGGTGGAGCCGCACAACCTGCTGCCCATCGCCCTGCCCGCCCTGGGTCTGGCGCTGTGGATGATCCTGGTCGCCCGCCCGCTGTCGGTGGCCATCGGCCTGCTGCCCTTCCGCGCCTTCCATGACCGCGAAAAGGCCTTTATCGCCTGGGTCGGGCTGCGCGGCGCAGTCCCCATCATCCTGGCGGTGTTCCCGATGATGGCCGGGCTGCCCCAGGCCCAGCTGTTCTTCAACGTGGCCTTCTTCATCGTGCTGGTGTCGCTGCTGGTGCAGGGCTCCAGTCTGCCGCTGGCGGCCAAGCTGCTCAAGGTGACGGTGCCGCCGGAGCCGGCGCCTTTCTCCCGCGCCGGGCTGCAGGTCCATCCGACCAGCGAATGGGAGCTGTTCATCTATCGTCTGGGCGCCGAGAAGTGGTGCATCGGCGCCGCCCTGCGCGAGCTGAAGATGCCCGAGGGCACCCGTATCGCCGCGCTGTTCCGCGGTGAGACCCTGCTCCACCCCTCCGGCAGTACCACCCTGGAAGCCGGCGACATCCTCTGCGTGGTCGGCCACGAACACGACCTGCCGGCCCTGGGGCGGCTGTTCAGCCAGGCGCCGCAGCAGACCCAGAGATTCTTTGGCGACTTCGTCCTCGAAGCCGACGCCGAACTCAGCGCCGTGGCTGCGCTCTACGGCCTGCAACTGGGCGAGGTGGACGGCAACCAGCGCCTCGGCAGCTTCATCACCCACGAGATCGGTGGGGAACCCATCGTTGGCGACCTGGTGGAATGGAACGGCCTGGTGTGGATCGTCGCGGCCATCGAGAACAAGCGCGTGCGCAAGGTCGGTGTGAAGTTTCCCGAAGGGCGCAACAGCGGGCCCGCGCTCTTTCTTTAACGATGGATGAACAGGGTTCGCGGCTTGAGGGGTGCTGCCTTGCACCCCAGGCAGCCTGGCTTTAACCTCGCGCCTTTCCACTGCCCGACGCCTGCCGCATGCACCGCCTGTCCGCTCTGCTTCGCGCCGCCGCACTCTGCGGCTGCCTGTTCACCCTTCCCGCCGTCGCTCAGGACTCCGGGCCGCCGGATGCCCAGCAGGTGCAGCAGAATCTGAACGGCCTGGCCGATCGCAAGCTGCCCGCCCCCGAGCAGAGCGCCGCCCAGGACAGCCTGCAGCAGACCCTCAAGCTGCTCGACCAGCGCGACCAGTACGTCAAGCAGCTGGCCGATCTGCGCCAGCAACTGGCCCAGGCGCCGCAGCAGACCAAGGACGCCCAGCGGCAACTGGCGCGGCTGCGCGCCGAACCGATCAAGCCGGCCGAACAGCGCTATGCCGGCGCCACGCCCCAGGCCTTGGAGCAGCGCCTGAGCGAGACCAGCCTGGCGCTCAACAGCGTGCAGGACGACCTCAATGCGGCCAACAGTCTGGTGATCAACGCCCAGACCCGCCCCGAGCGCGCCCAGGTGGACATCGCCAATCTGCAGACGCGCCTGCAGCAGATCGCCGATCTGCTCAAGGCCGGACGCGAGAACGCCAAGCCCCTCACCGCCGAGCGGCGCGGGCAGTTGCTGGCGGAACAGGCGGCCGCCAATGCGCAGATCCAGCTGCTGCGCCAGGAACTGGCCGGCAACAGCGTGCTGCAGGATCTGGGCGCCATCCGCCGCGAACTCTTCACCGAGCAGGTCAAGCGCTACGAGCAGGAGACCCTGGACCTGCAGACGCTGATCAGCGGCAAGCGCCGCCAGCAATCGGAAAAGACCCTGGCCGAAGCCTCGCGCGAATCGGAAAAGACCGCCGGGGACGATGTGCTGTCCCAGGAGACCGGGCTCAATCTGCAACTGTCCGACTACCTGCTGCGCGCCACCGATCGCCTCAACGACCTTAATCGCCGCAATCTCGAGTCGCGCCAGCAGCTGGATCAGCTCAAGCAGACCACCGAGAACATGGAACAGCAGATCGGCGTGCTCAAGGGCAGCGTGCTGCTGTCCAAGCTGCTCTATCAGCAGCGGGCGGCGCTGCCCTCGGTCAAGGTCAACAAGGACCTCACCGACGACATCGCCGATCTGCGCCTCTATCAGTTCGAACTCAATCAGCAGCGCGCCCAGATCGCCAATCCGGAAGGCTATGTCGACAATCTGCTGGCCCAGCAGCCGCCGGAAAAGGCCACCCCGCAGCTGCGTCAGCAACTGCTCGACCTGCTCAAGACCCGCAGCGAATTGCAGGAGCGTCTCAATACCGAGCTCAATGCTCTGCTCAGCGAATCCATCGATCTGCAGCTCAACCAGAACCAGCTGCGCAGCACCATCACCAGCCTGCGCGGCACCCTCGACGAGCAGATGTTCTGGATTCCCAGCAACAAGCCGCTGGACTGGAACTGGGTCAAGACCGCGCCTCGCAAGCTGCTGCAGCAGCTGCGCGACGTGCCCTGGGGCTCAAGCCTGCACGAACTCTATGTCGGTCTGGCCGAGCGGCCGCTGCTGCTGCTGCCGCTGGTACTGGCCTTCGCCACCCTGATCTGGCAACGCCCGCGCATCCATGGGCGGGTCAACAAGCTCAACCAGGACATCGGCCACTATCAGCGGGACAGCCAGCTGCACACTCCCCAGGCCATCCTGCTCACCATCCTGCTGGGCCTGCCGGCGAGTCTGGTGCTCTGGCTGGGCGGCGTGGCCCTGGAGGGTGACGAGCGCGGGGTCAATGCCGCCATCGGCGCGGCGCTGCTGGAGATCGCCGCCGGCTGGCTGGTGTTCTACACGGTGTATCGCCTGCTGGCCTCCGGCGGCGTGGCCGAGACCCACTTCCGCTGGGCGCGGCCCCAGGCACAGTCGCTGCGCCGGCTGGTCAGACGGGTGGGTCTGCTGGCTCTGGCGCTGATGGCGGTGGTGGCCATCGCCGAGCGCCAGCTCGCCGGCCTCGCCGACGACGTCCTCGGCATCCTCATCGTGCTGGTCGCCTATGCCAGCCTGGCCTGGATGCTCGGTCGCTCCCTGCTCAATGCCACCGCCCGCGAGCGCCTGCCGTTCTTCCGCCTGCTGCTCGGCCTGATGATCACCGCCATTCCGGCCGTGCTGTTCTTCGCCGTGCTCTTTGGCTACTACTACACCGCGCTCAAGCTCACCGATCGGCTGGTGGACACCCTCTATGTGCTGATGGCCTGGATCATCCTCGAAGCCACCCTGGCCCGCGGCCTGAGCGTGGCCGCGCGGCGCCTGGCCTACCAGCGCGCCATCCAGAAGCGCCAGGCGCAGCAGGAAGACGCCGAGGGCGTCGAGGTGGTGCAGGAGCCGACCCTGGACATGGAACAGGTCAACCAGCAGTCCTCGCGCCTGCTGCGCCTGACCCTGCTGCTGGCCTTCCTCGGCGTGCTCTACCTGGTCTGGGCCGATGTGGTGGCGGTGTTCTCCTACCTGGACAACGTCACCCTCTACCAGTACACCAGCGGTACCGGCGCCGCCGCCACCCAGGTGCCCCTGACGCTGCGGGTGTTCATCATCGCCTTGGTGATCGCCGGTCTCACCGTCGCCCTGGCACGCAACCTGCCAGGCCTTCTGGAGGTACTGGTGCTGTCGCGGCTGAATCTGGCCCAGGGCAGCGCCTACGCCACCACCACCCTGCTCTCCTACGTCATCGTCGGCTTCGGCACCGTGACCACCCTGGCGACCCTGGGTGTGAGCTGGGACAAGCTGCAGTGGCTGGCCACCGCCCTCTCGGTCGGTCTGGGTTTCGGCTTGCAGGAGATCTTCGGTAACTTCATCTCCGGCCTGATCATTCTCTTCGAGCGCCCGGTGCGCGTCGGTGATCTCATCACCATCGGCAACGTGACCGGTACGGTGAACAAGATCCGCATCCGCGCCACCCATATCACCGACGCCGACCGCAAGTCGGTGGTGGTGCCGAACAAGACCTTCGTCACCAGCCAGCTGATCAACTGGACGCTGACCGACACCGTCACCCGTATCGTGCTGACCTTCGGCGTCAATCGCGGCAGTGACCTGGCCCAGGCGCAACAGCTGATCATGCAGGCGGTCAAGGAGAATGCGCGGGTGCTCCACGACCCCGAACCCTCGCTGTTCGTCACCCACTACGGCGCCACCACCCTGGATCACGAACTGCGCATCTATGTCCGGGAACTGGGCGATCGCAGCGCCGCCACCGATGAGCTGATCCGCCGGGTCGACCAGCTGCTGCGCGACGCCGGCATCAACCTGCTGTCCACGCCGCAGATGGAGATCACCCTGAAGAATCGACACGGAGCGGAGAAACAACTGGGCAAAAAGCCTCTCCTACCTGAAGGGGATGCCCAGCAGGAGGCCGAGGATCCCAAGCCATCCAAGGCCTGACGGCCACTAGGAGCCTGTCCATAATCTGCTGCGCGTCGGCCAAACGGCGTTGAAAATGGCTTCGGAATGCTCATTTACCCTGCGTAAACTCCGCTTCCTCAGCCCTTTTCGCCTTGTTTGGCTCTAGCTCGCGAGATTATGGAAAGGCTCTACAGCCCCTGGGATACCCATGAAACAGCTGCTCGACCTGACCTTCGACAACAGATTCGCCCGCCTGGGCGATGACTTCTCCACCCGTATCGACCCCCGGCCGCTGGACGATCCGCGGCTGGTGGTCGCTTCGCCCGCCGCCCTGGCCCTGCTGGACCTGGATCCGACGGTGGCCGAGACGCCCGAGTTCACCCAGGTGTTCGCCGGGGCCCAGCTCTGGGACAGCGCCGAGCCCCGGGCCATGGTCTATTCCGGTCATCAGTTCGGTTCCTACAACCCCCGCCTCGGCGATGGCCGCGGCCTGCTGCTGGGCGAGGTGGTCAACGACCGCGGCGAGCACTGGGATCTGCACCTCAAGGGCGCCGGCCTCACGCCCTTCTCGCGCATGGGCGACGGCCGCGCCGTGCTGCGCTCCTCGATCCGCGAATTCCTCGCCTCCGAGGCCCTGCACGCCCTGGGCATCCCGACCACCCGCGCCCTGTGCGTGATCGGCTCCAGCACCCAGGTGGTGCGCGAGCGGCTGGAAACCGGCGCCACCCTGTTGCGCATGGCCCCCAGTCATGTGCGCTTCGGCCACTTCGAATACTTCTACTACACCCGCCAGCACTCCCTGCTGGAGCAACTGGGCGAACACGTCCTGGCCGCGCACTTCCCCGACCTGCTGGGCACCCCGGAACCCTGGGCGGCGCTGTTTCGCGAGGTGGTCGAACGCAACGCCCGGCTGATCGCCTACTGGCAGGCCTATGGCTTCTGCCATGGGGTGATGAACACCGACAACTTCTCGATCCTGGGTCTCACCTTCGACTTCGGCCCCTTCGCCTTTCTCGACGACTTCGACGCCCAGTTCATCTGCAACCACTCCGATCACACGGGGCGCTACTCCTACAGCAACCAGGTGCCCATCGCCCATTGGAACCTGGCGGCCCTGGCCCAGGCATTGACACCCAAGGTGGCGGTCGAGACGCTGCAGGAGAGCATCGCGCTCTTCCTGCCGCTGTATCAGGCGCATTACCTCGACCTGATGCGCCGACGCCTGGGTCTGCAGGAAGCGCACGACGAAGACCAGGAGCTGGTCGAACGCCTGCTGGCCCTGATGCAGCAGGGCGGTGTGGACTATCACCTGTTCTTCCGCCAGCTGGGCGAAGACGAACCCGCCGCGGCGCTGGCCCGGGTGCGCGAGGACTTCATCGACCTGCGCGGCTTCGACGACTGGAGCCAGGCCTATCGCGCCCGCCTGGACGCCGAAGGCGGCGCGGCGGCCGAGCGCACCACCCGCATGAACGCGGTCAATCCGCTGTATGTGCTGCGCAACTACCTGGCCCAGCAGGCGATCGAGCAGGCCGAAGCGGGCGACTACAGCGAGGTGCGCCTGCTGCACGACGTGCTGTCACGCCCCTTCGAAGCCCAGCCGGGACGCGAACGCTTCGCCCAGCGGCCGCCGGACTGGGGCAAGCACCTGGAGATCAGCTGCTCGTCCTGAGAGCCTGTTTATAACCTGCTGCGCGTCGGCCGAACTGCGTTGAAAAGGCTCTGGAAGGCCAGCCCCGTCGGAATGCTCATTTACCACTCGTAAACTCGCGCGCGAGCCCGGTCCGCTTCCTCAAGCCTTTTTGCGGGGCCGCCCAGGCCTTGTTTGTCTCTAGCTCGCGAGATTATAAAAAGGCTCTGAGAGCTAACCGTATCTAGGCGCCGTTGACCTGGAAGACGTGCCTTAGATAGTGCAGGAAGTCCGGCTCGCCGCCCTGGGCCTTGCCCGGGGCGTCGGAGATCTTCGCCACCGGCTGGCCGTTGCAGCGACTCATCTTGAGCACCATGTTCATCGGCTGCACCCCCGGGATGTCGCAGGTGAAATGGGTGCCGATGCCAAAGCTCACGTTGATCCGCTCGCGCAGGGCCCGGAACAGGGCGAGGGCCTTTTCCAGATTGAGCGAATCGGAAAACACCAGGGTCTTGGTCAGGGGGTCGATGCCCAGCTGCTGATAGTGGGCGATGGCCTTTTCCGCCCACTGCAGGGGATCGCCGCTGTCATGGCGCAGGCCGTCGAACAGCTTGGCGAAGTAGAGATCGAAATCGCGCAGGAAGGCTTCCATGGTGATGGTGTCGGTCAGGGCGATGCCGAGTTGTCCGCGATACTCCCGTACCCAGCAGTCGAGGGCGGCGATCTGGCTGTCGATCAGCCGCGGACCCAGTTGCTGGTGCGCCATCAGCCACTCGTGGGCCATGGTACCCAGGGGCGCGACGCCCAGCTTCCAGGCCAGGTGGACGTTACTGGTGCCGACGAAGCGACCGGGGAAGTCATCCCTGAGGCTGCGCACCACCATCTCCTGCACGCCATAGGAGAAGCGCCGCCGGGTGCCGAAGTCGGCCATCTTGAATTCGGCCAGCTCGTCGGCGCCCGCCTCCCGGGCCAGCCAGTCGAACTTGCGATAGAGCTGATCCCGGGCCACCTGCAGCGGCAGGTCGGCATGGCGCTGGCGATTGCGCACCTCGCTGATCAGCGCCAGGATCGGCACCTCGAACAGGATCAGGTGCAGCCAGGGGCCTTTCAGGGTCAGGGTGAAGCGCCCCTCCTCCTCACCGAGGAACACATAGGAGGGATTGAAACGGAACAGTCGCAGGAAGCGGATAAAGTCGGGGGTGATGAAGGGGATGCGCTCGAGAAAGGCCAGCTGGCTGTCGCTGATGGCGACATCGGCCAGGGCATCGATCTCGGCCTGAATGGCCGCGTGGTAGGGACGCAGGTCTTCGTCGTTGCGACAGCGAAAGGCCCACTCGACTTCCGCATTGGGATAGTTGTGCAGGACGGCCTGCATCATGGTGAGCTTGTAGAAGTCGGTGTCCAGCAGGCTCTGCACGGCCTGCTCGGAAAAACTATCGGCCATCATTGGCGGGGGCTCGGCAGCTAGAAGTCAGACGACAGGATGCCCAACTTGCCGAGGAAGCGAAAGGCGCTTGACCGCTCGGGGGCCTAGCGGTTGTGGGTCTGGGTCATGCCGAAGAGAAACAGCAGCAGGTCCTGGCTACCGGTGCTGGAGGTGGTCAGGCTGCGGGCGACCGGTGTCTGGCAGTAGTCCAGACCCTCGCTGCCCACCACTGCAGCTGCCGGCCGTAGCCAGCTCGCATAGGCCAGGGTGGTGACCCCGCAGAAAGCCGCGATCAGCAAACCTCGAGTAATTTGTGAAGTCATGGCTCCAACCCTCTGATCTTCCGTCCCAACGCCTGTTGGTAAACGTAGAGGAGAGTTCGCCATTGCGCAGCATTCCACGACGAATGGCGGCGCAATTGCAGCATATCCCGACGAGCGGCCGTGTCTATACCGAGGCGCTGGCGACATTTCTCCAGATCGAGCAGGGCCACCGAGAATTCCTTGCCCTGGGGACCGGCTCGTTCGGCGACGAAGATGTGCTTGGGATAGAGGCAACCGTGCTGCCAGCGATGCCGGTGCATGCGCGCCAGCACCTCACCGAGGGTGGCCAGGAACCGCTCGTGCTCGGCCTCGCTGAGCGCCTTGCCACCGCCTTCGGCATACCAGTGATCGAGGTCCTGGTAGCCTTCCAGGGCCGCGCTCACCAGCAGGGCGCGCCAGCCGCCCTGGGCATGCTGGGCAGCGCAGAACAGCAATTCGGGAACCTGGATGCCCAGATCGCGAAAGGCGATCAGCGCATCGCGCTCGCGCAGGGCGGTGGGACGCCCCAGGGGGTGACGCAGGCTGCGATAGAGGTGGCCGACCTGGCGCTTGACGTAGGCCAGGGTACCGTCAGGGAGTTGCAGGCGCTGGACACCGCTTTCGCCACCACGGCGGACGTTGGGCGCTTCCACCCAGTCGCCCGCGGTATTCCACCAGCGATCGAAACGCTCTTCGCCTTGCGTCACGGCTCCCATCGGCTGCCTCTCTTATTCTGAAATAGCTTCAATTGGCCTTGCGCAGGACGTAGACCCGCCACATGGCATAGCCCGGCAGGAAGTCCAGGGCCCGGTCGACGACGAAGCCGGCCTGGGCGACTTCCGCCTCGAACTGGCTGCGCTCGACGATGAATCTGTTCTGATAACCGCCGCGGTCGCGGCCCTGAGCCTTGCGACGACGTTCCAGTGCCTGACGCCGCCAGGCCTTAAAGTTGCCGTCCACCCACAGCGACAGGATGACGCTGTCGCGGGTCACCCGGTGGAACTCCTGCAGCAGGGCCAGACGGTCCGCCGATTCGCCCACATGGTGAAACAAACGCATACAGAAGATGCAATCTACAGAATTGTCGGACAGGTCGATAGCGAAAGCCGACGTCTGTAGCGTCTTCACCCGGGCCACGACGTCCGCGGGCTGCTGTTCACGGGCGGTGGCCAGCATGTTTTCCGAGTAGTCGGCACCGATGATCAGGCGATTGCGCTTCTCCGCCAGCAGCGGCCAGAAGCGGCCGGCGCCACTGGGCAGATCCAGCACCAGATTGGGCTGGCCGGCGATGCTCAGGGCCTGCCGGGCGAGCTGCTGGTCGCGCCAGTTGGACAGGCGCCGGGCCAGGCCGTCCTGATGCTTCAGGTAATACTGGCGGGCGTGGTCGGCGTCGTACTTTTGCGAAAAGGGCAGGTCGATGGGCGCTTTCACGGAGGCGGCTCCTGAGGGAGTGGAGAAGTGCCGCCACCCTACCCAGGCCGCTGTCAAACCGCGGTCAAGGCGTTGTGAAAATTCTGTAACCTCAGTCCGCTAGGCTGTCGCTGCCCAGCGCTATCTCGAAGCGACAGCCACCCGCCGCGCTGTCACCCAGGGTCACGGTCCAGCCTTGCAGCTGGCAGATCCTGCGGACCAGCGACAGCCCCAGCCCGAGGCCTTCGCCACGCCCCTCGGCGCCCCGCACGAAGGGCTGGAACATCGCCTCGCGCTGCTCCTCGGGAATGCCGACGCCGCTGTCTTCCACCACGAAGCCGTCCGCTCCGACCTGCAGGCCGATATAGCCCCGCTCGGTGTAGTGCAGCGCATTGCGCAGCAGATTGCTCATCACCGAGCGCAGGAAGGGCTCGTGCCAGAGCGCCTGGTCGGCCTCCGGCGCCACGCTCAGCCGCCACTGCAGGCCCTTGGCTTCCACCGCCGCCTGCCACTCCTGCGTCTGGCGCCGCGCCACCTGGGCCAGGGTGGCACGCGGCGCCTGGGTGTCGTTGTCGCCCTGGTTGCGCGCCAGGGCGAGAAAGGTCTGGACCAGCTCCTGCATCTCCCGCGCCGCGCGGGTCATGCGTTCCAGCGGCCCCTTCGCCCGGGCTGGCAGGTCCGGCGTGGCCTCGAGCAATTCGCAGGAGGAATTGATCACCATCAGCGGGGTACGCAACTCGTGGCTGACGTCGCTGGTGAACAGGCGCTCCCGCGCCAGGGCGGCGCGCAGGCGATTCAGGGCATCGTCGAAGGCGCCGGCCAACTCGCCGACCTCGTCCTTGGCATAGTCCGGCGCCAGGGGCGGCGTCACATCGAGCAGTTGATCACGCCGACGCACCTGACGCGCCAGCCGCACCACCGGGGCGATCACCCGCCGCGACAGCGCCCAGCCCAGCAGCCAGGCCAGGGCCACGCTGATCAGGAAGCCGACCAGCACCACCTTGTAGAGCAGCCGTTCGCGCGCCTCGAAGTCGCTCTGATTCTGCAGCAGGACGAAGTGATTGCCCTCCAGCTCGGCCACATAGGCATAGAAGTACTGCTGGTCCTCCTCCACCTCGCTGAAGCCGGCCGGCAACTCGCGCAGGTGGGCAGGCAACTGCGCCACCTCGGCGAGGGGCACGAAATACAGGCGCATGTCGGGATCCAGCACCGGCTGGCCACCGCGTTTCATGTCGCGCTGCACCATGCGCTCCAGTTCGTTGCGCAGGTCGGTGGAGATCAGCCGCTCTTCCACGGTGTGCACCACCGCGACGATGCCCAGGGAAAACACCCCGCCGACCAGGAAGGTCATCAGCACGAAGGCGATGACGATCCGCCGTGACAGGCTCAGGTGGTATTCCATGGCTACTCCTGCTCGACCAGTTTGTAGCCCACCCCGTGAATGGTGCGCAGCAGCGGCTGCTCGAAGGGCTTGTCGATCACCTGGCGCAATTGGTGGACGTGACTGCGCAGGCTGTCGCTGTCGGGGTAGTCCTCGCCCCATACCGCCTCTTCCAGCACCTCGCGCCGCACCACGTGGGGCGACTTCTGCATCAGCAGGGCGAGGATCTTGAGGCCGATGGGATTGAGCTTGAGCGGCTTGCCGGCGCGACTGACCTCCAGGGTGTCCAGGTCATAGCTGAGATCGGCGACCTGCAGCTGGCGGCGTCCGCCGCCCTTGGCCCGGCGCATCACCGCCTCGACGCGAGCGGCCAGTTCGGACAGGGCGAAGGGCTTGACCAGATAGTCGTCGGCGCCGGAGCGAAAGCCTTCCAGGCGATCATCGAGCTGATCGCGGGCGGTGAGCATGATCACCGGGGTGTCGCGGCGGGCATCCTGGCGCAACCGCTGGCAGAGGGTGTAGCCATCGATGCCGGGCAGCATGATGTCGAGGATCAGCAGATCATAGTGCTCGGTCGCGGCCAGGTGCAGGCCGGACAAGCCATCCTGGGCGCAATCCACGCTGTAGCCCTTGAGGCTGAGGTAATCCAGCAGGTTGCTGAGGATGTCCTTGTTGTCTTCTACCACCAGGATACGCATGTCGCTGACCTCATTGCCCGAGTCCGCTGCGGGCCTCGTTGTCGTCTGTTCGGCACAGAGCCTAACCGGCCCCGGCGACCGCGACCAGCGCGGCGGCGGCGCGCAGGGTGGGAGCATCGAGGATCACCGGCCATAAAAAACCCCGGTGTCCGCGAGGAGCACCGGGGTTCGGCTCGGCCCTAGGGCCGGAGCGGTTCTTACATCATGCCGCCCATGCCACCCATGCCGCCCATGTCGGGCATGGCCGGGGCTGCGTCGTCTTTCGGCAGCTCAGCCACGATGGCTTCGGTGGTGATCAGCAGACCGGCGATGGAGGAAGCGGCCTGCAGCGCGCTGCGGGTCACCTTGGCCGGGTCGATGATGCCGAATTCCAGCATGTCGCCGTATTCGCCGGTAGCGGCGTTGTAGCCGTAGTTGCCGCTGCCCTGCTTGACCTTGTCCAGCACGACGGAGGCTTCGTCACCGGCGTTGGTCACGATCTGGCGCAGGGGCGCTTCGACGGCGCGACGCAGGATGTTGATACCGGCGTTCTGCTCTTCGTTGATGCCTTTCAGGTCTTTCAGAGCTTCCAGGGCACGCACCAGGGCGACACCGCCGCCAGGCACCACGCCTTCTTCCACCGCAGCACGGGTCGCGTGCAGGGCGTCTTCAACGCGGGCCTTCTTCTCTTTCATCTCGACTTCGGTGGCAGCGCCAACCTTGATCACGGCAACACCGCCAGCCAGCTTGGCCAGACGCTCTTGCAGCTTCTCTTTGTCATAGTCGGAAGAGGTTTCTTCAACCTGGGCACGGATCTGCTTGATACGGGCCTGGATGTCGGCTTCGACGCCAGCGCCGTCGATGACGGTGGTGTTTTCCTTGTTCAGGACCACACGCTTGGCTTGACCCAGGTGCTCCAGGGTGGTGCTTTCCAGGCTCAGGCCGACTTCTTCGGAGATGACGGTACCGCCGGTCAGGATGGCGATGTCCTGCAGCATGGCCTTGCGACGATCACCGAAGCCGGGCGCCTTGACGGCAGCGACCTTGACGATACCGCGCATGTTGTTGACCACCAGGGTGGCCAGGGCTTCGCCTTCGACGTCTTCGGCGACGATCAGCAGCGGGCGACCGGCCTTGGCGACGGATTCCAGCACCGGCAGCAGTTCGCGGATGTTGGAGATCTTCTTGTCGACCAGCAGCAGCAGCGGGCTGTCCAGCTCGGCCGACATGGTGTCGGGCTTGTTGATGAAGTAGGGCGACAGGTAGCCACGGTCGAACTGCATGCCTTCGACGACGGACAGTTCGTTTTCCAGGCCCGAGCCTTCTTCGACGGTGATGACGCCTTCTTTACCGACCTTCTCCATGGCTTCGGCGATGATGTTGCCGATGCTGTCGTCGGAGTTGGCGGAGATGGTGCCTACCTGGGCGATGGCCTTGCTGTCGGCGCAGGGCTTGGACAGGTTCTTCAGCTCGGCGACGACGGCCGCGGTGGCCTTGTCGATGCCGCGCTTCAGATCCATCGGGTTCAGGCCGGCGGCCACGGACTTCAGGCCTTCGGTGACGATGGCCTGGGCCAGCACGGTGGCGGTGGTGGTGCCGTCACCGGCAGCGTCGTTGGCCTTGGAGGCCACGTCTTTCACCAGCTGGGCGCCGATGTTCTCGATCTTGTCCTTGAGCTCGATTTCCTTGGCGACGGAAACGCCGTCCTTGGTGATCAGGGGAGCACCGAAGCTACGCTCCAGCACCACGTTGCGGCCTTTCGGGCCGAGGGTGGCCTTGACGGCGTCGGCCAGGGTGTTGACACCGGTCAGCAGCTTCTTGCGCGCGGAGTCACCGAATTTGACGTCTTTTGCAGCCATGTTCTGTTTCCTCTAAGAAATTCGAAAAGTGAGCGGGGATCAGCCTTCGATGACGGCCAGGATTTCGGACTCAGCCATCACCAGCAGTTCTTCGCCATCGACCTTGATGGCGTTGCTGCCGGAATAGGGACCGAAAACCACCTTGTCACCCACTTTCACCGCCGGAGCACGGACATCACCGTTGTCCAGCACGCGTCCAGTGCCTACGGCAACCACTTCACCGCGGTTCGGCTTTTCGGCAGCCGAGCCCGGCAGCACGATGCCGCCAGCGGATTTGGTCTCTTCTTCGCTGCGACGAATCACAACGCGATCATGCAGAGGACGAAGCGCCATTGTCGTATCTCCCAAAGTTCTAAGTGTTTCCAGCGCCGATGACTGCATCGGCAGTTTGTTTTTACCGGCTGCGCCGGGTGCGCCCCGTGCATGACAGGACGCGAAACCTGCTCGCCTTGCGGCGACAACCTTGCGGTGTCCGCTACATGAGGTTGTCGCCAGGCATTTCAAGGGCGGGGGGCAAAATTTTTAGTGCTTTTGCTCGTCGCGGTGCACCACTTCACCTTCGATGACCTCGGGGCGATGGGGCGCGGCCTGACCGGAGCCCGGCTGATGGCCCTGGTAGCCCTGGGCACCGGGGTTGCGCCGGGTCACCCGGCCGATCACCGCGCCCAGCAGGGCCTTGCGGGTCACCGGCAGGAGGCAGACGAGCGCCAGGACATCGCTGATGAAGCCCGGGAAGATCAGCAGGGCGCCGGCGATCGCCAGGGTCAGACCCTGGATGACCTCCTGCTCCGGCATCTGCCCCTGGGCCAGGCGCATGCGGATGCGCCAGAGGGTGGTGAAGCCGGCGACGCGCAGCAGGGCGACGCCGACCAGAAAGCTCAGCAACAGCAGGGCGAAGGTGGCGAGCACGCCGATTTCGCTGCCGATCTTGATGAGTACGGCCAGTTCCACAAAGGGGAACAGCAAGAAGAGTAAGGCGGTCACGCGCATCTCGGGTCCTTCACGGTGGAAGCCGGTTGAAAGTCAGGAGATGGAGGCGGCCGAGCCGATTTCAAGGTGGCCGCCCGACGCCGCCCGGAAACGCAAAGGCCGCGAAAATCGCGGCCTTGACGGATTGGCGCCTGCCTAGGGAAACATGACGTTACCAGGACACCCCGACACCGGCGGTGTACTCGGTCTGGTTGACGTTGCCCTCGGCACCGCTGGTCAGTTCCTTGGACGCCTTGAGGTTCAGCGACGCCCAGTTGGTCACCTTGTATCTCAGGCCGACATCGCCGTCGAAGGTGAAGTTGGCGGTGTTGTCCAGCGGCCGGCCCAGTTCACCATTGGTGAAGAACTGGATGGTCTGGCCGTACAGGTAGCGGTTGTAGTCCCACTTCACGCTCGCCGAGAGGAACTGGTCGGAGCCGCCGTCCGAGTACTCGTAACGGTTGTGGTTGAGCAGGCCGGTAAGGGAGAAGGCACCCAGTTCGTTGTCCCAGAACTGGTAACCGGGACCGGTACCCAGGGTGCGCTGCTTGGCCAGGTCCTGGATCCAGTCGCGCTTGTATTCGGCGCGGCCCTGCCAGAAGAATTTCTCGTCGAAGAAACGATCCAGGGCGTACTGCAGACCGTACTTGCTGGTCGAGACCACGTCGTCGGTCTTGTAGCGGTCATAGCTGCCGTTGGCGTTGTGCCGCCACATGCCGTGCCGGGCCTGGGTCTTGAAGTCGATGTCGTACTTTTCGCTGTCCTGGGACGAGCTGATGTAGTCCAGACCGGCGTCGATGTTGCCCTTCCAGGCGAAGTCGCGCAGGAAGGGACGCGGCGGCACGATCTGGGTGATGCTGGCCAGGGGCACGGTCTGCTGGCCGTCGGCGGTGCTGACCACCACCTGACCGTCGTCGGCCGGCTTGAGGCTTTCCACCGGGAAATCGGGTTCGTACTTGCCGCGCTGGACGATGACGGGCTTGTCACGCTGCAGGGTCTTGATCTTGTCCCAGGACAGGGGAATGTTGCCGCCGTATTCGGTCTGCAGGAGCAGCTTCTTGCTGTCGAGCAGCTTGATGGTTCCGGTCAGGCGGTCGCCGTTCTTCAGCCAGACGGTATCGGCATGGGCGAAGGAGGCGAGTGACAACAGCGCGAGCGAGGAGAGCAATCGAAAACGCATGGGCACCAGGACACCTTTGGGTGGACTTGGGTGGAAAGGTAACGAAACGAGAGGGGCGCGATTATCCGGGTGCCGGAGACCCGCGCAACCGTTCCTGGGTAAAAGTTAGGCAAGTTTCCGCAAATACTGCCCAAAGGTCGGACGTCTTGGGAGAATGTGGCAGCTCGACACGTTTCAGCACCACCGTAACCAAACTTTTCGGCACACTGGCACTCTTCTCCCCCGGAGCAGCAGGGCGTCATGAGCGCATCCCCTCCCCTCGAACCCCGGCGTCAGGCCGTCTTCCTGGCGCTGGCCGCCATTCCCGCGGGACGGGTGGTCAGCTATGGCCAGTTGGCGGAGCTCGCCGGCCTCGGTCGCGGCGCGCGCTGGGTGGGCTGGGTGCTGGGACGCCTGCCCGAGGGCAGTGCCCTGCCCTGGCACCGGGTGATCGCCGCGGACGGCCGCCCGAGCCTGACCCGCGACAGCCCCTCTGGCCGGGAGCAACGCGAGCGTTTGCGGGCCGAGGGCGTGCTGCTGCACGAGGACCGGGTAGACATGCGTCGGTACCGGTGGAATCCAGCTGAGAGTGTCGAGTAGAGTGCGCGTTTTTTCCGAGCCCAAGGGCATGTTTGCACGTTTCTGGCGTGAAGCCGTCACCACCTACAAATCCAGGGCCTGCCTGGCCCTGCTGCTGCTGGGCTTCGCCGCGGGCCTGCCGGCCATGCTGGTGTTTTCCACCCTGTCGGTCTGGCTGCGCGAAGCGGGCGTGAGTCGCGAGACCATCGGCTACGCCAGCTGGATCGGCCTGGCCTATGCCTTCAAGTGGGTCTGGTCGCCCATGCTCGACCTCTGGAAGCTGCCGCTGATCGGCAAGCTCGGCCGTCGCCGCTCCTGGCTGGTGCTGTCGCAGATCCTGGTGGGTCTGGGGCTGATCGGCATGGCGCTGTGCAATCCGCAGCAGCACCTGGAACAACTGATCGCCCTTGCCGTGCTGGTAGCCTTCGCCTCGGCCACCCAGGACATCGCCGTGGACGCCTATCGCCTGGAGATCGCCAGCGACGACCGCCAGGCCGCCCTCGCCGCCTGCTACATGACCGGCTATCGCATCGCCGCCCTGCTGGCCAGCGCCGGCGCGCTGTTTCTCGCCGAGGAACTGGGCTCGTCCCGCCTGGGCTACAGCCAGAACGCCTGGGCCACCACCTATATGCTGTTCGCCCTGCTGGTCCTGCCCGGCCTGGTCACCAGCCTGCTGATCCGCGAGCCCGAGCCGGTGGCGCCCATGGCCATGGCGGAATCGCGCTTCGGCTTCAATCACCAGCTGGTGGCGGTCGCCCTGCTGCTGGTGATGCTGGTCTCCATCCCCGCCGCCATCAATGCCGCCATCGCCCAGGCCTGGCCGCGCGCCCTGCTCTACAGCCTGTTCATCGTCGGCTGCCTGTCGCCCTGGGGGCGCTATTGCTCCAAGCCGCTGAGCGATCTCATGCGGCGCATGCGCGAACCGCTGCGACTGCGCGATGCGGCCAATGCCGAAGAGCTGCCGCGCTTCGACTTCGTCCACCAGATGGTCTCGGTGATCCTGCTGATCGTGCTTATCGTCGCCGTCACCGGTGGCCTATCGGCGCTGGCCGGCGGCTACTGGCCGCGCGGCCTGATGTACGGCCTGATCGCCTGGCTCTGCCTCACCGCGCCGGGGCGCCGGCTGATGGCACCGGTGCTGACGCCCATCACTGAATTCATCCAGCGCTACCAGTGGCAGGCGCTGCTGCTGCTCGGCCTGATCTCCACCTATCGGCTGTCGGACACGGTCATGGGCGTGATGGCCAGCGTCTTCTATATCGACGTGGGCTACAGCAAGGAAACCATCGCCGGGGTCAGCAAGATCTTCGGGGTGTTCATGACCCTGTTCGGCGCGGGCCTGGGCGGCGTGCTGATTACCCGGGTGGGGATCCTGCCGATCCTCTTTCTCGGCGGCGCCGCCTCGGCGCTGACCAATCTGCTGTTCGTGGTGATCGCCTCCACCGGCGCCAACGTGCCGCTGCTGATCGCCACCATCTGCGCCGACAACGTCAGTGGCGGCATGGCCACCTCGGCCTTTGTCGCCTACCTGTCGAGTTTGACCAACCTCAGATTCTCGGCCACCCAGTACGCCATGCTCAGCTCGCTGATGCTGCTGTTGCCGCGGCTCTTGGGCGGCTACTCGGGGGCCATGGTCGAGCACGTCGGCTACAGCTCGTTCTTCTCGCTGACCGCCCTGATGGGGGTGCCGACGCTGCTGCTGATCGCGGTGCTCTGGCTGCGCCAGCGGCGGACCGCGATACCCAGCGGTCCTTCCGGCAGCGGCCACTGAGACCGGGGCGGCCTACGGCCGCCCCGACCTGCCCTAGGCTTCGCCGCGTGCGGCCGCGGCGGCGCGCTCGTCGCCCTTGTCGTCGATCACCTTGACCACCCGGCTGGGCAGCGCGATGTCGATGCCTTCGGCCCGCAGGCGATCGCGGATCTGCTCGTTGAAGGTGAACTGGGTGCCCCAGAAATCGCTGTTGGCGGTCCAGCAGCGCAGCGACACGGTGATGAAGGTGTCACCCAGGCCGGCCACCACGATGGCGGGCGGCGGCGTCTCCAGCACCCGCGGATCCTTGGCCATGTCGGCCAGCACCTGCTTGGCCTTCTGCAGATCGGCGTCGTAGCCGACCTTGACGTCGAAGACGATCTGCCGCGTCGCCTGGCGCGACTGGTTGGTGATGATGCCGTTGGACAGGTTGCCGTTGGGCACGGTGACGGTGCGGTTGTCGCCGGTGCGCAGCACGGTATGGAAGATCTGGATCGAATCCACGGTGCCCTGCACGCCCTGGGCCTCGATGTAGTCACCGATCTTGAACGGCCGGAACAGCAGGATCAGCACCCCGCCGGCGAAGTTGGCCAGGCTGCCCTGCAGCGACAGGCCGATGGCCAGGCTGGCGGCGCCGAGGGCGGCGACGAAGGAGGTGGTGGCGATGCCGATCATGGAGGCGACGCTGATCACCAGCATGACCTTGAGACCGATGTTGACCAGGGTCACCACGAAGGTTTCCAGGGCCTGGTCCATGTGCCGTGCGGTGAACAGCGCGGCCAGTCGCCCGGTCAGGCGATTGATGATCCACCAGCCGATCCACAGGGTGATCAGGGCCAGTACCACCTTGCCGCAATATTGCAGGATCACCGGTAGCCAGGCCATGAAGGCCGTCAGCAGGTGATCGGTCTGGGCACTCAAATCCATCGTCTACCTCTCCACGCACAAGAAAAAAGTCGGGCGCGGCCTGAATGGCAGCGCCCTATGTGCGACGGACGGTAGCCCGAGAGGTTCCGAAACGCGGCTCAGTCGCGGAAGTTGTCGAACTGCAGCGGCATGCCCAGGGACTGGCCGCGCAGCAGGGCGATGACCTCCTGCAATTCGTCGCGTTTCTTGCCGGTGACGCGCACCTGTTCGCCCTGGATGGCGGCCTGGACCTTGATCTTGCTGTCCTTGATCAGGGCGACGATCTTCTTCGCCAGCTCCTTGTCGATGCCCTCGCGCAGGGTGGTCTCCTGCTTCACGGTCTTGCCGGAGGCATAGGCATCCTTGACCTCCAGGCACTGGACGTCGATCTTGCGCTTGGCCAGGTTGACCTTGAGGATCTCCAGCATCTGCTCGAGCTGGAAATCGGCGTCGGCGGTCAGGGTGACGGTAAGGTCCTTGGCCTCGAAGCTGCCCTTGCCGCGCAGGTCGTACCGGCGCTCGAGCTCCTTCATGGCGTTGTCCACGGCGTTGGTGACTTCGTGCTTGTCCAGCTCCGATACGACGTCGAAGGAAGGCATGGATTTTCTCCTCGGTTGGGGTGGGGCAGCCTTGACGCTGCAGCCTGACCGACCATTATAACGACTGGCCCTCTTCCTCAGGAATCCGACCATGCGCAAGGAATCGACACTGGAGTCACAGCTGTGAGCTGGCACGTGCTGGGCGCCGGCAGTCTCGGCGGACTCTGGGCCGCGCGGCTGTTTCGCGGTGGCGAGCCGGTCCGGCTGATCCTGCGAGATCGCACGCGCCTGGCGCAGTATCGCGCCCGCGGCGGCCTGCAACTCAGCGAAGGCGACACCACCAGCCTCTATCCGCTGCCGGCCGAGACGCCCGAGGCCGGCAATCCGATCCGCCGGCTGATCCTCGCCTGCAAGAGCTACGACGCCGAAGAGGCCATCGCCAGCGTCGCCGCGCGCCTGGAACCGGAAGCCGAGATCCTGCTGCTGCAGAACGGCCTGGGCAGCCAGGACGCCGTGGCCGCCCGGGTACCGCGGGCGCGCTGCCTGAGAGCCAGCACCACCGAGGGAGCCTATCGCGAGACCGATTTCCATGTGGTCGCGGCCGGTGCCGGGCAGATCTGGATCGGCGACCAGCTCGGCAGCCATACCCCGCCGCCCTGGCTGGATACCCTCGCCGAGCTGGGTTTCCCGGTGCGCTGGACCGACGACATCGACGCCCGCCTGTGGCGCAAGCTGGCGATCAACTGCGCCATCAATCCGCTGACCGTGCTCTATCGCTGCCCCAATGGCGAACTGCGCCAGCATCTGCCCGAGGTCACGGCGCTCTGCGACGAACTCGCGGCGCTGCTGGAAGCCATGGGCCTCGCCCCGGCGGCCCAGGGGCTGCAGCAGGAGGTCGAGGCGGTGATCGCCGCCACCGCCCACAACAGATCCTCCATGCTGCAGGACGTGGAGCGCGGCCAGCGCACCGAGGTGAGCTACCTGCTCGGCCACGCCCTGCCGATCGCCGGACGGCTGCGCCTGCCGGTGCCGCACCTGACCGAGCTGCAGCAGCGACTGCAGGTCCGGCTCGCGGAGCGCGGATTGCCCGTCGATTAGCAGCGGGCTACCCTGCCCGCTTCCCTGTTGCCACGGCTGCGCCATGATCCTCGCCAAACGCCTGAAGAATCTCCCGGTCGGCCGCAAGTTGCTGGCTGCCCTGCTGGTGATGATGATCGCGGTGCTGGTGGTAGCCAACGTGACCTTTATCAGCGCCGCCTACTGGATCTCCCAGGAGAGCGTGGCACCCCAGGCGCTGCAGACCCTGGGCCGGCTGTTCGCCAGCCCGGTGCTCAGCCGCGAGGTGCTGGCCTCGCCGGCGGCGGCCGAGGTGCAGCTGCGCCAGCTCGACGGCTATGCGCCGCTGCGCCTGGCCGCGGTCTACGACAGCCAGGGCCAGCGCCTGGCCGAATTGCACAATGGCGATCGCCTGCAGGTGCCGGCGCGCTTCGAAGAGCTGCAGACCTGGCGCCTGCGCGAATTCCGCACCAATCTGCTGGTGGAGCTGCCGCGTCCCGAGGGCGCTCCCGGGCATCTGCTGCTGGTGGCCAGCAGCGAACTGCCGGGGGCCTTCTACCGCGGCACCCTGACCGCCAGCCTGGCGATCCTGACCTTCAGTATCCTGCTCTGGCTGGTGGTGGCGCGGCAGATCAAGAGACTCATCACCCTGCCGATCCGCGAACTGGAAGAACTCTCGCGCCAGGTGACCCGCGAGGAAAACTATTCGCTGCGCGCCAGCAAGGGCAGCGAAGATGAACTGGGCCGCCTGGCGGAATCCTTCAACACCATGCTCGGCCGCATCCAGGGCCGCGAGCAGCAACTCAAGCGCGCCCGCGACGACGCCCAGTACGCGGTGCTGCAGGCCCAGAGCCTGGCCGAGGAAACCCGCCGCTCCAACCGCAAGCTGGAGCTGGAGGTGCAGGTCCGCGGCAAGATCGAGAAGAAGCTCACCGGCTTCCAGAACTACCTCAACAGCATCATCGACTCCATGCCCTCGGCACTGATCGCCGTGGACGAGCAGTTCTACGTCACCCAGTGGAACCAGGAGGCCACCCACCTCTCCGGCACCCAGCTGGACGAGGCCCTGAACCAGCCGGTGTTCCTGGCCTTTCCTTCGCTCAAGCCGTTCCTGCCGCAGCTGAGTCGCACCGCCGAATTGCTGCGGGTGGAAAAGGTGGAGCGGGTGACCTGGGCGCTGACCGATACCCCGCGCCACTACACCCTGACCTTCTACCCGCTGATGGGGGGCGCCGGGCGTGGCGTGGTGATCCGCATCGACGACATCACCCAGCGCCTGAACATGGAAGAGATGATGGTGCAGTCGGAAAAGATGCTCTCGGTGGGCGGCCTCGCCGCCGGCATGGCCCACGAGATCAACAATCCGCTGGGCGCCATCCTGCACAACGTGCAGAACATCCGCCGGCGGCTGTCGCCGGAGTTGCCGAAGAACGTCGAGCAGGCCGCCGAATCCGGTGTCGAGCTCAATGCGGTGAACTGCTACCTGGAGAGCCGGCAGATCCCGCGGCTGCTCGACGGCATCCACCAGGCCGGCAGCCGCGCGGCCAAGATCGTCAGCCACATGCTGGCCTTCAGTCGCCGCAGCAATCGCAAGATGGAAGCCAGCGAATTGCCGCCGCTGATCGACCAGGCCATCGAGATCGCCGGCAACGACTTCGACCTGGCCGAGGGCTTCGACTTCCGCACCCTGTCGATCATCCGCGAATTCGATCCGGCGCTGGGACCGGTGCCGGTGATCGGCAACGAACTGGAGCAGGTGCTGCTCAACCTGCTGAAGAACGCCGCCCAGGCCATCCACCTGCGCGACGACGAGGAAGAAGGCGAATACGGCCGCATCACCTTGCGCACCAAGCTGCGCGGCGGCTGGGCCGAGATCCAGGTGGAAGACAACGGCATCGGCATCCCCGAGGACATCTGCAAGCGCATCTTCGAGCCCTTCTTCACCACCAAGGAAGTGGGCCAGGGCACCGGTCTGGGCCTGTCGGTGTCGTATTTCATCATCACCAACAACCACAAGGGGCAGATGGAGGTGCACTCCACGCCTGGCGTAGGGACCTGCTTCACCCTGCGCCTGCCCCTCGTCCAGGCCGACTTCGACGCGGCCTAGGACCTCATCAGGAGCTGCGCCATGGGTTTTCGCCTCACCGAGATCTACACCCGCCAGGGCGACGCCGGCGACACCGGCCTGGCCGACGGCAGCCGGGTACCCAAGGACCATCCGCGCATCGAGGCGATCGGCGCGGTGGATGAGCTCAACAGTGCCCTGGGTCTGCTGCTCGCCGAACTGGCCGAGGATGCCCGCCTGGCCGAGGTGAGCGTGCTTCTGGCGCCCTGTCAGCACCGCCTGTTCGACCTCGGTGGCGAACTGGCCATGCCCAGCTATCGCGCCCTGCAACCGGTGGAGATCGAACGCCTGGAGGGCGCCATCGATCGGTGGAACGCCGAGCTGGGGCCGTTGGAGAATTTCATCCTGCCCGGCGGCTCGCGCGCCGTGGCCCAGGCCCATGTCTGCCGCACCCTGGCGCGCAGCGCCGAGCGCCGCTGCCGCAGCCTGCACGCGGTGGAGCCGCTGGAGGGCCAGGGCCTGCCCTATCTCAATCGCCTGTCCGACCTGCTGTTCGTCGCCGCCCGCATCGTCGCCCGGCGCCAGGGGGTGAGCGAGGTGCTCTGGCAGGCCGCGCGGCCATGAGCGCGCCGGCCGCACCCGCCGCGCCACCGCCGCGCCGCCACGAGGGCCTGCTGGCGCTCTGGGACGGCCTGATCCTGATCCTGGTCTGCGTGAACCTGGCGCTGATCCTGTTCGACAGCCTCTATGCCCTGGGACCGCTCAACCAGGCCCTGGCCGCGGTGCTGCCCGGCTTCCACGCCTTCTATGGCGAACGCATCCACGCCCATTTCACCCGCATCGACCTGGTGTTCGTCGCCTTCTTCATCGCCGACGTGCTGCTCGGCTGGCTGGTGGCGGTGATCGAACGCCGCCATGCGCGCTGGTACCACTACCCCTTCATCCACTGGTACGACGTGCTCGGCTGCATCCCCCTGGGCGGCTTCCGCCTGCTGCGGGCGCTGCGCATCGTCTCGCTGCTGCTGCGCCTGCAACGCCTGGGGCTGATCGACATGCGCCGCTGGCGGCCCTATCGGCTGTTCAACCACTACTACCAGCTGCTCATGGAAGACCTGTCGGATCGGGTGATGATCAAGATCTGCGGCGAATTGCAGGACGAACTCAACACCCGCGACGACTTCTCCCAGAGCGTGATCGACCGCGTCATCCGCCCGCGCAAGCAGCGGCTGATCGACGGCATGGCGCTGCGCATCCAGACGATGGTGGAACAGGGCTACAGCCAGAATCGCGCCACCCTGGAGCGCCTGGTTGGCGACGTGGTGCAGCGCGCCCTGGACGAGAATCCCGACCTGGCCCGGCTCAAGCGGCTGCCCATGGGCGAGCGCCTGGCCGACACCCTGGACGGGGTGCTCACTGATATCGTCAACGGCCTGGTCAGGGAGGCGGCGGCCAGCCTGCGCACCCGCGACTTCCGCGCCCTGGCCAGTCGCCTGGCCGATCACGGCTTCGATCAGAGTCTGCCCAGCGGCGCCCAGGACAATGCCCTGGACGAGGTGCTGGTGGAGATCCTCGAGGTGTTCAAGCAGAAGGTCCTGCAGCGCCGGCTCGATCAACTCGATGGCGAGCTCTGGCCGCAGGAATGGCAGCGCAGCGAGATCGATCCGATCAACGCGCCCCGGCGCTGATCTGCTGCTGCAGATTCTGCACCTGGGTCTGCAGGGTGGTGATGTTGCGGGTGGTCTGCAGGCGGAAGGCGTCGAATTCCTTGCTGTCCGGGCCCACCGGGCGCGCATCCAGCTCGCTGCGCAGCACCAGCAGGTCCTGCTGCATCTCGCCCAGGGCCTGATTCTGGGCACTGGGCTTCTTCAGCGCGGCGATGTCGGCCTGCAGCGCCTTGTTCTGCGCGGTGAGGCTGGCGACCTGCTCGGTCAGGCTGGCGGTCTGCGCCAGGCCGTTCTTCAGCGCGGTCTGCTCATCGGCCAGGGCCTTGAGGCGGGTATCCACCTCGCCACTGCCGGTCTGCACCGTCTGGACCGCGGTGGAGAGATTCTGCAGACGGTTGTCCTGGGCCTGCTGGTTGTCCGTCACCCCCTGCTGCTGGCGGGTGAGTTCGGCGACCTTGGTCTGCAAGGTCTTGACCTGCAGCAGCAGCGCCTCGCGACTGGTGGTACCGGAGGATTCGCTTTCCACCAGCTTGCCGGAGATGTCCCTCAGGCGACCCTGGGCGTCTTCGCTGATGCGCGCGAAGTTTTCCTGGGTGGCCACCACCTGCTCCTGCATCAGCACCAGTTGCTGATGACTCCACCAGGCGACTCCGGCCAGGGCCAGAGTCAGGGCCGCGACCAGCACCCACAGCGGCGCGGTGGACGGGCCACGGCGTGCCGCGCGCGCGTGACCGGCCGTGGGTTCGCGATAGACCTCCTCGGCTTCGACCGACCGGCGACCCGCGGGACGGCGATCGTCACGCTCCGGCGTCAGACTCGGGACGTTATCCATTTCATCGAGAAGATCGTTGCGCATGGCAGACCTGTGAGCAAAGGCGGGAAGACGAAATCGCGGCCAGTATAACGGCCGTCGGCGCCGACGCGAGGCCGTGCGCAGACGGATTCACCCCGGGAGCGTGCGCCGAAACGCAGTCTGCGCCGATAGCAAAGCGCCAGCATGCCATATCCCGAGTGCCTTTGGTGCGGTACTAGACCGGGCCGCTGCGGGCCTGGGGCGCCCGCGGGCGATATTCTTCCAGGGCGTTCCAAGAGCTGGCCTCGGGCAGGTAGCCGAAGGCCTCCTGGGCGGCGCGGATGTCCAGGGTGAAGGGGCTGTCGAGCAGCTCGGGCCAGCGCGACTCGTGACCCGGGGTGCGCAGGCGGGCATAGAGACGCCGGGGATCGAAGGCCTTGCGCTCGACCACCGGCGGCAGCTCGAAGCGCCGCAGCAGGAAGTTGATCGCATCCCAGCACACCAGCGGCTGGCCATCGCTGAGGTTGAAGACCTTGCCCTGGGTGGCGGCCGGTTGCCTGAGCAGCAAGGTCACCAGGGCCTTGCGCAGATTGCCGGCGCTGGTGAAGTCCCAGCGATTGAGGCCGTTGCCGCTGCGGCCCAACTGCCTGGCCTTGGCCCTTTCCAGCAACCAGCGCGCCCAGTCGCGATCGGCCAGGCCGAGCACCTGGGCCGGCCGCAACACCGTGACCTGGGGGCCGAATTCGCCGGCGGCCAGGGCCAGGCGCTCCAGTTGCAGACGGCGCTGGGCCTCGCTGCTGGCGGGCTTGGCCGGCACCTGGTCTTCCTTGAGCGCTTCGCCGCCCCGCTCGTAGACGCGGGCGGACGAGACATAGACGAATTGCGCGACCTGCTGCTGCAGGGCGGCTTCGATCAGCACCTGGCCGTGGTCGAGATCGGCTGCGCTCGGCACGCCGGCCACATCGGTACAGTGGGCGATGGCATCGATGTCGTCGCACAGCGCCACCACCTGCGCGGGCTGGTCGAGCAAGGCCGGGTGATAGTCGGCGCCGCGCTCGACCAGGGCGTCCAGGGTCGCGCCGGGGCGGCCGTGCACCCGCACCAGTTGGCCGCGGTCGAGCAGGTCGCAGGCCAGGCCCGCACCGAGCGGCTCGCTGGCGCCCGTGATCAAGATACGCATGTCGCTGGGATTCCCGAAGCTGTCCGCGGTCGCCCGGGGCGACCCATCCGCCAGTGTAACCAAAGCCTTCGATAGACGCCGCTAGTCGCGCACCAGCCACTGGCCGGCGACCTGTTCGAGGTGCCGGGTCAGGGCCTGCAAGGCGGCGCCGCCATTGCGCCAGTGATGCCAGAACAGCGGCACGTCCACCCAGTGACCGGGCGCCAGATCCACCAGCGCGCCCCGCGCCCGGGCGGTCGCACTCTGGATATCCGGCAGGAGACCCCAGCCGATGCCACCCAGGGTCATCTGCAGAAAGCCCTCGGCGGAAGGACAGAGGTGGTAGTCGAAGGTCTGGGTGACGCCGAGCTGCTCCAGATAGCGATGCTGCAGGCGATCATCCGGGCCAAAGACGATGGCCGGCGCCCGTGCCAGGGCCTGGGGATCCGGCAATGCGGCCAGTTGCCGAGCGCGGAATTCCGGACTGGCCAGGGCCCGGTAGCGCATGGCGCCCAGGGCGCTGACCCGTGCGCCGGCCAGCGGCTGGCCGTTGGCGCAGAGGCAGGCCGCCACCTCGCCGGCGCGCATCCGTCGGAGCACCACGTCCTGGTCTTCCACCACCAGATCCAGCAACACCCGCTGTGCCCGGACCCAGGGGCCGACCGCCAGCGGCCACCAGTTGGCCAGGCTGTCGGCGTTAAGGGCGATGCGCAGGCGCTGCGGCGCCTCTTCGGCCAGACCCGGCACCTCGCTGCCCAGATCGGCTTCCAGTAGCCGCACCTGCTGGATATGGCGCAACAGCCGCAGACCCGGCGCCGTCGGCTGCGGGGGTGTCTCCCGCACCAGCACCGCCTGGCCGACCCGGGCTTCGAGCAGCTTGATGCGCTGGGACACCGCCGATTGCGACAGCCCCAGGCGCCGCGCCGCCCGCTCGAAACCGCCCTCTTCCACCACCACTGCCAGGGCTTCCAGCAACTTGTAGTCGATCATCGATTCAGCTAATGCTGCATAAGGAATATTGGTTTTTCTTATACACCTGGACGCGGCAAGGTGGCAGCCAATCCAGCACGACAGGGCATCACTTCCGCAATGAACAGCTACGTCACCGGCCTCCTGACCATGGCCAGTCTCATCATGGCGCTGGGCGCGCAGAACACCTATCTGCTGGCCCAGGGGCTGCGCCGCGAGCACCATCTGGCCATCGCCGCCTTCTGCCTCACCTGCGACGTGATCCTGGTGGCCGCCGGGGTGCTGGGCCTGGCCGCGCTGATCCAGCACAGTCCGTTGCTGGTGGACATCCTGCGCTGGGGCGGCGCGGCCTTTCTGCTCTGGTATGGCGCCCAGGCATTGCGTCGGGCCTGGCGGCCGGCGGCTATGGGCACCCTGGCCGCGGCGGAGCCACGCAGCCGGCGGCAGGCGCTGCTCGCCGCCGCGGCGGTCTCGCTGCTCAATCCCCATGTCTATCTGGACACGGTGCTGCTGGTCGGCTCCCTGGGCAGCCAGCAGGCCGCGCCCCTGGCCTATGTGTTCGGCGCGGCCACGGCCTCCATGCTGTGGTTCTTCGGCCTCGCCCTGGGCGCCGCCTGGGCTGCGCCCTACCTGGCCCGCCCAGGGGTGTGGCGGTTGATCGATCTGCTGGTGGCCGGGGTGATGTTCGCCGTCGCCGCCCAGTTGCTGGTCTCGACCTGAGGCTGGCCTTCCCCGGGCGAGCGCCCTAAGCTGCGGCTCTGCGTTTCCTGTCGAGAGTCCTCATGCCCTTCGCCCGCTCGCTCCGCAGTCAGAGCCTGCTCCTGTTCGGCGGCAGTCTGCTGCTGATGCTGCTGATCGCCCTGGCCGGCTTCGGCCTGCTCTCCCGCGAGTTGCATCGCTACCAGCACCTGATCGAAGGCCCGCTGGAGCGCCTGGTGGAGATTGACGACACCCACCTGATCTTCAAGATCCAGGTCCAGGAGTGGAAGAATTTTCTCCTGCGCGGCGGCGATGCCACGACGGCCGAGCGCTACTGGCAGGCCTTCCTGACCCGGGAGGCGGAGGTCGACCGGCGTCTGCAGCAACTGACCGGCAGCGTCGATCCCGATCTGCAACCGCGGCTGCAGGCGCTGCGGGCCCAGCACCAACGCCTGGGCGAGCGCTATCGCGCCGGCCAGGCCGCCTATCTCGCCCATGATCGCGATCCGCGTCGCGGCGATGCCGAGGTCCGTGGTATCGACCGCGAGACCGCCGAGGGCTTCGCCGCCCTGGTCGACGACCTGCACGGACGCACCGCCGCGCAGATCGCCGCCATCCGCGCCGAGGCGCAGCGCGACATCCTGCTCGCCGGCCTCGCCCTGCTGCTCTGTGGCGGCGGCCTGCTGTTCCTCGGGATACGGCTGGTGGAGCGGCGGCTGGTGGATCCGCTGGTGGCCTGCGCCCGGCAACTGGGGCTGCTGGCGCGCGGGCGTTTCGGCGAGCGCCTGCCCGGCGGCCGCGATGACGAAATGGGGCGCCTGGTCCACAGCACCAATCTCCTGCGCGACGCCGCCGTGCAGCACACCCACGACCTGCGCCACCAGGCCGGCGAGGTGGGCGCCCTGAGCGCGCTGCTGGCCAATCAGCTGGTGACCGAGCCGGGACAGCCGCCGCGAGAGGTCGATCCGCAGGTGCTCAAGGACGTCAGCCGCCGCCTCGCCGACATCGCCGGCGATCTAGAGGAGGCCGCCAGCCAGCGGCAGGACTGAGCTCCGCCCCTAGAGCTGCGCCGGCACCTCGCGCCACGCGCCCGGCGCCAGATCGTCCAGGGTCCAGGGGCCGATGCGGACGCGCACCAGGCGCAGGGTCGGCAGGCCCACCGCGGCGGTCATGCGCCGCACCTGGCGATTGCGTCCTTCGCGAATGGTCAGCTCGATCCAGGCGGTCGGCACGCTCTTGCGAAAGCGCACCGGCGGATCGCGCTCCCACAGCGCCGGCGGCTCCGCCAGCAGGCGCGCCTCGGCCGGCAGCGTGGGGCCGTCATTGAGGTCGACGCCCTGGCGCAGGCGCTGCAGCTGCTCTTCTCCAGGTGTGCCCTCCACCTGGGCCCAGTAGGTCTTGGGCAGCTTGTGCCGGGGATCGGCGATACGCGCCTGCAACTGGCCATCGTTGGTCAGCAGGAGCAGGCCTTCGCTGTCGCGATCCAGGCGGCCAGCGGGATAGACGCCCGGCACCTCGACATAGGCCTTGAGGGTCGCGCGGCCGTCGGCGTCGGCGAACTGGGTGAGCACGTCGAAGGGCTTGTTGAGCAGCAGCAACCGCGGCGTGACCGGCGGTGCCTTGGCCTGGCGCCGCGGACGCTGGCCGGGGGTGGAACGGGTATTTCGCGACATGGGGATCGACGGCGGCTAGCCAAAGGGTAATCTGGACCGCCCAGTCTATTCGTCCGAGGTCCCATGCGCATCTTTCGTCCGCTGTGGCTGATCCACCTGCTGACCCTGGCCGGTTGCGCCTCCTCCGCCTACGAGGGTCCGCGCTCCGATCACTTCGACGGCGAGCGCTTTCACAACCTGGCGCCGCGCGAAGACAAGAGCCTCTGGACCCTGCTGAAATGGCAGTTCACCCGCACCCGTCCCGAGTGGACCTGGCAGGAAGGGCCGGCCGTACCGACGCGGCCAGTGGCCCGGGTCGAGGGTGGCGAATTGCGGGTGACCTTCGTCAATCATGCCACCCTGCTGATCCAGTATCAGGGTCTCAACATCCTCGCCGATCCGGTGTGGTCGGAGCGGGTCAGTCCCTTCAGCTTCATTGGTCCGCGACGCTATCACGCGCCGGGCGTGGCCCTGGACGACCTGCCGCCGCTGGACTTGATCTTCGTCAGCCACAGTCACTACGACCATATGGATCTGGCGACGCTGCGGCGCCTGGCCGAGCGCGCGCCCCTGACGCCGGTGGTGACGCCTCTGGGCAACGCCGAGCTGATCCGCCGCGAGACCGGTTTCGTCACCGTCATCGAACTGGACTGGTGGCAGAGCCTGCCGCTCAAGGACGGCCTGCGCCTGCACCTGGTGCCGGGCCAGCACTGGTCGGCGCGCAGTCGCTTCGACACCAACCGCCGGTTGTGGGGCGGCTTCGTACTGGAAGCGCCGACCGGACCGGTCTATTTCGCCGGTGATACCGGCTGGGGCCCGCACTTCGCGCAGATCCGCGAACGCCTGGGGACACCGCGTTTCGCCGCCCTGCCCATCGGCGCCTACGAACCGCGCTGGTTCATGCGGGACAGCCATCTGAATCCCGACGATGCGGTACGTGCTCATCAGGCGCTGGGCGCCGTCAGCAGTCTGGGCATCCACTTCGGCACCTTTTCCCTGAGCGACGAAGAACAGTTCGCCCCGCCCCGCGACCTGGCCCACGCCCGCGCCCTGCATGGCCTGGCGGACGAGGCGTTCCGGACACTGGCGCCGGGCGAGGTCTGGTCGGTGCCCTGAGGTCAGCCGCCGACCTTTGCTGCTTCGATCAAAGGCGGCAAGGAGGAGGCGCTGAGCCAATCCATCAGGGTGGCTCTCATACCGACTCCCCAATGCTGGTCATAAAGCATCCAGGCCCCGGTAATCACGATGGCCCAGAGAATGCTGAACAGCGAGCCGACCAGAAAGTATTCGGCAAAGTCCCGCTGATCCAGCTCCTTGAAGCGAGCGACGGTCTTGAGCGCTATCACCGCCGCGAGGATTTCCCAGCTGTTGCTTAGCAGTCCCGCAGCCAACACCAGACGTTCGAGCCAGCCGATGAGGCGTCCCGCGGAAAAGGCGCCATCGCTGGACGCGCCTGGCATTCTTGGCCGTGTCATGCGGATGAGCATCCTGCGACACAAGACATTGCCAAGCTCGGTCAACAGGGCCAAGGCGAAGAGCGTATAGGCCAGTGCATGCAATCCTTGCAGCAACCCGTTCATTGCTCAGCCTCCCTGCGATCCAGATCCGCCAGCACTTCCAGCACGGCATTCCACTGTTGGCTATAGGCGTCGAAGTGACCGGAGGTGCGTACCTTGTAGATGCTATGGACCGATACCTGACGCTGCTCTGCCAGCTCCGCGGGTAACTGTCCGTTCAACAGTGCCGCGATGTCGCTCAATTGACGTTGCGTCCAACCCTTCTCGATAACCGTCAAGCCAACCCCTAGTGCATCGAGAGTGGTCTCCAACAGCGGCTCCTGAGGCAGCGAGAAACCATAGCGGCAGAGCGCGCGCTTTTCGTTTAGCTTGTGCCGACTGCGGCTAAGACCCGGCCCCATCATGTTCCAGGCCTGCTGCGGATTCACAGCCGTTTCTATCCGGGCCAGCCCCAGCACGAAACGGCAATCGATACCACGCTGCAGGAGATCCAGCCTGATGTCACGCAACAGCCGAGCGCCGGCATTCAGGGACGTCACCAAGCCCTGAAATTCGTCTCCAAGGGTGATGGTCAACGGTGATGCCAGGACGTCGGCACAACGCCTGTTGCACTGCACGACCGCTTCATTGAAAGCCTTGTGTAACTGCGCGATATCGGCAGCGTGCTCGCTATGCACCAGGTCGCCCATTACCACCGCGAGTGTCCTGGCAGTTATTTCCTGTTTTGGGGTCATTCTTCGCGATGTAACCATAAAAGGGTCAATCGCTTCTTTTTACCCAAAAACGGTGCGACTCGCCTAGCGCTAAATGTCATCAGTAATCAGCAGGGCAAGAGACAAAAGCAGCCAGGACGCTTGAGGATGCCCTCAACACCTCGCTGCTCCCGCCCATTAATTCAGGTTATTCCACCAGCCCCTTGTCCCAGAGTCGTACCAGCTCGCTGGGCGCGCGGTCCTCGGGAATCAGCAGGGTCAGTTCGTCCTGCTGCTCGGCGGGCTGGGGACGGAAGCGCAATTCCACCTTGAAGTAGCGCTGATCGCCCCGCCCGACCTGGGTCGGTTCGCCGGATTCCGGCAGGCAGCGTTCCAGCACCGAGCAGATGCGCCCGCGCTGGGCGCTGTCGTATTGGCCGAATTCGATCTCCCGCGGCTTGCTCAGCGCGTGCAGGGGCGCGAAGCCGCCCTGTCGCGAGAGTCGCACCACGGTGTCCTTGCCCAGCGGGGGAAGTTCGCGCATTGCCCTGCTCCTCTAGATGAGAGTGACGCCCACGCCGGCCCAGGCCTCTTCGACCGCACGCACCTCCGCCGACTCGGCACCGAAGCGGCGACCGGCATTGGAGACGGTCAAACGGGCGAAGGCGGCGAAATCCGCATCGTTGGCCAGGCGACTGTCACAGAGGGTGTCGTACCAGATCGGCCCGGCCTTTTCCCAGGCGTAGCCACCCAGGGCCATCGCCGCCAGGTAGAAGGCCCGGTTGGGAATGCCCGAGTTGAGGTGGACACCGCCGTTGTCTTCGCGGGTCTCGATGTAGTCGCGCATATGCCCGGGCTGGGGGTCCTTGCCCAGGGTCGGATCGTCGTAGGCGGTACCCGGCTCGGCCATGGACCTCAGGCCCTTGCCGTTGATCTTCTTGGTCAGCAGCCCGGCGCCGATGATCCAGTCCGCCTCGGCGGCGGTCTGCTTGAGTTCGTACTGCTTGACCAGAACGCCGAAGACATCGGAGACCGATTCGTTGAGCGCGCCGGACTGGTTGAAGTAGACCAGGCCCGCCTCGCTCTCAGTGACGCCATGCACCAGTTCGTGGGCGATGACGTCCAGGGCGATGGTGAAGCGGTTGAAGATCTCGCCGTCGCCATCGCCGAACACCATCTGCTCGCCGTTCCAGAAGGCGTTCTGGTAGTCCTGGCCATAGTGGACGGTGCCGGCCAGTGGCAGGCCCTGGCCATCGATGGAATTGCGCCCGAACACCTCGTTGAAGAATTTGAAGGTGGCACCCAGGTAGTCGTAGGCCTCGTCCACCGCCACATCGCTCAGTGCCGGCTGCCCCTCCTGGCGCACCAGACGCCCGGGCAGCTGCATGGCGTTGCCGGCATCGAAGATGCTGCGCTGCGGACTGGCGTCATCGGTACGCGGCAGCGGCCCGACCGGTGCCTGGCGCACGCCGGGGCGCCCGGGATTGTGCAGCAGACTCTGGACGTGACTCAGGGTGGTCAGGGCGCAGGAACGCTGGTGTTCGTCGCCATGATCGATGATGCGACCAAGAATGTAGGGGGGAATCACCCCCTGGTAGGTGCCCGGGTTACGAGACATGCGCGCCCTCCTCCTCTGGGGGACAGAGTCCCCGATCACCGCAGCGTGCGGTCCGTGTTTCTTGGACCACGAAACGACCAGACGGCTCCCGCCTCTTCACCCGGAGGCAGGCTTCTGGTACAAAGGCACCCCACGCGGGCGTCGTATAATGGCATTACCTGAGCTTCCCAAGCTCATGACGAGGGTTCGATTCCCTTCGCCCGCTCCAGATCCAGACGGCCTCCAATCAGTCCTTGCGGACACGCTGATTGGGGGCCGTTGCGTTTCCGGGCCCTGCCAAAGGGGTTTCGCGCGCGAAACCTACCCCGCCACCAGCCCCTTTACCCGCTGCGCCAGCGCCTCGACCGCGAAGGGCTTGGTCAGGATCGCCATGCCCGGTTCCAGGTGGCCGTCGCTGAGCAGCGAGGTTTCGGCGAAGCCGGTGATGAACAGCACCTTGAGCGCCGGGCGGCGGACGCGGGCAGCGTCGGCCAGCTGGCGACCGTTCATGCCGCCGGGCAGGCCGACGTCGGTGACCAGCAGGTCGATGCGCGCATCGGAATGCAGCACCTCCAGACCGCCGGCGCCATCGGCGGCCTCGATGATGACGTAGCCCAGTTCGCGCAGCAGATCGGTCACCAGCATGCGCACCGTGGGTTCGTCGTCGACCACCAGCACCGTGGCATTGACGCCCTCCAGCAGACAGGGCTGACCGTCTGCCAGAGGCGAGCCGCACGGCCGCTCCACCGGTCGCAGGGGCAGGTACAGGCAGACGGTGGTGCCTTCGCCGGGCGTCGAGCGCAGCCGCAGCTGACCGCCCGACTGGCGGGCGAAGCCATAGATCATCGACAGCCCCAGGCCTGTGCCCTGCCCCATGGGCTTGGTGGTGAAGAAGGGCTCGAAGGCCTTGGCGGCGACTTCCGGCGTCATGCCGCTGCCGCTGTCGGTCACGCTCAGATGCAGATAGCGTCCAGGTGCAAGCTCGAAGTCGCGGATATCCGCTTCGCCCAGGGTGCGATGACTGGCGGCGATGAGGATGCGTCCGCCCTTGGGCATGGCGTCGCGGGCGTTGATGCACAGGTTGAGCAGGGCGTTCTCCAGCTGGGACTGGTCCACCAGCAGGGGCTGGTCGTCCGGCAGGCTGCTGAATTGCACCTGGATGGCCGGCCCCACGGTGCGCTGCACCAGGTCGAGCAGGCCGCCCACCAGCTGGTTGACCTCGGTGGCTTCCGGGGCCAGGGTCTGGCGGCGGGCGAAGGCCAGCAGCCGATGGGTCAGGGCCGCGGCGCGCTTGGCGCTGCTCTGGGCAGCCGTCAGGTATTTTTCCAGCTCGGTGAAGCGCCCCTGGCCAATTCTCAGGCTCATGAGGTCGAGGCTGCCCGAGATCCCGGCGAGCAGGTTGTTGAAATCGTGGGCCAGGCCGCCGGTGAGCTGGCCGACCGCTTCCATCTTCTGCGACTGGCGTAGGGCCTCTTCCGAGCGCCGCAATTCTTCGGTGCGTTCTTCGACCCGCTGCTCGAGGGTGGCGGTCAGGTCCCGCAGGTCCGCCAGGGCGCGGTCGCGCTCGTCGGCCAGGGCCCGGCGGGCGTCCACGTCCAGCAGCACGCCGGGAAAGCGCAGCGGGGTGCCATCCGGCGCCAGTTCGACGTGGCCGTTGGCCTCCAGCCAGTAGTAGCGGCCGTCACTGCGGCGGACCCGGTACTGGTGGGCATAGCGGCCACCACGGCCGATGACGTCGGCGATGGCCGCGGCCAGGCCGGCCTGGTCGTCCGGATGGACGGTGGCCACCACTTGCGCCAGGCTCAGGCCATCGCGCCCCAGGGCCGGGTCGAGGCCGAAGTTGATGGCGAAGGCCTCGTCGACGGTGAACCTGTCGGTGGGCAGATCCCAGTACCAGGTGCCGATGATGGCGCCGGCGGCGAGGGCCAGCTGCACGCGCTCGGCGGCGGCCAGCACGCTGCTCTCCGCGGCGCGGGCGCTATCGAGCTCGTCGATGCGTGCGGAAAGCTCCTGTTCGAGGGTCAGGTTGTGCCGCCGCAGGGCGGCCTCGGCCACATCGCGCTGACGGTGGGCCTGAACACTGGCGGTGGTCTCGGTGGTGATGTTGAGCATGCCGACGATGCGCTCGCCATCGCGCAGCGGGCTGTAGGAAAAGCTCCAGTAGGTGTCCTCGGGATAGCCGTTGCGGGTCATCACGAAGTGCTTGTCGACGAAGTGCAGCGCCTCGCCGGCCAGCGTCCGCGCGATCAGCGGCGCGATCTCGTCCCACAATTCCGCCCAGACCTCATTGATCGGCTGCCCCAGGGCGGCCGGATGGCGGGCGCCGAGAAAGGGGGCGTAGGCCTGGTTGTAGATCAGCGTCTGCTCGGCGCCCCAGGTGGCGCACATGGCGAAGGGAGACGCCATCAGCAGGTCGTAGGTGGTCCGAAGGGCCACGGGCCAGCTGGCGCGCGCGCCCAGTGGCGTGGTTTCCCAGGCGAAACTTTCGAGATAGGACAAGGGACGACTCACTGGCAGAGGCGCGGAGGGATCTCGTGGCCGTCCGGGCCTGCCGCGAGGCGCCCGGATGCCCATGATAGGCAGGTACGCAAGGCCCCTGCCAGTACCGTGATCCATCGCTGGCACCGCCCTGCCCACCCGAGGCGGGACCGGGCCTGCGGCATGCTGTCCCGGTGAAACGACTGGCACCGGCGCCGTGCATCTCTTACCGTGTGGCCCCCGCTGTCGCTGTCAGGTATCCGCTCGTCATGTCCGCGTCTCCCACCCCGCCCGAGGGGCTGCAACGCAGCCTGTCCAATCGCCATCTGCAACTGATCGCCATCGGCGGCGCCATAGGCACCGGCCTGTTCATGGGCTCGGGCAAGACCATCGCCCTGGCCGGCCCCTCGATCCTGCTGGTCTACCTGATCATCGGCAGCGCCCTGTTCTTCGTCATGCGCGCCCTGGGCGAATTGCTGCTGTCGGATCTGGAGTACAAGTCCTTCATCGACTTCTGCACCGATCTGCTCGGGCCCTGGGCCGGCTTCTTCTGTGGCTGGACCTACTGGTTCTGCTGGATCGTCACCGCCATCGCCGATGTCATCGCCATCGCCGCCTATGCCCAGTTCTGGTTTCCCAGCCTCGCGCCCTGGATCCCGGCGCTGCTCTGCGTGCTGCTCCTGCTGGGTCTGAATCTGGTCACGGTGCGACTGTTCGGCGAACTGGAATTCTGGTTCGCGCTGATCAAGATCGTCGCCATCTGCGCCCTGATCGTCACCGGATTCGGCCTGGTGCTCTGGGGCTTCCAGTCGCCCTCGGGCAACGTCGCCAGCCTCGCCAACCTGTGGAACGACGGCGGCGTCTTTCCCATGGGGCTGGGCGGTTTCTTCGCCGGTTTCCAGATCGCCGTCTTCGCCTTCGTCGGTATCGAACTGGTGGGCACCACCGCCGCCGAGACCGCCGATCCGCGGCGCAACCTGCCGCGGGCGATCAACTCCATTCCGGTGCGCATCCTGGTGTTCTATGTGCTGGCGCTGGTGGTGATCATGGCGGTGACGCCCTGGCGCCAGGTGGTGCCGGACAAGAGTCCCTTCGTCGAACTCTTCGTGCTGGCCGGCGTGCCCATGGCCGCCAGCCTGATCAATTTCGTGGTGCTGACCTCCGCTACCTCCTCGGCCAACAGTGGCATCTTCTCCACCAGCCGGATGCTCTATGGCCTGGCCCGCGAAGGCCATGCGCCACGCGGCCTCACTCGCCTCTCGCGGGCGGCGGTGCCGGCGCGTGGCCTGGTGCTGTCCTGCCTGTGCCTGCTGCTGGGTACGGTGCTGATCTACCTGATCCCCAACCTGGTCACCGCCTTCACCCTGGTCACCACCCTGGCCGCGGTGCTGTTCATGTTCGTCTGGTCGCTGATCCTGCTGGCCTGGCTGGCCTACCGCCGCAACCGTCCGGAGCGCCATGCCGCCTCGGTCTTCCGCCTGCCCGGCGGGCGCTGGGTGTGCTACGGGGTGCTGGCCTTCTTCGCCGCGGTGCTGGTGCTGCTGACCCTGCAGGACGACACCCGCCAGGCGCTGCTGGCCAGTCCGCTGTGGTTCCTGCTGCTGGGGGTGGGCTACTGGTGGCGCGGGCGGCGGGTGGTACGCGCCGGCTAGCCGGACGCTGACCGCTCAGCCCAGCGTCCAGAGTTCATCGAGCCGGGTGGTGTAGCGCGGGCTGAGCAGGTCGCGGCGCATCTGCCAGGCGGGATCGCGCGGGATCCGCGCCGGTCTCAGGGTCTCGCGACCGAACCGGCCGTTGATGGCGTCCAGGGTCGCCATCAGCCGGGCCGCGGCCGGATCCGGGGCGGCGGCGAAGAGATCCGCCGCCACCTCGCTACGGCCGCAGAGATCGAGCAGCAGCACCTCGGCCTTGGCGTAGCCGAAGCCGTCGCGAAAGATCTCGCGCAGGCCCGCCTGGGCCTGGTCGTTGAGCACCCGGGTGTCGTCGCTGGGCACCGGCAGGTTGAGCAGGGCGGCATTGGCGTAGCGGCCTTCGTCGGCGCCGTGCATGCCGGTCTGGATGCTGACCCTCAGGGTGCGACAGAGCGAACCCTGGGCGCGCAGCTTTTCCGCGGCGCGGGCGGTGTAGCTGGCCACCGCCTCGGCCAGGGCGCCGAACTGATACTGGCGGCGACCGAACATGCGACTGCTGCAGATGGTCTGCCGCGGCGCCCCCAGTTCCTCCAGGCTCAGGCAGGCCAGGCCGCGCAATTCCCGCGCGGTCTTTTCCAGCACCACGCTGTAGCGCTGGCGCAATGACCAGGCGTCCTGCCCGGCCAAGTCCCAGGCCGTGCTGACCCCCTCCCCGCGCAGCCGCGCGGCCAGGCGCCGGCCGACGCCCCAGACGTCTTCGATGGGCGAATGCCTGAGCACCCAGTCATGCACCGCCGGATCGCGCAGATCCAGCACCCCGCCGGTGCGCTCCGGCCAGCGCTTGGCGGTGGCGTTGGCCAGCTTGGCCAGGGTCTTGGTGCCAGCGATGCCGACGCTGACCGGGATGCCCGTCCACTTCTGCACCCGGGCCTGCAGGCGATGGCCGAGGGCGTCCAGGGGTTCGGGCAGGCCGGCCAGATCGGCGAACACCTCGTCGATGCTGTAACGCTCCAGGCGCGGCACCAGGGTCGCCAGGGTGCGCATCACCCGATCGCTGAGATCGCCATAGAGGGCATAGTTGGAACTGAAGGCCGTCACCTCGCCGCGCCGGGCCAGTTCGCGCACCTGGAACCAGGGCGCCGCCATGGCGATGCCCAGGCGCTTGGCCTCGGGCGAACGGGCGATCACGCAGCCGTCGTTGTTGGACAGCACCACCACCGGGCGCCCGGCGAGATCAGGTCGGAAGACCCGCTCGCAACTGCAATAGAAGGCGTTGCAGTCGATCAGCGCCAGCACCGATTCAGCCATGGCCGAAACGCCTCAGGCTGTGGGTGGCCACACCCCAGACCTCGAAGTCGTCGCGCTCGCCGATGACCAGGGGGGCATAGGCGGGATTTTCCGCCAGCAGGACGAAATTGGCGCCGCGCCGACCGAGGCGCTTGAGGGTGGGTTCGCGATCGCGCACCGCCACCACGATGTCGCCGACCCGTGCCGGCCGGGCGCGATCGACGATCACCAGGTCGCCGGCAAAGATGCCGGCGCCGGTCATGCTGTCGCCACTGACCTGGATGACATAGGTGTGGGGCGCGCGCAGGTCGACCAGCTCGTCCAGCGAGACCTGGCGCTCCAGATGATCCTGGGCCGGCGACGGGAAGCCGCACGGCAGGCGAAAATCATAGAGCGGCAGCCGGGTGTCGGACGATTCCAGGCAACCCAGGACGGTAACGGACATGACAAGGCGCTCCTGCGGATAACTGTCTACTTATACAGTTATCCGCAGCTGCCGTGTTGTAAAGTCCGACCTAATCTGCGCCGATGAGCGGCGCCATCAGGCGCTGAGGCGGAAGCGCGAGACGATGCCGCGCAGGTCCTGGGAGAGGCCGGCGAGGCGTTCGGCGGTACCGGCATCGGACTCGATACCGGTCAGGACCTGCAGGGTGCTGGCGCGGATGCCGGTGGTGTTGCGGTTGATGTCTTCGGAGACCGCCGCCTGCTGTTCCGCGGCACTGGCGATCTGCACGTTGACGTCGACGATGCGCTCCACCGCGGCGCCGATGCTGGTCAGGCTGACGCTGGCCTGCTCGGCCGCCGCGACGCCGGTCAGGGCATGGCCGCGGCTGGCCTGCATCTGCCCGACGGCCTCGCCGGTGGCGGCCTGCAACTGCTCGATGATGCGGCGGATTTCCTCGGTGGAGGTCTGGGTGCGCGAGGCCAGGGTGCGGACCTCGTCGGCCACCACGGCGAAGCCGCGGCCCTGCTCGCCGGCCCGAGCGGCCTCGATGGCGGCGTTGAGCGCCAGCAGGTTGGTCTGCTCGGCGATGGTGCGGATCACCGCGATGACCCCGCCGATGGCCTGGCTGTGGGTTTCCAGGGCCGCGACCTTGGTGGCGCTGAGGTCCACCTCGGCGGCCAGGGCCTCGATGGCCTGTTGCGTCTGCTGCATCACCCGGGTGCCTTCCCGGGTGGCCTGATCGGCCTGCTGGGCCGCGGCCACGGCGCCTTCGGTGTTGTTGGCGACGTCCGCCACGCTGGCGGTCATCTCGGTGATGGCGGTGGCCACCTGATCGGTCTCGCCCTGTTGCGTCTGCATGGTCGAACGGGCCTGGCCGATGGAGCCGGCCAGGGACCCCGAGGCCTCGGCCACCGCGCTGGAGGCCTGATCCACCTCGCGCAGCGAGCGACCGAAGGCCTCCAGCATCGCGTTCAGGCTACGGCCGATGTCGGCGATCTCATCACGCCCGTGCAGGGCGGCGCGGCGACTCAGATCGCCCTGGGCGGCGGCGGCGGTCACCCCGACCAGTTCGGCGATCCCCAGGCGCAGGGCCTGGTAGATGCCGGCGAAGGTATAGGCCAGCAGCAGCAGGGCGCCCAGGATCATGCCCACGACAAGATTACGCAGCGTGGTCGCATGGGCCAGACGCTCGGCCAGCAGCTGGGAGAGCTGACCCTGCGCTTCCTCCTGAACCTTGTAGTAGCGGGCGACCACGGCATTGCCCTGGGCACCCAGGGCGCGACCGGAAACCGTACCCTCATTGGTCATGGCCGCCTGCATGCCCTGACGGAAGTTGGCATAGTCGTCCGCCGCCTGGGCCAGGGAGCCCTTGAGGCGCTGGGCCAGCTCCGGCGCCTGCCGCGCCAGGAGTCTGAGGCCCTGCTCCAGTTCGTCGGCGCTCTGCCGTTCCTGGTTCACCACGCTGCGCGCCAGATTCAGACTGGCCGGATCGAAGCGGTTGGTGGCACTCAGGCCGAAGGCCAGGCCGCGCAGCTGGCCGATGAGGTTGATTTCCCGCGGCAGGCGCACGGAGGTGATGTCGATGAGAAAGAGGCTGGTGTAATCCGAATCCAGCGCCAGGCCGGAGGTGGCCGACACGTAATAGAAGAGATTGAGGGTCTGGGTCAGCTGCTCGTTCCAGGCCTCGAATCCCTCCAGCGGGGTGCCGGTGGCTCCCTGCATCAGGCGCTCGGCGCCTCGCCGCAGCTGGCTCAGGCGATCGCCGGTTTCCAGCTGGGTGCCGAGTTCGCGATCCAGCCGGCCGAGGTCGTCATAGGCCTTGAGCAGGTTGTCACGGTTGTTCTGCCAATCCTGCTGGGCCGAGGCATCGCCATCCTGGAGTCGCTTGGTCAGGGCGCGCTGCAACATGCTCAAGCGGGCGACCGGCGTCAGTTGCGTCAGATAGCGCTGACCGTCGATTTCCTGGGCCAGACCGACCCGCTGTTCCTGGATATCCTGATAGAGATAGACGCTGAGAAACACCAGGGGCACCAGGATGATGGCCGCCAGGCAGGCGAATTTGGCGGGGAATCTCAGGCGATTCATTAGGCTTACGACAGGGGTCAACAGATTCATGGCGGGCTCACGGGCGGCAGAGGGGGTCACTTGGGCTGTACCGCCCAATTTGTGACCTAATAGACAGAGTTTTCTGTAACAGTTCTATCGCTATCGGCCTGCCGTCTCGCTTATATGGCCCTTTGCCACTCGACGGTCGAAAGGCGTCTCCCAACGGTCGCAGGATGGCTCTAGCATGCATGATGTAGTGATTCTCAATGCCCTTGTGCTGGATGGTCGCGACCGTCCGGGCCGGGTTCTCGACGTGGCGATTGCCGGCGAGCGTATCCAGGCACTCGGTCAGTTGGCCGGGCAACCGGCACGGGAGGTCCGCGATGGCCGCGGCCTGGCGCTGGCGCCCGGCTTCATCGATGTCCATACCCATGACGACACCATGGTCATCCGCCGCCCCGAGCAACTGCCCAAGCTCAGTCAGGGGGTCACCACCGTGGTGGTCGGCAACTGCGGCATCAGCGCCGCCCCGGTGCGGTTGCGTGGCGAGCCGCCGGATCCGCTGAATCTGCTGGGCCCGGCCGCGGCCTTCAGCTATCCCACCTTTGCCGCCTACCGGGCGGCGGTGGAGCAGGCCCGTCCCGGCGTCAACGTCGCCGCCCTGGTCGGGCACACGGCGCTGCGCAACAATCACCTGGACGATCTCCAGCGCGCCGCCACCCCTGCCGAGATCGCTGCCATGCGCGCCGAATTGCGCGATAGCCTGGCCGCTGGCGCTCTGGGGCTCTCCACCGGCCTGGCCTACGCCTCCGCCATGGCGGCGCCAACCGCGGAGGTGGCGGAGCTGGCCGCCGAGCTGGACGCCGTGGGCGGACTCTATGCCACCCACTTGCGCAGCGAATTCGCCGCGGTGCACGAAGCCCTGGACGAAGCCCTGGACATCGGTCGCCAGGCCCGGGCGCCGGTGGTGGTGTCCCACTTCAAGTGCGCCGGGGTGGACAACTGGGGCCGCGCGCCGGAGTTGCTCGGCGCCCTGGCGCGGGCCGCCCACAGCCAGCCGGTCGGCTGCGACTGCTATCCCTATGCCGCCAGCTCCTCCACCCTGGATCTCAAGCAGGTCACCGACCGCCACCGCATCACCATCACCTGGTCCACCCCGCACCCCGAGTGCGGCGGCCGCGACCTGGCCGCCATCGCCGCCGACTGGGGCCTGGACCTGCAGGCCACCGCCCGTCGCCTGCAACCGGCCGGTGCCGTCTACTACGGCATGAGCGAAGCCGACGTGCGCCTCATCCTCGCCCATCCGCTGAGCATGATCGGCTCCGACGGCCTGCCCGAGGACCCCTTCCCCCATCCGCGACTCTGGGGCGCCTTCCCGCGGGTGCTCGGTCACTTCAGCCGCGACCTTGGCCTCTTTCCCTTGCACACCGCCGTGCACAAGATGACCGGCCTCTCCGCCGCCCGCTTCGGCTTGGCGGGTCGCGGCCTGATCGAGCCCGGCGCCCAGGCCGATCTGGTGCTGTTCGACCCCGCCCGCATCCGCGACGTGGCCGACTTCAGCGAGCCGCAACGGCCTGCCGAAGGCATCGAAGCGGTCTGGGTGAATGGGCACCTGGCCTATGCACCGGGGCAGGCCATTGGCGAGCGTCATGGTCGCTTCCTGCCGCGCGCCGGGGATCTGCGGTCGACCTTCCCACGTTCCGCCTGAGCGCTACCGGGTAACGCCTCCAGCTGGTGCATCCCCGTTACCTTCCGCCACCTCCCGGTGCCCCTTGGCGCACCGGGAACCCCTTCCGCTGCCTGTCCCCCGTGCCAAGCCCTTGATTTGCAACGTCATGCGAATAGCTGGCACAGTCGCTGCAATCTATTCCGTTGTTACGAACATACTTCCGCTATAACGGAAAAGGAGACATGCGATGACAGGCAAGACGAAGGGGTGGAAAACGCTGGCGCTGCTGGTCGGCCTGGTCGCCATGACCGGCGCCCAGGCGGCCAAGCTGGATGACGTGCTCAAGCGCGGCCATCTGGTCGTGGGCACCGGCAGCACTAATGCGCCGTGGCACTTCCAGGGCGCCGACGGCAAGTTGCAAGGCTTCGATATCGATATCTCCAAGGTCATCGCCAAGGGCCTGTTCAACGATCCGGAAAAGGTCGAGTTCGTCGTCCAGGGCTCGGATGCGCGCATCCCGAACCTGCTCACCGACAAGGTCGACATCAGCTGCCAATTCATCACCGTGACCGCCAGCCGCGCCCAGCAGGTGGCCTTCACCCTGCCCTACTACCGCGAAGGCGTGGCCCTGCTCCTGCCGGCCAACAGCCGCTACCAGCAAATCGACGACCTCAAGGCGGCCAAGGGCGACCTGACCGTGGCCGTGCTGCAGAACGTCTATGCCGAGGAACTGGTGCACCAGGCGCTGCCCGGCGCCAAGGTCGACCAGTACGACAGCGTCGACCTGCTCTACCAGGCCCTGGGCACCGGCCGCGCCGACGCCGTGGCCACCGACCAGTCCTCGGTCAAGTACCTGATGACCCAGAATCCCGGCCGCTACCGCTCGCCCGACTATGCCTGGAGTCCCCAGACCTATGCCTGCGCGGTCAAGCGCGGCGACCAGGACTGGCTGAACTTCGTCAACACCGCCCTGCACGAGGCCATGACCGGCGTGGAATTCCCCACCTATCAGGCGTCTTTCAAGAAGTGGTTTGGCGTCGAGCTCCCCTCTCCGGCGATCGGCTTCCCCGTCGAGTTCAAGTGATCCTGGCCCCGGCGCGGTCCGTCCGCGCCCTCTAGGTAGACGTCGAGCATGAACTACACCCTCAACTTCGCCCCCGTGTGGCAGAACCTGGACCATTTGCTGGCCGGGCTCGCCCTCGGCCTGCAGCTGGCGCTGGTAGGCATCGCCATCGGCTGCCTGATCGGCCTGGCCACCGCCTTCGCCCTGCTCTCGCCGGTGCGGGCGCTGCGCTGGCTGGCGGGGGGCTATGTCACCCTGGTGCGCAACACCCCGATCCTGGTGCTGATCCTGCTGCTGTACTTCGCCCTGCCCAGCGTCGGCATCCGCCTGGACAAGCTCAGCTCCTTTCTCATCACCCTGGCGCTCTATGCCGGGGCCTACCTGGCCGAGGTGTTTCGCGGCGGGCTCATGGCCATTCCCAAGGGCCAGCGCGAGGCGGGCCTGGCCATCGGCCTGCGCGAGTGGCAGATCAAGGCCTACGTCATCATTCCGGTGATGCTGCGCAACGTGCTGCCGTCGCTTTCCAACAGCTTCATCTCGCTGTTCAAGGACACCTCCCTGGCGGCGGCCATCGCCGTGCCGGAGCTGACCTACCAGGCGCGCAAGATCAACCTGGAAAGCTACCGGGTCATCGAGACCTGGCTGGTGACCAGCGCCCTCTACATCCTCACCTGCTACGTCATCGCCCTGCTGCTGCGCCAGCTGGAGCGACGCCTGAGCCTGACCCGCTAGGAGCCCGATCGTGTACGAAGCCCCCTCCTGGTTCCTGGAATTGTGGAACGCGCGCCAGACCCTGGCCGCCGGGTTCGCCACCACCCTGGCCTGCTCCGTGCTGGCGGTGCTCGGCGGCACCCTGTTCGGGACCCTCGGCGGCCTGGCGCTGACCTATGGCCGCTGGCCGCTGCGCCTGCCGTTCCGCGTCTATGCCGACCTGATCCGCGGCACCCCGGTGTTCGTGCTGGTGCTGGCCTGCTACTACATGGCGCCGGCGCTGGGTCTGCGGCCCACGCCCTTCCAGGCCGGCACCGCGGCGCTGCTACTGTTCTGCGGCTCCCACGTGGCGGAGATCGTCCGCGGCGCCCTGCAGGCCATCCCCCGTGGCCAGCACGAGGCGGCCAAGGCCATCGGCCTGACCTTCGCCCAGAGTCTCAAGGAGGTGCTGCTGCCCCAGGCGCTGCGCCAGATCCTGCCGACCTGGGTCAATGCCTCCACCGAGATCGTCAAGGCCTCCACCCTGCTCTCGGTGATCGGTGTGGCCGAGTTGCTGCTGAGCAGCCAGCAGGTCATCGCCCGCACCTTCATGACCCTGCAGTTCTATCTGTTCGCCGGGCTGCTGTTCTTTCTCATCAACTTCGCCATCGAGCGGCTCGGCCGCTATCTGGAAAAACGGGTGACCCTGCCATGACCGACGCCAACGCCCCGCTGTTGAGCATCAACGGCCTGCACAAGAGTTTCGGCGCCACCGAGGTGCTCAAGGGCATCGACCTGTCCCTGGACCGCGGTGACGTGGTCACCCTGATCGGCTCCAGCGGCTCGGGCAAGACCACCCTGCTGCGCTGCGTCAACCTGCTGGAAGACTTCCAGGGCGGCAGCATCCAGCTGGCCGGCGAGGCCATCGGCTACCGCGAGGAAGGCGGTCGCCGCCAGCGCCTGCCGGAGCGCGAGATCGCCCGCCAGCGCTCGCTCACCGGCATGGCCTTCCAGCAGTTCAATCTGTTTCCCCACCTCACCGCCCTGGAAAACGTCACCCTCGGCCTGCGCAAGGTCAAGAAGATGGGCAAGGACGAAGCCATCGCCCTGGGTGAACAGTGGCTGCGCCGGGTCGGCCTGATCGAAAGACGCGACCATCATCCCGGCCAACTCTCCGGCGGTCAGCAGCAGCGGGTGGCCATCGCCCGCGCCATCGCCATGAATCCCAGCCTGATGCTGTTCGACGAACCCACCTCGGCGCTGGACCCGGAGCTGGTCGGCGAGGTGCTGGCGGTGATCAAGGACCTGGCCCAGGACGGCATGACCATGCTGCTGGTGACCCACGAGATGAGATTCGCCTACGAGGTGTCTGATCGCATCGTCTTCATGAGCCAGGGCCGCATCGAGGAGCAGGGCCCGCCCCGCGAACTCTTCGAGCGACCCCGTTCCACCCGTCTCGCCGAATTTCTCGGCCGGACCTCCTTCTGAATCCTTCCCCCGCTACAGGAGCACCCTTATGAGCATCACCCGATACGGCGCCGGCGAACGCGGCGCAGGCGGCCAACCCCTGCCCTTCGCCCGAGCGGTGGAAGCCGATGGCTGGCTGCACGTCTCCGGCCAGGTGGCCATGGAGAATGGCGAGATCATCGACGGCGGCATCGTCGCCCAGACCCACAAGACCATGCAGAATCTGATCGCCATCCTGCACGAAGCCGGCTACGGTCTGGAGCACGTGGTGCGTGCCGGCGTCTGGCTGGACGATCCGCGCGATTTCTGGAGCTTCAACAAGGTGTTCGCCGAGTACTTCGCCGGCCACGCCCCGGCGCGCGCCTGCGTGCAGTCCTCCATGATGGTGGACTGCAAGGTCGAGATCGACTGCATCGCCTACAAACCCAAGGCCTGAGACAAACCGCCCAGATGACCGAACCTACCCGCCAACGAGCCCGCGGCCTGGACCGCGCCTTCGACATCCTCGATCACCTCAAGCGGGTGGGTCGGCCGCTGCGCCCCAACGAGATCGCCGCGGGCCTGGGCATTCCCAAGTCCACCGTCTACGACCTGGTCGGCCTGCTGCTGGAGCGGCACATGCTCGATGCCGTGGGCCGCGACGGCCAGGTCTACCTGGGCCGCGAGCTGTACTTTCTCGGCCAGGCGCACCTGCGCCACTTCGATCTGGCCCGCGAGGCCGGGCTGCTGCTGGACGACATCGTCGCCCAGACCCGCGAGACCGCCCAGCTGTGCCAGCTCAACGGCCGCAAGTACACCGTCTCGCTGATGAAGGAAGGCGCCCGCGCCTTTCGCATCTCGTCCAATGTCGGCGAGGACGCGCCCATTCCCTGGACCGCGTCCGGGCGACTGCTGCTCGGTCATCTGAGCGATGCCGAGATCATCGCCCTGATCGATCCGGACGATTTCATCCTGCCCGACGGTAGCCGCCTGCCCCCGGCGACCTTTATCGCCGAGATCCGCAGCGCCTGCGCCGAAGGCTTCTTTTCCTTCGACAGCATCGCCGACACCTACACCCACTGCTTCGCCGCCCCGGTGCAGGACGCCAGCGGCCTGAGCATCGCCACCCTGTGCATCGTGGCGCCCCGCGCCGACGCCCAGGCCCACCATGCCGAGTACCGCCAGGTGCTGGTCGACAGCGCCCGCCGCCTGTCCCAGCGCCTGGGCGGCCAGGAGAATCCATGACCCCCCTCATCGCCCCCGAGAAAGGCGCCGCCAGTCCTGGCGCCAACCTGCTCAGCGACATCGCCCTGCCCGCCCTGGTCATCCACCAGACTGCGCTCGACCACAACATCGCCTGGATGCAGGCCTTCGCCAGCGACCGCGGCGCCGAACTCGCGCCCCATGGCAAGACCAGCATGGCGCCGGCGCTGTTCCAGCGGCAGCTGGCCGCGGGTGCCTGGGGCATGACCCTGGCCACCGCGGTGCAGACCCGCGCCGCCCAGGCCCAGGGCGTGCGCCGGGTGCTGATGGCCAACCAGCTGGTGGGCGCACCGAACATGGCGCTGATCGCCGAGTTGCTCGCCGCCGATCCGGACTTCGACTTCCATTGCCTGGTGGATCATCCCGACCAGGTGACCGCCCTGGGCGCCTTCTTTGGCGCACGGGGGCTGGCGCTGCAGGTGATGATCGAGTACGGCGTACCGGGCGGCCGTTGTGGTTGCCGCAGCGAAGCCGAGGTACGAGAACTGGCCCGGGCCATCGCCGGGCAACCGGCGCTACGCCTGACCGGCATCGAAGGTTACGAGGGGGTGATCCACGGCGCCGAGGCGGCCACCGACATCCGCGCCTTCGCCGATTCCCTGGTGCGCTTGGCGGAGGAACTGCGCGGCCAGGGCGCCTTCGCCCTCGACCGACCCATCGTCACCGCCTCGGGTTCGGCCTGGTACGACCTGATCGCCGCCGCCTTCGACCAGCTAGAAGTGCGCGAGCGCTTTCTCGCCGTCATGCGGCCCGGCAGCTATGTGGTCCATGACCATGGGATCTATCGCGAGGCCCAGCGTGGCGTCCTGGCCCGCACTGGTCTGAACGAGGGTCTGCAACCGGCGCTGGAGGTCTGGGCTCACGTGCAATCCCTGCCCGAACCCGGTTTCGCCATCCTCGCCCTGGGCAAGCGCGACATCGCCCACGATGCCGGCCTGCCGCTGCCGCTGCGCCGCTACCGGCCCGGCCAGACTGCTGCCGAGGCGGTCGACGTCAGCGGCTGCACGGTCACGGCCATCATGGACCAGCACGCCTTCATGGTCGTCGCCCCGGGGACCGCGCTGGCCATCGGCGACCTCATCGCCTTGGGCACCTCCCACCCCTGCCTGACCTTCGACAAGTGGCGCCAGGGCTGCATCGTCGACGAAGGACTGGAGGTCGTGGAGGCCTTCGCCACCTGCTTTTAGGCTTGTTTGAAAGGTCGTCGAACGAAGGTCAGGCAAGGCAAAAATCTGTGAGGAAGCGGATCGGACTCGCGCTCGAGTTTACGAATGGTAAATGAGCATTCCGACTGGGCTGGCATTCCAGCAGATTTTTAACTCAGCATGACCGAGTGCAGGCACCTTTCAGACAAAGCCTAGGGGCGCAGCTCGCCCTCTTCCTCGCCATCCCAGTAACGGATGCGCTCGGCATGCACCTTGATGAGGATCATGCCGGGCGTGTCGGTGCCCTGGGGAAACCAGCGGTCCAGACTCTTAGTCCAGTGCGCCTCGAATTGCGCCTTGTCGCGGATAAGCTCGGCGTGCCCTTCGATGCCGATGAAGATGCCGGGCTTGCCGAGCAGGCTCTTGCCTTCGCTGAAGCTCAGTCCCACCGCCGGATCCTGCTCGATGTCCCGGATCTTGGCCGAGTCCTCGTAGGCATAGAACCAGGAGTCCCCGTCGTATTCGACGTCGCCGTTGTTGCTCATCGGCCGGCTGGTCAGGCGCCCGGTGCCGGTGGTCAGCATGCAGAAATCCAGATCGCGCATCGCTTTGGAAAGGTCGTGCAGGGTCTTGTCGGCCATGGGGGTCGCTCCGGTTGGGCGGGCAGGCAGTGCCCGTCTCCATTCAGACCGGGGGCGGCGGCCGCTTGGTTCCGGCGCAGCGGCGTCGCCCGGGCTTTTCGGACGGACAGCCCTAGTGGGAAGCGACATAGACCGCCGTCGCCGGCGGTGCCGGCAGCGCATAGGTGGCCTTCATCCAGTCGATCTCCGCCAGCGGGGTCCGGCCGAACAGCCGCTTGAATTCGCGACTGAACTGGGAGGCGCTCTCGTAGCCTACGGCAAAGGCCGCGTTCGCCGCCGGGAGGGCGTCGCGCAGCATCAACAGCCGCGCCTGGTGCAGACGGGTCAACTTCAGATACTGCATGGGCGTGGTGCCGGTAATGTCGCGGAAGTGCCGGTGGAAGCTGGGCTGACTCATGCGCGCTTCCTGCGCCAGCGCGGCGACGTCCAGCCGCTCGGCATAGCGGGCGTGCAGGGTGCGCAACGACCGGGCGATACGGCCGAAACGCCCCTGGCGATCCAGGGCCGCGCGCAACGAGCCGCCCTGGGCGCCGGTGAGGATCCGATAGTAGAGCTCACGCAGCAGCGCCGGCCCCAGCAGCCGGGCGTCGGTCGGCACGCTCAGGACCTCCAGAAAGCGCAGCGTCGAGGCGCGCAGCGGCTCATCGATCGGCGAGGCATAGAGCCCGCGGGGCGCCTCCAGCGCCGGCCCCAGTTCGCTGTCTAGCTGCAGCACCAGGTCGCCGAGCAGCCGAAAATCCAGGCGTAGATAGATGGCCAGCAGCGGTGCCTCCGGACTGGCATCGGTCTCCATGGTGAAGGGCACGGGCACGGAGACCACCAGGTAGTGCTGGGCATCGTACTGATAGACGCGGTCACCGAAGTAGCCGCGCTTGCCGCCCTGGCAGACGATGACGACCCCGGGATCATAGAGCACGGGTACGCCGGTCAGCGGGCGATCCGAGCGCAGGAAGCGCACATCCTCCAGAGGGCTGAGGTTGTAGCCTTCCTGGGGCGCCAGCCTGCCCAGCAGCGTCACCAGCCGGCTGGCAAGGGGATCGCTCGGATTCATGGGGCCTCCGCTTCAGCCATCGGTGGAAAGGGTCAGGGCTTCCCAGCGGTCGATTTCCCGGCTGGCCGTGGCCAGGCGTTCGCGAACCAGGTGCAAGGCATCGCTCCCCAGCAGCAAGTGCGTTGGCGGCGCCGGCAGGGCGATGAGCTGCAGCAGCGCCTGGGCCGCCTTGCGTGGATCGCCCAGCTGCTTGCCGCTCTTGGCCTCCCGCGCCGCCCGGATCGGCGTGAACTGCTCGTCGTAGTCGGCGATGCCGCGTGCGCTGCGACGCATCGAGCGACCCGCCCAGTCGGTGCGAAAGGAGCCGGGTGCCACGGCGGTGACCCAGACGCCGAAGGGTACCAACTCCTGGCCCAGGGCCGCCGAGATACCCTCGAGGGCGAACTTGCTGCCGCAATAGTAGGAGATACCCGGCAGGGTGATGGTGCCACCCATCGAGGTGATGTTGATGATATGACCGCGGCGCCGTTCGCGGAAGGATGGCAGGAAGGCCTTGGTCATGGCGACCGCCGCGAAGACGTTGACCTCGAATTGCTGGCGCAGCTCTTCCAGCGGCGATTCCTCGAGAATGCCCTCATGGCCGTAGCCGGCGTTGTTCACCAGGACATCCACCGGACCGTGGGCTGCCTGAACCTCGGCCACCACTGTCGCCAGGCGCGCATGGTCCGTGACATCCAGCAGCACGCCATGGGCCCGGTCCGACAAGGCCGCGAAGGCCTCCAGATCGGCTTCCCGGCGCAGCGTGCCGATGACGCGGTGGCCGGCCGCCAGGGCTTCCCGCGCCAGGGCATTGCCCAGGCCGCTGCTCACGCCGGTGATGAAAAGGGTCTTGTGCTCGTTCATGGTCCACTCCCATCGTTGGAAGCGGCCATGCTAGCGCCGGTGTCTGGCGCCCCCACTGCCGGATCGTCTGGGTGTCTTGCCTAATCCTCTCGGCATCGACGCCCCGTGCTCAGGTCCCCCGCGGCTTGGCTCGGGCCGTGGGTTCGGCGATCAGGGGATCGTCCGGCCAGTAGTGCTTGGGATAGCGGCCCTTGAGATCCTTCTTCACCTCGGCGTAGGTATTGGCCCAGAAGCTGGCCAGGTCCTGGGTGACCTGCACCGGTCGCCGCGCGGGCGAGAGCAGGTGCAGCTTGACCGCCAGACGGCCACCGGCGAGGCGCGGGGTGTCGGCCAGGCCGAACAGCTCCTGCAGCCGCACCGCCAGCACCGGCGGCTGCTCGCTGTAGTCCAGGCGGATCGTGGAACCCGACGGCACGGCCAGACCTCGCGGGGCCAGCTCGTCGAGCTGACGGGGCAGCGGCCAGGGCAGCAGGCCCTGGAGCATGGCGGCCAGGTCCAGGGTGGCGAAGTGGGCCAGGCGGCTGACGCGATCCAGATAGGGCAGCAGCCAGACTTCCAGGCTGGCCAGCAGGGCGGCGTCGCTTACGTCCGGCCAGTCGCTCGTCGGCTGCTGCTGCAGATCCAGTTGGCGCAGCAGCGCCACCCGCGCCTGCCACTGGCGCAGCTCTGGCGTCCAGGGCAGCAACTCCAGCCCCTTGCGCCGCACCAGTCCGAGCAGGGCCCGGCTGCGGGCGGCGGTGTCCAGATTCTTCAAGGGTTCGCGGCTTAGCACCAGCTGGCCGATCCGTCGCTGGCGTTCGGCGCGCAACACCCCCTCGCGCTCGTCCCAGTCCAGTTCGTCGTGGCCTGCCACCTGCTCGGCCAACGGCCCCTCGAACAGCGCCGGATCCAGTTCGGCAGCCAGGTAGATACGCTCTTCGCGCTGTCCCTGGCGACTGCCCAGATCGGCCACCACCAGCCAGGGCGATTTCATCAGTCCATCCGGTTCGCCAAAGCTGGCGGCCCGGCCGTTGGCCAGGCGATAGTCCTGGCCGCCGGCCTTGCGCTGCTGGGCGATGCGATCCGGATAGGCGCAGGCCAGCAGCGCACCGGTCCAGCGCGGGTGCTCGGGATCGGCCACCGGCTGCCCGGCCGGGCCACGCAACAGGCCGCGATACTGGCGGACCAGCTGCCGAATCCGCGCCACGCCGCCGCGCGGACCTCGGCCTTCACCGGCCAGGAGCAGCAGGCGGGTGTGCAGATCGGCGCCCTGCCCCGGGGCCAGGTCGCGCTCGCCCAAGAGCGCGGCGACCTCGCAGGCACGCTCGGCCAGGCCCCAGGCCTGCCCCCGCAACAACAGGTGCGCCAGCCGCGGATGAGCCGGCAGGCCGCTCATGGCCTGGCCGTGAGGGGTGAGCACGCCCTGGTCGTCCAGGGCGCCCAGGCGCACCAGCAGATCGCGGGCCTGGGCCAGGGCGGCGGCGGGTGGCGGATCGAGCCAGGCCAGCTCCTCGGCGTTCATGCCCCAGCGCGCCAGTTGCAGCGCCAGTCCGGCCAGATCGGCCTGGAGGATCTCGGCACTGTCATAGGCCGGCAACTGCTGATGCCCTTCCTCCGACCAGAGTCGATAGCAGACGCCCGGCTCCAGGCGGCCGGCGCGGCCCTGGCGCTGGGTCGCCGAGGCGCGGGAAATGCGCCGGGTGGTCAGGCGGGTCATGCCACTGCCGGGATCGAAGGCCGGCACTCGCGCCAGGCCCGCGTCCACCACCACCCGCACCCCTTCGATGGTCAGACTGGTCTCGGCGATGTTGGTGGCCAGCACCACCTTGCGGCTACCTGGCGGCGCCGGCTCGATGGCCGCACGCTGGGCGGCCAGTTCCAGCTCGCCATGCAGCGGACAGAGCAATACCCCGGCGGGCAGCTGCTCCGCCAGGCGCTCGGCGGTGCGGCGGATCTCCGCCTGGCCGGGCAGGAACACCAGCAGGCTGCCGGCTTCCTCGTCCAGCGCCTGGAGCACCGTGGCGGCCACCCGCGCTTCCAGGCGCTCGTCCTGGCCGAGCGGCCGGCTCCAGCGGGTCGTCACCGGAAACATCCGTCCTTCGCTGCGCACCACCGGCGCGCCGCCGAGCAGCGCGGCGAGGCGTTCGCCTTCCAGGGTGGCCGACATCACCAGCAGCTTGAGCGGGGTATCGCGCAGCAATTCGCGACCGCTCAGGGTCAGCGCCAGGGCCAGGTCGGCGTCCAGGCTGCGTTCGTGGAATTCGTCGAAGATCACCAGGCCGACGCCGTCCAGCGCCGGATCGTCCTGCAGGCGGCGGGTGAGGATGCCCTCGGTGACCACCTCGATACGGGTGCGCGGCCCGACCCGGCTCTCCAGGCGGATGCGATAGCCCACGGTCTCGCCGACGCCTTCGCCCAGCTCCGCGGCCAGGCGCTCAGCGGCAGCGCGCGCCGCCAGCCGGCGCGGCTCCAGCAGCAGGATGCGCTGGCCGGCCAGCCAGGGCTCCTGCAACAGCGCCAGGGGCACCCGGGTGGTCTTGCCGGCCCCGGGCGGCGCTTCCAGCACGCAGTCGTCGCGGTGGGCAAGGGCCTGGCGCAGCTCGGGCAGGACAACATCGATGGGCAAGGGCGTCATTGGGCACGGCCGGTGGTCTCAACGGGGCGGGCAGTATAAAGCGTCTCGCCCGCCGTGATTCCGGCCGCTATAGTGGCGGCCTCATCCAACAGGAGGTTGTCTATGTCGATGCGTACCCGCGCGGTGTGTGGCGTCCTCGCCGCCGCCCTGTTCACCCAGCTGACCGCTTGCGGCTCGCTGTTCTATCCCGAGCGTCGCGGCCAGATCACCGGCAGTGGCCGGATCGATCCGGGCATCGTCGCTCTCGATGCCATCGGCCTGCTGTTCTACATCATTCCCGGCCTGATCGCCTTCGGCGTGGACTTCGCCACCGGCGCCATCTACCTGCCCGACAACAAGCGCGCCGAGGTCGATCCCGGCGAGCTGAACAAGGCGGTCAATCCGGACGGCAGCGTCGATCGCGCGCGCCTCAAGGCCATCATCCAGCAGGCCACCGGCCACAGCCTGCCGCTGGACGATCCGCGCCTGCTGCAGCGCAGCGGCAGCAATGAGCAGCTCGCCAGCCTGGGGCTCGCCCCGCGCGCCTGATGAGCGACCCGCACCGCACCGAGCGGCTGCTGCGTCGCGCCACCGCCGCTTCGGTGGCGGTGGCGACGACGCTGATCCTGGCCAAGGCCGTGGCCTGGTGGTTCAGCGGCTCGGTCAGTCTGCTCGCCGGTCTGACCGATTCGCTGCTCGACGGCCTGGCCTCGGTGTTCAACCTGCTGGCGGTGCACTACGCCCTCAAGCCGGCGGACGACGACCACCGCTATGGCCATGGCAAGGCCGAATCCCTCGCCGGCATCGCCCAGGCGGTCTTCATCGGCGTCAGCGCCGTGCTCATCGCCTGGCAGGCGATCGGGCGCCTACAGCAACCCGAGCCCCTGGGCGCCCATGCCCTGGGTATCGCCGTCACCCTGTTTTCCCTGGCCCTGACCGCCGTGCTGGTGGCCTACCAGCAGCACGTCATCCGCCTCACCGACTCCACGGTGGTCCGCGCCGACGCCCTGCACTACCGCTCCGATCTGCTGCTCAACGTCGGCATCCTGGCCGCCCTGGCGCTGACCGGCTTCGGCTGGTACTGGCTGGATCCGCTGTTCGGTCTGGCCATCGCCCTCTACATCCTCTGGAGCGCCTACGGCATCGCCCGCGACTCCTTTGGCGTGCTGATGGACCAGGAACTGCCCGCCGACATCAGCGAGCACATGCTGCAGCTGGCCTGCCAGGTGCCGGGCGTGGAAGGTGCACACGACCTGCGCACCCGCCTCTCCGGCAATCACTGGTTCGTGCAACTGCACCTGGAGCTGCCGGGCGAGATGAGCCTGTCCCGCGCCCATGTGCTGTGCGACGAGGTGGAAGCCGCCATCCGCGCCGAATATCCCCAGGCGGAGGTCCTGGTCCACGCCGATCCACTGGACGCACCCGACGTTCCGCACCGACATCCGCTGCCGCCCGCCACCTGAGTGGAACCCGGCGCCGCTGCGCTCTCTCGAATCTGCTGAGCCTGATTCAAGAGAGCGCCCAGACGGCGCCGGAGTCCACCATGAAAGCCATGTATCCGGTCGCGCGCCTCGCCGACCTGCGCGAAGACCGTGGCACCGCGGTCAAGATCGAAGACACCGAGATCCTGCTGCTGCGCGTCGGCGGCGAGGCCCGCGCCTTCCAGGCCAAATGCCCCCACGCCGGCGCGCCGCTGGCCGACGGCGCGGTCTGCCATGGGCGCCTGGTCTGTCCGTGGCACAAGGCGAGCTTTGCCGTCGAGGATGGCAGCCTGTGCGAACCGCCGGCGCTGGACGCCCTGCACCGCTATCCGGTGGAGGTGCGCGATGGCGAGGTGCTGGTCGGCCGCGATCCTCTGCCCGCCCAGGCGGCGGAATCCCGGCCCGACGACCGCCTGTTCGTCATCGTCGGCGCCGGCGCTGCGGGTACCGCCGCGGCCGCCGCCCTGCGCGAATTCGGCTATGGCGGACGCCTGCTGCTGATCGGTCGCGAACCGGGCGAGCCCTACGACCGGACGGCCCTGTCCAAATTCGTCCTCCAGGGCGACAAGGCCCCCGACGAAGCCCCGCCGCTGCGCGAGCCCGAGTTCTTCCGCCAGCAGCGCATCGAACGGTTGCATGCCGAGGTGACCCGCCTGGATCCCCAGACCCGTCAGCTGGAACTCGCCAACGGCCAGACCCTGAGCTACGACGGCTGCGTGCTCGCCACCGGTGGCGAACCCAAGCCGCTAGACGTTCCCGGCGCCCAGCTCGAGGGCATCCACCTGCTGCGGACCCGCGCCGACGCTGCCGCGATCCTCGCCGAGCTGCCCGCCGAGGGCCGCGCGGTGATCGTCGGTGCCAGCTTCATCGGCCTGGAAGCCGCGTCCGCCCTGCGCAAGCAAGGCCTGGCAGTGGACGTGGTCTCCCCCGCCTCCCTGCCCTTCGTCAAGCAGATGGGCGAGACCCTCGGCCAGCACTTCAAGACCCTGCACGAGGCCAATGGCGTGACCTTCCACGCCCCCAGCGAGATAGTGGGCTTCACCGGCGACGCTCACGTCCGCCAGGTCAGCCTCAAGGACGGCAGCCAATTGCCCGCCGACCTGGTGCTGGTGGGTACCGGCATCACGCCGGCCACCACTTTCCTCACCGATCTGCGCCTGGCGGATGACGGCAGCGTCCCGGTGGATGCTCAGCTCCGGGCCGCCGAGGACCTCTACGCTGTCGGCGATCTGGCCACCTTTCCCTTCGCCGGTCAGCCGACCCGCATCGAGCACTGGCGCCTGGCCCAGCAACACGGCCGCCTGGCGGCGCGCAATCTGCTGGGCCACGCCGAACGCTACGCGGACGTGCCCTTCTTCTGGACCCTGCATCACGGCAAGCGTTACGAATACCTGGGCCATCCCCGCCACTGGGACGACATGCATCTGGACGGCAGCCTCGGCGAACAGACCTTTGTCGCCCTGCTGCTGGCCGAGGATCGGGTGGTGGGCGTGGTGGCCTGCCAACGGGAACGCGCCACCGCCATCCTGGCCCAGCGTATGCGCCAGCCGCTGGGACGCGCCGAGGCCCTGGACATCGTCCAGGCCAATTGAGGAGTCGCCATGGCCAATCCCTATCGCGTCGGCCTGATCGCCGATACCCATGGTCTGCTCCGGCCCGAGGCGCTGGAGGCCCTCGCCGGCAGCGACTTCATCCTGCACGCCGGTGACATCGGCAAACCCGAGATCCTCGATGCCCTGCGCGAGCTGGCACCGCTGGCGGTGGTCCGGGGCAACAATGACGACGTGCCCTGGGCCGACGACATCCCCGAGCGCGTCACCCTGACCCTGGACGGCATCGACATCCATATGCTGCACATCCTGCCCGAGCTCGACCTGGCCGCCGCCGGTGCCCAGGTAAGGGTGGTGGTCAGCGGGCACTCGCACAAGCCGCTGATCGAAGAGCGCGATGGCGTACTCTACATAAACCCCGGCAGCGCTGGCCCACGGCGCTTTCGGCTGCCGATCAGCGTCGGCCGCCTGACCCTGGACGCCGGCCAGATCCAGGCCGAGATCCTGGAACTCACCCCCTGAAGGAATCCCGATGAGCATCGATTACCACTTCTACGAACCCAGCCAGGGCCACGGCCTGCCCCACGATCCCTTCAACGCCATCATCGCGCCGCGTCCCATCGGCTGGGTCTCCTCCCAGAGCGAAACCGGCGTCCTGAACCTCGCGCCCTACAGCTTCTTCAATGCCTTCAACTACAAGCCGCCGCTGATCGGCTTTTCCAGCCAGGGCTACAAGGACAGCGTGGCCAACATCGAGCGTACCGGCGAATTCGTCTGGAACCTGGCCACCCGCGAACTGGCCGAGGAAATGAACACCAGCAGCGCCATGGTCGGACCCGAGGTGGACGAATTCGCCCTGGCTGGCCTGGAGCCTGCCGCTTCGACGGTGGTCAAGGTGCCGCGCGTCGCCCGTGCCCAAGTTGCCTTCGAGTGCCGGCTGAGCCAGATCGTCCGCCTCAAGACCGCCGCCGGGGACGAACTGGACCAGTGGCTGGTGCTGGGCGAGGTGGTGGCCGCCCACATCGACAAGCGCCTGCTCAAGGACGGCATCTACCAGACCGCGGCCGCTCGCCCCATCGTCCGCGGCGGTGGCCCGGCCGACTATTTCGAGATCACCGAGGCCGCGCTGTTCCGCATGCGCCGCCCGGACTGAGCGGTAGGCTCTGAAATGCAAAACGGCGCCCTCGGGCGCCGTTGTCGTTGTCGCGACCCCTAGCCCGCTGCACTGACGCGGAAATTCAGGCGCGGGAAATGCACCTGGATCGCCCCCAGATGCTCGTCGTGACGGCGGATCACTAGAGCCTCGCTATCGGCATGCACCAGTTCACCCACCACCGGATCCACCCCATAGTCGGTTGCCGCCACACTCACCCGGTCACCCCAGGCGAAGCCTTCCACGGCGAGGGCCTGGTCGCGCGGCAAGGCCAGTGGCTCCGCCGCCCTGGCGATCTCCAGCGCCTCGGCGGCGCCGAGTTCCTCATAGGTACCATGACCGAACCCCAGCACCCGGGCGAACCAGGCGGCGATCTCGGGGCGCTCGTCGACCAGGGGCGCCAGTTGCGGCGTGCTCTTGAGAAACCAGAAGTTGTGCGCCAGGGCGATGTCGGCCACCGAGGGCGCGCCGAACAGGAATTCGCCGGCGCTGCGCTGGAGCTGGGTCTCCAGGCGGGTCAGCAGGGTCGGCAACTGTTGCCGGGCCTGCTCGGGACTCAGCCGGCTCAGGCTGCCACCGCTGAACAGCGCCTTGCGGTCGTCCAGGAACGCCTGGGCCTGCTCCGGCGGCAGGCTGGCCAGGCGCGGACCCATGATCTCCGGCTGGAACATCAGCGCCACGGCATGCTGGAACAGCACCGAGTCCGCCCAGGCGGCAAAGGCGGCCACCACCGCTTCCTGGCCTTCCGGAAACAGCGCCGGCACGGCCTTTTCCGCCTCCAGGCGACGGGCGATCAGGGCCGTGTCGCAATAGACATCTGCCCCCACCTGCAATACCGGCGTCTTGCGATAGCCACCCGTGAGCGCCACCAGTTCGGGCTTGGGCAGCATCCGCGGAATGATCACCGAACGCCAGGCCAGCCCCTTGAAGCCCAGTAGCAGGCGCGCCTTCTCGGCGAAGGGCGATTGCCAGTAGTGATGCAGAATCAGCTCGGACATGACAGCTCTCCTGAAGGGGCCGCGGACGCCAGGCCGGCGCGGGCCAGCACCAGGGATTCCTTGGCTTTTTTGGTCAGCTTCTTGATCTGGATTTCGCGACGCAGAGCGGTCGACTTGTCGCCACAGGCTTCCACATAGACCAGCGCCTGGGCCGGACTGGAGGCAAAGAAGCGGGCACCGCGGCCACTGCGGTGCTGGGCGAAACGGCGCTCGGGATCATCGCTGATGCCGCAATAGAGCGCCTGATTCTCGGCACGCACCAGGTAGACATACCAGATGCGCGCGGGTGGCAGGGAGTTATCGCTCACCGTCAGGCGAACCACTCCCGGGCGGTACGCCAGACGCACACGCCGACGAAGTAGATGCCGCTGGCGAACCAGAGGACCATCAGCCACAGCGGCTTGTCGGGATGCACGAATACCATCATGGCGCTGCTGAGCAGCCAGATGGAGGTCACGGTGATGTTCACCGCCATCAGCTGGCGCACGCGGAAGGGATGCAGGAACTTGACCCGGGTCAGGGTCAGGGCGGCCAGCACCAGCACCACCGCCATGCTGAACCAGGGCGCCAGGTCCAGTACGTAGAAATACAGCGCCACCACGTTCCAGGCCGCGGGAAAGCCGACGAAATAGTTGTCGGCGCTCTTCATGTTCACATTGCAGAAACAGAACAGCGACGACAATAGGATGATGCCCACCGCCACCAGTTCGAAATGCGGCGGCAAGGGCACGAAGCGATAGATGAAGATGGCCGGAATGAACACATAGGTCAGGTAGTCGACCACCAGGTCCAGCGCCGAGCCGTCGAAATGGGGCAGTACCCGCTTGACTTCGAACTTGCGCGCCAGGGTGCCGTCGAGACCGTCGACGAGCAGAGCGATGCCCAGCCACATCAGGCAACCCTTGGGTTGACCGTCGACCAGAGCGAGCAGCGCCAGAAGCGCGAGGATCACACCACTGGAGGTCACCGCATGGGCGCCCCAGGCCTTGGCTTTTGTCAGCATGAGCGGATGGGAAATGGAGTTCACGGGCGTCTCTCTATGATGACGGCTTCGACTGCCCAGCGCACCGCCCGTTCTGGCGATACGCTACGAAATCGACAATGAAGCCGGTGAACGGCAAGGCGGACCTTGACCGCCGACCCCGGAAACCGGGCGCCAAACGTCGAGGATACCGCGCCTTGCGGCCCTTTGCCCGCCTTCCCGCCGAACGCCCGTGACTGGGTTCGCAGGACGACCGGGGCGGACAGGTCTCCGCCCCGGCCGCGCTTAGTGCAGGATCTGCCCGAGGAACAGGCGGGTACGCTCGTTCTGCGGGTTGTCGAAGAACTGGTCCGGAGCGGCCTGTTCGACGATTTCGCCCTTGTCCATGAAGATCACCCGGTTGGCCACGGTGCGGGCGAAGCCCATCTCGTGGGTCACGCAGAGCATGGTCATACCGTCCTGGGCCAGACCGATCATGGTGTCCAGCACCTCCTTCACCATCTCCGGGTCGAGCGCCGAGGTCGGCTCATCGAACAGCATGATGCGCGGCTGCATGCACAGCGCCCGGGCGATGGCCACGCGCTGCTGCTGGCCGCCGGACAGCTGGCCCGGAAACTTGTTGGCCTGCTCGGGAATGCGCACCCGCTGCAGGTAGTGCATGGCGATTTCTTCGGCCTGCTTCTTCGGCATCTTGCGCACCCACATGGGGGCCAGGGTGCAGTTCTGCAGCACGGTCAGGTGCGGGAAGAGGTTGAAGTGCTGGAACACCATGCCCACTTCGCTGCGAATGGTCTCGATCTGCTTGAGATCGTTGGTCAGCTCGGTGCCATCGACGATGATCTGGCCCTTCTGGTGTTCTTCCAGCCGGTTGATGCAACGGATGGTGGTGGACTTGCCCGAGCCGGACGGCCCGCACAGCACGATGCGCTCGCCCTGGGTCACGGTCAGGTTGATGTCCTTGAGCACGTGGAACTGGCCGTACCACTTGTTCACGTCCTTGAGCTGGATCATGACCTTGCTGCTGTCGACCTGCTGCTTGTTGCTTACGTTCATCTGATGACTCCTAACGCTTGTGGCCGGTGTTCAGCTTGCGCTCCAGGCGAGCGGAGTAGCTGGACATGGCGAAACAGAAAACCCAGTAGATCAGCGCGGCGAACACATAGCCCTCTGTGGACATGCCCAGCCAGGCCGGATCCGAGGTGGCGCGCTTGATGCTGTTGAGCAGGTCGAACAGGCCGATGATGATCACCAGGCTCGAATCCTTGAACAGCGCGATGAAGGTGTTGACGATGCCCGGGATCACCAGCTTGAGCGCCTGCGGCAGGATCACCAGGCCCATGGTTCGCCAGTAGCCCAGGCCCATGGCGGCAGCGGCCTCGTACTGGCCCTTGGGAATGGCCTGCATGCCACCGCGGACCACTTCGGCGATGTAGGCCGCCTCGAAGATGATCACCATGACGATGGCGCGCAGCAGCTTGTCGAGGTTCATGCCCTCGGGCAGGAACAGCGGCAGCATCACCGACGACAGGAAGAGCACCGTGATCAGCGGGATGCCCCGCCAGAACTCGATCATGGTCACCGAGATGACCTTGATCGCCGGCAGCTTCGAGCGGCGGCCGAGGGCCAGCAGGATGCCCAGCGGCAGCGCGCCGACGATGCCCACCGCCGCGATGACGATGGTCAGCATCAGGCCGCCCCACTCGCTGGTGGGGACCATTCGCAGGCCCAGACCACCGTACAGCAGCCAGAAGGCCACCAGCGGGTAGATCACCAGCAGGGACAGGCCGTAGCGAGCCTTGTGCTTGAAGCTGTCGAGGAACAGCGGAATGGCGCCGACCACGGCCAGCACCACGGTCAGGTCGAACCGCCAGCGCTGGTCTTCCGGGTAGAAGCCGTACATGAACTGGCCGATGCGTTCCTTGATGAACACCCAGCAGGCACCGCCCGGCGCGCAATCGGACCGGGTCGTGCCACTCCAGGTGGCATTGAGGAAGGCCCAGTTCACCACCGGCGGCACGATCAGCCAGACCAGGTAGAGGCCGAGCAGGGTCAGCAGGGTATTGCCGACGCTGGAAAACAAATTGCCACGAATCCAGGCCAGGGCACCGACGCTGGAGGGTGGCGGCGGCAGGTCCGGTTTGAAGGTATGGGTCTGGTTACTCATACGCGCTCCTTAACGCTCGATCAGCGCGATGCGCTTGTTGTACCAGTTCATCAGGATGCTGATGCTGATGCTGATGGCCAGGTACACACTCATGGTGATGGCCATGGTCTCGATGGCCTGGCCGGTCTGGTTCAGCGTGGTGCCGGCGAACAGCGCCACCATCTCCGGATAGCCCACCGCGGCGCCCAGGGAGGAGTTCTTCATCAGGTTCAGGTACTGGTTGGTCAGCGGGGGAATGATCACCCGCAGCGCCTGGGGAATGATCACCAGCCGCAGGGTCAACCCGGGACGCAGGCCCAGGGAGCTGGCTGCCTCGGTCTGACCATGGCTGACCGCCTGGATACCGCCCCGTACCGTCTCGCCGATGAAGGCCGCGGTATAGACCGATAGGGCCAGCGCCAGGGAGACCAGTTCCGGAATGATCACCCAGCCACCGCGCAGGTTGAAGCCTTGCAGCTCCGGCAGCTCCCAGTGGAACGGCTTGCCGAACACCAGGGTCGCCAGCAGCGGAATGCCGATCAGCAGCGCCAGGATCGTCCACAGCACCGGGAAACGTTCACCGGTGGCGTGCCGACGCTTGCGGGCCCAACGGAACACCACGACGCTCGCCACGACGGCGATCAGAAAGGCGATCAGGCCCGGAATGAAGCCCGCATCGGCGCTCGGGGCCGGCATGTACAGGCCGCGGTTGTTGACGAAGAAGGCGTCACCCAGGCTCAGACTCTGGCGCGGGCCAGGCAGCGGCGCGAGGACGGCGAAGTAGACGAAGAAGATCAGCAGCAACGGCGGGATGTTGCGGAAGATCTCGATATAGACCGTGGCGACCTTGCGCAGCAGCCAGTTGTTGGACAACCGCGCCACGCCCACCGTGAAGCCGATGATTGTCGCCAGCACGATGCCGATCACCGAGACCAGCAGGGTGTTGAGCAGGCCGACCAGGAATACCCGGCCGTAGGTGTCACCCTCGGTATAGGGAACCAGGTGCTGGGGGATGCCGAAGCCGGCAGAGTTGTTGAGGAAGCCGAAGCCCGAGGTGATCCCCCGGTGAGACAGGTTGGTCTGGGTGTTGTTGAACAGGAACCAGCCGAAGGCCACGACGGCGACTACGGCGACGACCTGGAACAGCCACGAACGCACCTGAGGGTCGGTCAGTAGCGACCCACGGACTGGTGGCGAGGTTTTGCTAACGTTTTGCATCTACTGGAAGCCTCATTAAACCCTCGCCCCGCAGCGCGAAAAGCGCTGCAGGGCGAGAATCTGCACATCCGGAAGGTGTCGGCGACTAGGGCGCCGAGATCAACGGACCGGCGGGGAGTACTGCAGGCCGCCTGCGTTCCACAGGGCGTTGAGACCACGCTTGATCTTCAGATCGGAACCCATGCCGACGTTACGTTCGAAGACTTCGCCATAGTTGCCGACCTGCTTGACGATGTTCAGCGCCCAGTCCTTCGGCAGCTTCAGATCCTTGCCGAATTCGCCATCGGCACCCAGCAGGCGACGCACGTCAGGATTCTTGGAGTCCTTGGCCTGGGCTTCCACGTTGGCGGAGGTCAGGCCCATTTCCTCGGCGCTGACCATGGCGAACTGAGCCCACTTGACGATGGTGAACCAGTCTTCGTCGCCACGACGGACGGCGGGAGCCAGGGGCTCCTTGGAGATGACCTCGGGCAATACGACGTAGTCGTCGGGCTTGGCCAGCTTGATGCGCTGGGCGTACAGCTGCGACTGGTCGGAGGTCAGCACGTCGCAACGACCGGCTTCCATGGATTTGGCGCTTTCGTCGGAGGTGCTGTAGGTGATGGGGGTGAACTTCATGCCGCTCGAGCGGAAGTAGTCAGCCAGGTTCAGCTCGGTGGTGGTACCGGCCTGGATGCACACGGTGGCACCGTCCAGTTCCTTGGCGCTCTTCACACCCAGCTTCTTGTTCACCAGGAAGCCCTGGCCATCGTAGTAGGTCACGGCGGTAAACATCAGGCCCATGCCGCCATCGCGGGAGCTGGTCCAGGTAGTGTTGCGCGACAGGACGTCGATCTCGCCGGACTGCAGCGCGGTGAAGCGCTCCTTGGCGGTGAGGGGGGTGAAACGCACCTTGGAAGCATCGCCGAACACGGCGGCGGCGACGGCGCGGCAGACGTCCACGTCGATACCCTTGTATTCACCCTTGGAGTCGGTGAAGGAGAAACCCGGCAGGCCATCGCTGACGCCGCATTGCACGAAACCCTTGTTCTTCACTGCATCCAGAGTAGCGCCCGCATGAGCCATGCCGGACAGGCCCAGAGCAGCGGCGGTGGTCAGAATTGCCAGGGTAGACTTCACCATCTTCATCGATAAGCTCCACTTTGTTTATGAATTACGTTTCCAGTCGCACGGCAGCACGATGTCTCTCGCCTGATTGCCGTGTAACTCGCCCACCCGATCCCTGGGCGTCCTCTATCAAGGGATGGAGGAGACGCGCTGGAAGGCGTGACGAAGCAGTGAGTCAGTGTTACCTGTTAGTGCACTACCTGGCCGCAGCCTAGATGAGGCAATTTGCGGACCAGTGAATGCGACAGCTGCTCACTTCGCTCAAACCCGGCAATCGCGTGACTTCGAGCAAAAAGCCGAACAACAGAATTACGAAAATGCGACACGCATTTTGTGCACCATCTGTTACCACACCCATTTTTAGTGGCACCAAACTGGAGCAAAGCCTTGGAAAATTCGCCTCTTGTGCTGGAATCGCCCAGCGGAACCGCCGATAGCTGCGTCATTTGGTTGCATGGCCTGGGTGCAACCCAGCATGACTTCGAACCCGTTGCCGAATTGTTGCAGCGCAGCCTGACGTCGACCCGATTCGTCCTGCCCCAGGCGCCCACCCAGGCGGTCACCATCAATGGCGGCTGGGCCATGCCGTCCTGGTACGACATCCTGGCCATGAATCCGGCCCGGGCCATCGACCGCGCCCAGCTGGACGCCTCGGCCGCCACGGTACGGGCACTGATCGAGACCCAGCAGGCCCAGGGCATTGCGGCCGAACGCATCGTGCTGGCCGGCTTTTCCCAGGGCGGCGCCGTGGTCCTGCACACCGCCTACAACACCGCCTGCCCGACACTGGGCGGCGTCATGGCGCTGTCGACCTATGCGCCCAGCTTCGAGGACGCCCAGGTCAATCGGGGCGGCGCCACCCCGGTGCTGTGCCTGCACGGCGAGCAGGACGACGTGGTACCCCTGGCCCTGGGGCGGGCCGCCTACGAGGCGCTGGTGGCCGCGGGCGTGGAAGCGCTCTGGCACAGCTACCCCATGCGCCACGAGGTCATCCCCGCGGAGATCCAGGACATCCAGGGCTGGCTGCTGGCACGTCTCGGCGGAAAATAAAGGGCGAATTGCCGGACCGCTTCGTTTTTGGAAACCGGTCGACAATTTGCAGCATCTGGACGCGAAGGGGGGCCTGGAAAGGGCAAAGCGAACGAACTTTGAGGTACCCATCCGGTCCAGTGTGGGTGCCTGAAGGTCGTGATGTGCATGGAGCAGCTATGGCCCGAGTTTTCCTTTCAGTCCCCGGGGTGATCCTTTGATGGCTGCCCCCTTGTCCGTCTGGTTGGCCGAAGTCCCGGTCGATTCCCTGAAGGACCTGCGCCTGTTCAAGGGCGTGGAGACCCATCTGCTGGAAGCCCTGATTGCCCGCTCGGCCACGCGCAGCCTGGTCGCCGGCGAGTGCCTGCTCTCGCCCGCCATGCTCAACCAGTACATGTATCTGATCCTGGAAGGTCGCCTGCGGGTCCACCTGGGCTCGCCGGACAATCCGCCCATCTATCTGCTGGGTCCGGGCGAATGCTCGGGCGAGATCAGCTTCATGGACAGCGAGCGACCCAGCGCCCACGTCATCGCCGAAGCCGACACCCAGGTGCTCTGCCTGCACCGCGATCTGGTGCTGGAACTGATCGAGCGCTCCTCCAAGGCCATGCACAACCTGCTCGGCATCCTCTGCGAGCGGATGCGCCGTGGCAACCAGCTCATCGTCGATACCGAACGCAATGCCAACGTCGACACCCTGACCGGCCTCTTCAATCGTCGGCGGCTCGAACAGCTGTTCGAGCGCGAGAGCACCCGTTGCGCCTTCAATCGGCAGCCCTTGAGCCTGCTGATGCTGGATGTGGACCACTTCAAGCGCTACAACGACACCCATGGGCACCTGGCGGGCGACTATGCCCTGTGCCTGGTGGCCAACACCCTGCGCGACCAGCTGAGACCCAAGGACAGCATGGCGCGCTATGGCGGCGAGGAGTTCGTCATCCTGCTGCCGGAGATCGACCGCGACGAAGCCATCGCCATCGCCGAGCGCCTGCGCCAGAGCCTGGCGGAGATCAAGGACTTCTATTCGCCCTGCGGCAAGCTGCCGGGGGTGACCGTGTCCATCGGCCTGGCCCAGATGCGCAAGGCCGACTCCCTGGACGAACTGGTAGGGCGTGCGGACAAGTCGCTCTACCAGGCCAAGGATGCCGGGCGCAATCGGATCAGCGGCTGAGCGGATTGCGCTTGCGTTCGGCAGGTAGTTGTTGCCGGGCACGTAGGTTGCTTTACACTGCGGTCTCATTCCGCTTTCGATGATCGAGACCCTCCGTGCTCAAGGCACTCAAAAAATTTCTGGGCAAGGATCAGGAGGTCGCTCAGCCGACTCCCTCCCCTGCGCCCCAAGCTACCCCCAGCGTCGCTCCTGCCGCCCCCTCCTCTTCTGCACCCATCGCGCCCGAGCCCCAGGCCGAGCGGGCGCCGCGCAAACCGCGCAACTCAGGCGAATCGCGCAGCCAGGAGCCGCGCGCCCAGGCTGAAAAACAGGAACCCCGCGCGCAGGCGGAAAGAGCCGCCAAGCCGCGTCGCGAACGCAGTCCGCGCAAGCCCAAGCCGGTCGACACCTGGAAACTGGAAGACTTCGTGGTCGAGCCGCAGGAAGGCAAGACCCGCTTCCACGACTTCAAGCTGGATCCGCGGCTGATGCACGGCATCCATGACCTCGGCTTTCCCTACTGCACGCCGATTCAGGCGCAGGTGCTGGGCTTCACCCTCAAGGGCAAGGACGCCATCGGTCGCGCCCAGACCGGTACCGGCAAGACCGCCGCCTTCCTGATCTCGACGATCACCCAGTTGCTGACCACCCCGCCGCCCAAGGAAAGGTACATGGGCGAACCGCGTGCACTGATCATCGCGCCGACCCGTGAACTGGTGGTGCAGATCGCCAACGATGCCCTGGACCTGGCCAAGTACACCGGTCTCAACGTCATGAGCTTTGTCGGCGGCATGGACTTCGACAAGCAGCTCAAGCAGCTCGAAGCGCGCTATTGCGACATCCTGGTTGCCACCCCGGGCCGCCTGCTGGACTTCAATCAGCGCGGCGAGGTGCACCTGGACATGGTCGAGGTGATGGTGCTGGACGAGGCCGATCGCATGCTGGACATGGGCTTCATTCCCCAGGTTCGCCAGATCATCCGCCAGACCCCGCCCAAGAGCGAACGCCAGACCCTGCTGTTCTCCGCCACCTTCACCGACGACGTGATGAACCTGGCGCGGCAGTGGACCACCGATCCGGCCATCGTCGAGATCGAGCCGGAAAACGTGGCCAGCGATACCGTCGAGCAGCACGTCTACGCGGTCTCTTCCAGCGACAAATACAAGCTGCTCTACAACCTGGTGGCCCAGAACAACTGGGAGCGGGTGATGGTGTTCGCCAACCGGCGTGACGAGGTGCGCCGCATCGAGGAACGCCTGACCAAGGACGGCATCAGCGCCGCCCAGATGTCCGGCGACGTGCCCCAGCACAAGCGCATCAAGACCCTGGAAGGCTTCCGCGCCGGCAAGATCCGCGTGCTGGTGGCCACCGACGTGGCCGGTCGCGGCATTCACGTCGACGGCATCAGCCACGTGATCAACTTCACCCTGCCGGAAGATCCGGACGACTACGTGCACCGCATCGGCCGTACCGGTCGGGCTGGCGCCAGCGGCACCTCGATCAGCTTCGCCGGCGAGGACGACGCCTTCGCCCTGCCGCCTATCGAGACCTTGCTGGGTCGCAAGATCTCCTGCGAAATGCCCCCGGCCGAATTGCTCAAGTCGGTCCCGCGGCAGCGCTAGGGCAGACGCGTTGGAACGCCCCCCCCCTAAGTGGCCTACCAACGCGACCGCTTGCTGAACCTCTCTTATCGCGGCCATGGCGGTCCGCCAATGCGGCCGCTCCTACACCTGTATCGCGCCTCTGTAGGAGCGACCCATGGCCGCGATAAGTGTTAGCGCTGCGCACGCGCGGTGATTGCCAGCCGCTGGAAATCACCTGTCGTAGGGTGGATGACGGCGTAGCCTCATCCACCGCCAGCCTTGAAGCAGCAGGTGGAAAACGCTTACGCGGTTTTCCACCCTACCCCATCACTCTTTCGCCCAACGCCCCGCGGCATCCTGGTCGCTGGCGCGGCCTTCCACCCAGCGCGGGCCTTCGGCCGTATCTTCCTTCTTCCAGAAGGGTGCGCGGGTCTTGAGATAGTCCATCACGAAATTGCAGGCGTCGAAGGCGGCCTGGCGATGGGCGCTGGCGGTGCCGACGAAGACGATGGGCTCGCCCGGTTCCAGGCGACCGACGCGATGCAGGATATCGACCCCGAGCAGCGGCCAGCGCTGCTTCGCCTCTTCGACGATGCGCGCCAGGGCCTTTTCGGTCATGCCGGGAAAGTGTTCGAGGAACAGCCCGCCGACGTCGCGCCCGTCGTTGAAATCCCGCACGTACCCCACGAAACCCACCACGGCACCGATACCGGTGTTGGCGGCATGCAGGGCATTGAGTTCCTGGCCGGGATCGAAGGCCGCGGCCTGCACACGAATGGCCATGGCTAACCTCCGGTCACGGTGGGAAAGAAGGCGACCTCGTCGCCATCGCGCAGCGGCTCGGCCAGGCCACAGAGTTCTTCGTTGCGCGCGCACATCAGTCCCCGCTCACCCAGGGTCTCGGCCCAGCCGCCGCCGCGCTGGACCAGGTGCTCGCGCAGGTCACCAACGGTGGCCAGCTCAGGCGCCCAGGCCAGCGTCTCTTCGGCACGCCCCAACACCTCGCGATAGCGGGCGAAGAATTGCACGCGGATCATGCCGGTTGCTCCTCGGCGCGGAAATGACCGCTCTTGCCGCCACTCTTTTCCAGCAGGCGCACCGCCTCGATGGTCATGCCCCGATCGACCGCCTTGCACATGTCGTAAAGGGTCAGGGCCGCGACGCTGGCGGCGGTCAGGGCTTCCATTTCCACCCCGGTCTGGCCGGACAGCTTGCAGGTGGCGGTGATCCGCACCCCATCGGGCGCTTCGGCGGCCAGTTGGACCTTGACGCCGGTCAGCATCAGCGGATGGCAGAGCGGGATGAGGTCGGCGGTCTTCTTGGCCGCCTGGATGCCGGCGATACGGGCCACGGCGAAGACATCGCCCTTGGGGTGGCCACCGCTCTGGATCAGATCGAGGGTTTCCGGACGCATGCGCACCCGGGCTTCGGCGGTGGCTTCACGGAAGGTCACCTGCTTGTCGGTGACATCGACCATGTTGGCACGGCCTTGGGAATCGAGATGGGTCAGCACGGCATGACTCCTGGAAAAGACCTGCCATTGTAGACCCGCGGTTGGGGATTTGATCCCCGCCCGTGGCCGGACGGGGATCGGGGGAGTTACAGATGGGCCTCGGCGTATTCGGCGAGGACGGAACGGGGCACGCCCTGCAGGGTGATGTGCACCCCGTGGTTGAAGCCCTTGAAGCGCTCGGAAAGATAGGTGAGGCCCGAGCTGGTGGCCGAGAGGTAGGGCGTGTCGATCTGCGCCAGGTTACCCAGGCAGATCACCTTGGAGCCGCTGCCGGCACGGGTGATGATGGTCTTCATCTGGTGCGGGGTGAGGTTCTGGCATTCGTCGATGAGGATCAGACTCTGCTGGAAACTGCGGCCGCGGATGTAGTTCAGCGACTTGAACTGCAGCGGTACCTTGCTGAGGATGTAGTCCACGCTGCCGTGGGGGTTGTGGTCATCCATGTGCAGGGCTTCGAGGTTGTCGGTGATGGCGCCCAGCCAGGGCTCCATCTTCTCGGCCTCGGTCCCGGGTAGGAAGCCGATGTCCTCGTCCAGACCCTGGACACTGCGGGTGGCGATGATCCGCCGGTATCTCTTGGTGACCATGGTCTGTTCGATGGCCGCGGCCAGCGCCAGGATGGTCTTGCCGGAACCCGCCGCGCCGGTCAGGTTGACCAGGTGAATATCCGGCTCCAGCAGGGCGAACAGCGCCAGCGCCTGATAGATGTCACGTGGCTTGAGGCCCCAGGCTTCCTGGTGCATCAGCGGTTCCTGGTGCATGTCGAGCAGGATGACCTCGCCATCGCGCACCGCCTTGACCCAGCCGACGAAGCCCTGCTCGTCGAGCACGAAGTCGTTGACGTTGAAGGGCGGCATCTCGGCCGCCAGCTGTACCCGGTGCCAGACCCGGCCCAGCTCCTGCCGGCTTTCCACCTTGCTTACGTTGTCCCAGAAGGACCCCGGCAGATTGTGATAACCCTGGGACAGCAGGGAGACGTCGTCGAGCAACTGGTCGGTCTGGTAGTCCTCGGCGGCGATGCCGCAGCCCCGCGCCTTGAGGCGCATGTTGATGTCCTTGGTCACCAGCACGACCCGCTCCTGGGGATGCTGGGTACGCAATTCGACGAGCTGGTTGATGATGCGGTTGTCGTTGATGTCGTCGGGCAGACAGGCCATGGGCCCGGCGCGACGCCCCATGAGGATGGACAGCCGCCCCTTGGCCTCGCCCTTGCCGCGGGGGATGGGTACGCCCCGCTCGACGTCCTCGGGCGAGGATTCGGCGAGGACGCTGTCGATCAGGCGGATCGCCTGCCGGCATTCGGCGGCAACGTTGTGCTTGCCGGTCTTGAGCTTGTCGAGTTCCTCCAGGACCGTCATGGGAATGGCGACGTGGTGCTCCTCGAAATTGAGCAGCGCGTTGGGGTCGTGGATCAGTACGTTGGTGTCGAGCACATAGAGGGTGGGCTGGGTGGGGCGGGAACGTCCGTGATCATCCATACTCGGTCACCTCGTAGAAACGCTTGACTCGCAAGCCTGTCGACGGAGCGCCAGACGACGCTCCGCTGCGAAAGGTGCCGTCGCTCCAGCAACGGGTTCACGGACCGGCCAACATGAGGGCACGGGACCCGAGAGATGCGACGGACACTTCGGTAATAACGCAAAAGGTCTGAGGCACAAAGGCTTTTTTTGGCGGTAAGCGGTTTTTTTCGCGGACCGGTATTTCCTGCTGCCTGGCCTGGCAACCTCGCCCCGGGAGCGTGGTCAATACCTATCGATCCCATCGGCAAGGTCCACTGGAGCCCAGCGGCGGAGGCTTCTAGAATGGCGCCTCGCCAAGAGGAGCCAAGCCGATGCTGATGGTGATTTCACCCGCCAAGACGCTGGACTACAGCACGCCGCCGAGCACGTCCCGCCATACCCTGCCGCAATACCTGGAGCACTCCCGTGAGCTGATCGACGGACTCCGGCAGCTCGCGCCGGCGGAGGTCGCCGCGCTCATGGGGGTGTCCGACAAGATCGCCACCCTCAATGTCGCCCGCTTCGGCAGCTGGACCCCGGACTTCACACCGGAGAATGCCAAGCAGGCGCTACTGGCCTTCAAGGGCGACGTCTACACCGGCCTGGCCGCCGAAGACTTCCAGGAAGAGGATTTCGACTTCGCCCAGCGCCACCTGCGCATGCTTTCCGGACTCTATGGCCTGTTGCGGCCGCTGGACCTGATGCAACCCTATCGCCTGGAGATGGGCACCCGCTTCGCCAATGCCCGGGGCAAGGACCTCTACGCCTTCTGGGGCGAGCGCATCAGCGACTGGCTCAAGGCGGATCTCGCGGCCCAGGGTGACGATGTCCTGCTGAATCTGGCCTCGAACGAGTATTTCAGCGCGGTACGCCGCACGCGCCTGCAGGCCCGGGTCGTGGACGTGGAGTTTCGCGATCTCAAGAATGGCGACTACAAGATCATCAGCTTCTATGCCAAGAAGGCCCGTGGCCTGATGGCGCGGCACGTGATCAAGCAGCGCGTCACCGCGGTGGACGACCTGCGCGACTTCGACGACCAGGGTTATCGCTATTCGAGCGAGCGATCCTCGGCCGATACGCTGGTGTTTCTGCGCGATGCAGCGCCGGATTAGCCGAGCGAATCGACGGATGGCACAATTGCCCGCACATCGGGCCATCGAACTGGCTAGGGGGTCACATTCGACGCCTGCCATCCGTGAAAGACTGTCATCTCCCTCCAATAAAAAAGGTTTCAGCCCCGTAGCGGAGACGTTTCAGGCGCGAAAAGTTGCCGGACATCTCAAAACCGCTGCCTTTCCGGAAAAAGGAAAATTCGCTGAGAACCACTTTCGTTTGATTCTGTCTTTGTCTGGTCCTTGCCCTGGGTCATGCTGGCCAAAGGCAATCAGTCCGCACGTTCAATTTGTACCGGTCGACCTGTCGGCCGGTTGATCTTTCGAAGCATGGACGCTTCGTCCCGACCTCAGGGACAGCGGCCACAAATCAGCAGACGCTGAAGGAGTAACGCCCATGATTCCCGTCATCCTGTCCGGTGGTAGCGGCTCGCGACTCTGGCCCCTCTCGCGCAAGCTCTACCCCAAGCAGTTCCTGGCACTGACTAGCGAACAGACCATGTTCCAGGAGACCATCAATCGCCTGGGCTGCGAGGGCAGCATCGATTGCCCCATCATCGTCTGCAACGCCGAACACCGTTACCTGGTGGAAGAGCAGCTCAAGGCCGTCGAGTGCAAGCCGCAAGCGCTGATCATGGAGCCCTTCGGTCGCAACACCGCGCCGGCCGTGGCCATCGCCGCCATGCAACTGGTCGCTGACGGCAAGGACGACCTGATGCTGGTGCTGCCCGCCGATCACGTGATCGAGGACGAAGCCGAATTCAAGGCCGCCCTGCAACAGGCCGCCGCCGCCGCCGAGCGTGGCGAGATGGTGCTGTTCGGCATCCCGGCCACCGCGCCCGAGACCGGCTACGGCTACATCAAGACCGGCTCCAACGACGGCCTGCCCCAGGGCGTGTCCCGCGTCGAGCGCTTCGTCGAGAAGCCCGATGCCGTCACCGCCACCGAATACGTGGCCTCCGGCGACTACTGCTGGAACAGCGGCATCTTCCTGTTCCGCGCCAGCCGTTTCCTGGAAGAGCTGAAGAAGCACGACACCGACATCTATGACACCTGCCTGCTGGCGCTGGAGCGCAGCAGCATCGACGGCATCAACATCAGCATTGATGCCGCCACCTTCGCCGTCTGCCCGGACAATTCCATCGACTACGCCGTGATGGAAAAGACCACCCGCGCCTGCGTGGTGCCCATGAGCGCCGGCTGGAACGACGTCGGTTCCTGGTCCGCGCTGTGGGACGTGCATGCCAAGGACAACAACGGCAACGTCATCAAGGGCGACGTCGTCCTGCATGACAGCCGCAACTGCCTGGTGCACGGCAACGGCAAGCTGGTGACCCTGGTCGGTCTGGACGACGTGGTCGTGGTGGAAACCAAGGACGCCGTCATGATCGCCCACAAGGACAAGGTCCAGGACGTCAAGAAGCTGGTCAACACCCTCGAGAAGCAGAACCGCAACGAGGTCAAGGCCCACCAGGAAGTCTTCCGTCCCTGGGGTTCCTACGACTCCATCGACATGGGCCAGCGTTTCCAGGTCAAGCGCATCACCGTCAAGCCGGGCGCCCAGCTGTCGCTGCAGATGCACCACCACCGTGCCGAGCACTGGATCGTGGTCTCGGGTACCGCCGAGGTCACATGTGATGACAAGGTCTTCCTGCTGACCGAAAACCAGTCCACCTACCTGCCGATGACCTCCGTGCACCGCCTGGCCAACCCCGGCAAGGTACCGCTGGAGCTGATCGAAGTGCAGTCCGGTGGCTACCTGGGCGAGGACGACATCGTCCGCTTCGAAGACATCTACGGCCGCGTCGACACCCAGGCCCTGGAAGTCGCCAAGGCAGGCAAGGCGTCTACCCGCTAAGCCTCGCTGTACGGCAATGAACAGACACCGGCTCCGGCCGGTGTCTGCGTTTTCGGCAACCGCTCGGCAAAACCGGTTAGGCTTGTCGTTTCCCCTTTCGCCATCGGATTCGCCGCATGACCGCTCCCACCCTGCTCCGCCTCGATCAACTGGACGAGGCCCTGGCCGCCTACGACGGCTTCATCCTCGACCTCTGGGGCGTGCTGATCGACGGCTACGAAACCTTTCCCGGCGCTCGCGCCTGGCTGGAGCGCCGCGCCGCCGAAGGCAAGCCGGTGTGGTTCCTCAGCAATGCCTCGCGCGATGCGGACGGCATGGTCGAAGAACTGGGCAAGCTGGGCGTGCCGCGCGAGCTCTTCGCCGGCATCACCACCTCGGGTCAGCTGGCCATCGATGCCTTTCAGCAGGACCCGACCTTCAGCGAAGGCGGCATCTACCTCTCCGGCCCTGGCACCGGCCAGGTCGGCTGGCCTGCGGAAATCCGCGCGCGCTTCGTCGAGGACATCGAGCAGGCAGCCATCATCCTGGGCGTCGGCAGCTTTCCGGAAGACGAACTGGAGGCGCGCTTCGCGCCCCTGGCCATGGCGCTGGACAAGCCCTTTCTCTGCGCCAATCCGGATCGCAACGTGGTGTCCGGGGGTCTACCCTTCTATGCAGCCGGCAAGCTGGCCGATCGCTTCGCCGCCCTGGGAGGCGCGGTCACCTGGTATGGCAAGCCCGATCCCTATGCCTTCCATTGCGCGGCAGGCGCCCTGGCCGAGCGTGGCGCCAAGCGTCTGCTGTTCGTGGGCGACTCGCTGGTGACCGATGTACCCGGCGCGGTGGCGGCGGGCATCGACTGCCTCTGGCTGGCGGCCACCGGCATCCACCGCGAGGCCCTCGGTCTGGACTTCAACCAGGAGCCGACCCGCGAGGGGCTCGAGCCGCTGCTCAGGCAACATCCCGAGCGGCCGCGCTTCGCCGCGGCCGGTCTGGCCTAATCCCTTTCCGCACGCCGAGGTATCGATGAGCAAGAAGCACGTAGTGGTCTTCAACCGCCTGCCCGAACAGCTGGTGGAACGCCTGCGCGAACACTTCACCGTCGAGGTGATTCCCGCCAGTGCCAACATCGACCTGTTCGCCGCTTCCGCAGCCAAGGCCCAGGGCCTGATCGGCGCCAGTCGCAAGCTGGGCGAGAAGGAGCTGGAAATGGCCACGACCCTGGAAGCCATCGCCAGCGTCTCGGTCGGCTACGACAGCTATGACGTGGACTACCTCACCGAACGCGGCATCCTGCTCACCAATACCCCGGACGTGCTCACCGATACCACCGCCGACCTCGGCTTCACCCTGCTGGTGAGCGCCGCCCGGCGGGTGCCGGAGCTGGACGCCTTCGTCAAGGCCGGACACTGGCGCAAGGGTATCGGCGAAGAACACTTCGGCACCGACATCCATGGCCGTACGCTGGGCATCGTCGGCGCCGGTCGCATCGGCGCGGCCATCGCCAAGCGTGGCCACTTCGGCTTCGACATGCCGATCCTCTATACCGCCAACAGCGCCAAGCCCGAACTGGAAGAGCAGATGGGTGCCCAGCGCCGCGCGCTGGACGACTTGCTCAAGGAAGCCGACTTCATCTGCCTGGTGGTGCCCCTGTCGGCCGCCACCGAAGGCCTCATCGGCGCCCGTGAACTGGGGCTGATGAAGTCCAGCGCCATCCTGATCAACCTGGCGCGCGGCCCGGTCATCGACGAGCCGGCGCTGATCGAGGCGCTGCGCCAGGGCCAGATCCGCGGCGCCGGCCTGGACGTCTATACTCGCGAGCCGCTGGAAGCCTCGCCACTGTTCGAACTGCCCAACGTGGTCACCCTGCCGCACATCGGCTCGGCCACCCACGAGACCCGCTACGCCATGGCCGAACGCGCGGTGAACAACCTGATCGCGGCCCTCACCGGTGAGCGCCCGACCGACCTGGTCAACCCGGCGGCGCTGGATCGCCGCTAGGCGCTGATCGCCCACCGTCGACCCAGGTGGCGTGCCGTCCGGGCGCTTAAAGGCTATACTGCCGCGCCGCTCTCGGGTCGGCCGCCCTGGCCGGGTGGGCCTCTCTCAGTGTGTCAGGCCACCCCTCCGATCGGGCTCCTTCGCGGCCCGGTCCGTGCGACCCGAATTGCGCGCCCGTCTCGCCACCGCCCGTGGCCGAGACGCAAGAAACCGCCAAGAGGAGCGCGTACATGACCGTGATCAAGCAGGATGACCTGATCCAGAGCGTTGCCGACGCCCTGCAGTTCATCTCCTATTACCACCCCGTCGATTTCATCCAGGCCATGCACGAGGCCTATCTGCGCGAAGAATCCGCCGCCGCGCGCGATTCCATCGCCCAGATCCTGATCAACTCGCGGATGTGCGCCACCGGCCACCGGCCGATCTGCCAGGACACCGGCATCGTCACCGTCTTCGCCAAGGTCGGCATGGACGTGCGCTGGGACGGCGCCACCCTGAGCCTGGACGAGATGATCAACGAAGGCGTGCGCCGCGCCTACAACCTGCCGGAAAACGTCTTGCGCGCCTCGATCCTGGCCGACCCGGCCGGTGCCCGCAAGAACACCAAGGACAACACCCCGGCGGTGATCCACTACCAGATCGTTCCCGGCAACACCGTGGAGATCGACGTCGCGGCCAAGGGCGGCGGCTCCGAGAACAAGTCGAAGATGGCCATGCTCAACCCGTCCGACTCCATCGTCGACTGGGTGCTCAAGACCGTGCCGACCATGGGCGCCGGCTGGTGCCCGCCGGGTATGCTGGGCATCGGCATCGGCGGGACCGCCGAGAAGGCCGCGGTGCTGGCCAAGGAATCGCTGATGGACGAGATCGACATCCATGAGCTGAAGGCCCGCGGCCCGCAGAATCGCCTGGAAGAGCTGCGCCTGGAGATCTTCGACAAGGTCAACCAGCTGGGCATCGGTGCCCAGGGCCTGGGCGGCCTGACCACGGTACTGGACGTCAAGATCAAAGACTACCCGACCCACGCTGCCTCCCTGCCGGTGTGCATGATCCCCAACTGCGCCGCCACCCGTCATGCCCACTTCGTGCTCGACGGCTCCGGCCCCGCCAGCCTGGAAGCCCCGCCGCTGGACGCCTATCCGGAAATCGTCTGGGAAGCCGGTCCGAGCGCCCGTCGCGTGGATCTCGACACCCTGACTCCGGAAGAGGTGCAGAGCTGGCAGCCGGGCGAGACCGTGCTGCTCAACGGCAAGATGCTGACCGGTCGCGATGCCGCCCACAAGCGCATGGTCGACATGCTCAACAAGGGCGAGCCGCTGCCGGTGGACCTCAAGGGCCGCTTCATCTACTACGTCGGCCCGGTCGATCCGGTGGGCGACGAGGTGGTCGGCCCGGCCGGTCCCACCACGGCGACCCGCATGGACAAGTTCACCCGCCAGATCCTCGACCAGACCGGTCTGCTGGGCATGATCGGCAAGTCCGAGCGCGGCCCCATCGCCATCGAGGCGATCAAGGACCACAAGGCCGTGTACCTGATGGCCGTCGGCGGCGCCGCCTACCTGGTGGCCCAGGCCATCAAGGGCGCCAAGGTGCTGGCCTTCCCGGAACTGGGGATGGAAGCCATCTATGAGTTCGAGGTGAAAGACATGCCGGTGACCGTGGCCGTGGACACCCGTGGCGAGTCGGTGCACATCACCGGTCCGCAGGTGTGGCAGAAGAAGATCGCCGACAGCCTGGCCGTCGAGATCTAAGCGCCCGTCGCGACAGAAAAGCCCAGCCCCATGCTGGGCTTTTCTTTGGGCGCACGTCCGTCAGCCGGCGGGAGCACTGCCGACCGGCCGAGGTCGCATGCAGACCATCCCCGACCCCGGAGCCCCCATGCCCACTCTTCCCAGCGATTCCGTTTGCAGCCTGGCCCCCGTCTTCGCCGTCCAGCCCGATCAGCTCGAAGCCTTCAAGCGCCTGGGCGAGGCCATGCTGGAGCGCACCCGCAACGAACCCGGCTGCCTCTACTACGGCTTCTGTTATGACGGCACCACGGCGCGTTGCCGCGAAGGCTATCGCGATGCCCAGGCGCTGCTGGCGCACCTGGACAACGTCGGCGATCTGCTGGAGCAGGCCCAGGCCATCGCCACCCTGGAGCGCTTCGAGGTATTCGGTGCGGCCGATCAGCTGGAGCAGCTGCGCGAGCCGCTGGCGGCCCTGAACGCCCGTTTCTTCGTCATGGCCGCAGGCTTCCGCCGCTAGCCTGGGGCGGCTGCTGCGGCGGCGCCAGGCGCGGCAGCAGCACCGCGAGGATGCGCTTGCGGGTCGGCACCACCAGCCGCTCCTGGAACAGCACGCAGAGCACCACCACCGCCAGCAGGAACAGCCAGTACCACTCGATGGAGTTGGTATAGGCCCCGGCGGCGGCGATGCAGACCTCGCGATCGCCACTGAGGCAGGCCTTCAGATTGCCGCCGATCAGCTGTTCCAGGGTCATGTAGATCCCCGACAGGGGCACGTGCAGGGCGAACATCGACAGCGACGCACCGCCGAGTCGTGGCGACCAGTGGCGGATGCGTTCGCTGGTCGGCTCCTGCGCCAGCGCGGCCAGATAGACCAGAATCAGCTGCGACGGCAGGAACAGGCCGTTGTGGAACAGGAAGTACCAGAACTTGGGTCCATGGGTGAACAGCGCCGTGCCCAGGGCGAAACTCAGGATCAGGTAGCTCGCCAGCAGCAGCCGCTGCCGCTCCGAGGGTATCCAGCCCCGCGTGTGCTGGCGACGGAAGATGGCGTACAGCAGGATGCCGGCGAGAAACTCCGGCAGCCGGAACAGGGGCACTCGCTGCAGCAGGCCGGTAAAGGGCATGCCGTAGTTCTGGTGCAGGATCACCAGCAGCGGCGGAATCAGATAGAGCACCCAGACCAGCAGCAACAGCTGCCAGGGGCGCTCGCTGGTCATCAGCCGCGGGGCCAGCTTGGGAAAGGTCAGGTAGAAGAAGAACAGCGCCGAGATCGACCAGAGCGGTGCGTTGAAGGTCAGGTAGTAGGGATTCCAGGCCTGCAGCATGAACAGCTGCAGCACGGCGTTGAAGGCCAGCTCCGCGTTGCTCATGAAGTGCTGGAACAGCTCGGGGTTGGTCCGGGCCAGGGGCTCGTTGGTGTCGAACACCACGAAGCGGATGCTCGCCGTGGCCGCGCCCGGCGGAATGCCCAGACTGCCGATCCAGGTCACCACCGCCATCGCCAGCAGCAGGGCGAAGATATGGATCGGATAGAGGTTGGCGAAACGCTTGACCCAGAAACTGCGCGCCGGCTCGCGCAGGCTGCCGCGGCCGCAATAGACGTGGGCGAGCAGAAAGCCGGAGAGCACGAAGAAGGTACTGGTGGCGAAGAAGCCCATGCTGGTGATCTCGTCCAGCAGGGGGATGGTCTTGCGCTCGGGATAGAAATGGATGGTGTGGTAGACGACCACATAGAAACCCATCAGGAACCTGAGCCACTCCAGACCGATGAAGCGGTGTTTATCTAAAGTCTGCACTAAGGCGTTACTCGTCTGGCCTCGTCCGCGGGACGATGGGTCCGGCCTACAGCGCCGGATCGGTTATGTTACCCGCACCTGACACCCGGGGCTGCTAACCGCGCCCCAGTACACCGATCACCAGGCGATCCAGCGAACCCCAGAGCCACTCGCGTGCGCGCCGCCACCAGGGCCGACTGCGCCAGAATTCCAGGGTGATCTCGCGACTCTGGGCGAAATCCTTGACGAAGCTGGCCGCCACCGCCTGACTCAGGCCGCGATCCACCGCCTCGACATTGGCCTCCAGGTTGAACCTCAGATTCCAGTGATCGAAGTTGCAGGAGCCGACGCTGACCCAGTTGTCCACCAGGACCATCTTGGCGTGGATGAATCTCGGCTGGTATTCGTAGATGCGCACACCGGCGCGCAACAGGCTGCGGTAGTAGCGCTGCCCGGCGAAACGCACCGGTGGATTGTCGGTGTGCCGACCGGTGAGCAGCAGCCGCACGTCGGCGCCGCGACGCGCGGCCCGTCGCAAGGCCCAGCGCACGCGCCAGGTCGGGAGGAAATAGGGGGTAGCGAACCAGATGCGTTCGCGGCCGCCCACCAGGGCGCGAATCAGCGCCTGCAGGATGTCGCGGTGCTGACGGGCATCGGCATAGGCGACCCGGCCCTGCCCTTCCTGGGCGGCAGGCGGCGGTGGCGGTCGCTCGCGACCCCGCCGCGGGCGTGGCTTCCAGGCGCGGCGGCGACCCACCGCTTCCCATTGCCGTTCGAACAGCGCCAGCCAGTCCTCCACCAGGGGTCCCTGGATGCGTACCATCACCTCGTGCCAGTTGCAGTCGCTCTTGGCCGGATCCCAGAAGTCATCGGTCGCGCCGCTGCCACCGACGAAGGCCTCTTCGCCGTCGATGATGAAGATCTTGCGATGGTCGCGGTGCAGGTTGTGCAAGCCGTGACCGAAGCGCACGGGATTGAAGATGCGCAGCTCGGCGCCCGCCTCTTCCAGCTGGCGGCGCAAGCCGGCATCCATGCGCAGGGTGCCGAAGCCATCGAACAGGCAACGCACCGCGACGCCGCGTCGGGCCGCTTCGGTCAGGGCCACGAGCAGCTGCTCGGAGCAACTGCCGGCTTCCACCAGATAGAGTTCGACATCGATCCGGCGGCTGGCGCCAGCGATGGATTCGAGCATGGCCGGAAAGAACCGACCGCCGTCCACCAGCAATTCGAACCTGTTGTTTTCCCGCCATGGAAAGACGGCGCCCCGCATGCTTCCTACTCCGTGCCTGTGGCCATTGCATAAGAAGGCGCGGACGGGGGTTCGTTCAGTGGCAGGCGTGGTTTGGCTGGCCAGGGGAGCACCGCCGGCTCTGGCGCGGCGCCTGCTCGACGGCCTGCGCCGATGGACGGAGGGGCCTGCCCCTGGAGCAGGCCGTCAGCGCGCCTAGAGCGTGGGCTCGGGGCGTCGGGCGGTCCAGTCCACCTGCTGGGGAAAGCGACCGGTCACCTCGGCGCTCAGCGGCCGGGAGACCAGGAAGCCCTGCATGATCTCGCAGCCGTGCTCGATCAGCCAGTCGCGCTGTTCCAGGGTCTCCACCCCTTCGGCGATGACCTCCAGATCCAGGTTGCGGCCCAGTTCGAGGATGGTGCTGACGATGGCGGCGTCGCGGGAGGAATCCAGCATGTTGGCGATGAACAGCTGATCGATCTTGAGGGTGTCGAGTTCGAAGTGGCGCAGATAGGCCAGCGAGGAATAGCCGGTGCCGAAGTCGTCCACCGCGATGCGCACGCCGAGGGCGCGCAGTTGCGACAGCTGTGCGCGGGTGTAGTCGATGTCGTGCATGAGCGCCGACTCGGTCACCTCGATTTCCAGCTGCTCGGGTCGCAGCCCGTGGGTCTCGATGATCTGGCGCAGGCTTTCCGCCAGCTGCGGCATGCCGAACTGCACCGGGCTGAGGTTGATGCTCAGCAGCAGCTCGTCGCCATAGATCTCCTGCAGGGACTGCAGCTTGGTCGCGCCTTCGCGGAAGATCCAGTCGCCGATGCGGTTGATCAGCCGGGTCTCTTCCAGCAGCGGGATGAAGACGCTCGGCGAGACCTTGCCGGCCACCGTGTGCTCCCAGCGCAGCAACGCCTCGAAGCCGCGCAGGCGGCCGTCGCGCAGATAGACCTGCGGCTGGTAGGCGAGCACGAAGTCCTTGTTGTCGATGGCGTTGCGCACGCTTTCTTCGAGCATCAACCGGGAACGGGCGCGGCCGTTCATGTCCGGCGAGAAGAAGCGGTATTGCTGGCGCCCGCCGCGCTTGGCCTCGTACATGGCGATGTCGGCGGATCTCAGCAGGCCGTCCACGGTATGGCCGCAGTCGGGATAGCTGGCGATGCCGATGCTGGCGCCCAGGCTGACTTCCATGCCGTCGATGCGATGCACCGTGGCCAGCAGCTCCAGCAGCTTCTCGGCCACGCGGGCAGCGTCCTCCGGATGCTCCAGGGAATCGAGCAGCGCGGTGAATTCGTCACCGCCCATGCGCGCCAGGATGTCGTAGGGCCGCATGCAGCTCTTGAGCTGCTCGGCGACGATGCACAGCACCCGATCCCCGGCTTCGTGACCGAGAGAATCGTTGATGCGCTTGAAGCCGTCGAGATCGATGTAGAGCACCGCCATGCGCTTGCCGTTGCGGCCGCTGCGCGCCAGCGCCGCTTCCAGCGTCTGGTTGAAGCCGCGGCGATTGAGCAGACCGGTCAGGGCATCGGTGACGGCCTGGGATTCCAGCTGGTCCTGCAGCTCGCGCATGCGCGACATGTCCAGGGCGATGATGACCATGGCCCGCTGCATCCGCGGCAGCGGCGCGCAGGACAGCGCCACCGGCAGGCTGTCGCCACGATTGGTGCGCAGGCGGGCATCGTGCAGGCGATAGGTCTCGCGGCGGTCGTAGTGCTCCATGAAGGGCGAGGTCTGCCAGTCGTCGAGACCGCTGCCGCCTTCGAGGAAGTCGAGGAAATTGGCGTGCACCAGGTCGCTGACGCTGCATCTCAGCATGCGGGCGATGGCGGCGTTGGCGAAGGTCACCCGACCCTGTTCGTTGACGGTGAGGATGCCTTCGGCGGCATTGTCGAGCAGCGAATCGCTGAAGGACTTGGCCAGTTCCAGCTGCTGGGTGGCCTGCAGCAATTCGCGGCGATTGCGCTCGTGATCGAGCAGCGAGCGCACCTTGTGCCTGAGGATATTGGGATCGACCGGCTTGAGCAGATAGTCGACCGCGCCGGTGGCATAGCCCCGCAGGACCGATTCGTAGGAGTGGGCTTCGGCGGAGACGAAGATGATCGGGGTGAAGCGGGTGCGCAGGTTGCTGCGCATGATGCGCGCCACCTCGAAGCCGTCCATGATCGGCATCTGGACGTCGAGCAGCACCAGATCCACGGTTTCGTCCAGCAGGTATTGCAGGGCACGCTCACCCGAAGCGGCCGTGATCACCCGCCAGTTTCCGACCTCCAGTACCGCCTGCATGGCGAGCAGGTTCTCCAGGCGGTCGTCGACAACCAGCAACACCGGACCTTGCTCTGTCTGCGGCAACGGGCACTCCATCAAGCCTCTTCTCCCCGCGGCCTCTGCCGCCGTGCAGCAGCCATGCGCGGCTGGCTACCTCTTCCCGTCGTGACCGTTATGCGACGCGTCGCTCTCAACCCTACTAGGGTAGCAGCCGGACAGGGGTCTGCCGCCTGCCGATTGGCAGGCGGGACCCTTCGCGACGTCTATCAGAGCGCAAAATGAAAAAGCAGTTTCCGCCAGGCTGCCCGAAGGCGCGGAAACTGCCGGTCGCCGGCGACGAGCGGTCGCTACTGGGCGGGGGTGCCGGTGGCTCCGGGCAGGGGGCGCAGATTGACCTCGACGCGGCGATTCTGCGCGCGGCCATCGGCGGTGGCGTTGCTGGCGATGGGGGCATCGGGACCGGCGCCCCGGGTGCTCAGGCGCGCCGCGGGTACGCCCTGGGCGGTCAGGTAGCCGGCAACGTTCTGCGCCCGGCGCTGGGACAGCTCGACGTTGTGGGCACGGCTGCCGGTGCTGTCGGTGTAGCCGACGATCTCGATGCTGTTCTGATCGAATTGCTTGAAGGAATTGGCCAGGTCGTTCAGCGGCTTGTAGAAGCTGTTGGCGATATCGGCGGAATCGGTGGCGAAGGTGATGTTGCCGGGCATGATCAGCTTGATGTCGTCGCCCTGGCGCTGCACCTCGACGCCGGTGTTTTCCATCTGCCGGCGCAACTCGGCTTCCTGGCGATCGGCGTAATAGCCATAACCGGCGGCGGCCGCACCCACGGCGGCGGCGCCGATCAGCGCACCCTTGCCGCGGTGGTTGTGATCGATGGCCGCACCGGCGACGGCACCGGCCAGGGCACCCAGGCCGCCGTACTTGGCGGTCTTGGAGGTACCACCGCTGGCCTGACCCTGGTTTTCGTAGGGATTGGGGGATGCGCATCCGGCCAGGGTGGCCAGGGCCAGGCTGGCGAGAAGGATACGGGTGGGCAGCGCCATGTCTTTGCTCCTTGGAAATCCATTGCGGCGAATGGGGCCGCACCCGGCAATTCTAGCCGCGTGATCTGAATCGCAACTGAACGAAGCGGCGCTCGCGGACACTTATCGCGATAGTGAGCCTCTAAGTCCGCGATAGGCAGAATCGAAGATAGATAGCTTGCATATCGATTTTTCGCGATCTAAGGTTCGTTACAATCCAATATGACGATGCGACCGTGATGGACGAGATCCTCAAAGCCCTGGCCAATCCCCTGCGCCGCCAGATCCTCGGCTGGCTGCGCGATCCCCGGCAGTATTTCCCGCACCAGGAACACGACCTGGGTACGGGCGTCTGTGCCGGACAGATCGAAGCTCGTGCCGGACTCTCGCAGTCCACGGTCTCGGCGCACCTGGCGGTGTTGACCCGGGCTGGCCTGGTCACCACGCGGCGCATCGGCCAATGGGTGTTCTACCAACGCGACGAGGCCGCCATCCAGGCCTTTCTGCAACGTCTCGCCCGCGAACTCTAGTCTGCAAGGAATCCTGATGCCCGCTTCTCTCATCGTGCTGGCGCTGAGCGCTTTCGCCATCGGCACCACCGAATTCGTCATCATGGGGCTGCTGCCCAACGTCGCCGCTGATCTCGGCGTATCCATTCCCAGCGCCGGCTGGCTGGTCACTGGCTATGCCCTGGGGGTGGCCGTCGGCGCGCCCTTCATGGCACTGGCCACCGCCCACTGGCCGCGCAAGCGTGCCCTCCTCGCGCTGATGGGTATCTTCATCGTCGGCAACCTGCTCTGCGCCATTGCCAGCGGCTACAACATGCTGATGCTGGCGCGGGTGGTCACCGCCCTCTGCCATGGCGCCTTCTTCGGTATCGGCGCGGTCGTGGCGGCGAGCCTGGTCCCGGAGAACCGCCGCGCCTCGGCGGTGGCCCTGATGTTCACCGGTCTGACCCTGGCCAATGTGCTGGGCGTGCCCCTGGGTACCGCCCTCGGCCAGGCCGCCGGCTGGCGCTCGACCTTCTGGGCGGTGGTGGCGATCGGCGTGGTCGCCCTGATCGGTCTCTGGCGGGTGCTGCCGGCCGACCGCAACCAGCCACGCGCCGACCTGCGCCGGGAATTGCTCGCCCTGCGCGGCCTGGGCTTCTGGCTGGCGCTGTCGATGACGGTGTTCTTCGCCGCCTCCATGTTCGCCCTCTTCACCTATGTGGCGCCGCTGCTGCAGGAGGTCACCGGCGTCTCGCCCCGTGGCGTCACCGGCACCCTGCTGCTGATCGGCCTGGGGCTGACCCTGGGCAACTTCATCGGGGGCCGCCTAGCGGACTGGCGCTTGGCCACCAGCCTGGTGGGCATCTTCGTGGCCCTGGCGCTGACCTCCGCCGCCCTGCGCTGGACCGGCCAGGCCTTCCTGCCCGCCGAGATCACCCTCTTCCTCTGGGCCGCGGCCGCCTTCGCCGCCGTGCCGGCCCTGCAGATCAACGTGGTCACCTTCGGCAAGGACGCGCCGAATCTGGTCTCGACCCTCAACATCGGCGCCTTCAACGTGGGCAACGCCCTCGGCGCCTGGGTCGGCGGCCTGGTGATCGACCACGGCCTGGGTCTTACCGCGGTACCCCTCGCCGCCAGCGGGCTCGCCCTGCTGGCCCTTATCGCCACCCTGCTGACCGCCAGCCAGGCCCGCAAGAGCGGCCTGGCGACCGCCAGCTAATCAAGAGAGCTAGCCATGACTCAGCTGTTCGACCCGATCAAGATCGGCGCCCTGGAACTGCCCAACCGCGTCATCATGGCGCCCCTCACCCGCTGCCGCGCCGAACCGGGCCGGGTCCCGGGCGACCTGATGGTCGAGTACTACGTGCAACGCGCATCCGCCGGCCTGATCATCACCGAGGCCACCTCGGTGGACCCCATGGGCGTGGGCTATCCCGACACCCCCGGCATCTGGTCCGACGAGCAGGTGGCCGGCTGGCAGCGCGTCACCACCGCCGTGCACAAGGCCGGTGGCCGCATCGTGCTGCAACTCTGGCACGTGGGCCGCATCTCCGATCCCAGCTACCTCGACGGCGAACTGCCGGTGGCGCCGAGCGCCATCGCCGCCCAGGGGCACGTCAGCCTGCTGCGCCCCAAGCGTGACTATGTCACCCCGCGGGCACTGGAAACCGCCGAGATCCCCGGCATCGTCGCCGCCTATCGCCATGGCGCCGAGAACGCCAAGCGCGCCGGCTTCGATGGCGTCGAGGTCCATGGGGCCAATGGCTATCTGCTCGACCAGTTCCTGCAGAGCGACACCAACCAGCGCACCGACAACTACGGCGGCTCCATCGAGAATCGCGCCCGTCTGCTGCTGGAAGTGACCGATGCCTGCATCGACGTCTGGGGCGCCGATCGCGTCGGCGTGCACCTGTCCACCCGTGGCGACATGCACACCATGGGCGACAACGACCCTGCCGCCACCTTTGGCCATGTCGCCCGCGAGCTCGGCCAGCGCCAGGTCGCCTTCATCTGCATCCGCGAAGCGGCCGGCAGCGACAGCCTCGGCCCGGACCTCAAGGCGGCCTTCGGTGGCGTCTACATCGCCAACGAGAAATTCGACAAGGCCAAGGCCAATGCCTGGCTGGCAGAAGGCAAGGCCGATGCCGTGGCCTTTGGCGTGCCCTTCATCGCCAACCCGGACCTGCCGCAACGCCTGGAACAGGACGCCGCGCTGAACGAGCCGCACCCGGACACCTTCTACAGCAAGGGCCCGGTCGGCTACATCGACTATCCGCGGCTGTAGGTTTTTCCGTGGATAAAAAAGCCCGCCGGTTGGCGGGCTTTTTTTGTGCCGATATCGCGGCCATGGCGGTCCGCCGATGCGGCCGCTCCTACAGGTGTTCGGTGCCCCTGTAGGAGCGGTCGCTACGGCGCACCGGCATGGCCGCGATTGGATTACACCATTTGTCTCAAACGCCCCCAGGCCAGAACGCCCGGATCGCCGCCACGCCCTGGGCGCCGGCCTGCCAGGCGCTGGTGAGGTCGTCCTCGCCCAGCCCGCCCAGCAGATAGGCCGGCAGATTGCAGTCGGCCAGCAGCTGCTGGGCCTTGACCCAGCCCAGGGTCGGGGCGCCGGGGTGGCTGGCGGTGGGCATCACCGGCGACAGGGTGACGAAGTCCACGCCCATCTGCTGGGCCAGGGCCAGTTCCTCGGCGTCATGGCAGGAAGCCGCCAGCAGACGGTGCTCTGGAAAAGGCCGGCCATTGGGCGCATAGCGGCGCAACTGCTCGGCGGTCAGGTGCCAGCCAGCCGCGGGAAAATCCCCCAGCCACTCCAGCGGCCCCTTGAGCATCAACTGGGCGCGGCCGGTGCAGAGGCCCTGGACGTCGCCGGCCAGGTCGCGGTACTGGGGATCGAAGTTGTCCGGCGTGCGCAGCTGGACCAGGCGGATGCCGCTGTCCAGCGCCCGATGCAGGCCATTGAGCAATTCCGCGGTGGTCAGCTCGCCGGGGGTGATGAGGTAGCGCTCGGGCAGCCGCGCCGCCTGGACGATGGGCCGGTTGGCCGCCGGGAAGTCGTAGTCGACCAGCTCGCGAGGCGCGACCCAGGCCAAGGGCTGGCCTTCGGCACCATGGGCGTCACCGGTGAAGGCGTCCACCTGCCAGACATCCAGCAGCACCGCCTGGTCGGGATAGTCGTGGCGCACCTGCAGCAGCGGCCGCGCCCTTGTGACCTGGATGCCCAGCTCCTCGGCCAGTTCGCGGGCGAGGGCCGCGGCCGGGGCCTCACCGGCCTCGACCTTGCCTCCGGGGAATTCCCAGAGACCACCCTGGTGCTTGTGCGCCGGGCGCTGGGCGATGAGGATCCGGCCCTGGGGGTCGCGGATCACCGCGGCGACGACATGCAGACGAGTCATGCGCTCTGCTCCTCGGTTTCGGCCTCCGCCAGCCAGCGCTGGAAGGCCGGCCAGGCGTAGATGGTTTCGACATAGGCGGCCGCCTCGGCCGACAGCTCCACCCCGTAGCTGCGGAAGCGACTGGCGACCGGAGCATAGAAGGCATCGGCAATGGTCGGCGTACCGAACAGATAGGGACCCTGCTGGCCGTAGCGTTCGCGGCATTCGCGCCACAGGCGCTGGATGCGCTGGATGTCTTCCACCGCCTCGGCGGTGGTCGACTTCAACCGCTGGCGGCGACGCAGATCCATGGGCAGCTCGCGGCGCAGGGCCAGGAAGCCGCTGTGCATCTCCGCGCACAGCGCCCGGGCATGGGCGCGGGCCAGCGTCTCGGCGGGCCACAGCCCGGCGTCGGGATAGGCCTCGGCGAGGTATTCGACGATGGCCAGGGAATCCCAGATGGTGCCCTCGGCCAGCTTGAGCACCGGCACCTTGCCGGTGGGCGACTGGGCCTTGAGCAAGGCGCGGCTGTTGGGCGCATAGAGCGGGATCGACACCTCTTCAAAGGCGGCGCCGCTGAGCTCCATGGCCAGCCAGGCCCGCAACGACCAGGAGGAGAAATTCTTGTTGCCGATCACGAGTTGCAGCTGGGACATGCGGGGATTCCTCGAAACGATGCGGCCCGCGAGGACCGCCTTGGCGCCCGCCGGAGCGGACGCCAAGGCGTCGGGTAGCCGTCAGGTACGGTACTCGGCGTTGATCTTCACATAGTCGTGGGAGAGGTCGGTGGTCCAGATGGTCTCGCTGTGGCTGCCGCGACCCAGCTCGATGCGGATCTCGATCTCGGCCTGGGCCATGACCCGCGCGCCCTGCTCTTCCGTATAGGTGGCCGCGCGACCGCCCTGCTGGCAGATCTGCACGCCACCCAGGAAGACGTCGATCAGGCTGACGTCCAGCTGGGGCACGCCGGCCCGGCCGACGGCGGCGAGGATGCGCCCCCAGTTGGGATCGGAGGCGAACAGCGCGGTCTTGATCAGCGGCGAATGGGCCACGGCGTAGCCGACGTCCAGGCATTCCTGGGCATTGCCACCGCCATTGACCTGCACGGTGACGAACTTGGTGGCACCCTCGCCGTCACGCACGATGGCCTGGGCCAGTTCGGCGAATACCGCGAACACCGCCTCGCGCAGCTGCTCGAAGGCCGCGCCGTTGGGCTGGGTGATCTCCGCCATGGCCGCCTGACCGGTGGCCACCAGCATGCAGCAGTCGTTGGTGGAGGTGTCGCCGTCGATGGTGATGCGGTTGAAGGAGCGGTTGGCGGCGTCGGCCAGCAGATCCTGCAAGAGACCGCGCGCGACCTTGGCGTCGGTGGCCACGTAGCCGAGCATGGTCGCCATGTTCGGCTTGATCATGCCGGCGCCCTTGCTGATGCCGGTCACGGTGACGGTGGTGCCGTCCACCTGGAACTGGCGGCTGGCGCCCTTGGGCAGGGTATCGGTGGTCATGATGCCCGTGGCGGCGGCGGCCCAGTTGTCCTCGGCCAGATCGGCCAGGGCGGCCGGCAGCGCGGCTTCGATCTTTTCCACCGGCAGCGGTTCGCCGATCACGCCGGTGGAGAACGGCAGTACCGCCTCCTCGCCGACGCTGGCCAGGGTCGCCAGGGTCTTGGTGGTGCGCTCGGCCGCGGCCAGGCCGGGCTGTCCGGTACCGGCGTTGGCATTGCCGGTGTTGGTCAACAGGTAACGCACGGGGCCGGCGAAGCGCTGACGGGCAATGATCACCGGGGCCGCGCAGAAGGCGTTCAGGGTAAAGACCCCGGCCACGCTGGAGCCTTCGGCACAGCGCATCACCACCACATCCTTGCGCCCGGGGCGCTTGATGCCGGCAGAGGCGATACCGAGTTCGAAACCGGGAACCGGGTGCAGCGTGGAGAGCGGACCGAGACCGACAGCCATGGGAAAACTCCAGTGAAAGAAAAGGAAACGCCGCGAGCGGAAAACCGGTCGCGGCGTGGAAAGCAGCCTTCCAGCGCCCGCCTCGCCCAGCCGGGGCAAGGGGCGCAAACAGCCTAGCGAGTGGAGTTTACAACCTGTCGGCGGCTATGCCGACAGGTTGCCGTCGCCTCGACTGCCTGGGCAGGCCCTCAATCGAGCTTGCCGTGGCACTGCTTGTACTTCTTGCCGGAACCACAGGGGCACGGCTCGTTGCGACCGATCTTCTGGTCATTGCGCTGGGGCTGCAAGGGCACCACGGTGTCTTCGCCCTGCTCGTCCTCGAGCACCTCGGGATCGACCAGCGAAGGCGCCTCGGCGTGCTGGAACTGCATGCGCTCGGCCATGGCCTCGGCCTCGCGGCGCATGCGCTCCTCTTCCTCGGCCGGATCCTCGCGACGCACCTGGACGTGGGACAGGACGCGGATGGTGTCGCGCTTGATGCTGTCCAGCAGCTCCTGGAACAGGGTGAAGGACTCGCGCTTGTATTCCTGCTTGGGGTTCTTCTGGGCGTAGCCGCGCAGATGGATACCGTGGCGCAGGTGGTCCATGGTGGTGAGGTGGTCCTTCCAGAGGTCGTCGACCACCCGCAGCAGCATCTGCTTCTCGAAGTTGCGCAGGGCCTCGCGACCGGCGAGGTCTTCCTTTTCCATGTAGGCGGCTTCGAGCTGCTCGAGGATCTTCACCCGCAGGGTGTCCTCGTACAGCTTGTCGTCTTCGTCCAGCCACTGGCCGATGGGCAGTTGCAGGCCGAAGACGCTGTACAGCTCGGCTTCCAGGCCGGGGATGTCCCACTGCTCGGGCAGCGATTGCGGGGGGATGTGCTCGTTGATCACCTGGGTCAGAGTTTCCTCGCGGAAGCCCTTGATGGTGTCGCCGACGTCTTCGTTGGCCAGCAGGGTATCGCGCATGTGATAGATCACCTTGCGCTGCTCGTTGGCCACGTCATCGTATTCCAGCAACTGCTTGCGGATGTCGAAGTTGCGGCCTTCGACCTTGCGCTGCGCCTTTTCGATGGCGTTGGTGACCATGCGGTGCTCGATGGCCTCGCCGCCCTGCATGCCCAGGGCCTTCATGAAGTTCTTCACCCGGTCGGAGGCGAAGATGCGCATCAGGCTGTCTTCCAGCGACAGGTAGAAGCGGCTGGAACCCGGGTCGCCCTGGCGACCGGCACGGCCGCGCAGCTGGTTGTCGATCCGGCGGGATTCGTGGCGTTCGGAGGCGATCACGTGCAGGCCGCCGGCGTCGATGACCTGCTTGTGGCGCGCCTGCCAGGCGGCCTTGATCGCGGCGATCTGCTCCTCGGAAGGATTCTCCAGGGCCGCGACTTCCACTTCCCAGTTGCCGCCGAGCAGGATGTCGGTACCGCGACCGGCCATGTTGGTGGCGATGGTCACGGCGCCCGGACGCCCGGCCTGGGCGATGATCTCGGCTTCGCGTTCGTGGTACTTGGCGTTGAGCACCTTGTGCTCGATGCCGGCCTGGGTCAGCAGCTGGTCGACGTACTCGGAGCTCTCGATGGAGGCGGTACCCACCAGCACCGGGCGGCCTTCGGCCTGGCACTGCTTCACGTCCTCGATGATGGCCTGGTACTTCTCGGCCTGGGTCAGGTAGACCAGGTCGTTGAAGTCCTTACGGGCGATCTCGCGGTGGGTCGGGATGACCAGCACGTCGAGGTTGTAGATCTGGCGGAATTCGAAGGCCTCGGTGTCGGCGGTGCCGGTCATGCCACCGAGCTTGTTGTAGAGGCGGAAGTAGTTCTGGAAGGTGGTCGAGGCCAGGGTCTGGCTCTCGGGCTGGATCGGCAGTCCCTCCTTGGCCTCGATGGCCTGGTGTAGGCCTTCGGAAAGGCGGCGACCCGGCATGGTCCGGCCGGTGTGCTCGTCGATCAGCAGCACCTGGTCCTGCTGGACGATGTACTCGACGTTGCGATGGAACAGGGTGTGGGCGCGCAGACCGGCGAACACGTGGGTCAGCAGGCCCAGGTTGTGCGCCGAGTAGAGGCTCTCGCCCTCGGCCAGCAGCCCGGCCTCGGTGAGCATCTCCTCGATGTACTGGTGACCCAGCTCGGTGATCTCCACCTGGCGGGTCTTTTCATCGATGGTGTAGTGGCCGACCTGGGTCGGATTGCCTTCCTCTTCCTCGATGTGCTGCTGCAGACGCGGGATCAGCTGGTTGATCTTCTGATAGAGCTCGGAGCTGTCTTCGGCCTGACCGGAGATGATCAGCGGGGTCCGGGCTTCGTCGATGAGGATGGAGTCCACCTCGTCGACCACCGCGAAGTTCAGCTCGCGCTGGTACTTCTCGGCCATGCTGAAGGCCATGTTGTCGCGCAGGTAGTCGAAGCCGAATTCGTTGTTGGTACCGTAGGTGATGTCCGAGGCGTAGGCGGCGCGTTTCTCTTCCGGCGGCTGGAACGGCAGGATGATGCCCACCGACAGGCCGAGGAATTCGTACAGTGGCCGCATCCAGTTGGCGTCGCGGCGGGCCAGGTAGTCGTTCACCGTGACCACGTGGACGCCCTTGCCGGACAGCGCATTGAGGTAGACCGGCAGGGTACCCACCAGGGTCTTGCCCTCACCGGTGCGCATCTCGGCGATCTTGCCTTCGTGCAGCGCCGCGCCACCGATCAGCTGGACGTCGAAGTGGCGCATGCCCATGACGCGCTTGCCGGCCTCGCGGACCACGGCGAAGGCTTCCGGCATCAGGGCATCGAGGGACTCGCCCTTGGCCACGCGCTGCTTGAATTCCTCGGTCTTGGCGCGCAGTTGCTCGTCGCTCAAGGAGGCAATCTGGGATTCCAACGCATTGGTGGCCACCACGACCTTGCCTAGGCGTTTGACATCTCGTTCGTTCTTGCTTCCAAAGAATTTCTTCAACAAAGGCGCAAACATATCGACTGGAATTCTTCCGCTGGAATGAGGGGAGCGAAACGGGCGGCAAGGCCTCTGCAGAGCCTGGCCAGACGCCTGGGCGCGGGGGTTGAGACCCGCGGTGTCCCGCGATGGTAATCGGGCATTCTACTCGGAAATGCCGATGAGGAAAGAACGACGGGCCCCCAGCCGCCAGGACGCCAGAGCGATCTGTTACCATCGGCGTCTTCTCTTCGCCCATCGCGAGTCCTGCGCATGGCCTTTCGCCCTCTCTCCGCCGTCGCTCCCGCTGCCCTGCTGCGCCAGGCCAAACCGCTCAAGTCGCTGTTTCGCGAAGCCGAGCGACTGGGGCGCCTGCAACAGTTGCTGGAAGAACAGCTGCAACCGGCTGCCCGCCCCCACTGCCGGGTGGCCAGCTGGCGCGAGGGCACTCTGCTGCTGGTGGTCAACGATGCCCACTGGGCGACGCGGCTGCGCTATCAGCAGCGCCGCCTGCTCAGACTGCTGCAGCAGGCGCCGGAATTCGCCGGCCTCCTGCGTCTGCAATTCAAGATGCAGCCCAGCCCGGGCGTCGCCACCCGACCCAGACCGCCGCGCCAGGTCAGCCAGGTGGGCGCCGAGAGTCTCAGGGAAGTGGCTGCCGGTATCCGCGACCCAGGGCTCAAGGCGGCCCTGGAACGCCTGGCCAGCCGCGCAGCGCCCAAGGCGCCTGCTGCGGACAGCGACGCCTAGGGCAAGGAGCGCGGTTGGGCGTTAGCTTTTTTTCGGCAGAGGCCTAGGACCAGCCCACCAACAGCCGCCCGGCGATGCCGGCCAGACCGCCCAGACAGGAATAGGCAATCCGTCGCCACCAGCGTCGCGCGCGCGTCTCCTGGTGCGGCAACCAGAGCTCGACCAGCAACGAGCCCGGCATCATCAGGCCACCGGTGGCCAAGGCTTGCCATAGCAGGAGCATGCAGGGAGTCCTCGCTTAGGGATACTTCGTTCCGTGGCCTTATGCCCCGTCCGGCGTTATTAACCTGGTAGCCCTTAACACCGCATTAACGGGGCAGGCACTGCGCTGGGGCGCCGCCTGAAGCCCTTGTCGAAGGCAGCCTGCAGTTGTCCGCCTGGCCGCCCTGAGTATTCCTGCCCGTCCCGGAATACGTTGCTGGATGTCCAGCCCGCCTCAGGCGCGTGCCACCGCCCGCTCGAAGGCGGCGCGGATGCGCTCTTCCGGCAGGTCCATGCCGATCAGCACGACGCGACTCTCGCGCGCCTCGTCCGGCAGCCAGTCGCGCTCCCAGTCGGCGGCATAGATCTGCTGCACGCCCTGGAACAGCAGGCGGCGATCCTCGCCGGCGATGTTGAGCAGCCCCTTGTAGCGCAGCAGGTCGCAGCCGAGGGTATCGAGCAGCATCTCCATCACGCCGCTGATCTTGGCCTGGTCGAAGGGGCGCGGCTCGCGGATGGCGATGGACTGGATGCGTTCGGTGAGGCTGACGGCCTCCGCGACCGGCCGTAGCGGGCGGAACAGGGTCGGCGCTGCCAGGTCCTCGTCGTGCAGGTTGAAGCCGCGGATATCCAGCAATTCGGCCAGCTCGATGCGCCCATGGTCGACATGACGGATGGGGGCGCGGCGGTTGATGCGTTGCAGGCGATTTTCCAGCGCTTCGACGGCGGCCGGCTCGGCCAGGTCGAGCTTGGTCAGCAGCAGGCGATCGGCGAACCCGATCTGCGCCTGCAGCAGCGGATCGCTCAGCTGCTCGCTGGCATGGACGGCGTCCACCAGGGTCAGCACCCCGTCGAGCAGATAGCGTTCGCGCAGGAGGTCGTCGGTAAAGAAGGTCTGGGCCACCGGACCGGGATCGGCGAGACCGGTGCATTCCACTACCAGGCGCTCGAAATCCAGTTCGCCGCTGTCCAGCCGCTCCAGCAGCACGGTCAGGGCATAGGCCAGGTCCTTGCTGCCGGTGCAGCAGACGCAGCCGTTGGCGACCTTCATCAGTTGTACGGCGCCAGCGTCTTCCAGCAATTCGCCGTCGACGTCGAGGGCGCTGAATTCGTTTTCGATCACGGCGATCCTGAGGCCGTGCTCGGCCTGCAGGATGTGCTTGAGCAAGGTGGTCTTGCCGGCGCCGAGAAAGCCGGTCAGGACGGTGACGGGGATGGGTTCGTGCATGGCAACTCCAGACAGAAAGAGGCCGGGCTCGAGGCCCGGCCTGGAGGAGACCCTGGGTCAGCAGCAACGTATGGCGCCGGACTTGCCGCCACCGTAACGCGCTTCCTGGCGCTCGCGGAAGAAGGCTTCGTAGCTCATCACCGGCTGGTCCGGGTGCTTGCCGCGCATGTGCTCGACATAGGTGTCGTAGTCGGGCATGCCCACCAGCATCTTGGCGGCCTGCCCCAGGTACTTACCCATGCGACCCAGGTCATTGAACATAGGGATTCTCCTTTAAACGCCCGCGGCCGGCTGGAACGGGGTCTCGCGATCGCTGCGCTCGGGCTTGGCCAGGGCGGCGCGACCGACCTTGATGGAAAAGAACAGGATGCTCATCACCACCACCAGGAACAGCACCGAGAGGGTGGCGTTGGTGTAGGCGTTGAAGACGATGTGCTGCATCTGCTCCATGCTCTTGGCCGGGGCGATCACCTGGCCCTGGGCCATGGCGGTACTGTACTTTTTGGCCAGGGCCAGGAAGCCGACCGCCGGATTGGAATCGAACAGCTTGATCAGGCTGGCGGTGGTGGTGCAGATCAGCAGCCACACCGCCGGCACCAGGGTCACCCAGACGTAGCGCTGGCGCTTCATCTTGATCAGCACCACCGAGCCCAGCATCAGGGCGATACCGGCGAGCATCTGGTTGGAGATGCCGAACAACGGCCAGAGGGTGTTGATGCCGCCCAGCGGATCGACCACGCCCTGGTACAGCAGCCAGCCCCAGAGGGCGACGCAACCGGCGGTGCCGATGACGTTGGCGGTCCAGGAGTCGGTGCGCTTCAGCGCCGGTACGAAGCTGCCCAGCAGGTCCTGCAGCATGAAGCGTCCGGCGCGGGTGCCGGCGTCCACCGCAGTCAGGATGAACAGCGCCTCGAACAGGATGGCGAAGTGGTACCAGAAGGCCATGGTGTTCTCGCCCGGCAGCACGTTGTGCATGATCTGGGCGATGCCCACCGCCAGGGTCGGCGCACCACCGGCACGGGCCAGGATGGTGTGCTCGCCGATCTCGGTGGCGGTGGCCTGCAGCATCTCGGGCGTCACCACGAAGCCCCAGGTGCTGATCTTGGCGGCCACCGACACCACGTCGGCGCCGACCACGGCGGCCGGGCTGTTCATGGCGAAGTAGACGCCCGGCTCGATCACCGAGGCGGCGACCATGGCCATGATGGCGACAAAGGACTCCATCAGCATGGCGCCGTAGCCGATGTAGCGGGCATGGGTTTCCTTGGCGATCAGCTTGGGGGTGGTGCCCGAGCTGATCAGGGCATGGAAGCCGGACACCGCGCCGCAGGCGATGGTGATGAACAGGAAGGGGAACAGGGTGCCCTTCCACACCGGACCGGTGCCGTCGACGAACTGGGTCAGAGCCGGCATCTTCAGCATCGGCATGGTCACCAGGATGCCGATGGCCAGGGCGATGATGGTGCCAATCTTGAGGAAGGTGGACAGGTAGTCACGCGGGGCCAGCACCAGCCAGACCGGCAGCACGGCGGCGACGAAGCCGTAGCCGATCAGCATCCAGGTGATCTGCACGCCGGTGAAGGTGAAGGCCGGGCCCCAGACCGGATCGGCGGCGACCACGCCACCCACCCAGATGGAGGCCAGCAGCAGCACCACGCCGATCAGCGAGATCTCGCCGATGCGCCCGGGGCGGATGTATCTCATGTAGACGCCCATGAACATGGCGATCGGCAGGGTGGCGATCACGGTGAACATGCCCCAGGGGCTCTCGGCCAGGGCCTTGACCACGATCAGCGCCAGCACCGCGAGGATGATGATCATGATCAGGAAGCAGCCGAACAGGGCGATGGTGCCGGGGATGCGCCCCATCTCCTCGCGCACCATGTCGCCCAGGGAGCGGCCGTTGCGGCGGGTGGAGAGGAACAGGATCATGAAGTCCTGCACCGCGCCGGCAAAGACCACCCCGGCGATCAGCCAGAGGGTGCCGGGCAGATAGCCCATCTGGGCGGCGAGCACCGGGCCCACCAGCGGACCGGCGCCGGCGATGGCGGCGAAGTGGTGGCCGAAGAGGATGTGCTTGTTGGTGGGGACGTAGTCCAGGCCGTCGTTGTTGAGCACGGCGGGCGTGGCTCTTTTGGCGTCCAGGCCCATCACCTTGGTGGCGATGAACAGGCTGTAGTAGCGGTAGGCAACGAGGTAGATCGCCACGGCGGCGACCACGATCCAGAGGGCGTTGATCGCTTCGCCTCGACTCAGCGCCACGGTACCCAGCGCGAAGGCGCCCAGTACGGCAACGGCGAACCAGGCAAGATGGCTGGCCATTCGGGTCATGCTTGTTCTCCTGCCGCGCACCGGTGGCCGCGGCGATACTTGTTATTGTGAGAGCCCACAGCGGAGCCATATTACTATCGGCGGCTCGACGCAACAGCGAAATTCGCAGAACTACCCAAGGCCCGCTACGTAGTTCTACGTAGCCGCCAGCCCGGACAGGTGCCGATGCAGCTCAAATACAAGATGGTCGCCCTCGGACTGCTGCCTTTGCTGCTGGCGGTGGCCGCGGTCTGCCTGGTGGTGCTGGAACAGAGCCAGCGCCTGGGCGAGCAGCAGGCACGGCTGCTCGAACACAGCATCCTCGGCAGCAAGAAGACCGAGCTGCGCAACTATGTGGAGATGGGCGTCAGTGCCATCCAGCCGCTGTACGGCAGCGGTCGCGACGACGAGGAGACCAAGGCCAGGGTACTGGCGCTGCTGGCCAGCCTGAATTTCGGCAGCGACGGCTACTTCTTCGTCTACGACCAGCATGGCCGCAATCTCATGCATCCGCGCCAGCCCGAGCTGGTCGGCCAGGATCTCTGGCAACTCACCGACGCCAACGGCCTGCTGGTGATCCAGGCGCTGCTGCGCAGTGCCAGCCAGGGCGACGGCTTCCAGCGCTATGGCTGGCAGAAGCCCTCCAGCGGCCAGATGGCGGAAAAGCTCGCCTACGTGACCCAGCTGCAGCGCTGGGGCTGGGTGCTGGGCACCGGCCTCTATCTGGACGACGTGGACGCCGCCCTCGCCCAGGTGCGCCACGACGTGGCCGCTGGCATCCGCACCACCCTGCTGGCCAGCGCCGGGGTGGCCCTGGTGGCGGTGCTGCTGGTGTTCGCCGGCGGCCTGACGCTCAACGTCAGCGAGCACCGCCTGGCCGATCGCAAGCTCAAGCAGCTGACCCAGAGACTCATCACCTCCCAGGAAGAGGAAAGATCGCGGCTGTCGCGCGAGTTGCACGACGGCATCAGCCAGCTGCTGGTGTCCATCAAGTTCCAGTTCGAACTGGCCAGCCGCGAACTGGGGACCGGCAAGCCCAGCGCCGGCGAGACCCTGCGCGAAGGCACCCAGCGCCTGGCCGCCGCCATCGGCGAGATTCGCCGCATCTCCCACGACCTGCACCCTTCGCTGCTGGATACCCTCGGCCTGCCCGCGGCGCTCGGGCAGCTGGTGGAGGAATTCCGCCAGCGCAGCGGCCTGGACGTGGACTATCGGCAGACCCTGGACGACAGCACCGCCGGCGGCGACATGGACGTCGCCCTGTTCCGCATCGTCCAGGAGGCCCTGACCAACATCGAGCGCCACGCAGCGGCGCGCAAGGTCGTCATCGACCTGCAGCGGCGCGGGCGCTGGATCTGCCTGACCGTGCACGACGACGGTCGGGGCTTCGATACCGGCCAGGTGGAACATCTCAGCGGCGGCATCGGCCTGCGCAACATCCGCGAGCGGGTGGAGCTGTTCGGCGGTCGCTGCGCCATCCAGTCCGGCCCCGGCGGCACGACCCTGGACGTGGTTCTGCTACGCTCGGACCTCCCGGCCGACGAGGAAAGCCCGACATGACGCCCATCCGCATCCTCCTGGTCGACGACCATGCCCTGGTCCGCGCCGGGGTGCGGGCGCTGCTGGGCACCATCGAGCGCTTCGTCGTGGTCGGCGAGGCCGGCAGTGGTGCGGAAGCCCTCGACCTGCTGGCGCGGCTCGATCCGGACATCCTGCTGGTGGACATCGGCCTCAAGGACATCAACGGCCTGGAGCTGACCGCCCTGATCGCCGAACGCGCCCCGCGCGCCCGGGTGCTGATCCTGAGCATGTACGACAATCGCGAATACGTGAGCACCTCTTTGCGGGTCGGCGCGGCCGGCTATGTGCTCAAGGATGCGCCGTCCGAGGAGATCATCGCCGCGGTGGAAGCCCTGGCGGTCGGTGGGCGCTTCTACAGCAGCGCCATCGCCGCCCGCCTGGGCGAAGGGGGCGCCAGTGACGGCGACCTCACCCCGCGGGAGCGCCAGGTGCTGCTGCTCATGGCCCAGGGCCTCAACAACAAGACCATGGCCCAGCAGCTGGGACTCAGCGTGCGCACGGTGGAAACCCACCGCCTGAGCATCCGCCGCAAGCTGGACATCCAGAAGCCGGCCGATCTGGTCCGCCATGCGCGCGAGTACGGCTGGCGCCCGGAGGGCACCTCCAACGTCTGACGAATTGGGCCGCTGCTCCCCCCCTGGCGACCAATGAGCCCTCTCGTCCTGGCCCCAGCGGCCGCCGCCGGCTACCCTGCCAGGCGCAGTCGATACGGGACGGCCACGGTCGTCTACAGTGATCAGGAAACCTCAGGAAGCCCTTCCATGAACGACACCAACGAGCGTCGCCGCTTTACCCGCTTCACCTTCGATGCCCCTGCCCAGTTGCACCAGGGTGAGCGCCAGTGGGCAGCGCCCGTGGACGACATCTCGCTCAAGGGCGTGCTGCTGGCGCGGCCTGCCGACTGGTCGGCCCAGCCGAGCGCGACCTATCAGCTGCGCATCCTGCTGAACGACGAGGCCCAGGTGAGCATGGACGTGGAGCTGGTTCGGGAAACCGCGGAGCAGCTGGCCTTCGCCTGCCGCCAGATCGATCTGGATTCCATCAGCCACCTGCGCCGCCTGGTGGAGCTGAACCTGGGCGACGAAACCCTGCTGGAACGCGAGTTGGCGGCACTGGGTACGCCTTAGGTCTTGGGGTCGACGGTACTGGCTAGCGCTTTATCGTCTGTGCTGATTGCGGCTTATCGCGGTCACGGGGCGCTCCTACAGGTGTAGACAGACAGCTGATCGCGATCCTGAAGCCGATGGAGATGAACACCTGCACGGATAGCCCCCTCTCCCCTCGGGAGAGGGTTGGGGTGAGGGTGTCCCTCGCCGCGAAGGCCCAGTGGAAAAGGCTGCGCCGTTTCCACGTTACTGCTCTGCCTGATCTCTATCGCGGCCATGTTGGTGCGACTTAGCGATCGCTCCTACAGGTACACGGAAAGCGCTGCAGGAGTGGCCCGTGGCCGCGATAGAACAGCCAGGTCACCTCTGCCTACCACCTGAGCGAGGGCGCCTGTCCGAAGCGAAGGGCGAAGTCTTCCGTAGGACCGGGCCTAGAACTCCAGGTGCAGACCCACCACCAGGCGGGCGTCGTGGGTGTCTTCGCCCTCTTCCCGCGCCATGGCGGCGGTGTTGCCGTGGGTGGCGTTCCAGGACACCCCGACATAGGGCGCGACCTCCGGGGTCACCTGGTATCTCAGGCGCAGCCCGGCTTCGCTTTCGGCGAAACCGGCGCCCTGGCCGCGGGACTCGTCGTTGCGGCCGTAGAAATTGAGTTCGGTATGGGGCTGGAGGATCAGCCGCTGGGTCAGGGCCCAGTCGTATTCGGCTTCCAGACGCAGGGCGGTCTGGCTGTTTTCGCCGAAGAAGGCGGTGATCTCGATGTCGAGATCCTCGGGATCGTGTTCCTGGATGCCCAGGGCGGCCCAGGTCTGCGGCGAGCCGGGTTTGAAATCCTGGCGGAAGCCGGCCACGCTGCCCCAGCCCTTGGCCAGGGCGTGCCCCCAGAGCGCCTGCACCTCGGCCTGCTCGGTGTGGCCGTTGGTGCGCTCGCCCTGGCTGCGGAAATCCAGGCGATTGGCGCCGCCGCCCAGGGCCCAGCCTTCCAGATCCCAGTTGAAGACGCTGCCTTCGTCGGCATGCTGCCACTCCAGCTGATCCACCTCCAGACTGGCCGGCGCGGAGCTGCTGGGATCGGCGGCCTGGACCAGGGCACTGGTAGCGAAGCCGGCAAGGAATACGGAAAGCGGGAGCAGACGAGACATGGCGGGTATCCAGGGTCATGGAAGCGCCTGATAGACCACCCTGCCCCGCCGAGAGTTTTAAAAAATATTACAAAAGCCGCCAAGGGCTATTCGAACAGGGCATCCAGCGCCTGCTCCAGACGCGTCACCGCGACCACCTGCAAGCCGGGTGGCGGGTCCTTGGGCGCATTGCCCTTGGGCACGATGGCCCGCTTGAAGCCGTGCTTGGCCGCCTCCTTGAGCCGTTCCTGGCCACTGGGCACCGGGCGGATCTCACCAGACAGGCCGATCTCGCCGAACACCAGCAGGTCGTGCGGCAGGGCGCGGTCCCTCAGGCTGGAGATTACCGCCGACATCAGCGCCAGGTCCACCGCCGTCTCCAGCACCTTGACCCCGCCGACCACGTTGATGAAGACGTCCTGATCGTAGGTGGGAATGCTGCCATGGCGGTGCAGCACCGCCAGCAGCATGGCCAGGCGATTCTGGTCCAGGCCCACGGTGACCCGCCGCGGATTGGCCAGGTGACTGGTGTCCACCAGTGCCTGCACCTCCACCAGCATGGGCCGCGAGCCTTCCCAGGTCGCCATGACCACGCTGCCGGCCACCGCCTCCTGCGCCCGGTTGAGAAAGATCGCCGAAGGGTTGGAGACCTCCTTGAGGCCCTTGTCGGTCATGCCGAACACGCCCAGTTCGTTGACCGCGCCAAAGCGGTTCTTGACCGCTCTCAGCATGCGCAGGCGGCCGTCGGATTCGCCCTCGAAATAGAGCACGGTGTCGACCATGTGCTCCAGCACCCGCGGTCCGGCCAGGGCGCCTTCCTTGGTGACGTGGCCGACCAGGAAGATGGCGGTGCCGGTCTGCTTGGCGAACCGCACCAGCAGCGCCGCGCTCTCGCGTACCTGGGCCACGCCGCCGGGCGCGGACTGCAGCTGCTCGGTGAAGATGGTCTGGATGGAGTCGATCACCATGACCCGCGGCTTTTCCTGGCGGGCGGTGGCGACGATGGACTCGATGCAGGTCTCGGTCATGACCTTGAGCTTGTCTTCCGGCAGGCCCAGGCGGCGGGCACGCATGGCCACCTGCTGCTGGGACTCCTCGCCGGTGACATAGAGCGCCGGCATGCGCGCGGCCAGGTGGCAGAGGGTCTGCAGCAGGATGGTGGACTTGCCGATGCCGGGATCGCCGCCGATCAGCACCACGGAGCCATCCACCAGGCCGCCACCCAGCACCCGGTCGAGTTCGGTGGAATCGGTGGTGAAGCGCGGGGTTTCCTCGACGCTGACCTCGGCCAGGGTCTTGATGGTCGCCTGGGCTCCGGCCCAGCCGGCGCGTCCGGAAGGGACAGCGGAGGTCTCGACGACGGTTTCCACCAGGGTGTTCCAGGCGCCGCACTCGCCGCACTGGCCCGCCCACTTGGGAAAGGTGGCGCCGCATTCGGTGCAGCCGTAGAGACGCTTGGCCTTGGCCATGGCGGAATTCTCCAGTCGAGAAGGGAAGACGCCCAGCATAACACGACTGGATGCATAGACAGTAAAAAGGCGCACTCCCGCGGGGGAGCGCGCCTTTTCTCGAACGGCAGGCTTGGGCCTTAGTTGCCCTCGCCACCCGGCTGACGCAGCATGGTCAGGGCCTGGTTGGCCTGCGCGATGCACTTCTTCTCGTCACCGGCTTTCTGGGCAGCCATGGCATTCTTGCGGAATTCGGCGATCTGCTGGGCCTGGGAACTGCCCGGGCCGATCATGTTGGTCTTCATCTTGCTGGCATCGTCCAGCTTCTGCAGCTGGACCGCGCACAGATCCTTGGCGAATACGGGGGCGGCGGCAAACATCATCAGGGCGATCAGGGCGGTACGCTTCATGGGGACATCCTCGTTGAGAGGGCCAGGTAGGCCGGATAAACCTCGCTCACCCCGTGAAAGTAGCCTGGGGTAACCCATTGACCGCCGGGCACCGCTGGTCGTTCATCGCGCTGTCATCAGGCTCTGCCGGGGGAGGTTCGCCGATCAGCCGCTAGTGCTTGAGCGTCGATACCATTTCTGCCTCGCCACGCAACCAGACGGGCAACGCCTGTTGCCAGCGCTGCTGTTCGAGCAGTTGCAGGTCGGCCAGCAGCCGGCTGTATTCGGCGAATTCGAGCTGCACGCGACGGCGCTGGGCTTCCACGGCCGCCTCGGTGATCCACAGGTGCCACTGCTGGTACATCGCCACTTCGTCGGTCATCGGCTCCTCTCCAAAGGAAGCCATGATGGCAACGCCAGCGGCCTTTGCCAATCGCGATAATCGAAGCTCGACGACCGGCGCCGAGCCCGGTACGGCTAGGACGGGTATTTCAGCTGCTGAGCGATCTTGTCCTTGAGCAGGACGCGCTCGCGACGCAGGCGACCCAGTTCCTCGTCGCCACTGGATTCTTCCACTTCCTCCAGGTCGAGGATCTGCTGGTCGAGCTTGGCATAGTCTTCCAGCAGCTTGGCGAAGGCCGCATCGGTCTGGGGACGGCTGTCCAGCTGCTCGGCGTACTCGGGAAAGTCTTTGTGCAGGTCGTGTTTGGCAACCATCAGGGGCTCCTTGGGGACGAGAGGTGGAGGTCGCGAGGGTTGCAGCCCTCGGCGTACAAGGGTGGACCCGGCCCCTTCGACAAAGTGCGACAGCCGCGACCAGTTGCCGATCGCGCGGCGATTTGCCGCTTCCGGGGAACCTGGAGACCGTTAGCAGGGTTCCAAACCCGAGCGAAGCGAGCACAATCGTCTATCGTCTCTTCGAAACCATCCAAAGGAGTGCAGCATGAGCATCATTGCCGAGTTCAAGAAATTCGCCATGAGAGGCAACGTGGTCGACCTGGCGGTCGGCATCATCCTGGGCGCGGCTTTCGGCAAGATCGTGTCGTCCTTCGTGGCCGACATCATCACGCCGCCGCTGGGTCTGTTGCTGGGGGGTGTGGATTTCTCGCAACTGGCGATCACCCTGAGGGCCGCCGTGGGTGACCAGCCAGCCGTGGTCATGTCCTACGGCAAGTTCCTGCAGACCATCTTCGACTTCGTGATCATCGCCTTCGCCATCTTCATGGCGATCAAGGTGCTCAACCGCCTGCGCCTGCACCAGGATGCCGCCCCGGCCGGTCCGACCAAGGACCAGGTGCTGCTGACCGAGATCCGCGACCTGCTCAAGGAGCAGAACAGCAAGGCGACCGAGGTTCCCGTGGTGAAGCAGGAACCGCCGGTCAACCCGCTGTAAGCCTTTCAAAAGCGGCTGCGCGTCAGCCAACCTGCGTTGAAAATGGCTTCGGAATGCTCATTTACCACTTGTAAACTCCGCTTCCTCAGCCATTTTCGCCTTGTTTGACTCTAGCTCGCAGCCTTTGAACAGGCTTACAGAACGCCCGCCTCGCTAGGAGGCGGGCCGCTCCAGGCGGATCCAGCCGATCCGCCGATCCTTGACCGATTCCACGGTCAACTGCCAGCCCTGGTATTCCAGGCGATCACCGGCCACCGGCAGGCGTCCCAGCAGGTCCACCACCAGGCCGCCGAGGGTCTGGTAGTCCTCGTTTTCGGCGATCTGGAAACCGGTGCGCTGGGCCAGGGGATGCAGGTTCAGGCCGCCGCTGGCGCGATAGCCGTTCTCCACCTTTTCCAATTCCGGCAGGCTCTCCTCGCTGGCGTCCGGCAATTCGCCGGCGATGGCCTCGAGGATGTCGGTCAGGGTCAACAGGCCTTCGAAACCACCGAATTCATTGACCACGAAGGCCACGTGTGTCGAGGCGGCGCGCAGCTGTTCCAGGGCGCCCAGTACCGTGGCCTGGGCCGGCAGGTGGATGGGGGTGCGCACCCGGGCACGCAGATCCGGCGACTGGCCTTGCAGGATGTCGGCGAACAGCTCCTTCTTGTGCACATAGCCCAGGGGTTCATCGATGTTGCCGTTGACCACCAGCGGCAGGCGCGAGTGGGCCGAGGCCAGCAGCTGCTCGCGCAGCCGTTCCGGGGCGGCGTCGGCATCGAGGATGTCGACGTCGGCGCGGGCGGTCATCACCGTGCGCACCGGGCGCTCGCCCAGTTGCAGCACGCCGCTGATCATCAGGCGCTCGCGGCGATCGAAGACCGGGCCTTCGCCCTTCTCGCCTTCCATCAGCTCGGCGATGTCCTCGTCCACCTCGTCTTCGCGCAGGCGACCGCCCAGCAGCCGCAGCACGGCCTGGGAGGTCCGCTCGCGCATGCCGAGCCGCTCGTGCAACTGGCGCTTGCGCTTCCAGCGCACCACCTGGTTGGCCAGCTCGATGAGGATCGAGAAGCCGATGGCGGCATAGAGGTAGCCCTTGGGAATGTGGAAGCCCAGGCCTTCGGCGGTCAGGCTCAGACCGATCATCATCAGGAAGCCCAGACACAGCATGATCACCGTGGGGTGGGCGTTGACGAAGGCGGTCAGCGGCTTGCTCGCCACCAGCATCAGGCCGATGGAGATGATCACGGCGATCATCATCACGCTCAGGTGCTCGACCATGCCCACGGCAGTGATGACGGCGTCCAGCGAGAACACGGCGTCAAGCACCACGATCTGCGCGACCACCGGCCAGAAGGCCGCATAGGCGCGATTGCCACCGGTCTTGTGGGTGTGGCCCTCGATGCGTTCGTGCAACTCGGTGGTGGCCTTGAACAGCAGGAAGATACCGCCGAACAGCATGATGAGGTCACGGCCGGAGAAGGCCTTGCCGAAGACCTCGAACAGCGGCTCGGTGAGGGTCACCATCCAGGAGATGCTGGCCAAGAGGCCCAGACGCATGATCAGCGCCAGCGACAGGCCGATCACCCGTGCCTTGTCACGCTGCGCGGGCGGCAGCTTGTCGGCGAGGATGGCGATGAACACCAGGTTGTCGATGCCCAGGACGATTTCCAGGACGATCAGGGTGAGGAGTCCCAACCAGGCGGTGGGATCGGCGATCCATTCCATTAGCGGGATGCCTCCGCGATAGAGGGCCGAACGGCCGCGGAGGAAGAAAGACGGTAGGGGGTGTCAGCCGCACCTGGCCTGGGGGCCGGGGGCGGCTCGGATCTGTCACTGCTCATCGGGACTCGGAAAGTAGCCTTGGAAATTCCGATCCTAGAGCAAGGCGGGGCCAAAGCTAAAGGCCCAACCTTTTCCAATTGTGAAGAAAACGTAAAGACGCCGGTGGTGGCCCCTGTTACCAGTAGTTTTCCACCGCCACCTGCCCGGGTCGGCGACTCAGGGCCAGCTGCAGATCGCGGGTCTTGAGCAGCTGGCGGGTGTCGTCGACCATCTCCGGATTGCCGCAGATGAGGATGCGCGAGTGCTCGGGCGAGAGTTCGACGCCGGCGGCGCGTTCCAGCTCGCCGTTCTCGATCAGGGTGGTGATGCGGCCACGCAGGGCGCCGGGGTGATCCTCGCGGGTAACCACGGGAACATAGACCAGGCGGTCGGTGAGGCCTTCGAGGTGCTCCACCTCGCCGTAACCGCGGATGACCTCCTGGTAGGCCAGATCGCGGGCTTCGCGCACGCTGTAGACCAGCACGATGCGCTCGAAGCGCTCCCAGGTATCGGGTTCCTGCAGCATCGACAGAAAGGGCGCGAGGCCCGTGCCGGTGGCCAGCAGCCAGAGATCGCGACCGCCGCCGAAGCGCTCCAGGGTGAGATAGCCATAAGGCTGCTTTTCCACCAGCAGTTCGTCGCCCTCGCGCAGGCGGCTCAGTTCGCTGGTGAAGGCGCCACCCGGCACCACGATGGAAAAGAATTCGAGGAAGTCGTCGTGGGGTGCCGAGACCATGGAGTAGGCCCGCCAGACGATGTCGCCATCGGCCTTGCGCACGCCCAGCCGGGCGAACTGGCCGGCGCGAAAGCGATAGCGCGGATCGCGGGTGGTCCTCAGGCTGAAGAGGTTGTCGCTCCAGGGCCAGACGGCGGTGATCGTCTCGCGGGTGAACTTGTCTTCGGTGGCGGTCATACTGGCCTCTTTTTCCCGATTGCTTGGCGCCATTGTCCCGCAGTGAGCCGCCGATAAACACCGACAGAAACCATGCCTTCTCTCGTCTCGCCCTTCGCCACCCTCGAACTCGACCGTCAGCCCCCGCGCCGCGACGATCCCCTGCAGGCCTTCGACGCCGCCGACGAATACCTGCTGCAACAGGTTGCCGAGGATGGCCTGGCGCCATCCGCCCGGGTGCTGGTGCTCAACGACGGCTTCGGCGCCCTGGCCGCCAGTCTCGCCGCTCATGCCCAGGTGACCTCCAGTGGCGACTCGCACCTGGCGGCCCTGGCGCTGGCGGCCAACCTGGCGCGCAACGGCCTCGCCGCCGAGGCGGTAACCTTCGTCCCGGCCAGCGAGGCGATCAGCGGTCCCTTCGATCTGGTGCTGGTGCGGGTGCCCAAGACCCTGGCGTTGCTGGAAGAGCAACTGATCCGCCTGCACGGCCAGCTGGCGCCGGGTGCCCGGGTGATCGCCGCCGGCATGCTCAAGCACCTGCCCCGCGCCGCCGGCGACCTGCTGGAGCGGCATATCGGCCCGGTGCAGGCTTCGCTGGCGGTAAAGAAGGCGCGGTTGCTGTTCGCCACCCCCGAGGCGCGACCGGCGGTGGCCTCGCCCTACCCGAGTCGCTATCGCCTGGATGCGCCGCCACTGACCCTGGTCAACCATGCCAACGTCTTCTGCCGCGAGGGCCTGGACATCGGCACCCGTGCCTTTCTCCCACACCTGCCCCAGGGCCTGGGCCAGGCCCGGGTGGCCGATCTCGGCTGCGGCAACGGCGTGCTGGCGCTGGCCTGCGCCCTGGCCAATCCGGAGGCGCAATTCACCCTGGTGGACGAGTCCTACATGGCGGTGCAGTCGGCGCGCGAGAACTGGAGCGCGGCCTTCGGCGAGCGACCGGTGGCAATCCGCGCGGCCGATGGCCTGGCCGACCAGGCGCCGCGGTCGCTGGAGCTGATCCTGTGCAATCCGCCCTTTCACCAGCAGCAGGTGGTGGGCGACTTCCTCGCCTGGCGCATGTTCCAGCAGGCGCGGGCGGCGCTGACCGAGCAGGGCGAACTCTGGCTGGTGGGCAATCGCCACCTGGGTTACCACGTCAAGCTCAAGCGGCTGTTCAGGCGTGTCGAACAGATCGCGGCCACGCCGAAATTCGTGGTGCTCAGGGCGGTCCAACCCCTCTGACATCCACCCAGGAGCGAGAGCTGCCCGCGTGCCTTCCCTGCCCCTCGATCTCCACTACATCGCCCTGGTCCTCGAACTGATCGGCATCAGCGCGGCGATCCACGCCATCATCACGGTGCGTACCGCCCAGGGCGCCATGGCCTGGGCCATGGCGCTGGTGTTCATGCCCTTCCTCAGCCTGATTCCCTACCTGGTCTTTGGCCGGCGGCGCTTCGACAGCTACGTGAAGGCGCGGCGCCAGGCCGACGAGGAGATGGCGCGCCAGGCCGCCGAACTGGACTGGCGACCCTGGATCGCCGAGGCCATGGCCGCCCAGCAGTGCAGCGCGGCCAATCGCAAGCTCAAGGCCATGACCGCCCTCACCGGCACGCCCTGCGTGGCCAACAACCAGGTGCGGCTGCTGATCAACGGCGAGGAGACCTTCGCCGCCATCCTCGCGGCCATCCGCGGGGCGCAGAAGGTGGTGCTGGTGCAGTTCTTCATCATCCACGACGACGCCCTCGGCCTGGCTCTGCAGAACACCCTGCTGGACCGCGCCCGCGCCGGGGTCCAGGTCTTTCTGCTGTACGACGCCATCGGCAGCCATGCCCTGCCGCGCGCCTATGTGGAAAAGCTGCGCGAAGCCGGTTGCGAGGTGAAGGGCTTCAGCAACAGACGCGGACTGATCAACAGGTTCCAGGTCAACTTCCGCAACCACCGCAAGATCGTCATCGTCGATGGCGAGGTGGGCTTTACCGGCGGGCTCAACGTCGGCGACGAATACATGGGGCTCAAGCCGCCCCTGGCGCCCTGGCGCGACACCCACCTGGAATTGCGCGGTCCGGCCCTGGCCACCCTGCAGGAGACCTTTGCCCAGGACTGGTACTGGGTGACCAGAAAGCTGCCCACCCTGCTGCTGCCGGAACGCTACGAAGAAGGCGGCGTGCTCTGCCAGGTGGTGCCCAGCGGGCCGGCGGACGATCAGGAGACCTGCTCGCTGTTCTTTGTCGAGGCCATCCACTCGGCGCGCCACCGCGTCTGGATCACCACGCCCTACTTCATTCCTGACGAAGCCGTTTCGGCGGCCCTGCGCCTGGCCGCCCTGCGCGGGGTGGACGTGCGCATCCTGCTGCCCTCGCGACCCGACCACAAGGTGGTCTATGCCGCCTCCTACCTCTATGCCTTCGAAGCGGTGCACGCCGGGGTGCGGGTGTTCCGCTACGGCCCGGGCTTCCTGCACCAGAAGGTGGTGCTGATCGACGAGGACGTGGCCGCGGTGGGCAGCGCCAACCTGGACAACCGTTCCTTCCGCCTCAACTTCGAGGTCATGCTGATGGTGATGGACGTCCCCTTCGCCTGGGAGGTGCGCAAGATGCTGGAGCAGGACTTCAGTCGCTCCCGCGAACTCACCCCCGAGGACAATGCCGCCCTGCGCCGCTGGCGGCGGGTGGCCATGCGGGTGGCCCGGGTGTTTTCGCCGGTGCTCTAGGGCCTGGAACCCGCTCGGCGGCGGCCTGGTCCGATGCCCCATGGCGCCTCACCCGGAGCGCCCCGCGCATCCCGGAGTCGCCATGTCGCGCCCCTCGCCCCTGCGTTGCGCCGGTCTGCTGGCGGGCTGTCTGGCCCTGGAGGCCACCGCCGCGCCGCGCAGCGTGCCGTCCATCGAAAGCGAAGACGCCGCCCTGGGCAGCGTGGAGGTCAGCGAAAACTCCGGGCGCTTCCATCCGCAACTGGGCATGGACGTGCGCAACGGCGACTTTTCCCGCGGCAACTACGATGACGACGCGGCCAGCCTCGACCGCGTCCCCTTGCACCTGCAGGCGGGCTTCGCCCTGGATCTGCACCAGGGAAGCAACGGCAATGCCGATGCCTGGCTGGTGTTCAGCAGCAGCAACGGCCTGCACAGCCCCTCCAGCGAGGAACGGGTCAGCCCGCGGCGCTGGTACGAGAGCAACAACCTGCTGGGCCTGGTGGTGTCACCGGCCGAGGGCCTGAGGGTCGGCTTCGTCTACACGGTCAAGAGCAGTCCCAACGACGTTGCCGCGACCACTCAGGAAGCCAGCCTGGCCCTGGCCTACCAGGCCGAGTCGGGCCTGGGTGCCTGGCGTCCGGGGCTGGCGGTGACCACCCGCACCCAGGGCGACAGCGGTCTCTATACCCAGGGCAGCCTGGAACCCGGACTGAACATCTCGGCCAGTGGCCTGCGCCTGAGTTTCCCCAGTGCCCTGGGGGTGGGGTGGAACGGCTTCTATGGACCGGATTCCGGCGATCGCCTCTATGCCCGCACCGGGCTGGCGCTGGAGCAGCCCTTTCGCTGGGGCGAGACGCGCTGGAGCGCTCGCGCCGAAGCCCTGGCGCTCTATCGCGACGGCGCGCTGCGCGAGTTGAGCGGTCCGGAGGGCGAGACCGACGGCGTGGTGCCCCAGGTGACCCTCAGCCTGTCCATGGCCTACTAGCCGAGCGGCGCCACGCCCAGCCCTTCCACCAGGGTCTCTAGAGAACGCAGGCCGGCCACCGAGTTGCCGTAGCTGTCCAGCCGGGGCGACCAGACGCAGATGCTCATCTGTCCCGGCACGATGGCGACGATGCCGCCCCCTACCCCGCTCTTGCCCGGCAGGCCGACGCGCCAGGCGAAGTCGCCGGCCGCATCGTAGAGGCCGCAGGTCAGCAGCAGCGCATTGAGCTGGCGGGTCTGCTGGGGCGTCACCACGGCCTGGCCATCCTGGGGATTGATGCCGCCGTTGGCGAGAAAGGCGAAGGCGCGAGCCACGTCGACGCAGCTCATGGCCAGGGCGCAGCCGTGGAAATAGACGTCGAGGACGTCATCGACCTCGCTGTGCAGATTGCCGTAGGCCTTCATCAGATAGGCCAGAGCGGCGTTGCGCGCCTTGTGGTCCATCTCCGAGCGGGCCACGCGGTCGTCGAAGTTGAGCGTCGGATTGCCGGCCAGACGGCGCGCCTGTTCGCGCATCATCCAGTGGATCGACATGATGCGCGACACCAGCAATTCGCAGACCTGCACGGCGCCGGCGTTGATGAAGGGATTGCGCGGCACGCCCTTCTCTTCTTCCAGCTGGGCCATGGAGTTGAAGGCATGGCCGGAAGGCTCGCGGCCGACGCGGGTCCAGATATCCGCCTCGTCCAGGCGCTGCATGGCGATCACCAGGTTGAGCACCTTGGAGATGGACTGGATGGAAAAGGCCGTGTCGGCCGCCCCGGCGCGCCACACCTGGCCCTTGACGTCGCAGACGGCAATGCCGAACTGATCCGGCGCCACCTCGGCCAGGGCCGGGATGTAGTCGGCCACCTCGCCTTCGCCGAAATGGCGCGGCGCGGCGGCGGCGATACGGTCGAGCAGGGGTTGCAGCGAGTGGCGGTCGAAGGGCTCTGCCATGACGATTCCGAAACGGGCGGGGGCGCCAAGTGTAGGGGCCACGGCGGCCTCAGGCGAGCCCCAGGCGCGGCGGCAATGGCAGGCGGATCTCGAATCGAGCGCCACCCTGGGCACCGGCGCTCAGGTCCAGCCGGCCACCCTGGTTTTCCACCGCGCGCCGGCTGATGGCCAGGCCCAGGCCGAAGCCGCCGGTGGCGCGGTCACGACTGCGATCCAGGCGATAGAAGGGTTCGAAGACCCGCTCGCGCTCCGCCGCGGGAATCCCCTCGCCGTCATCCTCGACGGCGATCAGCAACGCGTCGCCGTCGTCACGGACCGCTACCCAGACCTCGCGCTGGCAATAACGCAGGGCGTTGCCGACGAGATTCTGCAGGGCGCGGGCGGTGAGGCGTGGCGCCAGTTCGGCCCGCCTGGGCGCCTGCGTCAGGTCCAGGTGCATCACGACGCCGCGGCGCTCCTGCTCTTCGGCGAAGTCGGCCAGCACGCTGTCGAGAAAGGCTTCGAGTTCCAGGCTCAGGCGTTCGGGCGGCTGCTGGCTGCTCTGCAGGCGGGCAAAGGACAGCAATTCGTCAACCAGGGCATCCAGTTCGCGGACGTGGCGCACCAGTTGTTCCAGCTGACGGTGGGTCTCGGCGGGCAGCGGATCGGCCTGCAACAGCGCCAGGCCGAATTCCAGGCGTGACAGCGGCGTGCGCAATTCATGGGAGACGGCGTTGAGCAGGTCGCGCTGCTGGACGATCAGCGCCTCCAGTTCCTGGGCCATGTCATCGAAGGCCCGCGCCACCTCGCCGATGTCCGAGCGCGGCGAGATGGCCGTGCGCTCGCCCAGATGGCCCTTGCCCAGCCGCGCCGCGGTACGCCGCAGCCGCTCCAGGTCGCGCCAGTGCGGTCGCAGCCAGACATAGAGGCAGACCAGCAGGGCCGCGCCGATCAAGGCGTTCATCGCCCAATAGGTCAGGGCGATGTCGGTGGGCGCCTCGGGGATGCCGACCCAGAGCACCTGATCCGTCGGCAGCGGCACCAGGGCCGCGCTGGGTTCGCCATAGTCGCCCAGGCGTACCCGCCGCTGGCCGGCGGCCAGATCGGCGCGCTCCTCCGGAGTGAGGGCTGGATCCTCAAGCGGGACCAGACGCAGGCTGATGGGCGCCAGCTCCGCGGCCAACTCCTCCTGCAGGGCTGGCCAGCGCGCCGGCGGCGCCTGGTTGAAGGTGCGCTGCACCAGGCTGAGCGGGCCGTGCAGTTGTTCGAGGGTGTAGCGACTGTAGCGCTCGTAGAACACCTGCAGCAGCGCCTCGGGCACCAGGTAGCTGGCGGCGCCATAGGTCACCAGCAGGATGAGGTAGAGGCGGACGAGGATCTTGAGCATCAAGTGTGGTGCCTCAGAAGTTCGCGCAAGAATTGGCGAGTGATTTTTGCTTATGGGCTAGGCGCCGCGACGAGTCATAGCAGGGCTATGGCGAGGAGGGGCAACGACGCTCAGAAGCAAAAAGCGCCGCCAAAATTGTGCAGTTAACTTCTGAGACACCACACTAGTCCCACTCGGCGCGGGAAAGGAGATAGCCCTTGCCCCAGACGGTCTTGATCCGCCGGGCGTCGCCGGGGTGCTCTTCGAAGCGCCGGCGCAGCTTGGAGATGGCCACGTCCACCGAGCGGTCGACGCCGTTGAATTCGATGCCGCGCAATTGCTGGATCAGCTGGTCGCGGCTGAGCACCTCGCCGGCATGGCGCATGAGGATCGCCAGCAGGTTGAATTCGGTGGAGGACAGTTCCACCAGCTGGTCGCGCCACCAGACCTGGCGTTCACCCGGCAGCAGCCGCAGCTGGCCGATAGTGAGGCGGTCATCGGCGGGTGCCTCACCCAGCTGGCAGCGGCGCAGCAGGGTGCGGATGCGCGCCAGCAGCACCCGCGGTTCGCAGGGCTTGCTGACGTAGTCGTCGGCGCCGATCTCCAGGCCCAGCACCTGGTCGTGGCTGTCGTCCAGAGCCGTGAGCATCAGGATCGGCAGGCTCGGCTGGGCGGCGCGCAGCTGACGGCAGACCTGCAGGCCGTCCAGCCCCGGCAGCATGACGTCGAGCACCACCAGGTGCGGGCGCAGGCGCTGCACCGCGGCCAGGGCTTCGTCGCCGCGACCGATCACCGTCACGGCATAGCCCTGACGGCCCAGGTAGGTGGCGATGAGCTCGGCCAGGGCGGTGTCGTCTTCGACGATGAGCAAGGGGATCACGGCAGGCCTTCATGGCGGAAAGTGCCGAGCATAGCCGAGCCCCGGGCAGGCGGGCGCGGGGCTTAACACTCTTTCACAAGAGACCTACAGACGTTTACAGGGAGGCCTGAGCGGGACGCCTACCATGGCGCTCTCCTGGAGGAAGCCCCTGATGTCCCTGCCCCGCCCTGCCCTCGGCAGCCTCGCGCTGCTCTGCCTGCTGCTCGCCGCCTGCGACCGTCCGGCCCCGGAAGCTGCCGCCCCGCCCGCGCCCAGGGTGCAGGTGGAGACGCTGCACCCCTCGCCCCTGGCCATCGCCAGCGAACTCAGTGGCCGCCTGGTGGCGCCGCGGACCGCCGAGGTACGGGCGCGGGTCGCCGGCATCGTGCTGCAGCGGGTGTTTCACGAGGGCAGCGAGGTCAAGGCCGGCGCGGTGCTGTTCCGTATCGATCCGGCGCCGCTGCAGGCCGAGGTGGACAGCGCCGCGGCCGCCCTACGCAAGGCCGAGGCCAGCGCCTTCCAGGCCCGCCGCCTGGCCGAGCGCTATGCGGCACTGGTGGAGAGCGAGGCGATCAGTCGTCAGGCGCAGGACGATGCCCAGGGTGCCAGTCTGCAGGCGCAGGCCGAGGTGGCGGCCGCCCAGGCGGCGCTCAAGCGGGCGCGGCTGAATCTGGACTATGCCACGGTCACCGCGCCCATCGCCGGGCGCATCGGCAAGGCCCTGGTCAGCGAAGGCGCCCTGGTCGGCCAGGGCGATGCCACGCCGTTGGCGATCATCCAGCAGCTGGACCCCATCCATGCCGACGTCACCCAGTCGACCCGCCAGCTCAAGGCGCTGCGCGATGCCCTCAGCGACGGCCGACTGCAGCAGGTGGCGCCGGACCAGGCGCGGGTCACCCTGCTGCAGGAAGACGGCAGCCCCTACCCGGAGAGCGGCCGCCTGCTATTCGCCGATCTGGCGGTGGACGCCAGCACCGGCCAGATCACCCTGCGCAGCCAGTTTCCCAATCCACGGCGCGAACTCCTGCCGGGCAGCTTCGTGCGGGTGCGCCTGGAGCAGGCACGGCTCGACCAGGGTCTGAGCGTGGCGCAACGGGCGGTGCAGCGCAGCGCCGGCGGCCAGGCCCAGGTCTGGGTGGTGGATGCCGAAGACCGGCTCGCCCTGCGCGAGGTGCGCCTGGGACCGGTGGTGGACGGTCGCTGGGTGGTGGAATTCGGCCTGGCCGCTGGTGAGCGGGTACTGCTCTCGGGCCTGCAACAGGCGCAGCCGGGCCTGGTGGTGGAACCCCAGGCCGCCCCGGCGGAGGCGCGCTGATGGCCAATTTCTTCATCGACCGCCCGGTGTTCGCCTGGGTGGTGGCGCTGTTCATCCTGCTCGCCGGCCTGCTGGCCCTGCCGCAGTTGCCGGTAGCCCAGTATCCCAACGTAGCGCCGCCGCAGATCGAGTTGACCCTGAGCTATCCGGGCGCCTCGCCGCAAACCCTGGACGAGAGCGTGGTCAGTCTGGTCGAGCAGGAACTCAATGGCGTCAATCACCTGCTCTACTTCTCGTCCAGCAGCAGCCAGGGCAGCGCCACCCTGACCGTGACCTTCCAGCCCGGCACCGATCCGGAGCTGGCCAAGGTCGACATCCAGAATCGCCTCAAGGTGGTGGAGCCGCGCCTGCCGCGGGCGGTCACCCAGCAGGGTATCCAGATCGAGGAGACCTCTGCCGGCTACCTGCTGTTCGTCACCCTCACCGCCACCGACGCGCGCCTCGACACCACCGCCCTGAGCGACTACCTGGCGCGCAACGTGGTCAACGAACTGCGCCGGCTGGACGGGGTGGGCAAGGCCCAGCTGTTTGGCGCCGAGCACGCCCTGCGCGTCTGGCTCGATCCCAGTCGCCTGGTGGCGGTCGGCCTGACCCCGGCCGACGTGACCCGCGCCATCGCCGAGCAGAACGTCCAGGTAGCGGCCGGGAGTCTTGGCGAGTTGCCCGCCCCCGCGGGTCAGGAGCTGAACGCGCCGGTGCTGATCAAGGGCCAGCTCAGCGACCCGGCCGAATTCGCCGGCATCCTGCTGCGCGCCGGGGTCGATGGCTCCAGCGTGACCCTGGGCGATGTCGCCCGGGTCGAGGTGGGCAGCCAGAGCTACAACTTCGGCACCCGGCTGGACGGCAAGCCCTCGGTGGCGGTCGGCGTGCAGCTGGCGCCCACCGCCAATGCCCTGGCCACCGCCAAGGCGGTGCGCGCCAAGCTGGCCGAGTTGTCCCGGTACTTTCCGCCGGGAATGAAGTACGACATCCCCTACGACACGGCGCCCTTCGTCGAGATCTCCATCACCCAGGTCATCCACACCCTGCTGGAGGCCATGGCGCTGGTGTTCGCGGTGATGTACCTGTTCCTGCAGAATCTGCGCTACACCCTGATCCCGACCCTGGTGGTGCCGGTGGCGCTGCTGGGCACCTGCGCCGTGCTCCTGGCGCTGGGCTATTCGATCAATGTGCTGACCCTGTTCGGCATGGTGCTGGCCATCGGTATTCTGGTGGACGACGCCATCGTGGTGGTGGAGAACGTCGAGCGCCTCATGGCCACGGAAGGACTCGATCCGCGCGCCGCCACGCGCAAGGCCATGGGCGAGATCTCCGGCGCCATCGTCGGCATCACCCTGGTGCTGACCGCGGTCTTCGTGCCCATGGCCTTCATGAGCGGTTCGGTGGGCGTCATCTATCGCCAGTTCTCGGCGTCCATGGCGGTGGCCATCCTCTTGTCCGCCTTTCTCGCCCTGAGCCTGACCCCGGCGCTGTGCGCCACCCTGCTCAAGCCGATTGCCCAGGGCGCCCATGCCCGCGGCGGCTTCTTCGGCGCCTTCAACCGGGGCTTCGAACGCCTGACCGGCGGTTTCGAAGGCTGGGTGGCCCGCGCCATCCGCCGACTGCTGCCCAATCTCCTGCTGTTCGCCGTCCTGCTGGCGGCCCTGGTGGCGCTCTATGGCCGCCTGCCCGGCGCCTTTCTGCCCACCGAGGACCAGGGCTATCTGATCACCGACATCCAGCTGCCGCCGGGCGCTACCCAGGAGCGCACCCTCAAGGTGCTCGAGCGCCTGGAGCGCCATTATGCCGAGGAGCCGGGCGTGGCCAACGATCTCGTGCTGCTCGGCTTCAGCTTTTCCGGCAGCGGCCAGAACGCCGCCCTGGCCTTCACTACCCTCAAGGACTGGTCCGCCCGCGGCCCGGCCGACTCCGCCGCGGCCATCGCCGCGCGGGCCAATACCGCCCTGGCGGGCGAGAGCGAGGCCCAGGGCTTCGCCGTGCTGCCGCCGCCGGTGGAAGGCCTGGGCACCTCCAGCGGCTTCGAGGTGCGTCTGCAGGACAGGTCCAATCGCGGCCAGGCGGCGCTCAAGGCGGCGCGCGATGAACTGCAGGCCAGGCTGGCAGGCAATCCGATCATCGCCTACGTGCGGGAGACCGCCCTGGCCGACAGCGCCCAGGTGCAGCTGGTGGTGGATCGCCGCCAGGCCGCCGCGCTAGGAGTGAGTTTCAGCGCCCTCGGCGAGACCCTGGGCACGGCCCTGGGCTCCAGCTACGTCAACGACTTTCCCAATCGCGGTCGGATGCAGCAGGTGATCGTGCAGGCCGACCTGGGTACCCGCAGCCAGGTGGACGACCTGCTGCGCCTGGAGGTACGCAACGAGCGCGGACGCATGGTGCCGCTGTCCGCCTTCGTCAGCGCCGACTGGACCCAGGGCCCGGCGCAGTTGTCGCGCTACAACGGCTACCCCGCAATCAGCTTGGCCGGCGAACCGCTGCCCGGTCATACCACCGGCGAGGCCATGGCCGAACTGGAGCGCCTGGCCGCCGAGTTGCCGCGCGGTTTCGCCCTGGAGTGGACGGCGCTGTCGCTGCAGGAACGTCTCTCCGCCGGCCAGGCGCCCCTGCTGCTGGGCCTGTCGCTGCTGGTGGTGTTCCTCTGCCTAGCGGCGCTCTACGAGAGCTGGTCGATTCCCACCGCGGTGCTGCTGGTGGTGCCCCTGGGGGTACTCGGCGCGGTGCTGGCGGTGACCCTGAGGGGGATGCCCAACGACGTCTTCTTCAAGGTCGGCCTGATCACGGTGATCGGCCTCACGGCGAAGAACGCCATCCTGCTGATCGAATTCGCCAAGCGCCTGCACGACGAAGGCATGGACCTGTACCAGGCCACCTGCCGCGCCGCCCGCCTGCGCCTGCGACCCATCGTCATGACCTCGCTGGCCTTCATCCTCGGCGTGGTGCCCCTGGCCCTGGCCACCGGGGCCAGCTCGGCGAGCCAGCAGGCGGTGGGCACCGGGGTGATCGGCGGCATGCTCAGCGCCACCCTGGCGCTGGTCTTCGTGCCGGTGTTCTTCGTGCTGGTGCTGCGGCTGGTCCGGCGCTGGCGCGCGCCGGACCTCTAGCCTCAGGCGTTGTGGGGGCGCTTGTCGCCCAGCAGCGTGGCGTCCTCGACCGGCGCGGGCTCGGGCTTGCGGGCGCCGAGCTTGTCCGAGGTCCGTAGGCTCTGCGGCAGCGCCCAGAACATCAGGCCGGCGGCCAGCAGGCTGGTGCAGCCGATGAGATAGAGCGCCGGGGTGGTGCTGCCGGTCAGGTCCTTGATGTAGCCCACCATCACCGGACTGACGATGCCACCGACCTGCCCCAGAGTGTTGATCAGGGCGATGCCCCCCGCGGCGCCTGCGCCGGCGCCGGCCAGCAGTTTCGGCGGCAGCGACCAGAAGGTCGGGATGGCGGCGATGATGCCGGCGCCCATCAGGGCCAGGGACAGGATCAGGAAGAGGGTGTGGTCGGCGAAGAGTCCCGCGCTGAAGAACCCCAGGGCGCCGGCGATCACCAGGCCGCAGACGAACTTGCGCCGCTCGCCGCTGGCGTCCGACAGCCGTCCCACCACCACCATGGTGATGGCGCCGAAGACGTAGGGCACGGCGGTCAGCAGGCCGATGAGCGTGGGGCTCTCGGTACCGGCGCTGCGGATCAGCTGCGGCGCCCAGAAGTTGAGGCCATAGGAGGCGACCTGGATCAGGAAGTAGATCACCGCGAGCAGCAGGAAGCCCGGCAGCCGGATCGCCGCCAGCAGCGAGCCGTGGCTGTTGTTTTCATGGCGGGCGATGCGGCTGGCCAGGAAGGTCTTCTCGTCGGCGTTGAGCCAGGGCGCATCGGCGATGCGGTCATGCAGCAGGCGCAGCACCAGCACGCCGAGCAGCACGCAGGGGATGCCACCGACCAGGAACAGCCAGTGCCAGCCGCGCATGCCGAGCAGACCGTCCATCTGCCCGAGGATCACCCCCGAGACCGGGGCGCCGATCAGTCCGGCAAAGGCCGAGGCGAGAAACAGCGTCGAGGTGATGCGGCCGCGATAGCTCTGCGGAAACCACAGCGTCAGGTAGTAGAGGATGCCCGGCGCGAAGCCGGCTTCCATGGCGCCGATGAGGAAGCGCAGCACATAGAACTGCCATTCGGCGGTGACGAACATCATCAGCGCCGTGGCGATGCCCCAGGAGATCATGATGCGGGCGATCCAGCGCCGGGCGCCGACCTTGTACAGCATCATGTTGCTGGGCACCTCGAACAGCACATAGCCCACCACGAAGAGTCCCGCGCCCAGGCCATAGGCGGTGTTGCTCAGCGACAGGTCGGCCTGCAGCTGGAACTTGGCGAAGCTGATGTTGATGCGATCAAAGAAGGCGAACAGGTAGCAGACCATGATCAGCGGCATGAGCCGCCAGGCGACCTTGCGGACGATGGCCTGTTCGGTGGCCGCCAGGGCGGCGGAGGTTGCGGATGAGGACATAGCGGTCTCCCGGGAGCGGCCAGGCTGGCGCTCCTTTGTTGTTGTAGTCAGGGCGAACGAATGAAAACGGGGGCGGCTCAGCCAGTGGCGGCGGGCGGCGGATGCAGATCGCAGTTGCGACCGGCCTTGGCCAGCTGACCGGGGGTGTCGTGGCCGAGCAGCGCCGGCAGGGTGCGCGACAGCGCTATCAGCCGCTCCAGATCGATCCCGGTCTCCACTCCGGTTTCCACGCAGAGGTTCACCAGGTCCTCGGTGCAGATGTTGCCGGACGCACCGGGCGCGAAGGGGCAGCCGCCGAGTCCGCCGAGGGCGGCGTCGAAGCGGCGCGCGCCGGCTTCATAAGCCGCCAGCACGTTGCACAGGCCGAGGCCGCGGGTGTTGTGGAAATGCAGGGTCAGGGCGGACGCCGGGATCAGTTCCAGCACCTGGCGCACGATCCGCGCGACCTGCCGCGGATTGGCCATGCCGGTGGTGTCGGCGAGGGTGATGCCGGTCATGCCCAGCGCCAGATAGCGCTGCACCAGCTCGAACACCCAGCCTTCGTCGATGCGCCCCTCGAAGGGGCAGCCGAAGGTGGTCGCCACCGTGCCGTTGAGCGAGACCGCCTGCCCCTTGGCCAGCTGCACCACCTCGGCGAAGCTGGCGAGGGACTGCTCGCAGCTCATGCGCATGTTGGCGCGGTTGTGGGTCTGGCTGGCGGAGAGCACCAGGTTCAGCTCGTCGGCGCCGGCCGCCAGGGCGCGCTGGGCGCCCTTGAGATTGGGCACCAGGGCGACGTAGGTCACCCCGGGCCGGCGGGCGATGCCCTGGAACACCGCCTCGCCGTCGCGCAGCATGGGTACCGCCTTGGGCGAGACGAAGGAACCGGCCTCGATCCGCGAGAAACCCAGCGCCGAAAGCTCGTCGATCAGAGCGATCTTGTCGGTGGTTTCCACCCAGCTCGGCTCGATCTGCAAGCCATCGCGGGGGGCGACTTCCTGGACGATCAGGCGTTCGGTACTCATTGCACCACCCCGCCCTGCCTGAGTCGCTGGATGTCCGCTTCGCTCAGCCCCAGTTCGGCCAGCAGGCCGTCGGTGTGCTGACCGAGGGTCGGACCCTGCCAGTTGACCTGGCCCGGAGTGGCCGACAGCTTGGGCACAATGCCCGGCATCTTCAGGGTCGCGCCGTCGGGCAGCGTGGTGTCCAGCAGCATCTCCCGCGCCTGGTAATGGGGATCGGCGACGATGTCGGCGGCCGAATAGATGCGGCCGGCCGGGACCTCGGCGCCTTCGAGGATCTCCAGCACCTCGTCGATGCCGCGACTGCCGGTCCAGGCGGCGATGGCCTCGTCGATCAGCTCGCAGTGGCGGGCGCGCCCGTCGTTCTGCGCAAGGTCCGGGCGCTCGGCCAGATCGGGACGGCCGATGGCCTGCATCAGCCGGACATAGATGGGATCGCTGTTGCCGGCGATCACCACGAAACCGCCATCGCCGGTGGGATAGGTGTTGGACGGCGCGATACCAGGCAATGCACCGCCGGTGCGCTCGCGCACATGGCCGAGCATGGAGTATTCGGGCACCAGGCTTTCCATGACGTTGAACACGCTCTCGACCAGGGAGACATCGACCACCTGGCCGTCGCCCTGGCCGGTCTTGACCCGCAGCACCGACATCAGGGCGCCGATCACCGCGTGCATGGAGGCCAGGGAATCGCCGAGGCTGACCCCGACCCGCGCCGGCGGCACGCCCGGGGTACCGGTGGTGTAGCGGATGCCGCCCATGGCCTCGCCGATGGCACCGAAGCCGGGTCTATCACGATAGGGGCCGGTCTGGCCGTAGCCGGAGATGCGCACCAGGGTGAGCTTGGGATTGAGGGCGTGCAGGACGTCCCAGCCGAGGCCGAGCTTTTCCAGGGCGCCCGGGCGCAGATTCTCGATGAGCACATCGGCCCCCTCGACCAGCTGCTTGACCAGGGCCACGCCTTCGGCGGAGCGCAGATTCAGGGCGAGGGACTTCTTGTTGCGCGACTGCAGGTACCACCAGAGCGAGGTGCCCTCGTGCAGCTTGCGCCACTTGCGCAGGGGATCGCCCTTGTCCAGGGCTTCGATCTTGATCACCTCGGCGCCGAATTCGGCCATCAGCCGAGCGGCGAAGGGGGCGGCAATGAGCGTGCCGATCTCGATGACACGGAGTCCGGTGAGAGCCGTCATGGTGGCCTAGCCTCTCTTTGTTATTGGAATGAGGCCGATGCTAGGACAATAGTGCAGTCAGTGGTTAACGTCTTTCGGCAAGGGGTCTTCGCAGATCGCGAAGACCCGATTCACACGTCCAGCAGGTGGTCGTAGAGCAGCCGGCTGACCGGCGACAGCGACTCGACGTCGCGCACCACCAGCGCCAGGCTGCGCTGGGACCAGTCGTCATCCAGCGCCGCGGCGATCAGCCCGAGCGGTCGCCCGATGAGCTCGAAGGCCTGCAGCGGCAGCACGCCCAGGCCGAAGCCCGCCTGCACCATGCGGCACACGGCATCGAAGCCGGGCACATGGATGCGCAGGCGCAGGGCCTTGCCGTGACTGCGGGCGGCCGCCTTGGTGCGCAGGTTGATGAAGCTGTCGGCGTGCAGGCCGACGTGGTCGTCGTCCAGGGTCTCGGCGAAGGCCAGCCGCGGGCGTGCGGCCAGGCGATGATCCGGACGCATCACCACCACTAGGGTGTCCTGCCGGTAGGGCACGGCCAGCAGGCCGCGGGTATCGGTGTCCGAGGAGCAGATGCCCAGGTCGGCGGCGCCTTCCAGCACCCCCTTTACCACCCCGGCGCTGGGTCGTTCGTCCAGGCTGACCTTGACCTGGGGATGGCCGGCGGTGAAGGCCTGCAGGTCTTCGGGGAGGAATTCGATGATGGCGGAGATGTTGGCCATCATCCGCACGTAGCCGCGCACGCCCTGCAGGTGCTCGCCGACATCGATGCTGATGCGCTCGACGTCGGCGAGGATGCGCTTGGCGTAATGCAGCAGCGTCTCGCCGACCGGGGTGAGGGTAGTGCCCTTGGCGTTGCGCTCGAAGAGTTCGATGTCGAGCGAGCGCTCCAGGTCGTGCAGTCGCTTGCTGGCGGCGGACAGGGCGATCATCTCGCGCTCGGCGGCGCGGGTCAGGGTGCCCTCCTCGTGCACCGCCAGCAGCAGCTGCAGCGAGACCAGGTCGAGGCGGCGGAGCAGGTTGCGGTAGTGCATCGTCTTGGGGTCCAGGCGGCCAGAGGTCCTTGTACAGGACCCGGCGCGCCCGGGGTAGCCACCTGCCTCAGGTTAGAGACCCAGGTCGCTCAGGCCGGGATGGTCATCCGGGCGCCGCCCCTGGGGCCAATGAAACAGCCGCTCGGCTTCGGTGATCGGCAGGTCGTTGATGCTGGCGTGACGCTCGGCCATCAGGCCCTGGTCGTCGAAGTGCCAGTTCTCGTTGCCGTAGGCGCGGTACCACTGGCCGTCTTCGTCCCGCCATTCGTAGGCGAAGCGCACGGCGATACGCGCGCCGTCATGGGCCCAGAGTTCCTTGATCAGCCGGTACTCGTGCTCGCGCTGCCACTTGCGGGTGAGAAAGGCCTCGATGGCGGCGCGGCCCTGGAGGAAATCGCTGCGATTGCGCCAGCGACTGTCGGCGGTATAGGCCAGGGCCACCTTGGCCGGATCGCGGCTGTTCCAGCCGTCTTCGGCGGCGCGGACCTTTTGCCGGGCGGATTCGAGGGTGAAGGGCGGGACGGGAGGACGGGCGGCGCTCATGGGACACTCCTAGGCAGATGAGGCCCCAGTGTCGGGCCGCAGCGCGGGTGTCACAAGGTCGATCAGCCCACGGATCCGGCCAAGTCGCTCAGACCTCGACCAGGCGATAGTGCAAGCCCCGCACCACCGCCTCGACCCGGTTGCGCGCGCCCAGTTTGCGGGCGGCGGAGTTGAGGTGCAGGTTGACCGTGGCGGTGGAGCGGTTGAGGGTCGCGGCGATGCGCTTGGCGGTGAGGCCCTTGGCCGAGTACTGCAGGCATTCGCGCTCGCGCGGCGTCAGGCGGACCTGACCGCAGCGGCGTTCGGCCGGCGCGAGCAGTTCGTCGGCCCGGGCCTGGAAGGCATGGGCCAGCACCAGGAAGGCGCCCAGGCAGGCTTCGCCGGCGGCCTCGGCGTCCCGCGCCTCGGCATCGAGGATGCCGGTCAGGGTGGCGAAGGCACCGCCCGGCAGGTGCAGCGGCACCGTCACCCCGGTGGCCAGGCCGCTGTCACGCACATAGCAGGTGACCGGGCGGTGACTGTCACCCAGGTACTCGCGCAGGGCGCTGCGGGTTTCGCTGCGAAACGACCAGACGAAGGGCGCCGCGCGCCGACTGGCGCATTGCTGCACCGGGTCGATCTGGTAATAGCCGCGCTCGCACCAGAAGGCCTGCATGTCCGCCGGGGCGTTGCGCACCTTGAATACCGAGGGGGTGATGAGCACGCCCTCGTGACTGAGGGGCACCGGGGCATAGTCGTAGATCAGCGCCTTGCACCCCAGGTGGTCGGCGCTGGCCTGGACGGCATCCAGACAGGCGTCGAGCGTGGGCAGTCCGGCGAGGCGGCTGCTGACGGTAAGCAGATCGGCATGCATCTTGGAGCTCCTCCCCTGGATCGCGATGGGGAACGCGAAGCAAAGGTTCTGCCAGTCGCGACAGCACTGCTGCAAACCTAGCACTTTTGCGGATGGGGCCAGGCCCCACCCTGGCCTAGAGTCGAGCCTAACCCGCCCCTTCGAGGAAGCCCCCATGACTCAGCACGCTCCGTCCGGCGACGCCGCCGACCTCGCCCGCTTCGGCTACACCCAGGAACTCAAGCGCCAGCTCGGGTTGAAGGACCTGCTGATCTACGGCCTGGTGTTCATGGTGCCCATCGCGCCCTTTTCCATCTTTGGCGGGGTGTTCGATGCCAGCCACGGCATGGTGCCCCTCACCTACCTGATCGGCTTCGTCGCCATGCTGTTCACCGCGGTCAGCTACCAGCAGATGTCGCGCGCCTTCCCGGTGGCCGGTTCGGTCTATGCCTATGTCGGCCGCGGCCTACACCCGGCCCTGGGCTTTCTCGCCGGCTGGGCCATCCTGCTCGACTACCTGCTGGTGCCCACCCTGCTCTATGTGATCGGCGCCAACGCCATGGCCAACGTCATCCCGGCGCTTCCCCAGCCGCTGTGGATCCTCTTCTTCGTCGGCCTCAACACCCTGGTCAACCTGCGCGGCATCGAGACCACCGCCCGTGCCAACCGGCTGTTCCTCTATGGCCAGCTGGCGGTGCTGCTGGTGTTCGTGGTGCTGGCGTCGCTGGCCATCAGCCGCGGCGTGAACGACGCCGAGTGGAGCCTGAAGCCGCTGTACAACCCCCAGGAATTCTCCCTGCCGCTGATCTTCAGCGCCCTGTCGGTGGCGGTGCTGTCCTTTCTCGGCTTCGACGCCATCTCCACCCTTTCCGAGGAAACCCGCGGCGGCAGCCGCGTGGTGGGTCGCGCCACCCTGCTGGCCCTGACCCTGGTGGCGGCGCTGTTCATGGTGCAGACCTGGCTGGCCGCGCTGCTGCAACCCAATCTGATCCAGTACCCTGACGCCGACGCCTCCAACAACGCCTTCTACGAGATCGGTCGGCTGATTGCCGGTCCCTGGCTGCAGGTGGTGATCGCCCTGGCGGTGGCCATCGGCGCCGCCATCGCCAACGCCCTGGTGGCCCAGGCCGCCACCTCGCGCCTGCTGTTCGCCATGGCCCGGGATCGCCAGCTGCCGCAGTTCCTGCGCCAGATCCATCCGGTCACGCGCGTGCCCCAACGCGCCATCCTGCTGGTGGCGGCCCTGAGCCTGGTACTGGGGCTGTTCTTTGTCGGCCAGATCAATCTGCTCGCCTCCATGTGCAACTTCGGTGCGCTGACCGCCTTCCTGCTCCTGCATGTGGCAGTGGCCTGGCACCACCGCGGCGCCGGTCGCCCGCTGCTCCATGCGCTGGTCCCGATGATCGGCTTCATCATCCTCGCCTATGTACTGTTCAACGCCGACGTCTACGCCAAGGTCGGTGGCAGCTGCTGGATGGTGCTGGGCCTGGCCGTGCTGGCCTTCCTCAAGCTCAGCGGCCGGACCACGGAATTCAAGGCCAACGACGCCGTCCATTAGGCACAGACCCGCCGCGGAGGCTTCAGATGATCAAGACCCTGCACAGCCAGCACTGCCATTGCGGCTGGGACCACAGCCTCCCCCCGGCGCTGGAGGTCGCGCCGGGCGAAACGGTCAGCTTTGCCTGCCGCGACGCGGCGGACGGCCACTTCCACGGCCACTCCAGCGCCGCCGACATCGCAACCCTGCCCTTCGAGCGGGTCAATCCGGTCTGCGGTCCGCTGTGGATCGAGGGTGCCGAGCCGGGCGACGTGCTCAAGGTGACGCTGGACAGTTTCACCCCCAGCGGCTTTGGCTGGACCGCTAACATCCCCGGCTTCGGCCTGCTCGCCGACCAGTTTCCGGACCCGGTGCTGCAACTCTGGCAGTACGACCGCAGCGGTCAGACGCCGGCCGCCTTCGGCGAGCTGGCGCGGGTCCCGCTCAAGCCCTTCGCCGGCACCCTGGGGGTGGCGCCCGCGGCGCCGGGTCTGCACTCGGTGGTGCCACCGCGACGGGTGGGCGGCAATCTGGATATCCGCGACCTGGCAGCCGGCACCAGCCTCTACCTGCCGGTGGAGGTCGCCGGGGCGCTGTTTTCCATTGGCGACACCCATGCCGCCCAGGGCGATGGCGAGGTCTGCGGCACCGCCATCGAGACCGCCATGGCGGTCACCGCCACCTTCGAGCTGATCAAGGGGCAACCCCTGGCCATGCCGCGCTTCAGCACCCCGGGGCCGGTCACCCGCCACCTGGACGGCGCCGGCTACGAGGTCTTCACCGGCGTCGGACCGGACCTGCTGGCCGCGGCGCGCATGGCTGTCAGCGGCGCCATCGACTGGCTCGGGCAGACCCGCAACCTGCGGGCGGAACAGGCCTATCTGCTCTGCTCGGTGTGTGGCGACCTGCGCATCAGCGAGATCGTCGACGTACCCAACTGGGTAGTCAGCTTCTACTTCCCGCGGATCGTGTTCGAATAGCCGGGGCCGAATGGTCCGGCGCCCGCCGCGGCAAGGTCCCCCACAGCGAGGCGATGACGATCAGCAGGCCGCCCAGCCAGCCCCAGAGGCCCAGGCGTTCGTCCAGCCAGACGCTAGCGAACAGTGCGCCGAACAGCGGCTCGGCGCCCATCAGCAGGGCGACGCGGGTGGCGCTGGTGCGGCCCAGGGCAAAGTTCTGGGCGAGAAAGGCGCCCAGGGTGCAGAACAGCACCAGGTAGCCGGTGGCCAGCCAGAAGCCTGGCTTTACGGGCAGCGGCGCCAGGCCCGGGCCGAGGGCGAACAGCAGCAGGCAGGCCAGGCCGACCACTCCGGTCTGCACCGCGGTCAGCGCCAGGGCCGGCACCGGGGCACTGGCCCGCTGCAGACGCCGGCGCACCACGCAGACATTGATCGCGCGCAATACGGCTGCCAGCAGGATCAGGCCATCACCCAGGTTGAAGCTCAGGGTCACGCCACGGGTCAGCAGCCCGGCGCCCGCCACCGCCAGGGCCGCGGCGCCCAGGGCACGGGCCTCGGGGCGCTGACCGAGCAGCCACCATTCGGCGAAGGGCGTCAGGGCCACGCACAGGCTGATGAGAAAGGCGGCGTTGCTGGCGCTGGTCAGGGCCACGCCATAGGTCTCGGCGAGGAAGATCGCCAACAGCAGCAGACCGGTCGGCACCCCGGGTCGCCAGGCCCGCCGACCCTCGCCCCTCAGGGTGGGCAGCAGCAGCGCTGCGGTGAGACAGAAGCGCAGCGCCAGATAGCCGAGCACCGGATAGAGCACCACGGCGTCCTTGACCACGGCGTAGCTGGTCCCCCAGACCAGGGCGGTGGCGAGCAACAGGCCTTCGGCGAGGCCGAAGGTGGGGCGTGACGACATGACGGCTTCTCCCTGGATCAGGCCGCCAGTGTGCCCGTCCCGCGGTAGGCGCGATAAGCCTGTCCGCGCGCACAGCTCTTGTTCCGCCCGGGAAGCAATGCCAGTCTTTCCAGCCCCATTGCTTCCCACGGACTTGGCATGGATCTCGTGCGCGCCCTCCCCCTGCTGCCCTGCCTGGTCGCCTTCGCCAAGGTGGTGGAGACCGGCAGCTTCACCGCCGCCGCCCGCCTGCTGGACGCCACGCCTTCGGCGGTCAGTCGCCAGGTGGCGCGACTGGAGCGGGAGCTGGGTGTGCGCCTGTTGCAGCGCACCACCCGTCAGCTGCGCCTGAGCGAGGCCGGCCGCGAGGTGCTCGGCCACTGCCGCCAGCTGCTGGCCGCCGCCGGTGCGGCGCTGGACAGCGGGCTGCAGCATCGCGAGGAGCCCCGCGGCCAGGTGCGGCTGGCGGTGCCCAAGGCGGTCGGCTATCGGCTGATCGCGCCGCTGCTGCCGGACTTCTTCCAGCGCTATCCCGAGGTGGATCTGCAACTGCGCCTGGACGACCGTCCGCTGGATCCCATCGCCGACGATCAGGATCTGCTGGTGCGCATCACCGAGCAGCCACCCGCCGGCTTCGTCGCCCGGCCATTGCGCGAGATGGACTTCGTGCTCTGCGCCAGCCCGGCCTATCTCGGACGCCGCGGCACGCCGCAGCAGCCCCAGGCGCTGGCCGAGCACGACTGCCTCTACCTGGGCGAAACCCCTGGCGACCAGCGCTGGCAACTGCGCCGCGGCGACCGGGTGGAAAGCGTGACGGTGCGGGGCCGCCTGGCCTGCAACCACAGCGGGGTACGTCTGGAGGCGACCCTCGCCGACCTGGGCATCGCCTGCCTGCCGGCCTTCGCCGCCGAAGCCGGTCTGGCCGACGGCCGCCTGCGGCGGGTGCTATCCGACTGGCAATACCTCGGCCCCTACCAGGGCACCGCCTGGCTGCTCTATCCGCCGGATCGCCAATTGCCGGCGGCGGTCAGGGCGCTGGTGGACTTTCTGCTGGAGCGGCTCGGGCCAACCCCAGGTTCAGGCTAGCACCGCCACCGACTTGAGCTGCGCCCACACCCGGCTGCCCGGCTGCAACGCCAGCCGCTCCAGCGAATAGCGGGTGATCCGCGCCAGCAGCGCCGCGCCGCCCAGGTCCAGGCGCAAGAGCACCTGGGCCGGCGAACGGGTCGGGGCGATCTCGGCGACGGTGGCCGGCAGCACATTGAGGATGCTGCTGTGCTGGCGTTCCAGGCTGAGGCTGACATCCCGCGCCAGCACCTTGATGCGCAGCGACTGCCCGGGCGGCAGCGGGGCATGGGCCAGCAGCACGCGCTGCTCGCCCGCCAGCCCCAGGCTGAGCAGCCCGTAGTCCGGGTCATGGCCGAGCACCCGCCCTTCCAGCACCACCCCGGCGTCGTCGGCCAGGGCGATGGGCAGGTCGAGGCGCGCCAGTATCTCGGTGGTCGGCCCACTGGCCAGCACCCGCCCCCGCTCCAGCAGCACCAGGTGATCGGCCAGCCGCGCCACCTCATCGGGGGCATGGCTGACATAGAGGATCGGCAGCGCCAGCTCCCGGGTCAGGCGTTCCAGGTAGGGCAGGATCTCGGCCTTGCGCTCGGCGTCCAGCGCCGCCAGGGGTTCGTCCATCAGCAGCAGCCGCGGACTGGTCAGCAGCGCGCGGGCGATGCCGACCCGCTGGCGTTCGCCGCCGGACAGGCGCGCCGGCATCCGCGCGAGCAGTCCTTCGATGCCCAGCAACTCGACGACCTGCTCCAGTTCCAGTCGACGCGCGGCGGGCGCCACCCGCTTCCAACCGAACAGCAGGTTGCGGCGCACGTCCAGGTGCTCGAACAGATTGGCGTCCTGGAAGACGTAGCCCAGGGCGCGTCGGTGCGGCGGCAGGAACAGGCCGCGGTCGCTGTCCTGCCAGGTCTCTTCCGCCACCACCAGGCGGCCACGGGCGGCGGGCTCGAGTCCGGCCACGCACCTCAGGCAACTGGTCTTGCCCGAGCCCGAGGGACCGAACAGCGCGGTGACGCCGCTGCCGGGCAGGGCGAGGTCCACGTCCAGCACGAAGTCGGCATGCCGCAATTCGAAGCGCGCGGCGAGACTCATGTCCAGGCCGACCGCCCACGGCGCCCATAGAGCAGCAGGAGGATCACGAAGGAGAAGGCCAGCATGCCCCCGGCCAGCAGGTGCGCCTGGGGATACTCCATGGCTTCCACATGATTGAAGATCTGGGTGGAGACCACCTGGGTGCGCCCGGGAATGTTGCCGCCGATCATCAGTACCACGCCGAATTCGCCCACGGTATGGGCAAAGCCGAGGATGGCGGCGGTGACGAAGCCCGGCCGCGCCAGCGGCAGCACCACGTGGAAGAAGGTATCCAGGGGACTGGCCCTGAGGGTCGCCGCCGCTTCCAGCGGGCGCGGACCGATGGCCTCGAAGGCGTTCTGCAGCGGCTGCACCACGAAGGGCAGCGAATAGCACAGCGAACCCACCACCAGCCCGGCGAAGGTGAAGGGCAACCGCCCCAGCCCCAGCGCCTCGGTCAATTGCCCTACCCAGCCCTCCGGCCCCATGGCCAGCAGCAGGTAGAAGCCGATCACCGTGGGCGGCAGCACCAGCGGCAGGGCCACCAGGGCGCCGACCGGCCCCTTGAGCCGGGAGCCGGTGCGCGCCAGCCACCAGGCGAGGGGCGTACCCAGCACCAGGAGCAGCAGGGTGGTCACGCTGGCCAGTTCCAGGGTCAAGCGGATCGCCGCCCAGTCCGCCGCGCTCAGGCTCATGGCGTCACTGCCGGTAGCCGTAGGCCTTGAGCACCGCGGCCGCCTGGGGGCCCTTGAGATAGGCCAGCAGCGCCTTGGCCGCCGGCTGGTCCTGGCCCTTGTCCAGCAATACGGCGTCCTGGCGGATCGGCTCATAGAGTTCGGCCGGCACGATCCAGGCCGAGCCTTCCTTGATCTTGCCGTCCCCGTAGATCTGCGACAGGGCGACGAAGCCCAGCTCGGCATTGCCGGTGGCGACGAACTGGTAGGTCTGGGTGATGTTCTGGCCTTCCACCCGCTTGGCCGCGACCGCCTCGGTCAGGCCCAGTTTGGCCAGCACTTGGCTGGCGGCCAGGCCATAGGGCGCGGTCTTGGGATTGGCCACGGCCAGGTGGGTGAAGGCGTTCCGCTTGAGCACCGCGCCGTCGCCGTCCACATAGCCGGGCTTGGGCGACCAGAGCGCCAGGGTGCCGATGGCATAGGTGAAGCGCGAGCCCTTGACCGCCGCCCCCTCGCTTTCCAGCTTGGCCGGGGTGCTGTCGTCGGCGGAGAGAAAGACCGCGAAGGGCGCGCCATTCCTGATCTGGCCATAGAGCTGGCCGGTGGCGCCGCTGGAAATCACCAGCTGATGGCCGGTGTCCTGGGCGAAGCGCTCGCCGATGGCCTTAAGCGGCGCGCTGAAATTGGCGGCCACGGCGACCTGGACCTCATCGGCCAGGGCCGGGGTGGCCAGGGCTGCGGTGAGCAGGGAAAGCAACAGGCGGGAACGGCTGGATGGCATCGGGCTTTCTTCCTCGGGGCTGGCAATCCCTCCGCAGTCGCAGGACGCTGGCGGCTGCAGAGGGCACAAAAGAAAACGCCGGCAGGTGGCCCCGCCGGCGTTGATCCTGGCGCTTAGGCCAGCTTCTTGTACTTCACCCGCTTGGGCTGGGCCGCGGCCTCGCCCAGGCGCTTCTTGCGATCGGCTTCGTACTCGGTGTAGTTGCCTTCGAAGAACACCACGTTGGAGTCATCCTCGTAGGAGAGGATGTGGGTGGCGATGCGGTCGAGGAACCAGCGATCGTGGGAGATCACGATGGCCGCGCCGGGGAAGTCCAGCAGGGCGTCTTCCAGGGCGCGCAGGGTTTCCACGTCCAGGTCGTTGGAGGGTTCGTCCAGCAGCAGCACGTTGCCGCCCTGCTTGAGGGTCAGCGCCAGGTGCAGACGACCGCGCTCACCGCCGGAGAGATCCTTGACGAACTTCTGCTGGTCGGCGCCCTTGAAGTTGAAGCGACCCACATAGCTGCGCGAGGGCACCTCGTAGTTGCCGATCTTGATCACGTCGGAGCCATCGGAGACCTGCTCCCAGACGGTCTTGGTGTCGGACAGGTTCTCGCGGCTCTGGTCGACGCTGGCCAGTTGCACGGTGTCGCCGATCTCGATGCTGCCCGAATCCGGCTGCTCCTTGCCCATGATCATGCGGAACAGGGTCGACTTGCCCGCGCCGTTGCCGCCGATGACACCGACGATGGCGCCCTTGGGCACCACGAAGCTCAGGTCGTCGATCAGCAGGCGATCGCCGTAGCCCTTGCTGACGTTCTTGAACTCGATGACCTTGTCGCCCAGGCGCTGGCCGGCGGGGATGTAGATCTCGTTGGTCTCGCTGCGCTTCTGGAATTCCTGGGACTGCATTTCCTCGAAGCGCTGCAGGCGGGCCTTGGACTTGGACTGGCGGGCCTTGGCACCGGAGCGCACCCATTCCAGTTCGGCCTTCATGGCCTTGGCATGGGCGGCTTCCTGCTTGGCTTCCTGGGTCAGGCGCGCGGCCTTGGATTCCAGCCAGCCGGAGTAGTTGCCCTCGAAGGGGATGCCCTGGCCACGGTCCAGTTCCAGGATCCAGCCGGCGACGTTGTCGAGGAAGTAGCGGTCGTGGGTGATGGCCACCACGGTACCGGGGAAGTCGTGGAGGAAGTGCTCCAGCCAGGCCACCGAGTCGGCGTCCAGGTGGTTGGTGGGTTCGTCCAGCAGCAGCATGTCGGGAGCCGACAGCAGCAGGCGGCACAGGGCCACGCGGCGCTTCTCGCCACCGGAGAGCACCCCGACCTTGGCGTCCCAGGCCGGCAGGCGCAGAGCGTCGGCGGCGACTTCCAGCTGGCGGTCCAGGTTGTGGCCGTCAGCGGCCTGGAGGATGGCTTCCAGCTTGGCCTGTTCGGCGGCCAGGGCGTCGAAGTCGGCATCCGGCTCGGCGTAGGCGGCATAGACCTCGTCCAGGCGGGCCTGGGCCTGCTTGATCTGACCGACCGCTTCCTCGACCACCTCACGAACCGTCTGCTCGGGATCAAGTTTCGGTTCCTGCGGCAGATAACCCACATTGATACCGGGCATCGGACGCGCTTCACCTTCGATCTCGGTATCGACGCCGGCCATGATGCGCAGCAGCGTCGATTTACCCGCACCGTTCAGACCGAGCACGCCGATCTTGGCGCCGGGAAAGAACGACAGGGAGATGTTCTTGAGGATTTCACGCTTGGGCGGCACGACCTTGCCGACCCGATGCATGGTGTAGACGTATTGAGCCATGGTGGGACCTTGGGACCGGAATGAAAAACAGGGGACACAGTATGGCGTCAGCAGCGAACGCTGTCGAAACCCCGCGCGACGAAAGCGCCGGCGCTGATCACGCGGAAAAAACCGGCGGAGACACCGTCCGGTCCCTTATCATAGGCCATCCCTGCCCCGCGGAATCGGGCGCAGCCGAACGGCCATCGCCTCTGCAGGAACGCAGTCCGTCGTGAACAGCCCGCCCTCCTCGCTGCCGGAAGCGCCGCTCGCCCCCGCCTCGCGACGCCTCACCCGCGGCCTGCTCGTCCTTTCGCTGGTGGCCATGCTGGCCCTGATGTTCTGGCAGGCCTTCGCCAGCGTGGCCGAGCGCGAGGCCCTGCGGCGCGAACAGCTGGACAGCCTGACCCAGCAACTGGCCAACACCGTCGAATTCGGCCTGGCGCTCAAGGCCCAGGCGGTGCGCAGCACCCTGCGCTGGTCGCTGGACCCTACCCTGCCGCTGGCTCCCAACCTGCTGCTCGGCCTCCAGGACTTCTTTCCCGGGCTGCAACAGGTGCGCTGGCTGCCGGCCAACGCCACTCTGCGCGCCGCCCGCCTGGGCGATACGCCGGACGCCGCCTTCATCCAGCAACTGATCGCGCGCGCCGGCCAGGCCGACTTCCGCTACGGCTACAATGCCCAGGCCGCGGCGGCGCCCCTCTATGTGCTGCTGGCCGGCGATCGCGAGGAGCAGCGGGGCTGGTGGGTGCTGACCAGCGCCCCCCTGCTCGAACCCCTGTGGCGGCCGACCCGGGTCCCGTCCGGCCTCGACTGGCGCCTGGAAGATCGCGCCCAGGGCACCCTGCTGTTCCGCGGCGGGGCGACCCTGGCGGCGGACAGCCGCGATGAAGTACGCCAGGAGCTGGCCTACAGCAACTGGCAGGTGGTGGGCAGCCATCCCGCCGAAGACATGGGCACCACCCTGCTGGGGGCCTCCTTCGGCCGCCTGGCGCTGTTCAGCCTGTCCGGCCTGGTGGCGGTCATCCTGCTCTACCTGCTGCTGCGCGAAGAACGTGGCCTGCGCGCCCTGACCCTCGCCTCGCGACGCGGCCTGCGCCTGGCCGGCATCGCCCTCAACGGCATCGAGGAAGCCGTCTGCATGACCCAGGCCGACGGTCGCCTGGTCCATGTCAACGCCACCGCCGCCCGCCTGCTGGGCATCGCCGCCGATGACGCCCAGCAGTTCTTCCTCGCCAGTCTGTTGCCCGAGGTGGTGGCCCTGACGCCCGCCGAACGTGACGGCGGTGCCCTGGTCACCCTGGTGGTGGAAGGCCAGCCGCGGCGCTTCGCGGTCAGCTGCCATGCCCTGGCGGCCAGCCAGCCCAGCGCCCGCGTCCTGCGCGACCGCACCCAGACCCAGGACGGCTTCGTCTGGGTGCTGCGCGACGTCACCGAGCAGCAGCGCAACCTGGAGACCATCCAGACCACCCGGCAGCGCTACGAAAGCATCTTCAACGGGGTGCACACCGGCATCTGCGTGGTCGATCTGAGCGCCGTCCATCCCCACATGCACGCCCTGGGCCTGGAACGTCCCGAGCAACTGGCGGAGCTGTTCGCCCGCCAGCCCGAGGCCCTGGATGCCCTGGGCCGCCAGGTGCGCATCACCGAGATCAACCAGCGCGCCCTGGAAATGCTCGGCATCGGCCACCTGGACCAGGCCTGGGCGCGGCTGGTGGGTGACTCCCGCGTCCAGCTCGGCGGCAAGCGCTACCGCCTGCTGGCCGGTCTGCTCTCCGGCCAGCAGGTGCTGGAACTCGAGACCTGCATCGACACCGCCGAGGGCGAGCGCCATCTCTGGCTGACCATGCACCTGCCGGCCGATCCCCAGCACCTCGATGCCACCCTGCTCAGCCTCACCGACATCACCCAGCGCAAGCTCGGCGAATTGCGCCTGCTCGAGCGCGACAGCTTCTGGTCGAATCTGATCAGCGCCATCCCCGACACCCTCTACACCTACGACGTGGCCAGTGGCGAGCTGACCTACGAGAGTCATTCGCTGGCGCTCAAGCTCGGCTATCCGCCGGAGGCCTTCGCCAGCCTCGGTCCCGCGCGCCTGCACCCGGACGACGTCGAGCTGCACGAGCGAGTGGTCAGCATGCGGCCGACGCTGTGCGACCAGCCCAGCAGCAGCCTCCTGCGCTGGCAGCACCGCAACGGCGGCTGGCGCTGGTTCGACGTGCGCGAGCAACGCCTCGCCAGTGCGGCGGACGGCAGCGCGGCGAGCGTGGTGGGGCTGGCCCTGGACGTCACCGACATGGTCCGCGCCAGCGAGCGCCTGCGCGAGAGCGAGAATCGCTACCGGCAGCTGGCGGAAAGCATCAGCGACGTCATCTTCACCACCGACGCCCAGCTGGTGCTCAACTACCTCAGCCCCTCGGTCGAGGAATTGCTCGGCTATCCCGTCGCCGAGCTGCAACAGCGCACCCTGGCCGAGCTGGTGGTGCATTCGCGCCAGCTGCAGGAATTCCGCCGCACCCTGCAGCGGCTGTTGCGCAGCCTCGACGATCCGCGCGCCCTGGCCGAGTTGCGCCGGGAACACTTCGCGCCCCTGCTGCTGGATTGCCTGCACGCCCAGGGTCACACCCTGCAGATCGAGCTGCGGCTCAAGCCGCTGTGGGACGACCACGAGCGCTTCGCCGGCCTGCTCGGCATCTGCCGCGACATCTCCGCCCAGCGCCGCACGGAAAAGGACATGCGCATGGCGGCCACGGTGTTCGACCACTCCGCCGGCGCCATCCTGGTCACCGACCCGGCCGGCTACATCGTGCGGGTCAACCGCACCTTCACCCGCATCACCGGCTTCAGCCCCGAAGAGGTGTTCGACCAGCAGCCGATGATGCTCTGCGCGGACAAGCAGGAAGCCAACCAGCTGCAGCACGTGATGCAGCAGCTGCGCACCCAGGAGAGCTGGGAAGGCGAACTCTGGCAGCGACGCCAGGACAACGAGCCCTACCCCTCCTGGGTCGGCATCACCGCCATCCGCGACGACGACGGCGACCTGATGAGCTATGTCTGCTTCTTCGTCGACATCAGCGAGCGCAAGGCCAGCGAAAGACGCATCCATCGCCTCGCCTACTACGACGCCCTGACCCTGCTGCCCAACCGCACCCTGTTCCAGGACCGCCTGCACAACGCCCTGCAGCAGAGTCGCCACAACGGCAGCTGGGTGGTGCTGATGTTCCTCGACCTCGACCGCTTCAAGCCGATCAACGACAGCCTCGGCCACGCCGCCGGTGACCGCCTGCTCAAGGAGGTGGCCATGCGCCTGACCGCCTGCGTGGGCACCGAGGACAGCGTGGCGCGCATGGGTGGCGACGAATTCACCCTGCTGCTGTCGGGCCTGGAAACCCGCGAAGTGGCCCTGGCCCAGGCGATCCGCGTCGGCGAGCAGATCCTCACCCAGCTGTCCGAGGCCTTCGTGCTCGAAGGCCGCGAATTCTTCGTCTCCGCCAGCATCGGCATCGCCCTCTCGCCGCAGGACGGCCATGAGCTCAGCCAGCTGATGAAGAACGCCGACACCGCCATGTACCACGCCAAGGAGATGGGCAAGAACAACTTCCAGTTCTACCAGGCCGAGATGAACGCCCGCGCCCTGGAACGCCTGGAACTGGAAGCCGATCTGCGGCACGCCCTGCTGCAGGGCGAATTCCGCCTGCACTACCAGCCGCAGTACCGCTGCGACAACCGGCGCCTGACCGGGGTCGAGGCCCTGCTGCGCTGGGAGCATCCGGTGCGCGGCCACGTCTCGCCGGCGGAATTCATCCCGGTGCTCGAAGAGATCGGCCTGGTGGTCCAGGTCGGGGACTGGGTGATTCGCGAGGCCTGCCGGCAGATGCGCGAGTGGCACGCGGCCAGGGTGCGCATTCCCAAGGTCTCGGTGAATCTCTCCGCGCGGCAATTCAGCGACGGCCAGCTCGGCCAGCGCATCGCCGCGATCCTCGCCGAGACCGGCCTGGCGCCGGCCTGCCTGGAGCTGGAACTGACCGAGAGCATCCTGATGCGCGACGTCGGCGAGGCCCTGCAACTGCTCGGCGAACTCAAGAGTCTGGGCCTGTGCATCGCGGTGGACGACTTCGGCACCGGCTATTCCTCGCTCAACTACCTCAAGCAGTTCCCCATCGACATCCTCAAGATCGACCGCAGCTTCGTCGACGGCCTGCCCCACGGCGAGCAGGATGCGCAGATCGCCCGGGCCATCATCGCCATGGCCCACAGCCTCAATCTCTCGGTGATCGCCGAGGGCGTCGAGGAACCGGCGCAACTGGAATTCCTGCGCCTGCATGGCTGCGACGAGGTGCAGGGCTTCCTCTTCGACCGTCCGCTGCCGCCGGATCTGCTGCGCGAACGGCTGGAGCACCAGGGGCTGTTTCCGGTCCTGACATGAGACCGATGGCGCCACCGCATGACCGGCGCTCATACCTCAGAGTTCCCGCGATGGGGTAGAATACTGCCCCTCACGAGCCCGATCGGGCTCGCTCTTCGCCATGCCTCAGGGGACCCTGCCGCCATGTTCAGCCGTGAAACCACCCTCGCCCGCTTCGACGCCGACCTGTATGCCGCCATGCAGCAGGAAGCCCAGCGTCAGGAAGATCACATCGAGCTGATCGCTTCGGAAAACTACACCAGCCCGGCGGTCATGGAAGCCCAGGGCAGCGTGCTGACCAACAAGTACGCCGAAGGCTATCCCCACAAGCGCTACTATGGCGGCTGCGAATACGTCGACGTGGTCGAGCAATTGGCCATCGACCGCGCCAAGCAGCTGTTCGGCGCCGACTACGCCAACGTCCAGCCGCACTCCGGCTCCCAGGCCAACTCGGCCGTCTACCTCGCGCTGATCGAAGCCGGTGACACCATCCTCGGCATGAGCCTGGCTCACGGCGGTCACCTGACCCACGGCGCCACCGTGTCCTCTTCCGGCAAGCTGTACAACGCCGTGCAGTACGGCATCGACGAGCAGGGCCTGATCGACTACGCCGAGGTCGAGCGCCTGGCCCAGGAGCACAAGCCCAAGGTCATCGTCGCCGGCTACTCCGCCTACTCCCAGGTGCTGGACTTCGCCCGCTTCCGCGCCATCGCCGATGCCGTGGGTGCCTACCTGTTCGTCGACATGGCCCACTTCGCCGGCCTGGTCGCCGCCGGGGTCTACCCCAACCCGGTCCCCTTCGCCGACGTGGTCACCAGCACCACCCACAAGACCCTGCGCGGTCCGCGTGGCGGCCTGATCCTGGCCAAGGCCAACGAAGCCATCGAGAAGAAGCTCAACTCGGCGGTCTTCCCCGGTGCCCAGGGCGGCCCGCTGATGCACGTCATCGCCGGCAAGGCGGTGTGCTTCAAGGAAGCCCTGCAGCCCGAGTTCAAGACCTACCAGCAGCAGGTGATCAAGAACGCCCAGGCCATGGCCGGCGTGTTCATCGAGCGTGGCTTCAACGTCGTCTCCGGCGGCACCGACAACCACCTGTTCCTGCTCAGCCTGATCAAGCAGGAAATCACCGGCAAGGACGCGGACGCCGCCCTGGGTCGCGCCTTCATCACCGTGAACAAGAACTCGGTGCCGAACGATCCGCGCTCGCCCTTCGTCACCTCCGGTCTGCGCATCGGCACCCCGGCCGTCACCACCCGTGGCTTCCAGGAAGCCGAGTGCCGCGAACTGGCCGGCTGGATCTGCGACATCCTTGGCAACATGGGCGACGAATCGGTGATCGACGCCGTCCGTGAAAAGGTCAAGGCCGTCTGCGCTCGCCTGCCGGTCTACGGCAAGTAAGAGGCACGCCTTCCCCTTCTCCCCCTGGGAGAGGGCCGGGGTGAGGGAACCCCCAGAACAAAGAGCCCCGACCAAATGGCCGGGGCTCTTTGCATTTCCAGAAGGGTCGTCAAGGCAGCCAGGCCAGCTCTTGCCGCACGCCGGAAGCTTTCGAAAAAGAAAAACCCCGGCCAGTGCCGGGGTTTTTCTTTGTCAGGCGTCGATCAGGCCTTAGAGGACCTGGAGATCGCCCAACCCATCCAGATAGCGCTCGGCGTCCAGTGCCGCCATGCAGCCGGCACCGGCCGAGGTGATGGCCTGGCGGTAGGTGTGGTCGGCTACGTCGCCGGCGGCGAACACGCCCGGCACGTTGGTGGCGGTGGCATTGGCCTCGCGGCCGCCCTTCACCACCAGATAGCCGTCGTGGGTCTCCAGCTGGCCTTCGAACAACCCGGTGTTGGGGGTATGGCCGATGGCGACGAACAGACCGGCCACCTGCAGCTCTTCGCTGCTGCCATCGTTGTTCTTGATGCGCACGCCGGTGACGCCCATGTTGTCACCCAGCACCTCGTCGACGCTGGCGTTGAGCTTGAGCGCCATCTTGCCTTCGGCGACCCGGGCACGCAGCTTGTCCTGCAGGATCTTCTCGGCGCGGAAGGTCTCGCGGCGGTGGATCAGGGTCACCTTGCTGGCGATGTTGGCCAGGTACAGGGCTTCCTCGACCGCGGTGTTGCCGCCGCCGACCACCGCCACCTCACGGTTGCGATAGAAGAAGCCGTCGCAGGTGGCGCAGGCGGACACGCCCTTGCCCATGAAGGCCTCCTCGCTGGCCAGGCCCAGGTAGCGGGCGCTGGCACCGGTGGCGATGATCAGGGCGTCGCAGGTGTAGGTGGCGCTGTCACCCTTGAGGGTGTAGGGCTTGCCGCCAAAGTCCACGGCGTTGATGTGATCGAAGACGATCTCGGTCTCGAAGCGCTCGGCGTGCTCGCGCATCCGCTCCATCAGCGCCGGACCGGTCAGGTCGTGGGGGTCACCCGGCCAGTTGTCGACCTCGGTGGTGGTGGTCAGCTGGCCGCCCATCTGCATGCCGGTGATCAAGAGCGGCTTGAGGTTGGCACGGGCGGCATAGACCGCGGCCGTGTAACCGGCCGGACCGGAACCGAGGATGATGAGACGCGAATGGCGCGAGTTGCTGACTTCAGACATGACATTCTCCCTGCCGGGGTCTCCGGCAGACCTAAGAGTAGAGTGGCCGGCGCGCCCTGGGGGCATGCCGGCCGGTGTGCGTGCGGAGCCGTTCCGCAAGCGCCAGTCGCTCCTGGCGACGGCGCGACCGGCGCCAAAAGGCGGACACCGGGTCCAGGGATGGGGCTCAGCCTAACGGGTGCCGCCCCTCCACAGAAGCGACCATTCTAAATCCAGACCATAGGGCGCGCCTATGTCGACCGCTTCGGCCAGGGAGCCCTGAGGTAAGCTGTGCCTCCCGCCACCTGTCAGGAATCTTCATGGCCGTCGCTCCGCTGTCCGGCTCCGCCTACTTCGCCGAAGGGCTGCGCCTGGTGACCCGCCCCGGCATGCGCCGCTTCGTGGTCATCCCGCTGACCATCAACCTACTGCTCTACGCCGCCATTCTCACCTTTGCCGTGCGCGGCTTCGAGGGTTGGCTGGAGCAGCTGATGCCAAGCCTGCCGGCCTGGGCGAGCTTCGTCGAATGGCTGCTCTGGCCACTGTTCGTGCTCCTGCTGCTGGCGATCATCTTCTTTACCTTCACGATGCTGGCCAACCTGGTGGCGGCGCCCTTCAACGGCTTTCTGGCGGAAAAGGTCGAGGTCATGGTGCGCGGCCAGGACGACTTCCCGCCGTTCAATCTCACCGAACTGGTCACCATGGTGCCGCGCACCCTGCAGCGCGAACTGCGCAAGCTGGGCTACTACCTGCCGCGCGCCCTGGGCCTGCTGGTGCTGACCTTCATCCCCGGCCTCAACCTGATCGCCGCGCCACTGTGGATCCTGTTCGGTGTCTGGATGATGGCGGTGCAGTACATCGACTTCCCCGCCGACAACCACAAGCTGGACTTCCGTGCCATGCTCGCCTGGCTGCGCACCCGCCGCCTGCGCTGCCTGGGCTTTGGCGGGGTGACCTACCTGGCGCTGCTGGTCCCTGGCCTGAACGCCCTGTTCATGCCCGCCGCAGTGGCCGGGGCGACGCTGTTCTGGGTACGTGAAGGGGGCGACAAGGCCCTGGTGGTGCGTCCCTAAGGCACCCTACCAGCCCCCTCTCCCCCTGGGAGAGGGTTGGGGTGAGGGCCACGTCGCACGGACGCCACAAACGACAACGCCCGCGCCGGCAGAGCCGGACACGGGCGTCGCGGGAGCCTGAGGCCAGGCTTAGTGGTGATGCCCACCTTCGCCATGGATGTGGCCGTGGGCGATTTCTTCGTCGCTGGCCGCACGCACGTTGACCACCTTGACGTCGAAGTTCAGACGCTGGCCAGCCAGGGGGTGGTTGCCGTCGACGGTGACCTGGTCGCCGTCGATGTCACGCACGGTGACGATCTGCATGGCGCCGTCCGGGCCGGAGGCGTGGAACTGCATGCCCACTTCCAGCTCGTCCACGCCTTCGAACATTTCCTTGCCCAGGGTGGCAACCAGTTCGGGGGTGTATTCGCCGTAGGCGTCTTCCGGCTCGATGGCCACCTTCAGCTCGTCGCCGGCCTGCTTGCCGGAAAGGGCGCGCTCGAGGCCGGGAATGATGTTGCCCGCGCCTTGCAGGTACACCAGCGGAGCACCACCAGCGGAGCTGTCGATGACTTCGCCGGCGTCGTTGGTCAGGGTGTAGTCGATGGATACTGCCGTGTTCGCCGCGATCTGCATGGCCAGAACCTTCATGCTGGGAAAAAATAGGATTGACGCATCAGTCTACGCGTCCAACCTAGCAATTGCGAATGCGTTCGGTCAGTCCCCTGGCGCCCGGAGGCATCTGGAGGGCGCCCCTGCAACGGTGCCCGACCGCTCGTCACGAGATCGCCACGGCCGCTTCACGGGGCTGTCATCCCGGCTACCTAGGGTTTGCTGCATACCCACTGCCGGAGCCCTGCCATGCCGATTCCAGTGTCCGCACCGCCCGCGCTGCGCGCCGAACGCCTGTCGACCGCCGCGGATATCCGCGCCGCCCAGCGCCTGCGGGCCAACGTCTTCGGCAGCACCTACGGCGTGCATTTCGCCGACAACCTCGACCAGGATGTCTACGACGCCCACTGCCTGCACCTGGGGGTGCGCGACCTGCGCAGCGGCGAGCTGATCGCCACCACGCGACTGCTCGACGGACGCCGCCGCGAGCGCCTGGGCAGTCTCTACAGCGAAAGCGAATTCCAGCTGGAAGGCCTGGACGGCCTGCAGGGTCCGCTGCTGGAAATCGGCCGCACCTGCGTGGCGCCCGGGCATCGCACCGGCGCCGCCATCGCCCTGCTGTGGGCGGAACTGGCCGAAATCATGGCCTGTGGCGACTATCGCTACCTCATGGGCTGCGCCAGCGTGCCCATGGCCGATGGCGGTCTGCAGGCCGCCGCCCTGCTGCGCCAGGCCGCGCGGGACGAACGCACCCCGGCGATCCGCGCCACGCCGCGGCGCCCGCTGCCCTTCGTCGCCGTGCCGGACAACCTGGTGGTGCAGCTGCCGCCCCTGCTCAAGGCCTATCTGCGCCTGGGCGCCCAGGTCTGCGGCGCGCCCTGCTGGGATCCGGAATTCGGCGTGGCCGACGTCTTCATCCTGCTCAAGCGCGAAGACCTCTGCCCACGCTATGCCCGCCACTTCAAGGCCGCGGTATGAGGCGACTGCGCCTCGCCCTGCGGTTGCTGCCGGTGCTGGCCGCGCTGCTGCTCGGGGCGCTGTTCGCCCTGACGGTGGCGCTGGCGGTAACGCTCGGTCGGCGGCCCTGCCTGGGGCTGCGGCAACGGCTGACGCGGCGCTTCTTCCAGCTGCTGGCTCGGGCGCTGCGCTTGCGCCTGGAGGTCCGGGGCGAGGTGCCGCACGGCACCCATCTGTGGCTGGCCAATCATGTGTCCTGGTTGGACATCGTCGCCCTCGGCAGCCTGCGGCCGCTGGGCTTCTTGTCCAAGGCGGAGGTGGCGGACTGGCCCTTCGCCGGCTGGCTGACGCGCCAGGCCGGCACCCTGTTCATCCGCCGCGGTGCCGAACGCGGCGACGCCCTGGGCGAAGCCTTGACCACGCGCCTGACCCAGGGCCTGTCGCTGGCGCTCTTTCCCGAGGGCACCACCACCGACGGCAGCGTGCTGCGGACCTTTCATGGCCGGCTGCTGAGTCCGGCCATCGCCACCGGCACTCCGCTGCAACCCGTGGCCCTGAGCTACTGGCGCCACGGCGAGCCTGACCGGGCCGCGGCCTTCATCGGCGACGACGACCTGGTCAGCCATCTGCTGCGCCTGCTGGAGAATGGCGGGACCACCCTGAGGATCGAGTTGCTGCCCGCGGTGCTGCCCCAAGGCCAGGCGCGCCAGGTACTGGCGGGTCGCTGCCAGGCGGCCATCGCCGCCCGCCTCGGGATTCAGCTGGAAACCCGCGCCGCCCGCTCGGCGGCGGCGAAGGCCTGCAACTGCGGATAGAAGTCGCGAAAGTCTGCCAGCAGGCCGTCGTAGGCGGCCTCCAGTTCGGCGAAGGCCCCGGCCAGCAGCTCCGGGCGTGACAGCCGCCGCGCCATGCCTTCCACCACCCGCTCCAGCACGGCGAAGTCTTGGTAGCTGCCCAGCCAGTCCTGACGCGCCATCAGGGGCGCGATGCGGGCCAGCCGCGGCGGCAGCTCCGGCTCCTCCAGCAGGGTCTGGTAGCAGTCCGCGACGAAATCCGGCAGCGGCTGCTCGGCATAGTCGTGCCAGAGGCGCGCCAGGCAGTGATCGAAGAAGACATCCACCAGCAGTCCGGCCACCCGCCGCCGCGCCGCGGGCAACCGGGTCTTGGCCCGGATCACCAGGGGATGGTCGTCGGTATAGACGTCGATGCGCCGGTGCAGCCGGATGCCGGCGGCGATCCCGGCCGGCCAGAGGTCCGCCGAGCCCTTGACGAAATCGCCGTAGAGACTGCCGAGGCGATCTTCGCGGCCGGGGCCGCCCAGGTGCAGGTGCGCGAGATAGTTCATCCCCTCAGCATACTCCAGCCGCGACCGGGCGGTTTTCCTGGACGACCCGCGGCTGCTAGGCTCGGACCTCCCTTCCCTGTCCGCTGGAGTCGTCATGCCCGTTCGCGCCGTGTTCCTCGACTATGCCTCTCTCGACCTGGGCGATCTGGACCCGGCGCCCTTGCGCGCGGTGTTCGACGAACTGGAACTCCATCCGGCGAGCGCCACGGAGGAGGTCGCGGCGCGCCTGGCCGGCGCCCAGGTCGCCCTCGTCAACAAGGTGGTGCTGGACGCCGCCATCCTGGCCGCCTGCCCCGAGTTGAAGCTGGTGCTGGTCAGCGCCACAGGCACCAACAACATCGACCTGGAGGCCGCACGCGCCCAGGGCGTGCGCGTCTGCAACTGCCAGGGCTACGGCACCGCCTCGGTCGCCCAGCACACCCTGGCGCTGCTGCTGGCCCTGGCCACCCGGTTGCCGGACTACCAAGCGGACATCCGCGCCGGTCGCTGGCAGAGCGCCAGCCAGTTCTGCCTGCTCGATCACCCCATCGTCGAGCTGGAGGGCAAGACCCTGGGCCTGCTCGGCCTCGGCGAACTGGGCAGCGCGGTCAAGCGGCTGGCCGAAGCCTTCGGCATGCAGACCCTGGTGGGCCAGTTGCCCGGTCGGCCCGCCCGCCCGGGCAGCCTGCCGCTGGCCGAGCTGCTGCCCCAGGTGGATGCCCTGACGATGCACTGCCCGCTGACCGAGCAGACCCGCGGCCTTATCGGTAAGGCGGAACTGGCGGCGATGAAACCCACGGCCTTCCTGGTCAACACCGCCCGCGGCGGCATCGTCGACGAACAGGCCCTGGCCGACTGCCTGAGACGCGGCCACCTGGCCGGCGCCGCCACCGACGTGCTCAGCGTCGAGCCGCCGCGCGACGGCAATCCGCTGCTGGCCGGCGACATTCCACGACTGATCGTCACCCCGCACAACGCCTGGGGCAGTCGCGAGGCGCGCCAGCGGATCATTGGCCAGCTCGCCGCCAATGCCGAGGGTCATTTCGCCGGCACGCCGCAGCGGGTGGTCTGCTAAAGTTCGCGCTTTTTTCGCCAGGTAGCCCCATGGATCCGCGCAGCGAAGTCCTCCTCCGTCACCCCGAGCGCTTTGGCGGCGCCTTGCTGCTGGCCGGCTTGCCGGCCGATGAGCTGCTGGGCGCCCTGCCCGCGGCCAGCGGCTGGAGTTGGCATGCGGGCGAGGCCGAACAACTGATGCGGCGCTATCCGGGTCGCGTCAGCCTGGGGACCGAGCCCCCGGCGGGCGACTTCACCGCTGCCGTGCTGTTCCTGCCCAAGTCCCGCGAGGCCACCGACTTCCTGCTCACCGCCCTGAGCCAGCGCCTGCCGGCCGCGGGTAGTCTGTTTCTGGTCGGGGAAAAGAAGGCCGGGATCGAACGCGCGGCGCGCCAGCTGGGCGCCCTGGGCCAGGCCAGCAAGCTCGACAGTGCCCGCCATTGCCAACTGTGGGTGGTGCAGGGCGCTCGTACCTCGGCCGATCCGCAGCCGGACGCCTGGCTGCAACGTCACCGGCTGGAGCGGGCGGGGATGAGTCTGGAGATCTTCAGCCTGCCGGGCGTGTTCAGCCATGGCCGGCTGGACGTGGGCACGGCGCTACTGCTGGAACACCTCGACGGCTTGCCCGAGGGGGCGGTACTGGACTTCGGTTGTGGCGCCGGCGTGGTCGGCGCCGCCCTGGCCCGCCGCTATCCCGCCAGCAGCCTGCACCTGCTCGACGTGGACGCCTTCGCCGCGGCCAGCAGTCGCCAGACCCTGGCGGCCAATGGCCTGGCCGGAACCGTGATCGCCGGTGACGGCATCGCCGCGGCGCCCACCGGTCTTGCCGCCATCGTCAGCAACCCGCCCTTCCACAGCGGCGTGAAGACCGACTACCGCACCACCGAGACCCTGCTGGCCGAGGCGGTGCGTCATCTGCGTCCCGGCGGCGAATTGCGCCTGGTGGCCAACAGCTTCCTGCGCTATCCGCCGTTGATCGAGGCCGCCTTCGGCAATTGCCGCACCCTGGCCGAGCGCGACGGCTTCAAGGTCTACAGCGCCCGTCGGCGGTAGCGACACCGCGCCCTGTCGGGCTTCGCTGCGCTCAACCCAACTTACGGCGCCTACCCGCCCCCTCTCCCCCTGGGAGAGGGCTGGGGTGAGGGAAACCCTCTCACCCAACCCAAACCCTCAACCCTTCTTCGCCGCCTCGTACAGCGGCATCACCTTGGGAATCGCCGCCTGCAGGGCCTTGGTGCGGTTGGCGTCGGAGGGGTGGGTGCTGAGGAATTCCGCCGGCTGCTTGCCCTGGCTGGCCTGGGCCATCTTCTGCCAGAGGGTGATGGCGGCATTGGGGTTGTAGCCGGCACGCGCCGAAAGCTCCAGACCGATGAGATCCGCCTCGTTCTCGTTGCCGCGGCTGAACGGCAGGGTCAGGGCCACCTGGGACACCTGGTCGGCCAGCTGCATGCCGCCCTGGCCAACGCCCAGCAGGGCGCCGCCGAGGTTCTCCCCCATCTGGATGGCATAGGCCCGCGACATCTGCTCGCGACTGTGCTCGCGCAGGGCGTGGGCGATCTCGTGGCCCATCACCGCCGCCAGTTCGTCGTCGGTCAGCTTGAGCTGATCGATGAGGCCGCTGTAGACGAAGATCTTGCCGCCGGGGCCGCAGTTGGCGTTGAGTTCGTCGCTCTGCACCAGGTTGACCTGCCAGTCCCAGTTCACCGCGTCCGGACGGAAGGCCGCGGTCTGCGGGATCAGCCGCTTGGCGATGGCGGCCACGCGCTTGCCGTCGGCCGTGTCGTTGGCCAGCTTGCCGGCGGACTTGGCCTCGCTGACCGTCTTGGCATAGGACTGGGCGTACATCTGGTTGACCTGCTGCTCGGACAGCATGCTGAACATGTACTGCTTGCGCTGCACCCCGACCGCACCACCGGAGGTGGTATTGACGGTCTGGCAGGCGACCAGCAGCAGGCTCAGGGACAGGCCTGCGAGGGGAAGGATACGGCGCATGGGAATCTCCAGGTATCGAGGCGGATACAGTCTAGAGAGGGGCGTCAGACCCGGCAACGTCCGGTAATGCCCGGCAACGCTCTCCTGCCAGCCGACCGGAGGCCTCAATGGACAGACATCTGCGCCGATAGCTCCCGGTATCGAACGCCCCGGAGTCCCCCATGAATTCCCGCTCCATCCGCACCTCCATCACCCTGCTGGCCGGCGCCTGCATCCTGGCGGTGGTCGCTGCCCTGATCGCCTACACCCTGTTCGCCGGTCAGCGCACCCGCGCCCTGGTCGACAGCCATACCGAGGCCCTGGCCGCCACGGCCGCCGAAGCCCGGCTCACGGCCGAGGCCGAGGCCGTGGGCAACCAGCTGCAACGCCAGCTGGACGTCCCCCTGCAACTGGCCAGTCAGCTGGCGCAACTCAACGTGGCCATGGCCAGTCCGGGCGACCAGCAGGTCGAGCTGGATCGCCAGAGTCTGGTCCGCCTGCTGGGCCGGAGTCTGCAGCGCCAGTCCGGCCTGCTCAGTCTCTATACCGTCTGGGAACCCAATGCCATCGACGGCCAGGACGACCGCCATCGCGGTGATGCCGCGGCCGGCTACGACGAGCATGGGCGCTTCACCCCCTGGTGGCACAAGACCCTCGACGGCGATGTGACGGTGGAACCGATCGGCCCGACCGTGGAAAGCCAGACCCGGCTGCCCTCGGGCGTGCGCGAAGGCGAGTACTACCTCTGCCCGCGGGAAAATCGCACCACCTGCGTGCTCGACCCCATGCCCGACACGGTCAACGAGCAGCAGGTGCTGATCGCCTCCTTCAACGTGCCGATCCTGGTCGGCGGCGCCTTCAAGGGCGTGGTCGGTGCCGACGTGCCGCTGGACTTCATCCAGCGCCAGCTGGTCAAGGCCAATGGCCGCCTCTATGGCGGCGTGGGCCGCATGGCTCTGGTGGCCGGCCGCGGCACCCTGGTCGCCTACACCGCCGATGCCAGCCAGCTGGGCAAACCGGCCGAACCGGTGCTGGGCGCGACCCTGGCCGGCCTCAAGGACCTGGGCGAAGGCGTCACCCGGCGCTTCGACGCCCAGAGCGAGCGCTATCAGGTCTATCTGCCGCTGCGCTTCGCCGGCGACAACCGCCAGGTCTGGACGCTGATCATCGAACTCCCCCGCGAAGCCGTGCTGGCCGACCTCTACAGCCTCAAGGAAACCCTCGGCAGCCAACGCCACCAGGACGTGATCGGCATGCTGCTGGTGGGCCTGGCGGTCGCTGGCGCCGGTCTACTGGTACTCTGGCTGATCAGCCTGCGCATCGCCCGGCCGCTGCGGCAGATGGTGACCATGCTCGACGCCATCGGCCAGGGCGACGGTGACCTCACCCAGCGCCTCGCCACCGAGCGCCGCGACGAGGTCGGTGCCATGGCCGGCGGCTTCAATCGCTTCCTGGCCTCGCTGCAGGGCCTCATCGGCCAGCTGATCCGCTCGGTGGGCGAGGTGGCCTCGGCCGCCGAGCACACCTCCCATATCGCCCAGCGCACCCGCGACGGCGTGCAGCGCCAGCTGCAGGAGATCGACCAGTTGGCCACCGCCATGCAGGAGATGACCGCCACCGCCCAGGACGTGGCCGGCAATGCCGGTCGCGCGGCGCGGGCCGCCACCGAGGCGGACGGCGCGGTCAACGAAGGCCAGCGGCTGGTGCAGCAGAACGTCGCCAGCAGCGCCGCCCTCGCCCGGGAGATCGAGCGCGCGGTGGAGCAGGTCCGCCGGGTCGCCGAGGACAGCGAGAACATCGGCTCCATCCTCACCACCATCAACGGCATCGCCGAGCAGACCAATCTGCTGGCGCTCAACGCCGCCATCGAGGCGGCGCGTGCCGGCGAGCAGGGCCGCGGCTTTGCCGTGGTGGCCGACGAGGTGCGCAACCTGGCGCAAAAGACCCAGGTCGCCACCGGCGAGATCCAGGAGATGATCCAGCGCCTGCAGCAGGGCACCCGCGAGGCGGTGACGGTGATGCAGGCCAGCGGCGCCCAGACCAGCACCCAGGTCGCCCAGACCGAGGCCACCCGCCAGGCCCTGGACACCATCCTGGCGGCGGTGGGCGAGATCACCAGCATGAATCTGCAGATCGCCAGCGCCGCGGAAGAACAGAGCGCGGTGGCCGAGGACATCAATCGCAACGTGGTCAATATCGGCCAGAGCGCCCAGGCGGTCCACGGCGAAGCCGACAGCGCCTCCCGCGCCGGCCAGCAACTGCGCGAACTGGCCGAACAGCAACGCCAGCTGGCGGGACGGTTCCGGGTCTAGCCCCCTCCCCTCAAGTGCCAAGCCCCCCTCTCCCTCCTGGGAGAGGCCGGGGTGAGGGCCGCGTCTACAGCGGGGTCAGACACTCCGGCCCGTCCACCTCGGGCCGATTGACGATATCGGCCAGCACCCGCTCGCGCAGCGGCATGCCGCCCGCGGCCAACAGCGCCTGCAGGGCTTCAGGCGAGCTGTTCGGATCCTGCCAGAGGGAACGCCCCGCTTCATCCAGCAGGATTGGCCGCCGCAGCGGGCCGGCGGCCTGGGTGACCATGGCCACCGACAGCCAGAGCTGGTCCCCGGCCGGATAGGCCTCCCAGAGCGCGGCGAACCAGGCCAGGGGTTCGCCATTGAGCATCCAGTAGGGCCGCTTGCGATGATTGCCGCGCCATTCGTAGAAGCCGTTGGCGGGCAGCAGGCAACGTCGCAGGCGAAAGGGCTCGCGAAACATCGGCTGGGTGGCCAGGCTTTCAGCGCGGGCGTGGGTGGGGGTGCGGGAAAGATCGGTGAGCCAGGGCGGAGTCAGTCCCCAGCGACCGCTGTCGACCCGCTCGCCCTCGGCGGTCCGCCGCTGTAGCAGCACCTGCTGATGGGGGGAGATGTTCCAGCGCGGCGCATGCTTTTCGGGGAATCCCGCCAGGGCGGCGAATTCGGCGGGCCAGCGGAACAGGGCGTAGCGTCCGGACATGAAAACCTTTTTAGGTTCTTTACGAAAAGTCGCCGAGCGAAGGTCAGGCGAGGCGAAAAATGCTGAGGAAGCGGAGTTTACAAGTGGTAAATGAGCATTCCGAAGCGTTTTTCAACGAAGCATCACCGATGCGTAGGCACTTTTCGTCTAGAACCTAGCAGACGAGGATGCCCTGCTCGGGGGACGGATCCTCTCCCGGCAGGGGCGTGGCGGCATTGTACGCGGCGATCAGCGCCTGCGCGCGGAGGGCCTCCTCATCCTCGACCAGCAGGCCGAGCAGCCCTGCCGCCGGCAGGTCGCCGATGCCCCCGAGCAGATGGCGCCCGGCGAGAAAGCCGCTGATGCCTTCGCTGGCCAGCACCGCCAGGAGCAATTCGCCCTCGTGCAGCGAACCCGGCTCGTAGATGCGCCGCATCAGTCGTCCTCCCGACGAACCTCGAGATTCCAGTCCTCGCCATCGGTGTGCAGGCCGAAGCGGATCGGCCGGCAGCAGACTTCGCAGTCTTCGTAGTAGTCCTGATCACCGCCGCTGAGGTCGAGCACCACCTCGCCCGGTTCGCCGCAATAAGGGCAATCGTATTCCTGGCTTTCCAGCATCTGCCTGCACTCCTCGACCGCCAACCTGCCGCCCATCCGGCCCCTGGCGCTTGCATCTGGCGCCACGCCCACTACTATGGCCGCCGGAATTTCTACAAGAGAACACCATGGGCGAGTTCGAAGCCATTCGACCCTATAACGACGCGGAAGTCCCCGGGGTTCTGGCCCGCCTGATCGACGACGACCACTTCATCGCCATCCTCGCCGGCTACCGTTTCCCGCGCCTGTCCAAGGGCCTCGGCTGGGTGGTGCGGCCCCTGTTGCGCACCCGCCTGCGCCAGGAACTGGGCGGCATCCAGAGCGTCGCCGCGCTGCAGGACAAGCTCGAACCCTATGTGGATCGCGCCATCGAAAAGGCCTCGGACGGCGTCACCTACTCCGGTATCGACCAGCTGCGCAGCGGCCGGGCCTATCTGTTCCTGGCCAACCACCGCGACATCGTGATGGACCCGGCCTTCGTCAACTATGCCGTCTACCACGCCGGTCTGCCAACGCCGCGCATTGCCATCGGCGACAACCTCCTGCAGAAGCCCTTCGTCAGCGACCTGATGCGACTGAACAAGAGCTTCATCGTGCACCGCTCCATCAGCGGTCGGCGCGAGAAGCTGGCGGCGTACCAGAATCTGTCCGCCTACATCAATCACTCGATCCGCCAGGACGGCCAGTCCATCTGGATCGCCCAGGCCGAGGGCCGGGCCAAGGACGGCGACGACCGTACCGATTCGGCCATCCTCAAGATGTTCCACATGAGCTGCAAGGACGCGCCCTTCGCCGAGCTGGTCAAGGCGTTGAATATCGTCCCGGTGTCCATCAGCTACGAATTCGATCCCTGCGACCAGGCCAAGGCCCGCGAACTGCACATCCGCGCCACCACCGGCGGCTATACCAAGGCGCCGGGCGAGGACGACGTCAGCATCGCCCTGGGGATCACCGGCTACAAGGGCCGGGTGCACGTGGCCTTTGGCGAGCCGGTCACGGGTGAGTTCGAGGATGCCAAGGCGCTGGCCCAGGAAATGGACCGGCAGATCCTCGGCAACTACCGGCTGTTCCCGGCCAGCTACCTGGCCTATGCCGCCTGGGAGGGTCGCGATCCGGAGCTGGCCGTGCCCGCGGTGGACGCCCTGTTTCCCGCCGAGGAGATCGCGGTCGCCCGCGGCGAGTGGGAAAAGCGCCTGGCCGAGTGCCCGGCGGAATACCGGGCGCAGCTGGTGCGCCAGTACGCCCAGCCGGTGCTCAACAAGTACCGCGTGCTGGCCGGCCTGGAATAGCGGTCGGCGACCCACGAAAAAGCCCGGCACTGGCCGGGCTTTTTCGTGGGCGTCGGGTTTTCAGCGACCGCTGAGCACCTGGACCACGGTCGGATCCTTGAATACCCGGGTCAGGGCGTCGCTCAGCACATCGCTGACCAGCTTGGTGTTGGCCTCGGCGTTGGGCGCCATGCCGAAACGCTGGTTGAGGCTGGCGCCGTAGCGGCCGCGGTAGCCGCGCTGGCTGTTGCGGACGTCGACCTGGAAGGCCGCGGCAACGTCGGAGGCGGTGACGTACAGCTCCTTGGGCGACTGGTAGTTCAGCTCGGCCAGGGTCAGGGTCAGCTGGGGCGCGCCGGGGCCGGCATTGGGCGACGGGGTGAAGCCCATCTGGCGGACCGCCTTCTCGGCTTCGGCCTGCAGCTTGGGAATCACGTCCTGGGTCTGCACCACCACCACGCTGGTGTCGGGATAGAGACCGCCACGGGTGCCGAGGGTAAAGGAGGAACGGCCGTCGACCACCCGGACCGAGACCGGCTGGCCCTGGCCGACCGGGGCGATGGGCGCGGTGATCTGGGGTTGCGGACTCAATTGCTGGGGGCTGCTGGCGCAGCCGGCCAGGGTCAGACCAGTGGCGGCGAGCAGGCCGAGCAACAGGCGATAGCGCATGCAGAGACTCCAGAGAAAGGGACAGGGGGCAGTATACCCAGCCCCCCAGCGGCGTCGATAGACGGGCACCCCGGACAGAAGAACGCCGGCACGAGGCCGGCGTCTTGCTGGAGCAGGGTCAGGGCTTGGCCGCCAGCGGCGGTCGCGTCTGGCTACGCTCCAGCCAGCCACCGCCGAGGGCCTTGTACAGGGTGACCTCGCTGTTGAGCTGGTTGAGTCGATCGGTGATCAGCTGCTGCTGGGCGCTGTACAGCGAGCGCTGGGCGTCGAGCACCGTGAGGTAGTTGTCGATGCCCTGGCGATAGCGCAGGTTGGCCAGGTCGTAGTACTCCTGGCTGGCCTGCACCAGGTCCTGCTGGGCCTGCAGCTGGTCGTCATAGGTGCCCTTCGCCGCCAGGGCATCGGCCACTTCGCGGAAGGCGGTCTGGATCGACTTCTCGTAGGTGACGACGTTGATGTCCTTCTGGATCCTGGCCGCATCCAGGCTGGCCTTGAGGCTGCCGGCCGTGAAGATCGGGATGTTGATGCTCGGCGAGAAGGTCCAGTAGCCGGAGCCGGCGTCGAACAGGCCATTCAGATCGCGACTGGCCGTGCCACCTTGGGCGGTCAGGCTGATGCGCGGGAAGAAGGCCGCCCGCGCCGCGCCGATGTTGGCGTTGGCGGCGCGCAGCTGCAGCTCGGACTGGAGGATGTCCGGGCGCTTCTGCAGGAGATCCGACGGCAGGTTGGCCGGCAGGTCGGCGAGCAGGTCCTTGCCGTCCAGGCCCTTGCCCTGCGGCAGGTCGGCCGGGATCGAGGTGCCCAGCAGCAGCGTCAGGGCATTGCGATCTTGGGCCACCTGGCGGGTGTATTGCGCCAGATTCGCCCGCGCCCCTTCCAGGGCGGTGCGCGACTGGCGCAGGTCCAGGCCGCTGGCCACGCCGTTCTCCACGGTCTGACGGGTCAGGTCGTAGGAGCGCTGATAGGCGTCCAGGGTCTCGCGGGTCAGTTGCAGCATGCGCTGGTCGGTGAGCCAGGCGTAGTAGGCGTTGGCCACTTCCGAGACCAGCGAGATCTGGGTGCTGCGACGTCCTTCGCTGGTGGCGAAGTAGTTGAGCAGCGCCTGCTCGCTGAGGCTGCGCAGGCGACCGAAGAGGTCCAGCTCATAGGAGGTGAAGCCCAGGGTCACGCTGTACTGGCTGCTGATGCTGCCGCCGCCACCGCCACCCGCGCCGTTGGCGCTGTTGCCGGCGAGCAGTTCGCGGATGGCGGAGACCTGGCTCAGGTCTTCCGGCTGGCGGGTACGGGTCCCGGTGCCGCTGACACTGATGTCGGGAAACAGCTCGGCGCGCTGCACGCGGTACTGCGCCTGGTAGAGGCGCACGTTCAGCGCGGCCTGGCGCAGGTCGCGGTTGTTGTCCAGCGACAGCTGGATCAGTTGCTGCAGGGCCGGATCGCGATAGAAATCGCGCCAGCCGATGTCGGCCGCCTGCTGGTCGCGATTGACCGTCAGGGCATCGTAGGCCTGGCCATGGGGCCAGGCATTCTCCACCGGCGCGTTGGGTCGCTGGTAGTCGGGGATCAGGCTGCAGCCGGAGACGGCCAGCATGCCCACGACCACCGCCAAGACAGACTTCTTCATATCAGTGTCCTTCCTTGCCATGGGCTTCCTGGTCCTTGGTGGCCTTGTCCTTGAACAGGCTGCTGACCACCACGTAGAACATGGGAATCCAGAAGATCGCCAGTATCGTGGCGGTGAGCATGCCGCCGATCACGCCGGTACCCACGGCGTGCTGACTGCCGGAGCTCGCGCCCGAGGAGATCGCCAGGGGCACCACGCCCAGGATGAAGGCCATGGAGGTCATGATGATGGGCCGCAGACGCATGCGCGAGGCCTCCACCGCCGCATCGACGATGTTCTTGCCGCCCTCGTGCAGCTCCTTGGCGAATTCCACGATCAGGATGGCGTTCTTCGCCGCCAGACCGATGGTCGTCAACAGACCGACCTGGAAGAAGACGTCGTTGGCCAGGCCACGGAAGTAGGTGGCCAGCAAGGCCCCCACCACCCCCAGCGGCACCACCAGGATGACCGCGATCGGAATCGACCAGCTCTCGTACAGCGCCGCCAGGCAGAGGAACACCACCAGCAGCGACAGGGCGTAGAGCGCCGGCGCCTGGGAGCCCGACAGCCGCTCCTCGTAGGACAGACCGGTCCAGGCGATACCCACGCCCTGCGGCAGGTCCTTGGCCATGCGCTCGATCTCGGCCATGGCGTCACCGGTGCTGTAGCCGGGCGCCGCGGAACCGAGGATCTCCAGCGAGGAGATGCCGTTGTAGCGCTCCAGCTTGGGCGAGCCGTAGATCCACTCGCCGCGGGCGAAGGCCGACACTGGCACCATCTCGCCCGCGCTGTTGCGCACGTACCACTTGTTGAAGTCCTCGGGATTCATCCGCGCGCTGGCTTCGCCCTGCAGGTACACCTTCTTCACCCGACCGCGGTCGATGAAGTCGTTGACGTAGCTGGACGCCCAGCCGATGGACAGCGTCTGGTTGACGTCGCTCTGCGACAGCCCCAGGGCGCGCACCTTCTCGTCGTCGACGATGAGCTTGAATTGCGGCTCGTCGTTGAGGCCGTTGGGACGGGTCTGCATCAGCTTGGGATTCTGCGCGGCCATGCCGAGCAGCTGGTTGCGCGCGGCCATGAGCGCCTCGTGGCCGATGCCGCCCTGGTCCTGCAGATAGAAGTCGAAGCCGGTGGCGTTACCCAGCTCCAGCACCGCCGGCGGCACGATGGCGTAGACGATGGCGTCCTTGATGCCCGACAGGTAGCCCATGGCGCGACCGGCCACGGCACTGGCCCCGTCCTTGGCGTCCGGACGCTCTTCCCAGGGCTTGAGCTGGATGAACGCCAGGCCCGAGCTCTGGCCGCGACCGGCGAAGTTGAAGCCGTTGACGGTGAACATCGAGCTGACCGCGCTCGAGTCGTTCTTCATCATCATCTCGCGCATGGTGTCGAGCACCTTCTGCGTCCGCTCGGCACTGGAGCCCGGCGGCGTGGTGACCTGGGCGAAGATCACGCCCTGGTCCTCTTCCGGCAGGAAGGACGATTGGATGCGGGTGAACAGGAACACCATGACGCCGACGATCAGCAGGTACAGCAGCAGGAAGGGCACCTTGTGGCGGATCACCGCGGCCACGCTGCGCTCGTAGCGGTGCTGACCGCTCTCGAACTTGCGGTTGAACCAGCCGAAGAAACCGCGCTTCTCGTGGTGCCCCTGTTTGACCGGCTTGAGCAGGGTGGCGCACAGCGCCGGGGTCAGGATCAGGGCCACCAGCACCGAGAGCACCATCGAGGAAACGATGGTGATGGAGAACTGGCGATAGATCACCCCGGTGGAGCCGCCAAAGAAGGCCATGGGCACGAACACCGCCGACAGCACCATGGCGATACCGACCAGGGCGCCCTGGATCTGGCCCATGGACTTGCGCGTCGCCTCCTTGGGCGAGAGCCCCTCCTCGGCCATCACCCGCTCGACGTTTTCCACCACCACGATGGCATCGTCCACCAGCAGGCCGATGGCGAGCACCATGCCGAACATGGTCAGGATGTTGATGGTGAAACCGGCGGCCAGCAGCACCGCGAAGGTGCCCAGCAGAACCACGGGTACGGCGATGGTGGGGATCAGGGTGGCCCGGAAGTTCTGCAGGAACAGGAACATCACCAGGAACACCAGCAGGATCGCCTCGCCCAGGGTCTTGACCACCTCGTGGATGGAAGCGGTCACCACCGGGGTGGTGTCATAGGGATAGACCACTTCCATGCCCGGCGGCATGAACGGCTTGAGCCGTTCGATGGTGGCGCGGACCGCCTTGGCGGTGTCCAGGGCGTTGGCCCCGGTGGCCAGACGCAGGGCCATGCCGGAGGCCGGCTTGCCGTCGAACTGAGCGTCGATGGAATAGTTCTCGCCCCCCAGCTCCACCCGTGCCACGTCGCGCAGGCGCACCTGGGCGCCGCTCTGATCGACCTTGAGGAAGATCTTGCCGAATTCCTCGACGCTGGTCAGGCGGGTCTTGCCGATGATGGTGGCGTTGAGCTGTTGCCCCGGCACCGCCGGCAGGCCGCCGAGCTGACCGGAGGCGATCTGCACGTTCTGGCTCTGGATGGCGCTGCTGACGTCGACCGGCGTCAGCTGGTACTTCACCAGCTTCTGCGGATCGAGCCAGATGCGCATGGCGTACTGGGCACCGAACACCTGGAAGTCACCCACACCGCTGGTCCGCGCGATGGGATCACGCATGTTGGAAACGATGTAGTTGGACAGGTCTTCCTTGGTCAGGGAGCCGTCCATGGAGACCAGGCCCACCACCATCATGAAGTTGCGCTGGTACTTGGCCACGCGCATGCCCTGCTGCTGCACTTCCTGCGGCAGCAGCGGCGTCGCCAGCTGCAGCTTGTTCTGCACCTGGACCTGGGCGATGTCGGAGTTGGTGCCCTGGTTGAAGGTCACGATGATGGTCATGCTGCCATCGGAGTTGGACTCCGAGGAGATGTACCTGAGGTTGTCGATCCCGTTCATCTGCTGCTCGATGACCTGGACCACGGTGTCCTGCACCGTCTGCGCCGAGGCGCCCGGGTAGCTCACCTGGATCGAGACCGCCGGGGCGGCGATGTTCGGGTACTGGTTGATCGGCAGATTGAGGATCGACAGGATACCGGCGAGCATGATCACCAGGGCGATCACCCAGGCGAAGATGGGCCGGTCGATGAAGAACTTGGACATCGGGCGCTCCCCTTACTGAGCCTGACCCGCCGGCTTCTGCTCGGCGGAGGCGATGTTGCTCGCCGGCTTGGTGGTGACGGTGGCGCCCGGCTTGATCTTCTGCAGGCCCTCGGTGATGACCTTGTCACCCGCCTTCAGGCCGTCGGTGACCAGCCAGTCGGAGCCCACGGTACGCTCGGTCTTGAGGATTCGCTGCTCGACCTTGCCTTCGCCGTTGACCACCATGGCGGTGGGCTGGCCCTTGATGTCGCGGGTCACGCCCTGTTGCGGCACCAGCAGGGCATTCTGGCGAACGCCGGACTGCAGCTGGGCACGCACGAACATGCCTGGCAGCAGCAGCTTGTCGGGGTTGGGGAATTCGGCACGGATGGTCACCGAGCCGGTGCCCTGATCCACCGAGACCTCGGCGAACTTGAGCTTGCCGGGACGGCTGTAGGCGCTGCCGTCTTCCAGCATCAGCTTGACCTCGGCGGCGTTCTCGCCCTGCACGCGCTGCAGCTGACCGCTGTCCAGTTCACGGCGCAGGCGCAACAGGTCGGTGGCGGACTGGGTCACGTCGACATAGATGGGATCGAGCTGGGTGATGCTGGTCAGGGCGGTGGTCTGGTCGGCGGTGACCAGGGCGCCTTCGGTCATCATCGAGCGCCCGATGCGGCCGGAAATCGGCGCGGCGACCTTGGTGTAGGCCAGGTTGATCTCGGCGTTGCGCAGGGCGGCTCTCGCCGATTCCACCTGGGCTTCGTTCTGCCGCTGCATGGACAGGGCGTCGTCGGCTTCCTGCTTGCTGATCGCCTGCTCCTTGACCAGGGCGCCATAGCGCTGGGCCTTGAGCCGGTTGGAGGCCAGGGTCGCCTGGGCCTGGGCCAGCGAGGCCTTGGCCGAGTTGACGTTGGCTTCGTAGGTGCGCGGATCGATCTGATAGAGCTGGGTGCCGGCCTTCACGTCGGCGCCCTCGGTGAAGTAGCGCTTGAGCAGGATGCCGCTGACCTGGGGACGGACCTCGGCGATGCGGAAGGCCGAGGTGCGCCCGGGCAGTTCGTCGGTGAGGGTCACGGTGCGGGGTTGCATCGTCACCACCCCGACCTCCGCGGGCTTCTGCTGCTGTTGCTGCTGCTGGTCCTTGTTGTCCTGCTTGCCGCAGGCGCCCAGGGCCAGGGCCACGGCCAGCAGGGCGGGGGCGAAAAAGGCATGCGCCGGCTTGATCTGCATATCAAAAGTCCTTGAAAGCGGGGAAATGAGCATGCGCAGCGCGCCTTGTGGATCCGCACCGGCTCGAGCATAGGAATTATTATCAGACAAATATACTTACGTTCACGACTGTTTGTAAATAACCCAAGCGCCATGCTCGGGTATCTCGCCGGCGGCTCCGGCGCCTCGTGAAAACGGTTATTCCTACGACATCAGGCCCAGACGACCGACCTCGGTAGCAGACCATCAGGCTGAAGGCGAGTTCTGCCGGGGGATTCCTCTGGCGCCCGCCTCGTCGCCAAAAACGACCAGGCATAAAAATGCCGGACGAATCCGGCATCTTTGGTTACAACCTGAGGGCGTCCCGTTACTGGCGCACGCCTTCGAAGGACAGCATGAATTCCACTTCCTGGGACTTCGGACCGAGGTCCTTCTGGATGTTGAAATCCTTGAGCTTGAGGGTGGTGGTGCCCTCGAAGCCGGCGCGGTAGCCGCCCCACGGATCCTTGCCCTCGCCCATGAAGTGGGCCTTGATGGTGACCGGCTTGGTCACGCCGTTCAGGGTCAGGTTGCCGGTGACGTCGGCGGTGCCGTCGCCGGTGGGGGTGACCTTGGTGGATTCGAAGCTGGCCTGGGGATGGGCGGCGACGTTGAGGAAGTCGGCGCTGCGCAGGTGCTTGTCACGCTCGGCGTGGTTGGTGTCGACGCTGTCGGTGTTGATGGTCACCTTGATCTTGTCGGCGGACGGATCCTTGGCATCGAAGCTGAAGTTGCCGTCGAAGTCCTTGAAGGTGCCGTACAGCCAGCTGTAGCCCAGGTGTTGGATGCGGAACTGGATGAAGGCGTGCTGGCCCTGCTTGTCGATCTTGTAATCGGCGGCCATGGCCTGGCCGGCGCCCAGCAGAGCGGTACCCAGGGCCAGGGCGGCAACGGTTTTCTTCAGCATTGGATGGAGCTCCATGTGGTGGTGGGAAGCGAACATCAGGAAGGGGTATGGACCCGGCCGAGCATGCGCACCAGGGTGCCGTCGCGGTCGACGAAATGGTGCTTGAGCGCGGCCAGCACATGCAGGCCGGCCAGGACGATCAGCGTCCAGGCGAACCAGAGGTGGATCTTGCCAGCCGTATCGGCCTGGTCCGGCAGGCCGCTCAGGGTCGCCGGCACCTTGAACCAGCCGAAGACATCGATGGCCACACCATCGGCGGTGGAGATCAGATAGCCGGCCACCATGACGCTGAGCATCAAGGCATAGAGCAGGAAGTGCCCGGCCCCGGCGGCGCGGCGTACCAGGGGGCTGCCCTCCACCGGCGGCGGCGGACTGACCAGGCGCCAGAGCAGGCGCAGCACCAGGGCGATCAGCAGGAGGATGCCGGCGCTCTTATGCAGTTCGGGGGCGGTGTGGTACCAGGTGTCGTAGTAGTCCAGGGTGCGCATCCACAGGCCGGAGGCGAACATGGCGACGATCGCCAGGGCCATGACCCAATGCAGAACCAGACTTACCAGACCGTAGCGAAGGCCATCGTTGCGCCAGTGCATCGCTTTTCTCTCCTGAAAAAGCTTTGCCTAAGCCTAGCCGCAAACGTATCGATGGAAAGCGGAAAAAGTGTCGAATCAATATCGAAGGAATCGATGGATCGGACGGCGCGCGAGTGCCCCGTCCGCTCCAGCCCAGACGCTGCGCAGGGGCAACGTCCGGGCCTGGGCCTGGATCAGAACGACCAGTGGAACAGCTTCCAGAAGAAACCGTGCTCGCCACTGTCCTTGGCCGGCGCGGCATCGGCGGGCTTGGGCGCGGCAGCCGGCTGAGCCTGGGCCTTGGCGCTGGCGACGACCGGGACCACGGCCTTGCCGGCCTTGAGGTCGCGGACCTGGCCGGCGGCGCGCTGACCGCTGGCCAGGGCCCCTTCCAGGGTGCCCGGATGCAGCGGATCGGTGTGCTCGCCAGCAAAGATCACCCGGCCGGTGGGCTTTTCCCACAGCCGCCAGTAACGGGTGATCTGGCCCGGACCATAGGCCAGATAGGCACCGCCCACGCCCGGATCGCGGCTGTAGCGACGGACTTCGTAGCCGGAGAAGGCACCGCGCGCCTTGGGATAGAGGGCGTGGAAGCGGATCAGCACCTGATCGACCATCTGCTTGTCGCCGAAGGCCTGCACCAGGCGCGCGCTGTCGCCGGCCAGGTTGACCAGTACATTGGCGCCGCCCTTGACGTCCGGTTCCACCCACAGCATGCCCAGACCCTGGTCGCTGTAGATCTCGCCGCTCATGCGCGACTTGCTGTCCCACACCGGGGTCTTGAACTTGAGCAGGATCTGGTCGCGCCAGCCATAGGTGGTGCCCTTGATGGCGGCCTGCTGGGTGGCGTCCAGCGCCGGGGTCATCTGCACCTGACCAAGGGCGCGCAGCGGCACCGCCATCACCACGTAGTCGGCCTTGTAGCCATTGGCGCCGGCCTTGACCGTCACGCCGCTCGGATCCTGGACGATGCTCGACACCTTGCTGTCGGTCTTGATCGTCTTGATCTGCTTGACGAAGGCCTGGGCCAGGACGTCGCTGCCGCCGGGCAGGCGCGAGGCGCGCAGGTCCTTGTCGTCGACGCCGCGATAGACGCGGGTCTGCTGGGCCAGATAGAGCAGCGACAGCCGCGAGGGCTCGTCGTAGCGCACGCGGATGCGCTGGTTGATCAGCTGGCGGGCCACCGGCGGCAGATTCTGCTTGTCCAGCCAGGTGGCGGCGTTGATCTGGTCGAGGGCGTGCAGGGTCGGGGTGGCGGTCGGCTGCAGCGGATCGCTGATGGCGGCGGCCAGGTCGTCCAGGGACTTGTCGACGCGCTTCAGGGCATCGGCCACGGCCGGCATCTTCTGCACCAGGTCGTCCTGGGAATAGTACTGGCCGTCGATCAGATAGCCCGGGGTGCGCACGAAGGACGGCGCGTCCACGGTCTTGAGCTTGAAGGTGTCCAGGTAGTGGTTGAGCACCGGCTGGGCCTTGGTGTCGCCGATCCATTCGCTGGAGGCGAGACCGGAGCGACCGCCGACGCGCGCGCCGGCTTCCAGCAGGGTCACGTTCCAGCCGGCCTGCTGCAGTTCATAGGCCGAGGCCAGACCGGCCATGCCGGCACCGACCACGATCACCGAGGGACCACTGGGCGCGACGGGCGCCGCGGCAGCCTTTTCCGGCGCCTTGTGCGACTCTTTATGGGCCTTCTCGGCAGCGCCTGCGCTCAGGCTGGTAGCGAATACGCCGGCTGCCAAGCAGACGGTAAAACCTGTCCAACGCGACGACATCTTTTCTAGACTCCTGGGACCGGGAAACGGCGGTGGCGCAGCATACGCCAGCGGCCCCGGGGCAACCAGACGGCGCCACGACCGGCAATCGGCCCGCGCCTTGCTCCCGTCGCGCGCCCTGGCTTAGGCTTGCGCCCCCTTTTTATCGCCGGGCCCGTCGCCAGGAGACCGCCAATGACCAATCACGACTGGATGCGCCGTGACCTGGAGGTGCTCTGGCACCCCTGCACCCAGATGAAGGATCACGAGCAGCTGCCGGTGATCCCGATCCGCCGCGGCGAGGGCGTCTGGCTGGAAGACTTCGACGGCAAGCGCTACCTGGACGCCGTCAGTTCCTGGTGGGTCAATGTCTTCGGCCACGCCAATCCGCGCATCAACGACCGCATCAAAGCCCAGGTCGACCAGCTGGAGCACGTCATCCTCGCCGGCTTCAGTCACCAGCCGGTGATCGAGCTGTCCGAGCGCCTGGTCGCCCTGACCCCGGCCGGTCTCGACCGGGTGTTCTATGCCGACAACGGCTCCTCGTGCATCGAGGTGGCCCTGAAGATGAGCTACCACTACTGGCGCAACGTGGGCCAGCCGGACAAGCGCCGCTTCGTCACCCTGACCAACAGCTACCACGGCGAGACGGTGGCGGCCATGTCGGTGGGCGACGTGGCGCTGTTCACCGAGACCTACCAGGGGCTCTTGCTGGACACCCTCAAGGTGCCGAGCCCCGATTGCTACCTGCGCCCCGAAGGCATGGGCTGGGAAGAGCATTCGCGGCAGATGTTCGTGCACATGGAGCGCACCCTGGCCGAGCACCACGCCAGCGTCGCCGCCGTGATCGTCGAGCCGCTGATCCAGGGCGCCACCGGCATGCGCATGTACCACCCGGTCTATCTGCGCCTCCTGCGCGAGGCCTGCGATCGCTATGGCGTGCACCTGATCCACGACGAGATCGCCGTGGGCTTCGGTCGCACCGGGACGATGTTCGCCTGCGAGCAAGCCGGCATCCGCCCGGATTTCCTCTGCCTGTCCAAAGCACTCACCGGCGGCTACCTGCCGCTGGCCGCCTGCCTGACCACCGATGCGGTCTACCAGGCCTTCTACGACGACTACCACACCCTGCGCGCCTTCCTGCATTCCCACAGCTATACCGGCAATCCGCTGGCCTGCGCCGCCGCCCTGGCGACCCTGGACATCTTCGCCGAGGACGACGTCATCGAGGCCAACAAGCCCCTGGCCCGGCGCATGGCCGAGGCCACCGCGCACCTGGCCGAGCATCCTCAGGTCGGCGAGGTGCGCCAGACCGGCATGGCCCTGGCCATCGAGATGACCGCCGACAAGGCCCGCCGCACGCCCTACCCCTGGCAGGAGCGCCGCGGCCTGGCCGTCTACCAGCACGCCCTCTCTCGCGGCGCCCTGTTGCGGCCGCTGGGCAACGTGGTCTACTTCCTGCCGCCTTACGTCATCACTCCCGAGCAGATCGACTTCCTCGCCGAGGTGGCGAGCGAAGGCATCGACCTCGCCACCCGCACCTCGGTCAGCGTCGCCCTGAGCGACCTGCACCCCAACCACCGCGATCCCGGCTGATCTGGAGTCCGCCATGCGTCTCACCCGCTGCCACCTCGACCTGCCCCTGGCCCTCGGCCGTCTCGACCTGCCCGAGGCCCAGGCCCACTACCTGGGCCGCGTGCTGCGCCTGGCGCCGGGGGATGCCGTGCAACTGTTCGACGGCAGCGGCCGCGAATACCTCGGCCAGGTCGCCGAGGTGGGCAAGAAGACCCTCAGCGTCGACCTCACCGAGGAATTGCCCGGCCAACCCGATTCGCCATTGCGGATCCACCTCGGCCAGGGCCTGTCCCGTGGCGAGCGCATGGACTGGGCGATCCAGAAGGCCACCGAGCTGGGGGTGGCCGAGATCACCCCACTGGTCAGCGAACGCTGTGAGGTGCGCCTCAAGGACGAACGCGCCGACAAGCGCCTGCAGCACTGGCGCCAGGTCGCCATCAGCGCCTGCGAACAGTGCGGTCGCTCCACGGTGCCGCTGATCCATCCACCGCAGTTGCTGGCCGACTGGCAGGCCGGGCTGGACGCCGATCTCAAGCTGGTCCTGCACCCGGTGGCCGAGCCCTTGGAAAGCCATGCCCGCCCCACCCGCCTGGCCCTGCTGATCGGCCCGGAAGGCGGCCTGAGCGAGGCCGAAGTCACGGCCGCCCGCGCCGCCGGCTTCCAGCCGGCCCGCCTGGGGCCGCGGGTGCTGCGCACCGAGACCGCGCCGGTGGTGGCCCTGAGCGTGGCCCAGCAACTCTGGGGTGATTTCCAGACCCCCTGACTTGCCCCCCGGACCGCTGCCCCGCGGCGGTCCGTCCCTTTCCCCACGGATAGTTTTGGAGCCCCGGATGACCCTGCCCTCTCGCCCCTACGCCGCCTTCCTGTTCGACATGGACGGTACCCTGCTCACCAGCGTGGCCTCTGCCGAACGCGCCTGGAGCACCTGGGCCCTCGGCCATGGCCTCGATCCGGCGGACGTCCTCGCCGTGATGCACGGGGTGCGGGCGGTGGAGACGGTCAAGCGCTTCGCCCCGGCGGGCGCGGACATCGACGCCGAGACCCGCGCCATCACCGAACTGGAGATCGCCGATGTCGCCGATATCCAGGAAATCCCCGGCGCCGCGGCCTTTCTCGCCAGCCTGCCGGCCGGCAGCTGGGCGCTGGTCACCTCGGCTTCGCGCCGGCTGGCCGAAGTGCGGCTCGCCGCGGCCGGCATGGCCCTGCCGCCGGTGATGATCTGCGCCGAAGACGTCACCCAGGGCAAGCCCGCGCCGGACTGTTTCCTGGCGGGTGCGCGCAAGCTGGGGGTGGCGATCGGCGACTGCCTGGTGTTCGAGGATGCCCACGCCGGCTTTGCCGCGGCCAAGGCCGCCGGCGCCGATGCGGTGGCCATCACCGCGACCCATCGCCAGCCGCTGGACCTGGGGCTGCCGACCCTGGCCGACTACCGCGGCGTCGGCATCAGCCGTGATGAAGACGGCGCCCTGCGCCTGATCCGGAAAGTCTAGAAGACGCCCGCGGCGGCGAGGCGCTCTTCCACCCCGATCAGATCGGGAATGCGCGCCGTGCCGCCTTCGTAGGCCACGGCGCCCAGTTCCAGGGCGGCCAGGGGTACCTCGGCAGCGACCAGCTCGGGGGTGATGCGCAACGAGCGCGGAATGCTGCGGATCAGCAGGGCCAGGAAGCGCACCCGCTCACGCCCGCCCAGGGCGTTGAGGATGGCCACCCGCGCATGGCGATCGCCATCGAATTGCGCGGCACTGCCACTGGACAGCGCCTCGAAACTGATCAGCGGCAGACGCAGGTCGCGCCAGGCGACCTGGCCCAGGCACCAGTCGGGTTGCACCGGCAGTGGCCGGATCTCGCGACAGGGCACCAGCTCGGCCACCGCCGCGTTGGGCAGCAGCAGGGTGCGATCGGCCAGGGTCAGCAGCAGACCGGTCAGGTGTTCGGCGGGCGCGGCGGTCGACATGGGAGATTCCTTCAGCTTTGCTGCTCGGCCAGGCGCGCCACCAGGGCTTCGGCCAGGCCGCGGGGATCGGCGGTAAGGGTCGCGAGACCCGATTCGCGCAGGCTTTCCGGCATGCTCGGGGCGATGCAGGTGCTCGCCGACTGGGTCCAGAGCGTGCCACCGCGCCGCCGCACATAGGGCGCCGAGGCGGTGCCGTCGTTGCCCATGCCGCTGAACACGATGACCCCGCAGCGGGCGCCGAAGTGCTGCGCCAGGTTGAGCATCATCTGGCTGATCGACGGCGTATGGGGCTCGGGCCAGGCGCGCTCGACGATGTCCAGGGCGCCGTTGGCCCGGAAGGTGAGCTCCTGCTGGGTCGGCACCACCACCACCTCGCCACAGCGCACCGGCTCACCCGGGCGCACGCCCTGGATGTGCCACTGACTGTGCCGGCCGACCGCGCGCAGCAGGTTGGCGGCAAAGCCGTCACCGATGTGCTGCGCATAGAGGAAACCGACCGGCAGACCGCCCGGCAAGGCGTCGAGAAAGGCCTTTACCGCCGCCGGACCGCCCAGGGAGGCCGCCAGCAACCAGACCTCGGGAGCCGGATCGCCGGCGGGCAGCGGCAGATTGGCCAGGGGTTCCGGCAGGGTCAGGCGCGGCGGTCGCGGCTGGTCCTGCAATAGGGTCTCCAGGGCCGGACCGACCGCCGCCACCGGATCGCCGATCAGCCGCTTGAGCTTGCCGATCAGGCGCTTCTCCCACTGGGTGAAGGGGTCGGTGAAGCGCTCCGGCGCCTGGCCTTCGCCGAACAGGATGGGCACCTCGGCCCCCTCCAGCAGCGCGTCCACCAGCGGTGATTCCTCGGTCTGGCTCAGGTCGATCAGCCACAGGTCGGTCGCGACCGAGGGCCAGGCCGCTTCGTCGAAGCGCTCCGGATCGCTGTTGAGGACGACGTGATAGCCATTGTCGGCCAGCACCTGCTGCAGCACGTGACGCTGCAGCGGACTGTCGGCCAGGATGGCGACGCGGGCGGTGTGCATCTCAGTCATGTTCCCTGACCAACCGATGGATGTGGGCCAGGAGTTCGCTCTCCTGGTAGGGCTTGCCCAGGTATTCGTTCACGCCCAGGCTCAGCGCCCGCTCGCGGTGTTTTTCCCCGGTACGGGAGGTGATCATCACGATCGGCAGGTCCTTGAGGCGCGCATCGTGGCGGACCAGGGTCGCCACCTCGAAGCCGTCCATGCGCGGCATCTCGATGTCCAGCAGCAGGATGTCCGGCTGCCGCTCCTGCAACTGGGCGATGGCGTCCACCCCGTCCTTGGCGGTGAAGACCTCCATGCCGTGGCGTTCCAGCAGGCGGCTGGTGACCTTGCGCACCGTGACCGAATCGTCGACCACCATGACCAGCGCCGGTCGGGTGACCTCGGCCACGGTGGCCGGACCCTGCGCCAGCCGCGCCAGCTCTTCGCCACTGGCGCGCTGACTGCGGATCATCGCCAGCAGGTCGAGAATCACCACCACGCGCCCGTCCCCCAGCAGGGTGGCACCGGACAGACCCGGCACCCCGGCGAATTGCGGACCCAGGCTCTTCACCACGATCTCCCGCGAGCCGGCCACCGCATCCACCTGCACGGCCACCGCGTATTCGGCGGCGCGCACCAGCACTACCGGCAGCGGCAGACTCTGGCCGCTCAGCTTGGGCTGCTGGCCGTTGCCAAGCAGGTGCCCCAAATAGCGCAGGTCATAGTGCTGGCCGCCGTATTCGAAGGTGCCCGCCCCCGGACGGTAATAGCGTTCGAGATCGGCCGCGGTCACCCGCACGATGCCTTCGATGGTGTTGAGCGGCACGGCATAGAGGTCGTCGCCGGCATGCACCATGAGCGCGCGGTTCACCGACACAGTGAACGGCAGGCGAATGGTGAAGCGCGTCCCCTCGCCCGCCACGCTGTGGATGTCCATGTTGCCGCCGAGCTGCTTCACCTCCTGGTGCACCACGTCCATGCCCACGCCCCGCCCGGAGATCTGGGTGACGGTCGGCGCGGTGGAGAAGCCCGATTCGAGGATGAATTGCAGCAGCTCCTCATCGGCGAGCTGCGCGTCTTCCGCCATCAGGCCGCGCTCGATGGCCTTGCGGCGTACCGCGGCCAGGTCGATGCCACGGCCGTCGTCGGCCAGGGTCAGGATGATGTCGCCACCTTCGCGGCGCAGATCCAGGCTGATCACGCCTTCGGCCGGCTTGCCGGCGCGCTGGCGTCCGGCGGCGTCCTCGACGCCGTGGTCGATGGCGTTGCGCAGCATGTGCTCCAGCGGCGGAATGATCCGCTCGAGCACCGTGCGGTCCAGCTCGCCTTCGGCGTTGCCGACCCTGAGCTCGATCGGCTTGTCCAGTTCGGCGCTGACCTGGCGTACCACCCGGTGTAGTCGCGGCACCATGCGTTCGAAAGGCACCATGCGCGTCTGCATGAGGCTTTCCTGCAGCTCGGTGTTGACCCGCGCCTGTTGCAGCAGCAGGGTCTCGGCATCGCGATTGCGCTGGCCCAGGGTGTTCTTTAGATCCAGGAGGTCGGACGCCGACTCGAACAGGGCGCGGGACAGCTGCTGCAGCTGGGAATAGCGATCCAGCTCCAGGGGGTCGAAATCCTCGTAGCCGGCGCGATCCACGTCTTCGTGGTGACGACTGATGATCTGCGCCTGGGTCTCGGTATCCAGCCGGCGCAGCTGATCGCGCACCCGCTCGATGGTGGCTTCCATCTCGCCGAGGGTGGTGCCGATGTCGCTGACCTGCTGTTCGACGCGACCACGGAAGATCGAGGTCTCGCCGGCCAGGTTGACCAGCTGCTCCAGCAGCGCGGCCGGTACCCGCACCAGCTCTTGGGACGAACGCCGCTGCGCCGCCTGCTGACGGACCTGCTGCAGGCGTTGCACGAAGGGCAGTGGCGCCACTGGGGCCGCGGGTGTCTCGACCGCGACCATGACGGGGGCCGCCGCGCTGTCTTGCTCAGGCAGGGCAACAGGCAGGCCCTCGACGGCGGGCTCGACGTCCGGGTCGGCAGGCGCTTCCTCCTCGGCGACGTCCGCGACCGGTGGCTGCTCAGCCTCGCGCACGACGTCCGGTTCGGCCTCGGCCGTCTCGACCGGCTCGGCCGCCGCACTCGCCTGGGCGGCGGCCGGCAGCGACAGCTGGGCGACCGCCAGTTGCAGCCCGTCGACGCCCTGAGTCGCCAGGGTGCGTACCCGTTCACGGTCGCCCTCGCTCAGCCCCACGGCGAGCGAGCGCAATTCCGCCAGTTGCTGTTCCAGTTCATGGGCCTGCTCGCCCAGGCCGTGCAGACCGGCCAGGCGCGCGCCACCCTTGAGGGTATGCAGGCAGCGCAGCAATTCGTCCACCGCCACATCTGGCGCGGCCGACCAGTCCGCCAGGGCCTCGTCCATGCTGACCAGCAGGTCCTGGGCTTCCTCGATGAAGATCTCGAGGATTTCCGCATCGGTGTCGGCATCGAAGACCGGTGCCGCCACCACGGCCGCGGCGGTCACGCCGGTCGCCAGTGGCTCGCCGCGGTAGTCGCGCAAGGCCGCGATGAGATCGGCGGCCGGGACCGGGGTCTCGCCCCGGGCCAGGGCTTCGAGTTGCTCGTGCAGGCGGTCATGGCAGCGCTGCAGCAGGTCGCCCAGGTCCGCGCCGGGCTTGATCCGTCCGCGCGCCAGTCCTTCGTAGAAGGCCTCCAGGGCATGGGCGAGATCGCCGATGGCATCCACCTCGGCCAGCCGCGCACCGCCCTTGAGGGTGTGCAGGTCGCGCAGCAGGGATTCCAGTTCGAGACTGTTGTGCGGCTCGGCTTCCCAGGCGCGCAGCGAGGTCGCCATGCTGTCGAGCAGGTCGCGACTCTCTTCGATGTAGATGGCCAGCAACTCGGCGTCGGGACCTTCCTCCGCCGCCGGCGCGGTCGCCATGGGCGCCGGCTCCCGAAGCGCGGACTCGGCGTCCGCCGGGTGATCCGCGAGCGATTCGCCGAGCGCGGGCTCGCCCGGGGCCGATCCGCTGTCGTCCAGCGCCGGCAGGTCATCGAGATGACCGCTACGGATCCGCTGCAGGCGCTCGACCTGGTCGGCATGCTCGCTGACCGGCTCGCCCGCCGCCAGCTCTTCGAGTTGCGCCGCCAGGCAGCCATGGGCATCGCGCAGGGGCTGGGCCAGTTCGGCACCGCCGGCGAGACGGCCGTCGAGCAGGCCTTCGTAGATGGCGTCCAGCTCCGTGGCCAGTTGCGCGACCGGCGCCACCCCGGCGAGGTGGGCGCCGCCCTTGAGGGTATGCAGATCGCGCTGCAGGGTGCCGAGGTGGAAGCGCTGCTGCGGCTCCACTAGCCAGCGTTTCAGCGCCCGGTCGGCGCTGTCCAGCAGATCCTGGGCCTCTTCAAGGAAGATCAGCTGCATCTCCGGATCGACGGGCTCGGCGGTCTCGGCCTCGACCGCCGCCGGCTCGCTGTCCGCTGCCAGCGGCTGCGGCTCTTCCGGCAGCTCGAGGTCAGGCTCGGCTTCGGCTTCGGCTTCGGCTTCGGCTTCGGCTTCGGCTTCGGCTTCGGCTTCGGCTTCGGCTTCGGCTTCGGCTTCGGCTTCGGCTTCGGC
>NZ_AZOA01000011.1:0-239441 GCF_000510745.1 Pseudomonas sp. MOIL14HWK12:I2 | reverse complement strand
CACCCCCGCTCAGTTCACTCTGGCGGGGGTGTTGTCTTTGGGGCGGGAAAAGTTTGGCTGGGCCTCGGGGCGCCTAGGCGCTGGGGGCAGAAAATTGGCCAGCGAAGGCCTGGGGCTGCGGAGTTGAGGTTGCCCTCACCCTAGCCCTCTCCCGGGGGGAGAGGGGACCAGGAGCGGAGTGGTAAAGAGTTTGGAGTAGGGCTGCCAGATGTGTGCTGCTGGCATTCCGCAAAGAGCAAAGGAGCTACAACAGCCCGGCTGCGCCGGGCTGTTGTGGCCATGGCGGTCCGCCGATGCGGCCGCTCCTACAAGGAGGCAAGTCGTAGGAGCGGCCCATGGCCGCGATCGGATGGCTGGATGTTGGGCTTCGCTGCGCTCAACCCAACCTACCGCAGCGTTACGCGAGCAAGAAAAAGCCCGGCATGTGCCGGGCTTTTTGCGTTCAGGGTTTGCGGGCTATCAGGGTGGCGCGCAGGGGAGCGGGGAGGCCTTCGACAGTCAGGCTTGGATCTTCCGGATTCAGGAAGTCCGGTAGCGACTGGAAGCCCATCCATTCGGTGGAGCGCTGTTCGTCTACCGTCGTGGGGGTGAGATCCACCAGGCGGACGTCACGATAGCCGGCGCGTTGCAGCCAGAGTTGCAGGGCGGCCGCCGAGGGCAAGAACCAGACGTTGCGCATCTGCGCGTAGCGGTCTTCGGGGACCAGGACGGTAGTGGCATCGCCTTCGACCACCAGGGTTTCCAGGACCAGCTCACCGCCGCTGTCGAGGCAGTTCTTCAGATCCAGCAGGTGGTCGATGGGCGAACGACGATGGTAGAGCACGCCCATGGAAAAGACGGTATCGAAACCGCCGTCCAGTACGGGCAGTTCTTCCAGTGTCAGTGGCAGGTGCCAGGTGGGCAGGTCGGGCAGATAGCGGCGCAGGGCCTGGAATTGGCAATGGAACAGCCAGTTGGGATCGACACCCAGGACCAGGCTGGCTCCGGCGCCAAGCATGCGCCACTGGTAGTAGCCATTGCCGCAGCCGACATCCAGGACGCGCTTGCCCTGCAGATCCAGGTGAGGGGAGACTCTGTCCCACTTCCAGTCGGAGCGCCATTCGGTATCCAGGTGGAGATCGAACAGCTGGAAGGGCCCCTTGCGCCACGGACGCAGTTGCAGCAGTGCCTCGCGCAGGGCCTGGTGCTGCTCGGCTGAGGGCACGCCGACGAGGCGCACGGCCTCACGCAGTTCGACAGCCGCTACAGCGATTTCGGGGAGCGCATCGACACCCGCTTGCCAACGCTGCAGATCGCCGTGGCCGCGGGCGTACTTGGCGGCCAGGACGGCTTCGAGGGACTGGGACCAGGTGGCCAGCGGAGTATCCGCCAGCGCCCGTTGCAGGGGTGCGAGGTAGGACGGCTGGGTCATGGCAGGGCGATCAGGGAGGTGAAGTTGAGGCATTGGAACCAGGGCACGACGGTGGTGAAGCCGGCGGCCTGCAGGCGCGCACGGTGTTCGTCTAGGGTGTCGGTGAGCATGACGTTTTCCAGGGCGGTGCGTTTCTGGGCGATTTCCAGCTCGCTGTAGCCATTGGCTCTCTTGAAGTCCAGGTGCAGGCCGTTGAGCAGGGCCTGGGTCTCGGTCTCCGGAAAACGGATCTTTTCCGACAGCAGCAGGGCGCCGCCGGGCAGCAGGCTGGCGCGCAGTCGGCTGAGCAGGCCCAGGCGCTGTTCCGGGGCGATGAATTGCAGGGTGAAGTTGAGGGCGATCACCGAAGCCGGTTCGAGCGGGACTTCGAGGATATCGGCTTCCACCACCTCTACCGGGAGCAACTCCTCATGCATGGAGTCCTGGGCGCTGAGGTATTCGCGGCAGCGGGTAACCATGGCGGTGGAGTTGTCGATGGCCACCACCCGGGTACCCTCGGCGCGGACATGACGGCGCAGCGCCTGGGTCACGGCGCCCAGGGAGCAGCCGAGGTCATAGAGGCGGCTATGGGGCTGGGCGAACCGTGCGGCGATGACACCGAGATTCTCGACGATGGTGGGATAGCCCGGCACGGATCTCTTGATCATGTCGGGAAAGACGCGCACCACGTCTTCGTTGAAGGTGAAGTCGGCAGGAGGCTGCGGTGACGCGAACAGGCGGTCGGCTTCGCTCATGGGCGGTACCTGGAAAATCGAAAGGGGGCATTGTACCCCCGGCAGGCACCGCTGGACGTGGGCTCAGCGGATTTCGATACGGCAGTCGAAGCGGGCCTGGGGCTCGGCATCGGCATCCCAGGGCTGGCGAGCCTGGAGTTCGAGATGGGCGCTGCCGGCGCTCTGGGCGCGGAAGCGCCAGAGGGACTGACCGGCGCTGCCGATGCCGCCCTGGTCCTGGCGCTGTTCGCGAAAGACTTCCGGGCCGAGTTGCCTGAGGTTGTCGCTGCGCTGAAGGATGGTCCAGCGATAGCCGCTGGTGGGATCGCTGGGCAGGGTCAGGGTCAGTTCCTGGCCGATGTGCATGGCCAGCGGGGTGCAGTCGCTGTCGTCACCCAGGATGAGGTTGCCGCTCGGCTGGGTGCTGCTGCAGCCGGCCAGGAGCAGACAGCCGCAGAACAGAAGACGGTTGGACATGGAAACCTCCGGGGTATGACGGCAAAACGCAGAGCATACCCCAAGAGGTCGGACGGTCAGACTAGAAGAGCACCTTGGCAACGTCGGCGAAGCGCTTGGCGAAGTGGACGGTCAGCCCCTCCTTGAGATAGGCGGGCAGCTCTTCGAAATCACCGCGATTGGGCTCCGGCAGGATCAGTTCACTGATCTTCTGCCGCCGCGCCGCGATGACCTTTTCCCGTACCCCACCAATGGGCAGCACCTGGCCGGTCAGGGTCAGCTCGCCGGTCATGGCCACGTTCTTCTTGGGCGCCTGGTTGCGCGCCAGCGACAGCAGGGCGGAGGCCATGGTGATGCCGGCGCTGGGACCGTCCTTGGGCGTGGCGCCTTCGGGTACGTGCAGGTGGACGAGGGCCTGGTCGAAGAAGTTCGGATCGCCCTTGAAATCCTTGAGATGCGCGGTGACGTAGCTGTAGGCGATCTCGGCGGATTCCTTCATGACGTCACCCAGCTTGCCGGTGAGCTTGAAGCCGCGATTCAGGGTATGGATGCGCGTCGCCTCGATCGGCAGGGTGGCGCCGCCCATGCTGGTCCAGGCCAGCCCGGTGATGATGCCGACCCCGGACAGCACCTGCTCCTTGCGGAAGGGCGGCATGCCCAGATAGTCCTCGAGATCCGAGGCGCCGATCTTGATCTTGAGCTTGGGGTCCTCGATGAGCCTGACCACCGCCTTGCGCACCAGCTTGCCCAGCTGCTTCTCCAGCTGGCGTACGCCGGCTTCCCGGGCATAGCCTTCCACCAGGGCCTTGAGGGCACTGTCGGTGAGCGTCAGGCGATCCTTGGGCACCCCGGCCTTGTCCAGCTGCTTGGGCCAGAGGTGCCGCTTGGCGATGGCCTGCTTTTCCTCGGCGATATAGCCGGAGAGGCGGATGACCTCCATGCGGTCCAGCAGAGGCCCGGGAATGGAGTCCAGGGTGTTGGCGGTACAGACGAACAGCACCTTGGACAGGTCCAGGCGCAGATCCAGATAGTGGTCGAGGAAATCGACGTTCTGTTCCGGATCCAGGGTCTCCAGCAGTGCCGAGGCGGGATCGCCCTGGTAGCTCTGGCCCATCTTGTCGATCTCGTCGAGCATGATGACCGGATTCATCACCTTGACGTCGCGCAGGGCCTGGACGAGCTTGCCGGGCATGGCGCCGATGTAGGTACGGCGGTGGCCCTTGATCTCGGCTTCGTCCCTCATGCCGCCGACACTGAAGCGATAGAAGGGGCGGCCGAGGGATTCGGCGATGGACTTGCCGATGCTGGTCTTGCCCACCCCGGGCGGACCCACCAGCAGCACGATGGAGCCGGTCACCTCGCCCTTGAAGGCGCCAACCGCGAGGAATTCGAGGATGCGATTCTTGATGTCGTCGAGCCCGGCGTGGTGCCGGTCGAGCACCTTGCGCGCGTGCTTGAGATCGAGCTTGTCCTGGCCGTGGATACCCCAAGGCAGATCGGTGGCCCAGTCCAGGTAGTTGCGGGTGACGCCGTATTCCGGCGAGCCGGTCTCGAGGATGGACAGCTTGTTCAGCTCGTCGTCGATGCGCTTCTGCGCGGCTTCGGGCAGGCTCTTGCCGTCCAGGCGCTGGCGAAAACCTTCGATGTCGCTGCTGCGATCGTCCTTGGTGATGCCCAACTCCTGCTGGATCAGCTTGAGCTGCTCCTTGAGGAAGAATTCGCGCTGGCGCTCGTTGATCTTACGATTGACCTCGGCGGACAACTCCTTCTGCAGGCGCGCGACCTCGACCTCCTTGCGCAGCAGCGGCAGGACCTTTTCCATGCGCTGCAGCATAGGCACGGTATCGAGCACCTGCTGCAGTTCGTCGCCCGGCGCGGTGGTGAGGGCGGCGGCGAAGTCGGTGAGCGGCGAGGGATCGTTGGGGCTGAAGCGATTGAGATAGTTCTTCAGCTCTTCGCTGTACAGCGGGTTGAGGGGCAAGAGCTCCTTGATCGCGTTGATCAGCGCCATGCCGTAGGCCTTCACCTCGTCGCTGGGATCAGGACTGGGGCGCAGGTGCTCGACTTCCACCAGATAGGGCGGACGCTGCCGGCGCAGCCAGCCGCGGATGCGCACCCGCGACAGGCCCTGGGCCACGAACTGCAGCTTGCCGTCCTGGCGGGTAGCATGGTGGATGCGCACCAGGGTGCCGTGCTGCGGCAACTGGTCGGGATCGAAGCCGTCGGCATCGCCGGGTTGCTGCTCCATGTAGAACAGCGCCAGGCAATGGTGGTCGGTCTTAGCCACCAGCTCCAGGGTTTCCGCCCAGGGCTCTTCGTTGACGATGACGGGCAGTACCTGCGCCGGGAAGAAGGGCCGGTTGTGAATGGGGATGACGTACAGCTTGTCGGGAAGATTCTGGCCGGGTAGCACCAGACCGGTCTGGCCGGCTTCTTCGCTGAGAATGTCCGCTTGATTGTCCTGATCGCTCATTGGCGTACCTTGGGCTTGGATGTAGGGCCAACATGGGGCGAGGGCGCTGCTTTTTCAACGCAGGCCAAGACCTGTCCTTCTTGACCGCCGGGCACCGCTTGAAGTGCGACGACCGGGGCAACGACTGGCCGTCGCGACGATAAAGATTCCCCCGAGACTGCCGCTAAAGCTGAAGTCACGCCGCGAAGCCGGCGAGAGTTTCCAAGGGCGCGCGGTGGAGAACAGCGGGTGAACAAGCGACATCTAGTAACGGGATTGCTGGTCTTGGGCCTCGGCACCGCGCAGGCGGCGCCGGTCGCCGTGCAGGTCGTGGACAGCGAGGGAGCACCCCTGGCCGATGCGGTGGTGATGCTGTCGGCGCCGGGACTGGTGCCCGAGCGGCGGCCCGCGGCCATCGACCAGCAGAATCGGCGCTTCGTCCCCCATGTCCTGGCGGTGGCCACCGGGACGGCGGTGAGCTTTCCCAATACCGACGACATCCGCCATCAGGTCTATTCCTTTTCCAGCCCGAAGCGCTTCGAGCTGCCGCTCTACCACGGGCTTCCCAGCACGCCGGTGGTGTTCGACCAACCGGGCGTGGTGGTGGTGGGCTGCAATATCCACGATTGGATGGTGGGATACGTCTACGTGACCACCGCCGGGCGCTCCGCGGTGACCGACAGTCAGGGCCAGGCCCGCCTGGAGGCGCCGGACGGTCATTATCAGCTGGCACTGTGGCACCCCGACCTCAGCGACAAGCAGGAGGTCGCCCAGCCTGCGCTGGACGTGGCGGGCAAGCCGGTGACCCTGAAACTCCAGCTGGCGGTTCAGCCGAAGCCGCAGTCCGCGGAGCCGGCGAGCTCGGCTTTCGAGGATGCCTTCCACAAGGCCACGCACGATGAAGCTCATCCATAGTTTCCAGACCCGCATCGCCGGCAGTCTCTTCCTGCTGATGCTGGTGGTCATCACCCTGGTCTATCTGACGGTCAAGGCCGCCACCGAGGCCAGTGCGGTGCGCCAGTCCTATGACCAGCTCGACACCGGGGCGCGGGTCTTTCGCCAGGTGCTGGACGGGCGCTGCCGCCGGCTGAACGATGCCGTGCGGGTGCTCGCCGCCGATTTCGGCTTTCGCGATGCCGTCGCCAGTGGCGATGTGCCGACCCTGAGGTCAGCGCTGGCCAACCATGGCGCCCGGGTGGGCGCGGGCGATACCTATCTGCTGGATCTGGACGGCCGGCTGATCGCCAGCACCGTGGCGGCGCACAGCCAAGGCGAGCGGCTGCCCGTCGCGGTGGCGTCGGGCAATGACGGCAGCTGTGTGCTGGCGGGTACCGGCCTGCCGCAATTGCGGGTCACGGTGCCGGTCCGGGCTCCTGTACCCATTGCCCAGGTGGTGATGAGTTTCGCCATGGATCAGGCCATGGCCGAAGAATTTCGCTCGCTGATCAACCTGGACGTAGTGTTTCTCGGCGAAGCCGCGCTGATGGCCAGTACCCTGCCGGAGGAGCAGGGACGGCGGCTGCTGCCTGAGCTGGCGAACGCGCCCCGGGGCAGCGATAGCTGGCAGCTGACCCTGGGTGATCGCCGCTATCAGGTCAAGCGGCTGACCCTCGGCACCGCCGACCATCCGGTACAGGTCTATCTGCTGCGTTCGCTCGATCTGGCCATGACCGAGTTCGAACCCCTGCTCAGGCAACTGGCGCTGATCGCCGGCGGTGCCCTGCTGGCGGCGCTGCTGGGCGCGCTCTGGCTGGCACGCAACCTGGCCCAGCCGTTGCGGCAGCTGTCGGTGATGTCCTGGCGGATCGGCCAGGGGGACTACGCGGTAAAGGTGGAAGTCCAGCGCCGGGACGAATTCGGCCGCTTGGCACAGGTGCTCGAAGAGATGCGCCAGGGCATCGCCGAGCGCGAGCAGCGGCTAAATCACAATGCCTTGCACGATGCCCTGACCGGATTGCCCAATCGCATCCTGGCCGAGGAACGCCTGCGGGTCTTCATCGCCACCCAATCCCAGATTTCGCTGCTGTACCTGGGGCTGGATGGCTTCCAGGCGATCAATGAAAGCGCCGGGGTCGCCGGGGGCGATCGGATGCTCAGGATGGTGGCCGAGCGGGCGCAGGTGCTGCTGGCCGGCCGTGGCTGCGTCTCGCGACCGGTGGGCGACGAGTTTCTCGTGCAGTTCTGCCGCGTCGGTCTGGAAGGCGCGGTGGGGCTCGCCGAGCAGCTGCGTCTGTCGCTGGCCGAGCCGATCGAGTGGGAAGGTCAGCTGTATCGTCTCAGTTGCCGCATCGGTGTCGTCGAATATCCGCGCCATGGCGACGATCCGACCCAGCTGATCGAGCGCGCGCGCAGCGCCATGCTCGATGCCGGGCAGTTGCCGGATCGCCTGCGGGTCTATGATGAAGGACGGGATGCGGCCCAGCAGCGGCGTCTGCAACTGGTCCACGATCTGCCGCTGGCGGGCGAGCGGGGTGAATTGATGCTGGTGTTCCAACCCAAGGTGGCCCTGCAGGGCAGCGGGCCGCACCAGGCCGAGGTGCTGCTGCGCTGGCGCCACGCCGAACTGGGTATGGTCTCGCCGGGTGAATTCATTCCCCTGGCCGAGCGCAGTGGCAGCATGGCCGGACTCACCCGCTGGGTGATCCAGGCGGCGATCCGGCAGCTGGCGCTCTGGCAGACCCAGGGCCGAGAGGTCAAGGTGTCGCTGAACGTCTCGGCGGTCGACCTGGCCGATGCCCGACTGCCCGAGCGGGTGATGGGCTGGCTGGATGACGCCGGCGTCTCGGCGCGGCAGCTGACCTTCGAGATCACCGAGAGCGCCATCATGGCCGATCCGGAAGCGGCCATCGCGCTGCTGACCCGGCTCTCCGTGCTGGGCATCCGGTTGTCGGTGGACGACTACGGCACCGGCCAGGCTTCCCTGGCACACCTGAAGCGGCTGCCGGTGGACGAATTGAAGATCGACCAGTCCTTCGTGAAGGAGCTGGCACCGGGCAACGATGACGCCGTCATCGTCCGCTCGACCATCGAGATGGGCCACAACCTGGGGCTGGAGGTGGTCGCCGAAGGGGTCGAGGAAGCCCGGGCCCTGGCGCTGTTGCGCAGCTGGGGCTGCGATGTGATCCAGGGGTACTACATCAGCCGCCCGGTACCGGCCGTGGAATTCGAGGCCTGGATGGAACGGCAGAGCCAGCCGGTGCTGGAGGCGCTGTCATGAGTCGTGGCTGGCTGCTGGCGGGGTTGCTACTGGCGACCGGGGTGCAGGCCGACGGCGGCAAGCTGCTGGCCACCGGTGGCGCCAGCAGTCTGGAAGGCGCGGCGGGTGGGGGCATCACGCCCTGGGCGGTGATCGGCGGCTATGGCGAAAGCGGCCAGGCCGGCGCCACCGCCTTTGCCACCCGGGTATGGACCGGTGACTATCGGCTCGATGCCACCGGTGTCGCCGCGGCCTACGACAATCGGGTCGAGGTCTCCTATGCCCGCCAGCGCCTGGACATGCCGACCCTGCGGCGGTTGATGAAGCTCGAGGAAGACAGCCTCAGCCAGGACATCGTCGGCGCCAAGGTGCGCCTGGCGGGAGACCTGATCTACGACCGACTGCCGCAGATCGCCCTGGGCGTGCAGTACAAGCATCAGCGCGACTTCGGCATTCCCGCGGCCGTGGGGGCACGACGCGACAGCGATGTCGAGGGCTACCTAGGTGCCAGCCGGCTGTTTCTGGGCGGCGCCTTCGGCTACAACCTGCTGCTCAACGTCGGTCTCAGGTACAGCCGCGCCAACGAGATGGGGCTGCTGGGCTTCGGTGGCGATCGCAACGACAGCCGTCAGTGGCTCAAGGAGGGCTCGGCGGCGGTGTTCTTCAATCCCCAGTGGGCGGTGGGCATGGAATATCGCGAGAAGCCGCAGAATCTGTCCTTTACCCGGGAGAGTGATTGGGTGGATACCTTCGTCGGCTATTTCCCCAACAAGCATCTGTTGCTGGTGCTGGCCTATGCCTGGCTGGGCGAGATCGCCACCCTGGACGATCAGCAGGGCCTCTACCTGTCGCTGCAGGGGAGCTACTGATGCAGGCGAAGCCTCTGGTGCTGGCGGCGCTGCTGCTGATGCTGGGTTGCACGCCCCAGCCGCCGGCGGGCGATCGGCTCTATCAGGAGCTGGGTGGCCAGCCCGGCATCACCCGAATCGTCGAGGGCATGCTGCTCAACGTGGCGCGCGACGGGCGGATCCGGCACTACTTCGCCAATGTCGACATCGCGCGGCTGCGCAAGCTGCTCATCCAGAAATTCTGTGCCGATGCGGGCGGTCCCTGTCGTTATGAAGGGGCGAGCATGGCGGAAAGTCATCGCGGTCTGAATCTGCAACCCGCCGACTTCAATGCCCTGGTGGAAGACCTGCAACTGGCCATGCGGCGCGAGGGCATCCCGGAGCGGGCGCAGAATGCCCTGCTGGCGCGGCTGGCGCCGCAACGCGGCGAGGTGATCCGCCAGTAGCCTGCCGGCTGTCGCTGGTTTCGAACCTCATCCGCGCCAGATCCTCCCTAGGCAAGATGCCTACGAGAGGGATGATGCTTGAGCAAGACGACTTCTGCGGCCGATCTCGGTCTGACCCTGGCGCCGGGCGACGAGCCGGCGCTGTTCGGCTGGTTCCTGGCCAGCTACCTGTTCGGCAAGCGCATCTCCCAGAGCATCGCTGCCCAGGCCTGGACGGTGCTCTATCGCAAATACGGCCGCGACACGCCGCGCAAGCTGCTCAATCTGAGCTGGCAGCAACTGGTCAACTATCTCGGCGAGGGCCACTACCGGCGTTATGACGAGAGCACCGCCACGCGCCTGCTGGAGGTCTGTCGTCATCTGCAGGAAGACTATGGCGGCAGTTTTCTCAAGCTACGTAACGCCAGCGCCGATCGTGCGGATTTCGAGCGCCGCCTGCAGACCCTGAAGGGGGTGGGCCCCAAGACCTGCGAGATCTTCATGCGCGAGGCCGGGCCCTTGCTGTTTCCCGACTGAATTCACACCGCCGGCATGGGGCCGGCGGTGTTCACGACGGACGGAAGACTGTTATTTGCCCAGGTCCGTCTTGAGACGGCTGCCGGCATAGGCCTGGGCGTCCTTGGCCTTCTGCACCACCGCAGCGGTGCCGAAGAACTCGTGGGTGACGCCCGGATAGACCTTTCGCTCCACCTGGACGCCGGCCTGGCGCAGGGCGGTCTCCAGGAAGCCACCGTCGTCACGCAGGGGATCGATCTCGGCATTGACGATGGTCACCGGCGGCAGGCCGGCGAGGTCGGCGCGAGTCAGGTCCAGGCGCGGATCCTTGAGATCGGCGGGCGTACGGGTCACCTGTTCGACGAACCACAGCATCATCGGCCGATTGAGCGGCTTGGCGTCCGCATACTGCTCGTAGGACGGGGTATGGGTGTTGGTCTGGGCCACCGGATAGACCGACAGCACGTGCTTGGGTGCGGTGAGACCGGCCTTGCGGGCGGCCACGGCGGTCGCCACCGCCAGGTTGCCCCCGGCGCTTTCACCGGCCAGGGCCAGCCGCTGGGAATCGCCGTTGAGCGAGCCGGCGTGGGTGGTCACCCAGCGATAGGCCGCCAGGGCGTCATCATGGGCAGCGGGAAACTTGTATTCGGGCGCCTGGCGATAGTCCACCGAGACCACGATGGCATTGGCCTGCTTGGCCAGACCGCGGGCGCCACCGTCGTAAACGTTACGATCGGCGAACACCCAGCCGCCGCCGTGGAAGTAGAGGATGACCGGGAAGGGACCCTGGCCCTCGGGGGTGTAGATGCGGGCGGGCAGCACGCCGGCGGCGCCATCCACAGCACGGTCGACGCTGGTCACGCCGGGTACCAGCGCCTCAGGCTGGGTGGGACGACCCTCGTCCTGCAGGACACCCTTGACCGCATCGGCGATGGTAGGCTGTTGGCGGGCCTGCTGAGCGGTGAGTTTTTCCACGGCCTTGGGATCGAAGCTGGCGTATTTGTTCAGCACCTTCTGCATGTCGGCATCGGTGCGCGCCATGCTCTTGGCATTGCTGATCGCCTCGGCACCCAGAGAACGTTTTTCCGGATCGCGGGCGCAGCCGGTCAGGGCCAGACCGGCGCCAACCAGAGCGAGGGCGAGGAGGGTGGGTTTGCTACGCAAGACGGACAGCGGCATGGCGGAAATCCTGTGCGAATTCAGAGGGCCTACCTGCAAACCGACATGCTTATCGCGCGAGAGGTTCCGGCGGACCGCTGGCAGGTACCTGGCGATCGGCCTGCTGGGATTGCTGGCTAGCCAGGCCGTCGCCGAGCCGGCGGCCTACTGGCGCTGGCGCAGCAACACCGATGGTCAGGACTTCTGTACCCAGACGCCGCCGGGGCCGGGTTGGGTCCGGATCGCGGGGCCCTTTCGCGATCTGCAGTGTCGCGAGGCGGGCAGTCTGCCCCTGCGCCGCTGGGCCGCGCCGCCGCAACAGTCCCGTTAGTTCGAGGTTTCCGCCGCCTTGAGCAGCGAGGCGCCGAGCTCGCCTTCGTAACGCTGCCACACCGGGCGCATGGCGTCCCGCCAGCGCGCCCGTTGTTCGGGAGTGAGGGTGATGATCTCGCTGCCACCCGCGGCGGCGATGCGCGCCCGATCACGCTGGTTTTCCGCCTCGGATTGCTTTTTCACCTCGAAGGTCACCTGGTCGATGATCTCTTCCAGGGTACTGCGTACGGCGAAGGGCAGGGTGCGCCAGCGATCCGCCTTGACGATCAGCATGTAGTCGAGGGCGCCATGGTTGCTCTCGGTGAAATAGCGCTGCTGCTGGTCGAGACGCTGGCTCCAGTAATTGGACCAGGTGTTCTCGGTGGCATTGACGGTGCCCGTGGTGAGCGCCTGCAAGGTCTGGTTGAAGGGCAGCCTGACCGCCGTGGCGCCCAGGGCCTCGAACTGGCTCTGCAGGACGTCGGAGTTCTGGATGCGGAACACCAGTCCCTTGGCATCGCCGGGTTCGCGCAGGGGCTTGCGCGCCGACAGCTGCTTGAGGCCGTTGGGCCAGTAGGCCAGGCCGATGACCCCGGCTGGCTCCAGGCTCTGCAGCAGCTGGCGACCGCTGGGCCGGGCCTGGAAGTGATCGAGGGCCGCACGACTCTCGAACAGGAAGGGCAGGTCGAACAGCTTGAGCTTGGGACTGAGTTCGGTGAGTTTGCTGATAGCCGGCGCCAGGATGTCGACCTTGCCGTCCTGCAGCGCCTGGAGTTCGTTGGCATCGGTAAAGGCCGTGCCGCTGGGCAGCACCTCCACCTGGACCTGCCCGGCGAGACGCTGCGCCACCAGCTGCTGGAACAGCTGAGCGCCCTTGCCCTTGGGGGTCTCCGGCGCCACCACATGGGAAAACCTCAGAGTAATGACGTCAGCGTAGCTGGATGTCATGGGCAGGGCGGCGGAGAGCAGGGCGCAAAGGCCCAGGATCGACGACTTCATGGCAGGTCCTGGTGATTTTTCTTGGAATCCTTGTAGGCGTACTTTACCAGTGCGACGTCAGGTCGCAGGGCCTGTGGGAAGGCGTTGGCTGCCGTTTGGCGGATGACCGGGAGAATCGGCGTCGCGCTGGCGTTCTAACGACCACATCCAAGAGAAGGAAGCGCCCATGAATACCGCTCAAACCGTTCGTTTGCCCGATGGCACTACCGTTCCGGCGCTGGGCCAGGGTACCTGGCGCATGGGCGAGAACGCGGATCTGCATCGCCAGGAGGTCAGTGCCCTGCGCCAGGGCCTGGACCTGGGACTCACCCTGATCGACACCGCCGAGATGTATGGCGAAGGCCGCGCCGAGGAACTGGTGGGTGAGGCCATTGCCGGGCGGCGCGACGAGGTCTTCCTGGTGAGCAAGTTCTATCCGAAGAACGCCACCGAAGCCTGCGTACCCCTGGCCTGCGAACGCAGCCTGAAACGCCTGGGCACCGATGTCATCGACCTCTATCTGCTGCACTGGCGCGGCCAGGTGCCGCTGATCGAGACGGTCATGGCGTTGGAGAAACTGCGCGACGAAGGCAAGATCCGCCACTGGGGCGTTTCCAACCTCGACACCAGCGACATGCTCGAGTTGAACGATGATCGCTGCAGCGCCAATCAGGTGCTCTACAACCTGGAGCAGCGCGGTATCGAGCATGACCTGCTGCCCTGGTGCCAGCGTCAGCAGATGCCCCTGATGGCCTATTGTCCGCTGGGGCAGGGCGGGGATCTGCTGCGCCACCCGGCCCTGGCTACCCTGGCCGAACGGCATCAGGCCACCCCGGCGCAGATCGCCCTGGCCTGGGTGCTGCGTCAGCCGGGTGTGATCGCCATTCCCAAGGCCGGCGATGCCGGACATCTGGAAGAGAATGCGCGGGCCCTGGATCTGCGCCTGAGTGAAGAGGACTTCGCCCTGCTCGACGGCGCCTTTCCGCCGCCGCAAGCCAAGAGTCCGCTGGCGATCATCTAGCCGCCGCGAATCAACCGGCGCAGGGGGAAACGACTGGGGTGGCAGGCTTCGGCCACCTGCCGCGCCACCGGCAGGGGCTCGTCTTCCAGCCAGGCCGCCAGCAGTTCGGCGGCCAGCGTGGTGGTGACCAGGCCACGGGAGCCGTGCGCCAGATTGACATAGAGTCCCTCGCGCCAGGGCGCCGTCTGCTCGGGTACTTGGCGGGCGTCGTAGGCCAGTGCCTGGTAGCGCTGGACGAAGAGGTCTTCGTCCACCACCGGGCCGACTAGGGGCAGGTAATCCGGCGAGGTACAGCGGAAAGCCACGCGACCTTCCAGTTTCTCGGCTTCATAGCCGGCAGCCAGCGCGGGTGACAATTCGGCGAGCAGGTGCAGGTTGCTCTGGTGTTCCGCCTGGCTGGGTTCGGTGTCGCTCCGGTCGAACACGAAGCTGGCGCCCAGGCAGTGCCGACCTTCCCGCGCCGGGGCGAGATAGCCTTCGCCGCAGACCACGGTGGCCAGCGCCTGGCTGTCCGGGGTTTCCGGCAGCGCGGACAACTGCCCGCGGATCGCCTTCAGCGGCAGGCCGGGCAGCAGCGTGCAGGCCTGGGCGGCGCTGGCCACCACGACCACCGTCGCCGTCAGCGGCTCGCCGTGGGTACTGGCCTGCCAGCCGTGCTCGGTCCGCTGCAGGGCGGTCACCTCGGTATGGGTGACCAGCTCGATATTCGGATGGGCCAGCCAGTGCGCGCACAGCGCCGGCGGATGTACCCAGCCTCCTTCCGGAAAGAATAGGCCCCCCGCCGTGAGACCGATTCCGGCCCTGTCGCTGGCGGCGTCGCTGTCCAGCGGCTGCAGCAGATCGGCGGGGAAGTGCGCGGCTAGTTGCGCCTGCCGCTGGGCGTCCTTGTCCGTCAGCGCCAGTTGCAGCACCCCGCAGGGTGACCAGGCCGCGCCCCTTGGCAGGGCCTGCAATTGGCGCAGGGTCAGGCCGAAGCCATCGAGGATCAGCCGACTGAGCGGGGTGTCATGGGCCGACAGCTTGAGATAGAGCACGCCCTGGGGATTGCCGGAGGCCTCCTGGGCGGGCGCCCCGTGGCGCTCGACGACCCGGACCTGCCAGCCGCGGCGGGCCAGGCTGGCGGCGGTGGCGCAACCGGCCAGGCCGGCGCCTATGACCAGGGCCGTGCGCGGGCCCTGGGGGCGCGGTGGGCGGGCATACCAGGGCACGGGATCAGGGGCGACGGGGCGTTCCAGCACGCCGGCCAACATTTCGCGCTTGTGGCCGAAGCCGGGCACCTTGGCCATGGCGAAGCCGGCCTCGTTGAGACCACGGCGGACGAAGCCGGCGCAGGTAAAGGTCGCCAGGGTGGTGCCGGTATGGGACAGCCGAGCCAGCTCGGCGAACAGCGCGGGCGTCCACATCTCGGGGTTCTTGGCCGGGGCGAAGCCGTCCAGGAACCAGGCATCGCAACGGGCATCCAGTTCGGGCAGGCGCTCCAGCACATCGCCGACCAGCAGGGTCAGGGTGATGCGCCCGTCGCCCAGGATCAGCCGCTGGAAGCCTGGATGGATCGCCTGGTACTGCCGCTGCAGCGCCGCGCTATAGGGGGCCAGTTCCGGCCAGAGACTCAGCGCCTGGGCGAGATCGGCGGCGGTCAGCGGAAAGCGTTCGACGCTGACGAAATGCAGGCGCGCTTCCTGTGGTGCCAGGGCGTCGAAGAGTTGCCAGGCGCAGAGGAAGTTGAGGCCGGTGCCGAAACCCGTCTCGCCGATGGTGAAGACCTCTCCCGGCGCCAGCGCGGCGAAGCGTTCGGCCAGGCGATTCTGCTGCAGGAAGACATAGCGCGTCTCTTCCAGACCGCTGGCGCGGGAAAAGTAGACGTCGCCATAGGTGCGGGAGAGGGGTTGCCCGGAGGCATCCCAGTCGAGCTGGGCGTGCTGGAAATCGGTCATGAGCGGCGCGGCCTGGGATTCAGGGCGCGCAGTCTAAAGGATCGAGCGCAGGCGGTCAGACGTTGCTGACGGATTGGCGCATCAGGCCCTGAGAGGTTTGCAACCTCTCGACATAGCGATCGATCTGGTTGAGGGCTTCTTCGCGGCTGAAGAAGGGGCCTTCCAGGGTGCCCTCGCGGGTGGTGAAGAAGAACTGACCGTTGACCACGCTGACGCGCTCGCTACGGAAATGGGTGCTGGCACCGGGGTCGTCATTACGTTTGCCTAACATGAGAATCTCCTCCTCGTCTTGCCAACAGACCATGGCGAGCGCTGCGGGTTGCCCCGCTCGGCCAAATGGTGGTCCGTCGATCTTCCTTAGGTGTAGCACCCTAGCGGCCGCTGCGCCTGGGTGGAAAAAGCGCGACGAAATTGTGAGGGGCATCACGCAGCACAGGGCGTAGCCGCCGGACGATGGCCCTGGACGGGTCGTCTTTCGCGTTATAACCACAGCGTGATCCGATCTTTCCCGCCCGCTCTGGTGGGCGGCATAGTGCCGCTATCCCTACCTGCATCAGGAGAACTGCCAATGACCATCCGTCTGGGCGACATCGCCCCCGATTTCGAACAGGATTCCAGCCTGGGTCGCATCCGCTTCCACGAGTGGCTGGGCGACAGCTGGGGCGTGCTCTTCTCCCATCCGGCCGACTTCACCCCGGTCTGCACCACCGAACTGGGCCTCACCGCCAAGCTCAAGGACGAATTCGCCAAGCGCGACGTCAAGGTGATCGCCCTCTCGGTGGACGGCCTGGAATCGCACCAGGGCTGGATCAAGGACATCGAGGAAACCCAGGCGACCGCCGTGGGCTTTCCGATCCTGGCCGACGCCGATCGCAGTGTCTCGACCCTCTACGACATGATCCACCCCAATGCCAACGACACCCTCACGGTGCGCTCGCTGTTCGTCATCGATCCGCAAAAGAAGGTGCGGCTGTCGATCACCTATCCGGCCAGCACCGGACGCAATTTCGACGAGATCCTGCGGGTGATTGATTCCCTGCAGCTCACCGACAATCACAAGGTGGCGACCCCGGGCAACTGGAAGGATGGCGATGACGTGGTCATCGTGCCGTCGCTCAAGGACGAAGAAGAACTCAAGCGCCGTTTCCCCAAGGGCTACACCGCGGTGAAGCCCTATCTGCGCCTGACCCCGCAGCCCAATCGCTGACACCTGCGGTGACAAGAAAACCCCGGCTCCGGCCGGGGTTTTTGTTTTCTGGTTATAACCAAGTGCCTAAAGGATATTTTTAGGGAATAAGCACCCCTTGCTAAGGTCCGCTCATTCCTTTTCGAGCGGCGCGACACCGCTCCTTTTTATCCTGGAGGCGGCGATGCAGGTGGTGACTTTGGCGGGCAGTCCGGGAGCGCGGTCGCGCTCCACCGGCGTGCTGGATCTGGCAGCGAACTGGCTGCAGGCGCGCGGCGTGGAATTGTCGCGCTGGCGTATCCAGGACTTTCCCGCCGCCGACCTCATCGGTGCCCGTTTCGACAGTCCGCCAGTAGTGGAACTGATCGCCCAGTTGCAGGCCGCCGATGGCCTGGTGATCGCCACCCCGGTGTACAAGGCCTCCCTGGCCGGCGCCCTCAAGACCCTGCTGGACCTGCTGCCCGAACGCGCCCTGACCCATAAGGTGGTGCTGCCCCTGGCCACCGCCGGTTCCAGCGGCCACCTGCTGGCCATCGACTACGCGCTGAAGCCGGTGCTCTCGGCGCTCAAGGCTCAGGAAATCCTCAATGGCGTCTTCGCCGACGACAGCCAGGTCAGCTACACCGAGACCGGCGTCGCCCTGACCCCGGCGCTGGAGCAGCGCCTGCACGAATCCCTCGAACAATTCCACGCGGCCCTGGTGCGGCGTCCCCAACCCCTGACCCCCGAGCTGCTGGCCGATCGCATCGGTCAGGCGCGCTGGGGCATCTGACCAGGAGCGTTAGTCATGCAGTTCTCCTTCACCCGTTCGCTGCTCGCCGTTTCCCTGCTGACCCTGGCCGCCGGCCTGGCCCAGGCGGAAGAGACGGTGCGCATCGGCTACCAGAAGTACGGCACCCTGATCACTCTCAAGGCCCGCGGCACCCTGGAGCAGCGCCTGGCCAAGGACGGCGTCAAGGTGCAGTGGACCGAATTCCCCGGCGGCCCGCAGCTGCTGGAAGGCCTCAACGTCGGCAGCATCGATTTCGGCGTGACCGGGGAGACCCCGCCGGTGTTCGCCCAGGCCGCCGGGGCCGATCTGGTCTATGTGGCCCACGAGCCGCCGGCGCCCACCAGCGAAGCCATCCTGGTGCCCAAGGATTCGGCCATCCAGTCGCTGGCCGATCTCAGGGGCAAGAAGATCGCCCTGAACAAGGGTTCCAACGTCCACTACCTGCTGGTGCAGGCGCTGGCCAAGGCCGGCATCCCCTACCAGGACATCCAGCCCGTCTACCTGCCGCCCGCCGATGCCCGCGCCGCCTTCGAGCGCGGCGCGGTGGATGCCTGGGTGATCTGGGATCCCTATCAGGCCGCCGCCGAGACCCAGTTGCAGGCGCGCACCCTGACCGATGCCACCGGCCTCGCCGACAACCACCAGTTCTATCTGGCCACCCGCAGCTTCGCCAAGGCCCATCCCGAGCAGGTCGGCGCCATCGTCGACGAGGTGCGCTCGGTGGGCGAGTGGGCCAAGGCCCACCCCGACCAGGTCGCCGCCCAGGTGGCGCCGCTGCTGAACCTGCCGCTGGACACCGCCGAACGGGTGGTCAAGCGCCAGGGCTATGGCGCCCGCTTCATCAGTCCCGAGGTGGCGGCGCAGCAGCAGAAGATCGCCGACGCCTTCACCGCCCTCAAGTTGATTCCCAAGCCGCTGGTCATCCGCGACGTGGTGTGGACCCCGCCCGCCAGTCTGCAGACCGCTGCCGCCAAACCCTGAATTCGCCTGCTGGAGAAAGTCCCCATGAGTCTCGATATCTTCTGGTTCCTGCCGACCCACGGCGATGGCCACTACCTGGGTACCGCCGAAGGCGCCCGCGCCGTCGACCACGGCTACCTGACCCAGGTCGCCCAGGCCGCCGATCGCCTGGGTTTCGGCGGGGTGCTGATCCCAACCGGTCGCAGTTGCGAGGATTCCTGGCTGGTGGCCGCCTCGCTGATCCCGGTCACCCAGAAACTCAAGTTCCTCGTAGCCCTGCGCCCGGGGATCATCTCGCCCACCGTGGCAGCGCGGCAGGCGGCCACCCTGGATCGCCTCTCCGGCGGCCGGGCGCTGTTCAACCTGGTCACCGGCGGCGATCCCGACGAGCTGGCCGGTGACGGCCTGCACCTGTCCCACAGCGAAAGATACGAAGCCTCGGTGGAGTTCACCCGCATCTGGCGTCGCGTGCTGGAGGGCGAGACGGTGGACTACGACGGCAAGCACATCCAGGTGAAGGGCGCCAAGCTGCTCTATCCGCCGCTGCAGCAACCGCGCCCGCCGCTGTACTTCGGCGGCTCTTCCGATGCCGCCCAGGACCTGGCCGCCGAGCAGGTGGAGCTGTACCTGACCTGGGGCGAACCCCTGGACGCGGTGCGCGAGAAGATCGAGGCGGTCAGGGCCAAGGCCGCCGCCCAGGGCCGCACGGTGCGCTTCGGCATCCGCCTGCACGTGATCGTCCGCGAGACCAACGAAGAGGCCTGGAAGGCCGCTGACCGGCTCATCGCCAACCTGGACGATGCCACCATCGAAAAGGCCCAGGCCGCCTTCGCTCGCTTCGACTCGGTCGGCCAGCAGCGCATGGCCGCGCTGCACGGGGGCCGCCGCGACAACCTGGAGATCGCCCCCAACCTCTGGGCCGGGGTCGGCCTGGTGCGGGGCGGTGCCGGGACCGCGCTGGTCGGCGACGGTCCCACCGTGGCCGCGCGGGTCAAGGAATACGCCGCCCTGGGCATCGATACCTTCATCTTCTCCGGCTATCCGCACCTGGAAGAATCCTACCGGGTGGCCGAACTGCTGTTCCCGCACCTGCCGGTCAAGCGGCCGACCCAGGTGGAGGGCGCCAACTACGTGAGTCCCTTCGGCGAGATGGTGGCCAACGACATCCTGCCGCAGAAAGCGGCGCAGAGCTGAGGGGGCGGGCATGAGCAGTACGACCGAACGTCAACTCCAGCGCCTGGCGCCCTGGGTGGTGCCGGTGGCCCTGATCGTCGCCTGGCAGCTGTCGGTGAGCAGCGGCCTGCTGTCCAGCCGCATCCTGCCGTCACCGGCGGCGGTGCTGGAAGCGGGCTGGAGCCTGGTCAAGAGCGGTGAGCTCTGGCAACACCTGGCCATCAGCGGCTGGCGTGCCGGTATCGGCTTCGCCATCGGTGGCAGCATCGGCCTGGCGCTGGGCTTCATCACCGGGCTGTCGAAATGGGGCGAGCGCCTGCTCGACAGCACCCTGCAGATGGTGCGCAACGTGCCGCACCTGGCGCTGATCCCGCTGGTGATCCTCTGGTTCGGCATCGACGAATCGGCCAAGTTGTTCCTGGTGGCCCTGGGGGTGTTCTTCCCCATCTACCTCAACACCTACCACGGCATCCGCAACGTCGATCCGGCGCTGGTGGAGATGGCCCGCAGCTACGGCCTCTCCGGGGCGCGGCTGTTCTGGCACGTGGTACTGCCGGGCGCCTTGCCGGCCATCCTGGTGGGGGTGCGTTTCGCCCTCGGCCTGATGTGGCTGACGCTGATCGTCGCCGAGACCATTTCCGCCAGCTCCGGTATCGGCTACCTGGCGATGAACGCCCGGGAATTCCTGCAAACCGACATCGTGGTGCTGGCCATCCTGCTCTATGCCGTCCTCGGCAAGCTGGCGGATCTCGCCGCCCGCGGCCTGGAACGCGCCTGGCTGCGCTGGCACCCGGCCTATCAGAAGGGAGCCCACGCATGACCAGTCTGCAAGCCGTTCCGCCGCTGGCACGGGGCATCGCCCTAAAGCTGCAACAGGTGGTCAAGACCTTTGGCGAGCGCACCGTGCTCCATGGGATCGATCTGGAGATCCCGGCCGGTCAGTTCGTCGCCGTGGTGGGCCGCAGTGGCTGCGGCAAGAGCACCCTGCTGCGCCTGGTGGCCGGACTCGACCGCGCCAGTGGCGGCACCCTGCTGGGGCAGGACGAACCCCTGGCAGCGCACCGCGAAGACACCCGGCTGATGTTCCAGGACGCGCGCCTGCTGCCCTGGAAACGCATCATCGACAACGTCGGCCTGGGCCTCAAGGGCGACTGGAAGCCCAAGGCGCTGGAAGCCCTGGAGGCGGTCGGCCTGGCCGATCGCGCCCAGGAATGGCCCTCGGCGCTGTCCGGCGGCCAGAAGCAGCGCGTGGCCCTGGCCCGCGCCCTGATCCACCAGCCGCGCCTGCTGCTGCTCGACGAGCCGCTGGGCGCCCTGGATGCCCTGACCCGCATCGAGATGCAGCAACTCATCGAGGGCCTCTGGCAGCGCCACGGCTTCACCGTGCTGCTGGTGACCCACGACGTGGGCGAGGCGGTTGCCCTGGCCGACCGCGTGGTGCTCATCGAAGACGGCCATGTCGGCCTGGATCTCGACGTCAATCTGGCGCGCCCCCGGGCCGCCGGCGATGCCCAGCTGGCCCGCCTGGAAGCCGAGGTACTGGCCCGGGTGCTGCAGCAGCCGCTCAACCCCGATCTACCCGAAATCGTGCAACCCCTGCCCACGCAACTGCGCTGGGCCTACTGATCGTTCATCCGAGGAGTTCTGCCATGACCATCAAGGCCATCAACGTTCGCAACCAGTTCAAGGGCACCATCAAGGAAATCATCGAGGGCTCGGTGCTCTCCGAGATCGACGTCCAGACCGCCGCCGGCATCGTCACCTCCGTCATCACCACCCGCTCGGTCAAGGAGCTGGAACTCCAGGTGGGCAGCGAGGTGATCGCCTTCGTCAAATCCACCGAGGTGTCCATCGCCAAGCTGTGAGGCGGCCCTGCTGGTGAGGAAACCCGCCCTAGTGGCGGGTTTTTTGTTGGGGCCTGGTGTTGGGTATCCGCGTCACTGCCACGATTCTGCAACCTGGGTCGGTTCCAATGCCGCTTTTGCCTGGAGGAATGCGGGTGCGGCGACAAAGGGGCGTGGCCCTGCTCATGGCGCTTTGGGCGCTGGCCTTGGTGGCAGCCTTGTTGCCGGTGCTGCTGGCCGAAGGGCGGGCCGAACTGCAGCGGGCGCGGTTGCTGGAGCACGAGACGCTGGCGCGGGCACTGGCGGCGGGCGCCGAGCAGGTGGTCACCCAGGGCCTGATACAGGCCGGGGCCCGCCAGCGTCCCGAGTTCTGGCAGAGCCTGAGGGGGGAGGTGCTGGCCTATGAGGTGGAGGGGGCCCAGGTCCGTGCCCAGCTGCGCGATCTGCACGGCTGCTTCAACGTCAACGCCCTGGCCGGCCCGGAGCGGGACCTGGCGTTGCGGCAGCTGAAGCAGCTGCTGGCGCAGCGTCCGGGCGGCCTGGGCGAGCCCGGACTGACGGCTGCGGCCTTTGCCGAGCGCCTCGCCGACTGGGTCGATGCCGACGGCGAGACCCGTGAATTCGGTCTGGAGAGTGCCGAGGCCCTGCGGCTGGCGCCGCCGCTGCTGGTGCCCAATCTGCCGCTGGCCGAGATCGGCGAACTGGATCGGCTGGAGCCGGCGCGCCCTGGTCGGCATCTGCACCTGCGTGAACTCTGTGCCCTGCCGGAAACCTCCGGCTGGCGCCTCAATGCCAATGCCCTGGGGCTGGGTCAGCTGGCGCTGCTGGAGGCGCTGTTTCTCGATGAGGTGCCGCGCGAGACGCTGCAACTGCTGATCACCGCGCGGCCCGCCCAGGGCTATGCCACGGTCGAGAGCCTGCGCGAAGCGCTGCCGGGGGTGGGGGAGGAGACCTTCAGCCTGCTGACCCAGCGGCTGATCCTCAACAGCGGCGACTTCCTGCTCGGGGTCGAGGTGAGTCGCGACGGCCAGGTCTTTCGCCAGGTGCGGCAGCTGGCGGCCCAGGGCGTGAGTCGCTGGGCTGCCGCAGTGCCGGCGCAACGGGTGCGCTGGCTGGCGACACGGGACACCACGCTGTGGGTACCGGGGCCGGGTGGCGCGGAGGTGTTGCAGTAGCCTTGCGGTCCGGGCCGTAGCGTGGAAAACGGCGCAGCCTTTTCCACAGGTGATTCGTTGCCCGGGGCATGCCCTCACCCCAACCCTCTCCCAGGGGGAGAGGGGGTTGTCGGAGCAGGCGATTCGCTCCATCAAAGCCAGAGCCGTAGCGTGGAAAACGGCGCAGCCTTTTCCACAGGTGGCTCCGATGCGCGGGGCATGCCCTCACCCCAACCCTCTCCCAGAGGGAGAGGGGGCTGTCGGAGCAGGCGAGCCGCTTTATCAATGCCAGAGCCATAGCGTGGAAAACGCTGCGCGGTTCTCCATGTGACGGGACGGATTTCGAATCCGCCGGAAAGCAAAAGGCTCCCGCGGTCGTCGCCAACCGGGGGAGCCGGGCTCTCGCCGACGCGATCAGACGCCGATGGGGCCGCCGTCGAGCTTCTGGATCACCACGGTGGAGGCGCGGGGACGCACCTTGGTGCCGGCCGGGGTGGCGTCGGTGGCGACTTCGCTGAACGGCCAGTTATCCGGGTGCTGGACGTTGATGAACATGGTCGTCAGGTCCGGGGTCCAGGTGATGCCGGTGATTTCGCAGCCATTGGGACCGACCAGGAAGCGGCGCAGCGCGGTCTGGTTGGTGGCGGAAATGGCGACCTGCTTGCCGCTGCCATCCACCACCTGGGCCGGGATGACCGCCAGCAACTGGTCGTTGGTGTACTCGGCCACGGCGTTGTCGCTGTTGTCGGTCTCGATCCAGAGGATGCCGCGGCTGTCGAAGGCCAGGCCGTCGGGGCTGGCGAACTGGTTGAGTTCGGTCAGGCCCGAGCGGTTGATGTCGGGGGCCGCGCCGGCGTCCGAGCCGAAGACGAAGATGTCCCAGGTGAAGTCGGTCTGGTTGCTGTTGTCCTTCCAGCGCACGATGTGGCCGTTGACGTTGGGTACCCGCGGGTTGGCGGCATTGGCCGAGGTGCGTGCCGAGTTGTTGGTGAGGGTGACGTAGACCTCGCCGGTGAAGGGGTTGACCGTGGTCCACTCCGGGCGGTCCATCGGGGTCGCGCCCACGGCGTCGGCGGCGCCGCGGGTGTTGAGGATGATGCCGGCCAGGTCGCCGTAGAGGGCGCCCAGGGTACGGCCATCCTTGGTCGGCGCATTGACCGTCAGCGGCAGCCACTTGCCGTTGCCGCCGTCATCGAAGCGGGCGACGTAGAGGGTGCCGTTGTCCAGGTACTTGGCGCCGATGGCCAGGCGATTGGCCGAATTGGCGTCGGCCGGATCCCAGGCAGCGGCGGAAACGAATTTGTAGATGTATTCGTTGCGCGAGTCGTCGCCCATGTAGAACGCCAGCGGCTGGCCGGCGACCGGGATGCCGTAGGCCGAGCCCTCGTGGCGGAAGCGACCCATGGCGGTGCGCTTGGTGGCCGGCGCGGCGCTGTTGTAGGGGTCGATCTCGACGATGTAGCCGTAGCCGCTGGCTTCGTTGCGGAAGTCCTGGGTCGCGCTGGCGCCGGTGGGGGTCAGGTCGAAGCGGCGGAATTCGTTGTCCACCTCGCTGGCGTCACCCGCCGGCGTCTCCCAGCCGTAGTTGCTCTTGTTGGTGATGCCGATGCGCTTCTGGTCGACCGGCAGGGTGCCCTTGTTGACGAAGATGCCCGGCCAGTTCTCCTCGCAGGTGAGGTAGGTGCCCCAGGGGGTGAAGCCGTTGCCGCAGTTGTTGTTGGTGCCGCGGGTGCGGGTGCCATCGGGGGAGTAGGGGGTGACCAGATTGGCGTTGCCGCGCAGCGGACCGGCGATTTCCATGGGCGTGGCGCTGGTGAAGCGGCGATTCAGCGCGTCGTTGGTGACCACCTGCCAGATGCCGTTGACCTTGCGGATGCGGATCACCGCCGCGCCATGGGCGTTGATCTCCTTGCGCACTTCCTCGGCGGGACGCTTGCCGTTGGTGGTGGTCGGGCCGTTGGGGTGCAGCACCTTCTGGTCGATGTATTCGTAGTTGATGGCCAGCAGGCCGTCGCTGCTGGAATTGTTCAGCGGGAAGAAGTGCATGCCGTCGTGGTGCATGCCGGCCGCATTGGCCTGGTCGGTGGAGGTGTTGCTGCCGTCGCTGCGCCAGGCGTTGGCCAGGTTGTTCAGCGGGGTGCCCCAGGGCGCCAGGGTGCGGGCGCTGTAGCCAGAGGCCAGGACGATGGCGTCGAGTCGGGCGCCGCGGATGGATTCGAAGCCAAGCTTGAGCTGCGGCGCCGGGGCCGGCTGGCTGGGGGCCGGATCGTCGTGCGAGCCGCCACCGCCGTCGAAGCAGGCGGTCAGACCACCGCCGGCGATCATGGCGATGGCGGCACCCAGACCGCCCTTCATGACGCTGCGGCGCGACAGGTAACGGTCGACGACGGCGTCCAGCGGCTCGTTGCCGCTTTCGTTGCGGTTACGGTCGTCGCTCGTGAAAGTGCTCATGCGCAAAGCTTCCTTGGTTGATCACGGGAGCCGGCGACTTTAGGAAGCCTCTGTGATGGTCTGGTGACTGAAAGGTTACAGCCGGTCATTTCCCGGCGGTTGAGCTGTAACAGTTTGTAACCTGCTGTTTTGTCATGAATTTGTAGCTTTTCGCCGCCTAGGATGCCGCCCTCATTTAAGCGCGCAAGGCAGACATCGGATGGGCAACTGGGCACGACGCCAGGTCTTGGGCTGGCTCGCGGCGGGCGCCACGGCACCCCTGCTGGGTGGCTGTGCCCGGGGCTTTTCCGCCGGTCCGGCGGATACCGATCTGCAGCTGCTCTATGTCGCCGATACCCTGGATGCCCGCGAACCCGGCTGGCCAGTGGTGCCGCGGGTGCGGCTCGGGCCGGCCGGGCGTATCGGCGCCGCGCCCTGGCGTACCGGCGCCGACGCGGCCCGTCTCGCTCCCGCGCTGGCACCGCTGCTGGATGCCGGGCGTGGCGACGGCCAGCGCTATGGTGGCTATGCCGCCCTGGCCTGCCAGCTGACCCAGTTGCGCACCCGCCAGGGCGCGATCCGTAGCCTGACCCTGGAAAACGGCCAGTGCTGGAACGGCAGCGGCCTGACCCAGCTGACCCGCGGCGAGGCCGGGGTCGAGGGCAGCCAGTTGCTGGGCAGCGAGGTCCGCGTCAGCAGCGACGAACGCCTGCTCTGGCCCGAGCGCAGCGCCGCCCTCTATCGCCGTTATGGTCGCCCGGTGCTGGGCGCCACCCTTACCGAAGAACAGCGCACCACCCTGGGCGTCGCCCCCTTCGCCCTGATCGAGCGCGACGGGGTGCGCATCGCCCTGGTCGGAGTGACCGATCCCTATGCCAGCGACCAGCAGGCGCCGCTGGCCGACTGGTATGCCCGGCTGCGTCCGGTGCTGGCCGAAGCCCGGGGCAAGGCCGATCTGCTGGTGGTGCTGGCCGATGTCGGCAGCGGGCCGGGCCTGTGGCTGGCCGAGCGGCTGGAGGAAGCGGACCTGCTGCTCTGCGCCCGCGGCCAGGATCTCTGGCCGGAACTGATCCCGGTGATGCGCGGCAGCGGGCGTCCGCTGCCGGTGTGCCTGCCGGGCTGCCGCGGCGTCGGTATCTTCGAGATCCGCTGCCGGGGCGGTCGCGACGGCTGGCGCCTGGACGCCGTCTTCCATCCGGTGCAGGCCGAGCGCGTCTCGGATCGAGCCCTGCTGGAACATTATCAGCGGCAACTGGCGCAGGCCCGGGCGCCCCATGCCGGCTGGCTCGACCAGCGCCTGGCACGGGCGCCGGTGGACCTCTGGCGCCGCGACCTGCTCGGCGGCAGCTGGGACGCCCTGATCGCCGCGGCCCTGGGCGGTGGCGATGCGCAGCCGGTGCTGCTGCCCGGGCTGAGATATGACCTGCCCCTGCGGCGGGGCGACTGGATCACCCGCGAGCACCTGATCGCCCTCTGTGGCGGCCACGAGGCCACGGTGCTGGATCTGCCCACCTCGGCGGACGGCCTGCGCACGCTTCTGGAAGAGGCCGCCGACAACCGCTTCGGCGAACCCCTGCTGCTGGACAACAGCCAGGATCTGCCGCGGCTGCTGGGCGTTCAGTGGACCTGCCGCTACGGCGCGCCGCGCGGCCAGCGCATCGGACCGCTGCAGGCACCCCTGGGCGCCTCCTTTACCTGTCGCACCTTTGCCCTGGGGCGTGAACTCGGCACCGGCGAGGCGCTGTGGCAGCGCCTCGAAGCCTATCTGCGCGCCCGGCCCGCCGACTGGGGCTTGGCACCCCTGGCGCCGCCACGCCTGGAGTTCGTCGAAGGCCATCCGGGCTGGCATCCGCTGGCTGCCTTGCGCCGCCGTCTGGAGTCTCTGGCCTGATGGCGCGCCTGCTCATCCATCCCCTGGCGCTGCGGCTGCTGACCCTGCTGTGGCTGGGCATCGCCGCCTGGCTGGCGGCCCGGGTGGTCTGCGACCTGCGCCTGCTGTGGCTGCCGACGCCCGCGCCCAGCGCCCAGGTCGAGACGGCACCGGCGGCCGATCTGCTCGCCGGCCATTGGCGCGCCACCAGCCAGGCCGCACCCAGCAGCCTGCCGATCCAGTGGGTCGGGGCGATCAAGGCGGTGCCCATCGACGGGTCGGTGGTGGTGCTGCGCCACGGCGATCGCCAGCTGTCCCTGGTGCTGGGCGACAGCCTGGCGCCCGGTCTGGTGCTGACCGCCATCGACGCCCAGGGCCTGGTCTTTACCCGCGGCGATCGCGAAGAGCGGTTGCCCTGGCCGGCGCCGCGCGAACTCGTCGGGCTCGCCGCCAGCGGTACGGCCAAGCCGGCACCGGTCAAGGCCGCGCCCCTGCCGAGCGCGGAGGAGGGTGACCTGGCCAGCCTGCTCAGGCGCATTCGCGCCACCCCGGTGCGCGAGCATGGTGAGCTGACCGGCTACCGCCTGCAACCCGGCGCCGAGCCGGCCTTCTTCAGTGGCCTGGGCCTGGAGCCCGGCGACGTCCTGCGCCGGGTGGACGCCGTCCCCGTGGCCGATACCCGGGCGCTCCTGCAACGCCTGCCGCACTGGCGCGCCACCGGCGCCCTGACCCTGGAACTGGAACGTCAGGGGCGTGCCCTGGCCCTACCCGTGAGACTGTCCCTGTGAAGAAACGCAGCTATTGCGGCCTGCTCCTCGCCTTCTGGCTGCTCGGCGCCCAGGCCGAACAACGCTTCGAGGTCAACTTCGAGAACACCGAGATCGATCTGTTCATCGAAAGCGTCGGGCGCATCACTGGCACCAACTTCGTCATCGACCCCCGGGTGCGCGGCACCCTGACGGTGCGCAGCGCCCAGCCCCTGGCCGCCGACGATGTCTATGCCCTGGCCCTGGCCCAGTTGCGCGCCAACGGCTACGCCGCGGTGGAGCTGGACGACGGCAGCGTGAAGATCCTGCCCGATCAGGCGGCGCGCACCGAACCGCTGCCGGTGGAGCTGGATGACGGCGCCCCGGCCAAGGCCGGGGCCGGCGATACCGTGGCGACCCGGGTGTTCGCCGTGCGCGGTGGCAATCTCGAACAGCTGCTGGGCATCGTCCGTCCGCTGATGGACGCTCGGGTCGGGGTGGCCACGCCCTATCCGGCCAGCAACCTGCTGGTGGTGACTGACTGGCGCAGCAACCTCAGTCGCATCGGTCAGCTGCTGACGCGGCTGGACCGCGGCCGCGACGAGCCGGTGGAGATGATCACCCTGCGCCATGCCCAGGCGCGCGACACCGCGCCGCTGGTGGAGCGGCTGCTGGCCAGTCGCGGCCAGGCCGGTGGTGGTGTCCAGGTGCTGGCGGACGCCCGCAGCAATGCCCTCATGGTGCGCGGCGACGAGGCCGTGCGCCGCCAGGTGCGCCGGCTGGTGGCCGAACTGGACGTCTCCCGCGATGCCGCCAGCGACACCGAGGTGGTCTATCTGCACCACGCCAAGGCCGGCGAGGTGGTCAAGGTGCTGCGCGGCCTGAGCGGCGAGGTCACCCAGGAGGCACGGGTGGAGATTCCCGTGGCGCCTGCTGCTGGTAATACCACCCCTGTGGAGGGTGGGGCGGAAGGGGAAGCCCCGCTGCCCAAGAGCGGCGGGACGCTGGCGCCGGGGGCGCCCGGTATTCGTCTGGAAGCGGACCTGGGGACCAACTCCATCGTGCTGATCGGTCCGCCACGGGAGCTCGCCGGCTACAAGCGCATCATCAGCCAGCTGGATATCCGCCGCGCCCAGGTCGTGGTGGAGGCCATCATCGCCGAGATCACCGACACCAAGGCCAACCAGCTGGGTGTCCAATGGCTGTTTCTCGACCGCAACGGCAACCTGCCGGCGGGCAGCGTCAACTTCACCAACGGCACGCCCATCAACGGCATCGCCGCCGCCGCGGCCAACCAGGACACCACCGCCCTGGGCAGTCTGCTGTCGGGCATGCAGGGCATCTCCGCCGGGGTCGGGCGCATCGGTGGCAGCGGTTTGAATTTCGTCACCCTGCTGCAGGCCATGCGCGGCGAGAGCGGTTTCAACCTGCTGTCGACGCCGACGCTGCTGACTCTGGACAACGCCGAGGCCTCGATCATGGTCGGCCAGGAGGTGCCCTTCGTCACCGGTTCGGTCACCAGCAACAACGCCAATCCCTACCAGACCATCGAGCGCCGCGAGGTGGGGGTCAAGCTGCGCCTCAAGCCGCAGATCAACGAAGGCGACACCGTGCGCATGGAGATCGTCCAGGAGGTCTCGTCGCTGGCCGACAACGTGCGCGCCAGCGACGTGGTCACCAACAAGCGTGAGATCAAGACCACGGTGATGGTCGAGGACAACGGCCTCATCGTCCTCGGCGGCCTGATCAGCAACGAGGGCAACGACAGCGACCAGCGGGTGCCGCTGCTGGGCGACGTGCCGGTGCTGGGCAATCTGTTCAAGTCGCGTACCCGCTCCAGCACCAAGCAGAATCTGGTGGTGTTCATCCGTCCGCGCATCCTGCGTGATCCGGCGCTGGTGCAGCAGATCAGCGAGGACAAGTATCGCGGCATGCGCGCCGCCGCCTCGGCCGCTGCCTTGCCGGCCACCCCGCCGGGCAGTCGCGGCGCGCCCACCCTGCAGAGTCTCTATCCCTCGGCGCGGGCGCGCCTGGACGGCCTCTGATGACACCGACGCTGCCTTATCGCCTGGCGCGCCAGGCCGGTATCGCCCTGGCCGCCGCGCCCGACGGCTATCGGCTGCTGTGCCGTACGGATGCCGACCTGGCCCTGCTGCAGGAAGTACAGCGTCGCCATGGTCCCCCCCTGGGCTGTGACTGGCTGCCCCGCGAGGTCTTCGAACAGCGCCTGGGACCGCTCTACGAAGCCGGCCAGGCCACCAGCGAAGCCCTGGTGGAAGGCCTGGGCGAGACCGTCGACCTGGCCGGGCTGATGGAAGAGCTGCCGCGGGTCGAGGACCTGCTCGACAGCGCTGGCGAGGCGCCGGTGATCCGCCTGATCAACGCCCTGTTCGCCGAGGCCCTGCGCCTGGACGCCTCCGACCTGCACGTGGAGACCTTCGAGCAGGCGCTGGTGGTGCGGGTGCGGGTGGATGGGGTGCTGCGCGAATTGCTGCGCCCGCCGCGGGCCCTGTCGGCCATGCTGGTGTCGCGGATCAAGGTCATGGCGCGGCTGGACATCGCCGAGAAGCGCCAGCCCCAGGATGGCCGCATCACCCTGAGGGCCAGCGGCCGGGACGTCGACATCCGCGTCTCGACCCTGCCCGGCGTCCACGGCGAGCGGGTGGTGATGCGCATCCTCGACAAGCAGGCCAGCCTGCTGGAGCTGCCGCGCCTCGGCCTGCCGCCGGCCATAGACACTGGCCTGCGTGGTGCCCTGGCCCAGCCCAACGGCATCCTGCTGGTCACCGGGCCGACCGGCTCGGGCAAGACCACCACCCTCTATGCCAGCCTGGGCCTGCTCAACGAGGGCAGCCGCAGCATCCTCACCGTGGAAGACCCGGTGGAATACGCCTTGCCCGGCATCGGCCAGACCCCGGTCAACCCGCGCGCCGGCCTGACCTTCGCCAGCGGCCTGAGGGCCATCCTGCGCCAGGATCCGGACGTCATCATGATCGGCGAGATCCGCGACGTGGAGACTGCCGGCATCGCTGTGCAGGCCAGTCTCACCGGTCACCTGGTGCTCTCCACCCTGCACACCAACAGCGCCCTGGGCGCCATCACCCGGCTGCGCGACATGGGCGTTGAGCCCTTCCTGCTGGCCTCCAGCCTCAAGGGGGTGCTGGCCCAGCGGCTGGTGCGGCGGCTCTGTGGCTGCGCCGCCTGGCGTCCGCTGCGCCCGGCCGAGCAGGCGCTCCTGCCGGGGTTGGCCGGCCTCGAACGGCTGCGCGAACCCCAGGGCTGCGCGGCGTGCAACGGCAGTGGCTATCGCGGTCGCCTGGGGCTCTATGAATTCGTCGCCCTGGACGCCGAACTGGCCGAACTCATCTATCGCGGCGCCGGTGAAGGCGAGATGGCGCGACTGCTGGAAGGCCGCCGCGCGACCCTGGCCGAGGGCGCCCTGGCGCGCCTGGCGGCGGGCGAGACCAGCCTGGCGGAGGTGCTGCGTGCGGTGCACCAGTAACGCCCTCGGCGGAGCGCTGCGCTGATGCCGGCCTACCGCTACCTGGCGCTGGACGGCGACGGGCGTCGCCAGCGCGATGTCATCCAGGCCGAAAGCGAGCGCCACGCCCGCCAGCTGCTGCGCGAGCGCGGCCTCTTTCCCCGCGAGGTGCAGGCGAGCGGTCCGGTGCGCGGCGCGCGCGGTCGCGGCGGACGGCTGGACGCCAACAGTCGCACCGATTTCACCCGCCAGCTGGCGACCCTGGTGGGCGCTGCCATTCCCCTGGCCGAGGCCCTGCAGATGCTCGAGCGCCAGAGTCGCCAGGCGGCGCTCAAGGCCTTGCTGCTGGATCTGCTGGGCCAGGTGCGCGAGGGCTACACCCTGGCCGACAGCCTGGGTCGCCATCCCGGCACCTTCGATCCGCTGTACCTGACCCTGGTGGCCGCCGGGGAGCGGGCCGGGCGCCTGGGCCCGGTGCTGGAACGCCTGGCCGACTATCTCGAACGGGTGCAGCGCCAGCGCCACAAGGCGCGTACCGCGCTCATCTATCCCCTGGCGCTGGCCCTGGTCTCCATCGCCGTGGTGGCCGGCCTGATGACCTTCGTGGTGCCCAAGCTCACCGAGCAATTCATCCACAGTGGCCTGCAATTGCCCTGGATCACCCGCGCCCTGGTGGCCGTCAGCGATGGCCTGCTGGTCTTTGGGCCCTGGTTGCTGGGTCTGCTGGTGCTGGCCGGTGTCGGTCTGCAGCGCCTGCTGCGCCAGGTCCTGTGGCGGCGACGCTGGCATCGCCAGCTGTTGCGCCTGCCGCGCCTGGGCGAGTTGCTGCGCACCCTCGACAGCGCCCGCCTGACCCGCAGCCTGGCGATCCTGGTCGGCAGCGGCATCCCGGTGCTCGAAGGCCTGCAGGTCAGTCGTGCCACCCTGGGCAACCAGGTCCTGGGTGACGCCCTGGACGCCGCCATCGAGCAGGTCACCGCCGGTACCGGCCTCGGCCGGGCGCTGGATCGCACCGCGGTGTTTCCGCCGCTGCTGGTGAACATGGTCGCCAGCGGCGAGGCCAGCGGCACCCTCGACGCCATGCTGGAGCGGGTTGCGGATGCTCAGGAGCGGGATTTCAACCAGCAGGTGGACCTGGCCCTGGCGCTGTTCGAACCGGTGCTGATCCTCATCCTCGGCGGCGTGGTGCTGGCCATCGTCCTCGCCATCCTGCTGCCCATCATGCAGCTCAACCAGGCGCTTAACCTCTGATGCACCCCAAGGAGACTTTCGCGATGCGCTCTCATGCCGTACCCGCCCGCCAGGCCGGCTTCACCCTCATCGAGATCATGGTGGTGATCTTCATCATCGGCCTGCTGGTGGCCATCGTCGCGCCCAATGTGCTGGACAACCAGGACAAGGCCATGCAGCAGAAGGCCCGCGCCGATCTCGCCAGCCTGGAGCAGGCGCTGGACATGTACCGCCTGGACAACCTGCGCTATCCCACCGCCGAGCAGGGCCTGGCCGCCCTGGTGAGCAAGCCGACCCAGGCCCCCGAGCCGCGCAACTACCGCGCCGACGGCTATATCCGCCGCCTGCCGGAAGACCCCTGGGGCGCCGCCTATCGCTATCGCATCCCTGGCGAACATGGCCGGGTGGATCTCTACAGCCTCGGCGCCGACGGCCGCGAAGGCGGCGAGGGCAGCGACGCCGACATCGGCAACTGGACCCTCTGAGTCACCATGCCAAGGCGCCAGGGCGGTTTCACCCTGCTGGAGCTGATGGTCGTGCTGCTGATCGTCGGCCTGCTCACCGCGGTAGGCGTGGCGCGCCTGGGCGGCGGCAGTCCGGCCGGGCAGTGGCGCCTGGAAAGTCTGGCGGGCGACTTCCAGCTGGCGCGGGACACCGCCCGCCGCAGCGGCCGCATCCTCGGCTGGCAGGCCGACGCCTCCGGCTTTCGCTATCTGCAACTGGTGGCCGACACCCGCGGGCCACGCTGGCAACCCCTGGCCAGTGCCGATCTGCCGGACGGGCGCTGGCCGAGTGGTCTGCAACTGGCCGAACCGGTGAGTGCCCAGCCGCGGCTGATCTGGTGGCCGAATGGCGATACCCAGGGCCAGCGCCTGGCCTTTGCCGAAGACGAGCGGCAGTGGCTGCTGGTGGTCGACGGGCGCGGCCGCGCCTCGGTGGAACGGCCATGAAGCAGACCGGTTTCACCCTGCTGGAGGTGCTGGTGGCCCTGGCCATCGTCGCCTTCATGGCGGTGGGCGTCAGCCAGGTGATCGGCCAGCGACTGGACATCGCCGGGGTCGCCCAGTCCCGCGAGCTGGCCCAGCTGTGCGCCCGTGAACTCACCGCCCGGGCGCGGGTGGAGGGCCTGGCCACCGGCCAGGGCGAGTTGAACCAGGGTGGCGAACGCTGCTACTGGCGCCTGGAGGGCGCAAGCGGCCCCCTCGGCGGGCGGCTGACGCTCTATGCCGATGCCGCGCTCAGTCGAAGCCTGGGCGACTGGCCGATCCAGGCCGGAGTCCAGCCATGAGAAACCAGGCGGGCATGACCCTGATCGAGGTGCTGCTGGCCATCGCCCTCACGGCGCTGCTCGCCGTCTTGCTCGGCAGTCTGGTCAATCTCTGGCTCGACGCCCGCGGTCGCCTGGCCGCGCGGGAATCGACCAACGCCCGGGTGCTGGACCTCTGCGGCCTGCTGGAGCGGCGCCTGGGTGGTCTGGTCCTGCGCCCGCTGCAGGAGCACCGGCTGCCGCTGCACAACGCCCTGCTGGAGTGGCGCCCCGCCGAGCACCGCCTGGACTGGGTCGCCCTGGACAGCCTGCCGCTGAGTGCGGGGCAGGGCGCCGGTCGCCTGCGTCGCCAGCGCCTGGAATGGGATGCCGCCCAGGAACGGCTACGCCTCTGGCGCAGTGCCGAGCTGGATGCGGTGGAGGCCCCGGTGTGGCAACCGGTGTTCGATCAGCCCGGCGTCGAGCGCCTGCAGCTGGAATTCCACGGCGGCGGCCGCTGGCTCGCCTATCCGCCCCCGGCCGAACCCGCCAACGGGGTACGGCTGACCTTTACCCTGCAGGGTGCCGGCTATGTCTGCACCTTCGCCCTGCCTCAGACAGGTTGACCCCATGCTCGCCTCCCTCCCGCTCGGGCGCCTGCTGCCCCTGCTGCGCCGCGACCTCAGCCCCGCCCACAGCTCCACGCGGCTGCTCCTGCGTACGCGGCGACCCGGTCCGCCGGGCCCGGACAATCCGCTGGTGGCCGCGCGCCTTCAGGACGGCCAGCTGCAAGCCGCGGCAGCGCTGCCCGCGTCCGCCCAGCCGGTGACCCTGCTGCTGCATGGCGAAGACTGCAGCCTGTTCGATGTCGCCGCGCCCAAGGGGCTGCGTCCGCACGAATGGGGCCTGCTGCTGGAGGACCAGCTGCTGGCGGACGCCAGTGACCAGCACCTGGTCTGTCTGGGGCGCACCCCGGGTCGGCTGCGCCTGCTGGCACTGGATCGGGCGCTGCTGGAGGCCTGGCGGGAGCACTGCGCCGCCTGCGGCTGGACGGTGGCGGCCTGCTGGGTCGACTTCCAGCTGCTGCCCGAGCCCACCGCCGAGAGCGGGATCGGAATGCGCCTGGGCGAAGGCCTGAGATTCAAGACCCGGATCGAAGGCCACGAGGTCTGGCTGACCTGGCCGCACGCCCTCGAAGCCAGTCTGTCGCCCGCCCTGGCCGCGCTGCTCGAAGCCGGGCCCGAGGCCTCCCGCGATCCGCTCTGGCCCCGGCCCGCCGCAGGTCTCGCGCCCCTGGATCTCTGGCCGCGCCAGGGCCAGCGTCGCAGCCGACCCGCGCTGGGCCTGCCGCGTCCACTGGTGCTGGGCATGGCCGCGGCCGCGGTGCTGGCGATCCTGCACCTGGGCCTGCAACAGGTCCAGCAGTGGCGACTGGCCCAGCTCGACCGGGCCTATGTCGCCCAACGGCTGGGTCTGGCCAGCGACCGTCTCGAGGCCGGCCGCGCCGAACGCGAACTCCAGTTGGCCAGCCGTACCCGGCGGCAGCTGGAGGGCCAGTGGCGCCTCTGGCAGCGCCTCAGGGAGCCCCTTGGCGCCGCCCTGACCAGCGCACCAGGGCTGCGTCTGGTGGAATGGTCGCTCGATGAGCAGGGCATCCAGCTGGTGCTGGAAGGCCCCGCCAGTCTGGACAAGACCTTGCGCAGCCGACTCGGCGAGGAATTCGCTACCCTGCAGTGGCAACGGCAGGCCGGACGCCTGACCCTGCGCCTGGCGGTCCCGACGGAGAAGCGACCATGAGCACCCTTTTGCAGCGCTGGCAGCGGCTGCCCACTGAACGCCAGCGACTGGCCCTTGGCGGCCTGGTCATTCTGTTGCTGGCCGCCATCCTCTGGCTGCGCCCCACTCCAGGGGGCCGACCGGCCTCGGTGGACTGGGTCCGCCTCGCCGCAGAGGCCCGGGCACTGCCGGTCGCCCAGCCGCTGCAGGAGACGGACTGGCGCGCTGCGGTAGGCGGGGTGACCTTCAGCGCCCTGACCCTGGCCGAGCCGGTCTGGCACCTGCGTGGCGAAGCGGCGGATATCGCTGCGGTGGAACGGCTGCAGGCCTGGGCGCGGGCACGCGGCTGGTTGCCGCAGACCCTCAGGATTCGCAGCCAGTCAGGGGGCGTGGCCTTCGAACTGGATGTCCTGGCGGTGCTGGTGGGGCGGACGCCATGATGCGCTGGCTCGCGCGCCTGGTCGTTACCCTGTTCGTCCTGCTGATCTTCGCCCTGGGCTGCCTGCTCTATTGGCCCGCGGCGGACTGGCTGCCGCGGCTGCTACCGCCCCAGGTCACCCCGGTGGGGCTGCAGGGTTCCCTGCTGGGCGGCGGCATGCAGCGCCTCGACTGGCCGGGCGGCGGTGCCGGCCCCTGGCAATGGCAGCTGCGCTGGCCGGGCCGGTTGCAGGTCAGGATCGGCGAGCCCGAGGCTGCGCCCTGGGGCATGGTCCTCAGCGGCTGGCCCTGGCGGTGGCAGGCCGATCTCGCCGGAGGTGACCTGCGCTGGCTGCAGGCGCCGGGTAGCGCGCTGCTCGCCGGTCGGCTGGTGGGCGAGGTACGCCTGGCAGGCAGCTGGCGACGTTGCCAGGCGGCGGGTGGCGGATGGCAGGGCGATGGCCTGCAGCTCCTGGCGCCCCGGCGTCTCGCCCTGGGCGAGTCCCGGTTGCAGGTGGATTGCCAGACGGCGCCCTGGCTGCAGGGCGTCTTCGAGCGCACCGGCCAACATCGCCTGGAACTGCGCCTGAGCCTGGCCAACTGGCGCGGGCAGGTGCAGGGCACGGCGCAGCCCGGCAGCGACATGGCGTCGGTGCTGCAGAACATCGGCTGGCTCAGGCCCGGGCAGAGCCAGGTGATGGGGCGCTTCTGAATCTGGAAGAGCAGGGATCAGGCGACGCGCAGGCCCTGGCTCGACCCCAGCTTCGCCAGGTGGAGCAGGCCTTCCTCCCACTGCCGATGCCCGGAGCGGGTGTTGATATGGCCGGCACCGGGCAGGACATCCAGTTCGCTGCCCCAGGCCTGCGCCAGGGCTTCGGCCCGCGGCAGGCTGATGGCATGGTCGTTGTCCGAGGTCACCACCCGCGAGGGGAAGGGTAACGGCTGGCGTGGCAAGGGGGCGAAACCCACCAGCTCCACGGGGCAACCCGGACGTTCGACATCGGCCGGCGCCACCAGCAAGGCCGCCAGCACCCGCTGCCGGCGGGCCACCGGGGCGCTGGCCGCCCAGCGGGCGACGGTCACGCACCCCAGGCTATGGGCGATCAGCACCACCGGCGCATTGGCCTGGGCGATAGCCGCGTCGAGGGCGGCGACCCAGCGCTGCGGATCGGGACGCTGCCAGTCGTCCTGTTCGACCCGACGGGCATCCGGCAGACGGCGTTGCCAGTGGGTCTGCCAATGCTCGGGGCCGGAGCCTTGCCAACCGGGAAGGATGAGATAGCGGGTCATGGCGGTGCTCCGCGGGGGAAAGGGAGCATCGATAGTGCCGACGGTCGACCCGCATGAGAAAGAATAAAAGGCGCTTTGGTTATGCCTTACGCCTTGGTATGCAGTGGCGGAATCGCGATCGTGGCGGTTCGCCGATGCGACCGCTCCTACGGAAATATCCGTCTCGTGTAGGAGCGGCCGCGTCGGCGGACCGCCATGGCCGCGATCAAAAAACCCAACTACTCGTTGCGCCCCAACCGCTCCACTTCCTGCAGCCAGCGCAGCCGCTGCTCCTCGTCCGCCGCCCGCACCGGCGAATACTCGTGCACCTGCAGCACCTGGATGCCACAGGCCTCGAGGCCTTCCTGGATGCCCTGGCGATGGGGCGCCTGGTTACGCAGGCGCTGCCAGGGGGAGGGCGGGGTGTCGGAGGTGACCAGCAGCTCGGCGCTGCGGCCGGTCAGCAGCGGCTCGCCGCCCCAGGTCTGGTCGCGCTGGGCGAAGGCGAAGCCCGGTTGCAGCACGCGCTCAAGAAAGCCCGCCAGCACCGCCGGCAGGCCGTTCCACCACACCGGGTAGATGAACACCAGGTGCTCGGCCCAGTGGATCTGCCGCTGGGCTTCCAGCAGATCCGGCTCTAGTGTCTGCGAGAGGTCATAGCCCTCGCGCAGCACCGGATCGAACTGGGCGTCGGCCAGCTTGAGCTGGCGTACCACCTGGCCACTGGCCTGGGCGCCCTGGACATAGGCATCGGCCAGCGACTGGCAGAAACTGATGCGCTTGGGATTGCCCTGGATGACCAGCAGGCGCCGGCCATCCCCTTCCAGCGGCGTGGCGCCGCGTGCCTCAGCCACGGCCACCGGCTTCCAGCATGGTTTCCGGACGTACCCACTCGTCGAACTGCGCATCGGTCAGGTAGCCGAGCTCCAGCGCGGCGGCGCGCAGGGTCTTGTTCTCGGCATAGGCCTTCTTGGCGATCTCGGCGGCCTTGTCGTAGCCGATGTGCGGATTGAGCGCAGTCACCAGCATCAGCCCCTGCTCCAGGTGCTCGGCCATCTTGTGCTCGTCCGGCTCCATGCCGGTGACGCAATGGGTGTTGAAGTTGCGGCAGCCATCGGCCAGCAGGCGAATGGATTCCAGCACGTTGTGGGCGATCACCGGCTTGTAGACGTTGAGCTGCAGATGGCCCTGGCTCGCGGCGAAACCCACGGTGACGTCGTTGCCGATCACCTGGCAGGCCAGCATCGACAGGGCCTCGCACTGGGTGGGATTGACCTTGCCCGGCATGATGGAGCTGCCCGGTTCGTTGGCCGGCAGTTTGACCTCGGCGAAGCCGGCGCGCGGACCGGAACCCAGCAGGCGCAGGTCGTTGGCGATCTTCATCAGGGCCACGGCCAGGGTCTTGAGGCCGCCGTGCAGGGCCACCAGCGGCTCATGGCCGGCGAGGGCGGCGAACTTGTTCGGTGCGGTGACGAAGGGCAGACCGGTGAGTTCGGCGATTTCCTTGGCGATGGCCTCGTCGAAGCCCTTGGGCGCGTTGAGGCCAGTGCCCACGGCGGTGCCGCCCTGGGCCAGTTCCAGGACCGCCGGCAGGGCGTTGCGGATGGCCCGTTCGGCCAGATCCAGCTGGGCGACGAAGGCCGACAGCTCCTGGCCGAAGGTCACCGGGGTGGCGTCCATCATGTGGGTGCGGCCGGTCTTGACCAGGTTCTGGTAGCGTGCCGATTGCAGCGCCAGGCCGCCGGACAGCTCGGCGATGGCCGGCAGCAGGTCGTTCTGCACCGCCAGGGCGGTGGCGATGTGCATGGCGGTGGGGAAGCAGTCGTTGGAGCTCTGACCGCGATTGACGTGGTCATTGGGATGGACCGGCTTCTTGCCGCCCATGCCGTTGCCGGCCAGCTCGTTGCTGCGCCCGGCGATGACCTCGTTGACGTTCATGTTGCTCTGGGTGCCGCTGCCGGTCTGCCAGACCACCAGGGGAAACTGGTCGTCATGGAAACCGTCGAGGATCTCGCTGCTGGCCTTCTCGATCAGGGTGGCAACGTCTTCCGGCAACTCGCCGAGGCGCAGATTGACCCGCGCGGCCGCCTTCTTCACCGTCGCCAGGGCATGCACCACCGCCAGTGGCATCTGCTGGTTGCCGATGGCGAAGTTTTCCAGCGACCTCTGGGTCTGGGCACCCCAGTAGACGTCGTCGGCTACTTCGATGGGGCCGATGCTATCGGTTTCGGTGCGGCTCATGGCGGTCTCCGTTGATGAGGTAGGGTCCAGCTAACTTGGGCAGCAGGTTAGCGCCAGGGTTCCCAAATGGGAAGTGTTCTCAAATAGCTGCGGATCCTCGCCAAGTTCAGGCCAGGTTCAGCCGCTCTGTGGCACACTCGCGGTCCATTTTCAGCCTCCTGAAGGATGCCCATGAAGAAGACCCTCCGTACGCTTGGCGCCGTCGTTGTGCTCGCCAGCGCCAGCAGCTTCGCCCTGGCCGATGCCAAGAGCCACGCGGCCGACGCGGAGCGCTTTCTCAAGCTGGCCAACGCCGACAAGCTGACCACGCCGGTCTATGCCCAGGTCCAGCAACTCTTCGCCCAGCACTTCGAGCAGGCCAAGGCGCCGGCCAAGAAGGCCGTGCTGGAAAGCTACACCGCCCGCGCCAACCAGGCGCTGGACAGCACCATCGGCTGGGAAAAGATCAAGCCCGAGATGGTCAAGCTGTACACCGACAACTTCACCGAAGACGAGCTGGAAGGCCTGATCAAGTTCTACCAGTCCGATCTGGGCAAGAAGATGATCGCCACCCTGCCGCGCCTGTCGGCGCAGTCCGCCCAGCTGACCCAGGCCAAGCTGGAGCAGGCGGTACCCAAGGTCAACGGCATCCTCGCCGAGATGGACAAGGAGCTGGGCGTGAAGCCGCCGGCCGGTGCCGAGAACGCGCCGCCGCCCGCCAAGCGCTGATTCCCGCCGTTGCCACGAAGCCCGGACCCGTTCCGGGCTTTGTCGTCTGAGGGCCGACCGGAGCGATTCCGGGCGGGCCGCCAGCCCGTTAGAATGCGGGTTCTCACAGTCGAGGTATCCCCATGAGCATGCGCGAACGTATCCAGTCCAGCCTGGGCCTGTTGCAACCCGAGCACCTGGAGGTGCTGGACGAAAGCCACATGCACAGTCGCGGCCAGGAGACCCACTACAAGGCGGTGGTGGTCAGCCCGCACTTCGCCGGTCTCAACGCGGTGAAGCGCCACCAGAAGGTCTACGGCACCCTGGGCGAACTCATGGGCCAGTTCCATGCCCTGGCGCTGCACACCTACACCCCGGAAGAGTGGGCGGCCCAGGGGCAGGCACCGGATTCGCCCACCTGCCGCGGCGGCAGCAAGCACGACCTGGCGGGTTGAGTCCCGCCAGCCCTGTTCAGCGGCAGCCTGTATTGGTTAAAATTTGATCGGCGCCGGCATCCTTGCCGGCGTTTTCGTCAATGAACCTGTTTCACGACCTCGCGTGCTAGAGACAAACAAGGCCTAGGCGGCCCCGCGAAAAGACCTGAGGAAGCGGATCGGACTCGCGCTCGAGTTTACGAGTGGTAAATGAGCATTCCGACGGGGCTGGCCCTCCAGGGACTTTTCAACGCAGTTTGGCCGACGCGCAGCAGGTCATGAACAGGTTCTAACCGGTCCGCCCTTTGCGAGGGCGACCCCTGGGAACCCGAAGATGACCGACAAGATTGTCGTGGCGGCCTTGTACAAGTTCGTCACCCTGGACGACTACGTCCAATTGCGTGAACCCCTGCTGCAGACCCTCCTGGCGAGCGACGTCAAGGGCACCCTGCTGCTGGCCGAGGAAGGCATCAACGGCACCGTCTCCGGCAGCCGCGAAGGCATCGATGCCGTGCTCGCCTGGCTGCGCGCCGATCCGCGCCTGGTCGACATCGACCACAAGGAATCCTACTGCGCCGAGCAGCCCTTCTATCGCACCAAGGTCAAGCTGAAGAAGGAGATCGTCACCCTGGGCGTGCCTGGCGTCGATCCCAACCGCCGCGTGGGCACCTATGTCGAGCCCCGGGACTGGAATGCCCTGGTCGACGATCCCGAGGTGCTGGTGATCGACACCCGCAACGACTACGAGGTGGGCATCGGCAGCTTCAAGGGCGCCATCGATCCCAAGACCAAGAGCTTTCGCGATTTTCCGGCCTATATCCGCGAGCACTTCGATCCGGCCCGGCACCGGAAGGTCGCCATGTTCTGCACCGGCGGCATCCGCTGCGAGAAGGCGTCGAGCTTCATGCTGCAGGAGGGCTTTCCCGAGGTCTTCCACCTCAAGGGCGGCATCCTCAAGTACCTCGAAGAGGTGCCCGCGGCCGAGTCGCGCTGGGAGGGCGAGTGCTTCGTCTTCGACAACCGGGTGACCGTGACCCATGATCTCGCCGAAGGGGTCTACGACCAGTGCCATGCCTGCCGCACGCCGGTCTCGCCGGAAGACATGCAGTCGCCGCACTACAGCCCCGGCATCAGCTGCCCGCACTGCTGGGATTCGCTGTCGGAAAAGACCCGCGCCGGCGCTCGCGAGCGGCAGAAGCAGATCGAACTGGCGCGTCTGCGCAACGAACCCCACCCCATCGGCCGCGATCCGCGGCTCAACGCCACGCCCAGCCTCGAGGAAGTCTAGGATGACCGGTCGCCTGCTCTATGTGATGGACCCCATGTGCTCCTGGTGCTGGGGCTTCGCCCCGGTGGTCGAGCGCCTGGCCGAGCGGGCGGCCGCCCAGGACATCCTCCTGCAGCTGGTGGTCGGCGGCCTGCGCCGCGAGCGGGTGGCCCAGGACACCGCCAGCCGGGTGCGCACCCTGGCCTACTGGCAGGCGGTACAGGAGACCACCGGCCAGCCCTTCGCCCTCGACCAGGGCCCGCCGGAGGGCCTGGTGTACGACACCGAGCCGGCCTGCCGCGCCCTGGTCGCCGCGCGCCAACTCGACGAAGAGGCCGTCTGGCCGCTGGCCAAGCGCATCCAGCGAGCCTTCTATGTCGAAGCCCGCGACGTCACCCAGCCGGCGCTGCTGGTGGAACTGGCCGAGGCCTGTGGCCTGCCGCGCATCGAATTCGCCCCGCTGTTCGACGGTGAGGCGGCGCACCAAGCCACCCAGGCCGACTTCGACTGGGCACTCAATCTGGGCATCGCCGGTTTCCCCACGCTGCTGGCCGAGCGGGACGGCCAGCTGGCGCTGATCACCAACGGCTACCAGCCGCTGGACGAACTGGAGCCGCTGCTGGACGCCTGGCTCAGCCGCGGCGCGCAGCCGGCGTGACCCTGGTCATCGACGAGCGGCTAAGGCTGCCCGAGCAGGAAATCCAGCTCACCGCGGTGCGCGCCCAGGGCGCGGGTGGCCAGAACGTCAACAAGGTCTCCAGCGCCGTTCACCTGAGATTCGACATCCAGGCCTCGTCGCTGCCGGAAGCGCTCAAAGCGCGCCTGCTGGCCTTGCGCGATGGGCGCATCAGCCGCGACGGCGTGGTGGTGATCAAGGCGCAGCAATACCGCACCCAGGAGCAGAATCGCGCCGATGCCCTGGAGCGCCTGGCCGCGCTGATCGCCGCCGCCAACGTCCAGGAAAAGCCACGGCGACCCACCAAGCCCACCTACGGCTCCAAGCAGCGCCGACTGGAGGGCAAGTCGCGTCGCAGCGGCCTCAAGGCCAGTCGCGGACGGGTGGATTTCTAGGCGCCTCAGACCGGCGCCAAGGTGTCGCTTGCCAGCGTCTTCAGCCACTCGCCGACCGCCAGTAGAGCAGTATCTGCGCGGCCTCGCGTCGGCATGACCAGGTAATAGCCCCAGTCGCTCTGGACGGGTTCGGCCAGCACCTGGAGCAGTTGACCACTCTCCAGGGCGTCGCGGACGAATTGTCGATTGACCATGGCCACACCCTGGCCGGCCAGGGCCGCATCTATGGCCAGGGCTGCCTGGTTCATGTGCAGTTGCTGACGTGCTGCCTGGCCATCCAATACGGCCGGCCAGTCAGCCTGGCCATCGTTGAGCAGGGAATAGCGAGCCAGCGTCGCCGCATCCAGGGGCAGGGGTTGAACGCCGATCAGCGTTGGGCTGGCCACCACGATCAACTCGGCGAAGAGAAAGTCTGCCGTCACGCCACGCTGTTCAGGGCGGCGGGTCAAGCGTATCGCCAAATCAACCCCGTCCCGGGTGAAGTCCACCAGGACATCGCTGGCCTGCACCCGCAAATCGAGGTCGGGGTGGGCTCGGGTGAAAGCCGGCAATCGCGGAATGAGGCATTTGGCGGCGAAGGTTGGCGTCACGCTTACGGTGATCACGCGCCTGCGCGACAGCAGTGCATCGGTGGCTTCACGGAGCAAGGCAAAGGCGCGTTGCACATCATGGAAGTAGGCGCGACCGCGCTCGCTCAGTTGCACGCCTCGGCGCTGACGCAGGAACAGCGGAAATCCCAGGCGCTCCTCCAGCTGGCGTACCTGCTGGGCGACTGCTGCCTGGGTGACGGACAGCTCCAGGGCGGCTGCCTGGAAGCTGCCCCGCCGCCCGGCGGCTTCGAAGGCTTGCAGCGCTTTCAACGGCGGGAGGCGGTGGCTGACCGTCATGATCTTCCTGACCCTGGCTTTTCTATTGGCTGTATGCAGAGGATAGCGTGACAGGAATCAGCGGAAACCCGGTAGACAGAGACCTTTATTCCACGACTCGGCACCAGTTGCCAGGAGGAAGCAATGGGTCTTACCGTCATGATGTTCACGGCGCTTGGCCTGTGCTGGGGCTCGAACTTCATCTACATGAAGCTGGCTGCCGACTTCACCTCACCGGCGCAGATGACGTTGCTGCGGGTGTGTTGTGGCTTCGTACCCCTGGTGCTGGTGGCCTGGTGGCGAGGCGCACTCAAAAGGGCTCAGCTGCGTTTGTTGCCGCACTTCTTGGTGATGGCGCTGTTGGCCACCGCGTTCTATTACTTCGCCATCGCCAAAGGTACCGAACGGCTGCCTTCTGCCGTCGCTGGCGTGCTGGGCGGCACCATCGCCTTGTTCACTACCTTGGCCAGTCTGGTGTTCCTCCGCTCGCAACGCCCCAGTACAGCGATGCTCTGGGGCGTGTTGCTGGGCTTTGCTGGCGTGGTGGTGCTGATCGCGCCCTGGCAGGACGGAGCGGCCCCGTTGGATAAACAGGGCGTGTTCTGGATGCTGGGGGCAGCAGCGCTATTCGGCGGCTCCTACGTCTATGTCTGTCGATTTCTTGCGCCCCATGGTCTACCGGCTCTGGCGTTGGTGACCTGGCAAATGGGGCTTGCCCTAGTGTTGCTGCTGCTGGTGACCGACACCTCGGGCATGGGCGAGCTGCTGGTGCACCCGCGGGCACTGGCCGGGGTGACATTCGGGCTGGGGTTCTTGGGTACCGGAATGGCTTTTCTGCTTTATTACGCCCTGCTCGAACGCCTGGGTGCTGTCGCCTCGGCGGCGGCGACCTATCTTACCCCGGCGGTAGCCTTGGTTATTGGCTGGGCCAACGGTGAGGTGGTGGGGCCGCGTGAGCTGGCCGCGGCCGGGGTGATCCTGCTGGGGATTGCCTTGATGCAACAGGGACGGGACCGCTCCAAGGTGCGCTAGCGCACCACGATCAGCGCGCTGCCGGCGGCTTCCAGCATGTTGCGGGTGTTGCTGCCCATGAAGAAGTGGCGCAGGCGGGAGTGGCCGAAGGCGCCCATCACCACCAGCTCGAGACCGTGCTGCTTGCGATAACGCTCCAGGCCCAGCTCCACGTCGCCGTCGGTGATGGCGGTGGTGACCGTGCGGCCCCGGGCTCTGAGTTCGTCGGCGGCGCGAGCGAGGGCGACGCGGCGTTCTTCGCGGTCGCGGCCAACCGTCACCAGGTGGCAGGCCAGGCCGTCGAACAGTCGGCAGTTGGCCACCCAGGTCACCGCCTTGCGGGCGCTGCTGCTGTCGTCATAGGCCAGCAGCACGCCGTCGGGTTTGACGAACAGGTGGCCGGCCACCAACAGCGGGCGATGCAGGAGGCGGATGGCGCTCTCCAGATGGCGACCGATCAGCCGCTTGGGCGGGCTGTCCTCGCCCTGGCGGCCCAGCACGATGAGGTCGAAATCCTCCTGCAGACTCTCCAGCGAACCTATCAGGTCACCGTGCTGCAGCACGGCGCCGGCGCAGCGGGCCTGCTGCTCCTCTACCCGCAACTGGGCGGCATCGAGCAGCAGCCGACCCTGGTCTTCGGCGAGATTGCCGCGCTGGGCGTCCAGGGCGGCCAGCTCGGTGAGCAGGTGTTCGCGGTTGACCAGCAGCGGCGGCGTGGCCTGGCCCGGCCGTGGGAAGCGGCGCTGATCCAGTACATGCAGCAGGGTGAGCGGGGCATCCAGGGCGAGACCCGCCCAGGCGGCGAAGTCGCAGACGGCGGCGCTGACGGCCGAGCCGTCGAGGCAGGCAAGGATCTTGGACATGGCCGCGGATCTCCGGGAGCAGGACATTGCTGGGAGAGACCCGGCGGCGCCGTCCGGGGTTCAATCGCCGAGGGCGAGGTCGTCCGTCACCCCGCCGCGACGCAGCAGCTGCTTGCAGCGTTGCGACAGGTGCAGCACCCGCACCCGCTTGCCGGCCTTGGCATAGCGTTCGTGCAGGGTATGCAGCGCCGCCACCGCGGAATAGTCGACGAAACTCAGGTGGCGGCAGTCCACCACGACCTTCGCGGGATCGCCGGCCGGATCGAACTGGTTGAGAAAGGTGGCGGTGGAGGCGAAGAACAGGGTGCCGTGGACCTGGTACCTCTTGCTGCCGTCGGCCTCCAGGTGGCTGTCGGCATAGAGCCGGCGGGCGTGCTGCCAGGCGAAGTTGAGCGCGGCCAGGACGATGCCGCAGAGCACCGCGGTGGCGAGATCGGCGAAGACGGTGATCACGGTGACGGCGACGATCATCAGCATGTCGCTGCGCGGTACCCGGTGCAGCACCCGCAGCGAGGCCCAGGCAAAGGTCTGCTGGGCGACCACGAACATGGTGCCGACCAGCGCCGCCAGGGGAATGCGCTCGATCAGCGGCGAGAGAAACAGCACGAAGAGCAGCATCAGCACGCCGGCGACCACCCCTGACAGCCGGCCACGGCCACCCGAACTCAGGTTGATCATGGTCTGGCCGATCATGGCGCAACCGCCCATGCCGCCGAACAGCCCCGAGGCCAGGTTGGCCGCGCCGAGCGCCACGCACTCGCGATTGGGGCGGCCGCGGCTCTCGGTGATTTCGTCGGTGAGATTCAGCGTCAGCAGGGTCTCCAGCAGGCCGACCAGGGCCATCAGCACCGCATAGGGCAGGATGATCTGCAGGGTTTCCAGACTCCAGGGGATGTCGGGCAGCGCCAGCCGCGGCAGGCCGCCGGCGATATGGGCCATGTCGCCCAGGGTACGGGTCGGCAGGTCGAGGAAGTGCACCGCCAGGCCGACGCCGAGGATGGCGGCCAGGGCCGGCGGCACGGCGCGGGTCAGGCGCGGCAGGAGCCAGATGATGGCCATGGTCGCTGCGGTCAGGCCGATCATCAGATACAGCGGGGTACCGCTGAGCCAGGTCTCGCCCTGCTTGAAGTGCTCCAGCTGGGCCAGGGCGATGACGATGGCCAGGCCGTTGACGAACCCCAGCATCACCGGGTGCGGCACCATGCGGATCAGCTTGCCCAGGCGCAGAAGACCGAAGCCGATCATCAGCAGGCCGCCGAGCACCACCGTGGCCAGCAGGTACTGCACGCCGTGCTGCACCACCAGGGCGATGATGACCACCGCCATGGAGCCGGCGGCGCCGGAGACCATGCCGGGGCGACCACCGAAGAGGGCGGTGAGGGTACAGATGAAGAAGGCGCCATAGAGCCCCATCAGCGGGTTGAGATGGGCGACCAGGGCGAAGGCGATGCACTCGGGCACCAGGGCAAAGGACGTGGTGAGACCGGCCAGGATGTCGGCGCGGGGAGAGACACTTTTCATGGCGTATCCAGAACGGGCGATGGCGCGGCGGGGCGCGATCGCGGAGAGACGACAGGGCAGCAAGACACGGGCAGCCGCCGCAGGGGCGGTTACCGGGGGAGGGGTGGTGCTATGGCGGCGTCGGCAGGCGCTTGGACATGGTGAAGGGGTCCGAGGCATCGCGAGGAAAGTTAGCGAGCTTAGCATGACTTTCCGGCGCTGCCGAATCGACAGGATCGATGGACCGCTCTACCGGACGCCTTTCGCCAGGCCCTGACCTTGCACATCCGCTGGATAAGCAGTCGCGATCCGCTGCCCACTCGCCACCCCGTTCGTCAGACCGCGGCGGATCAGGAGATGGAAGGCCGACTTCCATTGATCGGCGACAACAGCGAAGCGCTCGATAAGCCAAACGGTTGAGTTACTCTCTGTGCAGGGTCCGGCTACGCACCGGACCCAGCCTGAACGAGGATAAGAACCGTGGATATGAACCGTCGGCAATTCTTCAAGGTCGCTGGAGTCGGCCTTGCGGGATCCAGCCTGGCGGCGTTAGGCATGGCTCCCACAGCCGCCTTTGCCGACCAGGTGCGCCATTTCAAACTGGCGCACACCGTGGAAACCCGTAACACCTGTCCCTACTGCTCGGTCGGCTGCGGCCTGATCATGTACAGCATGGGCGACCGGGCCAAGAACGTGGCCCAGAACATCATTCACATCGAGGGCGACGCCGACCACCCGGTCAATCGCGGCACCCTCTGCCCGAAGGGCGCTGGCCTGCTGGATTTCATCCACAGCCCCAATCGCCTCAAGTACCCCGAAGTCCGCAAGCCCGGCAGCAACGAGTGGACCCGCATCAGCTGGGACGAGGCGCTCGGGCGCATCGCCACCCTGATGAAGGAAGACCGCGATGCCAACTTCATCGCCACCAACGACAAGGGCCAGACGGTCAATCGCTGGCTGACCACGGGCTTCCTGGCCGCCTCGGCGTCCTCCAATGAAACCGGTTATCTGACGCACAAGATCGCACGGAGTCTGGGCCTGCTGGCCTTCGACAACCAGGCGCGCGTCTGACACGGCCCGACGGTGGCAGGTCTTGCCCCGACGTTTGGCCGTGGTGCGATGACGAATCATTGGAGCGACATCAAGAACGCCAATCTCGTCCTCATCATGGGCGGCAATGCCGCTGAAGCCCATCCGTGCGGCTTCAAGTGGGTCACCGAGGCCAAGGCGCACAACAACGCCCGGCTGATCGTGGTCGATCCGCGTTTCACCCGTTCCGCCTCGGTGGCGGATTACTACGCGCCGATCCGTACCGGCAGCGACATCGCCTTCCTGGGCGGGCTGATCAATTACTTGATCACGAACGACAAGATCCAGCAGGAGTACGTCCGCAACTACACCGACGCCGGCTTCCTGGTGAAGGAAGGCTTCACCTTCGAGGATGGCCTGTACAACGGCTACGATGCGGAGAAGCGCACCTACACCGACAAGGTGAACTGGGGCTATCAGATCGGCGATGACGGCTTCGTCAAGATCGATCCGACCCTGCAGGATCCGCGCTGCGTCTTCCAGCTGATGAAGCAGCACTACAGCCGCTACACCCTGGAGGTGGCCAGCCAGACCTGCGGCACGCCGCCGGAGGCGATCCAGAAGGTCTGGGCCGAGATCGCCGAGACCTCGGCGCCCGGTCGCGTCATGACCATCCTCTATGCCCTGGGCTGGACCCAGCACTCCATCGGCGCGCAGATCATCCGCTGCGGTGCCATGGTGCAACTGCTGCTGGGCAACATCGGCATGCCCGGTGGCGGCATGAACGCCCTGCGCGGTCACTCCAACATCCAGGGCCTTACCGACCTGGGTCTGCTGTCGATCCAACTGCCCGGCTACCTGACCATCGGCGGTGACGGCGAGCAGGACTACAACGCCTTCATCACCAAGCGCGCCAGCAAGCCGCTGCGCCCGGGGCAGCTGAGCTACTGGCAGAACTACGGCAAGTTTCACGTCAGCCTGATGAAGGCCTGGTACGGCGACAAGGCCACCAAGGACAACGACTGGTGCTACCACTGGTTGCCCAAGGTGGATGTCACCGGCGCCGGCTACGACGTCCTGCGCTACTTCGACATGATGGGCAAGGGCCAGGTCAACGGCTATGTCTGCCAGGGCTTCAACCCCATCGCCGCCTTCCCCAACAAGGCCAAGGTGATGCGCGGGCTGTCCAAGCTCAAGTGGCTGGTGATCATGGACCCGCTGGCCACCGAGACCTCCGAGTTCTGGCGCAACCACGGCGATCACAACGATGTGAACACCGCCGAGATCCAGACCGAGGTGTTCCGCCTGCCCACCACCTGCTTCGCCGAGGAAGACGGCTCCCTGGTCAACTCCAGCCGCTGGCTGCAGTGGCACTACAAGGGCGCCGAGGCACCCGGCGAAGGGCGCAGCGACATCGCCATCATGTCCGAGCTGTTCCTCAAGCTGCGCGAGGCTTATGCCAGGGAGGGCGGGGCCTTCCCCGATCCCATCCTGGGGCTGTCCTGGCCCTACGCCAAGCCCGAGGAGCCGGCCCCCGAGGAGCTGGCCAAGGAGTTCAACGGCTACGCCGTCACCGATGTGCTGGATGCCAAGGGCGCGGTCTCGGCCAAGGCCGGCCAGCAACTCGCCGGTTTCGGCCAGCTGATGGACGACGGCAGCACGGCGTCGGGTTGCTGGATCTTCTGCGGGTCCTGGACCGAGCAGGGCAACCAGATGGCGCGGCGCGACAACAGCGATCCCTTCCATATGGGGCAGACCCTGGGCTGGGCCTGGTCGTGGCCGAACAACAGACGCATCCTCTACAACCGTGCCTCCTCGGATCTCCAGGGCAAGCCCTGGGACCCGAGCAAGAAGCTGGTGTGGTGGAACGACAAGGCGCAGAAGTGGGGCGGTACCGACGTGCCCGACTACAAGATCGACGCCAAGCCGGCCGATGGCATGAGTCCCTTCATCATGAACCCCGAAGGGGTGGCGCGCTTCTTCGCCCTGGACAAGATGGCTGAAGGGCCCTTCCCGGAGCACTACGAGCCGTTCGAGACCCCCATCGGCGTCAACCCGCTGCACCCCAACAACCGCAAGGCCCTCAACAGCCCGGCGGCGCGGGTGCTCAAGGACGACTGGGCGGACTTCGGTGATCGCAAGGATTTCCCCTATGCGGCCACCACCTACCGCCTGACCGAGCACTTCCACTACTGGAGCAAGCACTGCCGCCTCAACGCCATCATCCAGCCGGAGCAATTCGTCGAGATCGGCGAGGTGCTGGCCAAGCAGAAGGGCATCGCCGCCGGCGATCTGGTGCGCGTCACCTCCAAGCGCGGCCACATCGTCTGCAAGGCGGTGGTGACCAAGCGGATCCGTCCGCTGCAGGTCAACGGCGAGACGGTGCACCACGTCGGCATCCCCATCCACTGGGGCTTCTCCGGTGTGGCGCGGATGGGTTATCTGGCCAACACCCTGACCCCCTTCGTGGGTGACGGGAACACCCAGACACCCGAGTTCAAGTCGTTCCTCGTCAACGTGGAGAAAGCGTGATGGCCAGTCAGGATATCTATGCCCGCTCCGCGACCACCACGGCCTACACCTCGGTGCGCACCCAGGCGGAAGTGGCCAAGCTGATCGACGTGTCCAAGTGCATCGGCTGCAAGGCCTGCCAGGTCGCCTGCTCGGAATGGAACGAGTTGCGCGACGAGGTGGGCCATACCCATGGCACCTACGACAACCCGGCGGACCTCACCGCGGACTCCTGGACGCTGATGCGCTTCACTGAGCACGAGGACGAGGCCGGCAAACTGGAGTGGCTGATCCGCAAGGACGGCTGCATGCACTGCGCCGAGCCGGGTTGCCTCAAGGCCTGTCCGAGTCCGGGGGCCATCGTCAAGTACGCCAACGGCATCGTCGACTTCAACCAGGATCACTGCATCGGTTGCGGCTACTGCATCGCCGGTTGCCCCTTCGACATCCCGCGGATCTCGAAGAAGGACAACAAGGCCTACAAGTGCTCGCTGTGTTCGGACCGGGTCGGAGTCGGCCTGGAACCGGCCTGCGTGAAGACCTGCCCGACCGGCGCCATCACCTTCGGCACCAAGGACGCCATGAAGGAGCACGCCGCCGAGCGCATCGTCGATCTCAAGAGCCGCGGCTACGAGAACGCCGGTCTGTACGACCCGGTTGGGGTAGGGGGCACCCACGTCATGTACGTGCTGCACCATGCCGACCAGCCGCAGCTGTACAACCACCTGCCCAAGGATCCGACCATCAGCCCCACCGTGGGCCTGTGGAAGGGCTTCACCAAGCCCCTGGCGCTGTTCGCCATGGGCGCGGCGGTGCTGGCCGGCTTCTTCCACTACGTGCGTGTCGGCCCCAACCGGACCGATGACGACGACGAGGTGGTCGAGGCGCCGCCCCGTTCCGAGGGCGATACGCCCAGGGGCGAGGTCAAGCAGCTGAGTCCGTCCGTGCAGATCTTCGATCCGCACGACAAGCAGCCCTAGCAGGGGTACGCCCCCGGCTTGGCCGGGGGCGTCCTGGGAGATCGAGATGAAACCTGAAATCCAGCGTTACAACGCCAACGAGCGGACCAACCACTGGATCGTGGCGATCCTGTTCTTCATGGCCGGGCTGTCGGGGCTGGCGCTGTTCCATCCCGCGCTGTTCTGGCTTTCGAACCTGTTCGGCGGCGGCACCTGGACGCGCATCCTGCATCCCTTCATGGGTGTGGCGATGTTCGTGTTCTTCGCCTTTCTGGTGATCCGCTTCTGGCGGCACAACAAGATCGGTCGCGAGGACGCCCAGTGGCTCAAGCAGATCAACGACGTCCTGAACAACCGCGAGGAAAAGCTGCCACCGATCGACAAGTACAACCCCGGGCAGAAGATCCTGTTCTGGGTGCTGCTGGCCTGCATGCTGGTCCTCTTGGTCAGCGGCGTGGTCATCTGGCGGCAGTACTTCGCCCACCTGTTCCCCATCCCGGTGATCCGCCTGGGCGCCCTGGCCCATGCCGTCGCCGCCTTTGTGCTGGTGCTGTCGATCATCGTGCACATCTATGCCGGGATCTGGATCAAGGGTTCGGTGACCGCGATGATGACCGGCTGGGTGAGCCGGGCCTGGGCCAAGAAGCACCACTCGCTGTGGTACGAGAAGGTCACCCGCGAGAAGAAGTGAGCCCTTTGCTGTTGGGCTTCGCTGCGCTCAACCCAACCTACCGGATGAGGTACGCGGCATTTTTTGCCCCCTCTCCCTCCGGGAGAGGGTTGGGGTGAGGGCAGCAGAGCCCGCACCCCAACCCGCCCGCTATCCTGAATCCTCTCTTCCACCGTTCTGCTAAGGAGCCCTGCCATGGCGGGCCAGATCCTCGAGCCCGGCGAAATCGAAGCCGCGGCCGTCAATCCCGATTTCATCCTGCTACCCGGTGGCGAGCTGTTCGGCTATCGCGCCGACCGCCTGCGCCTGCTGGCCACCGGCAATGCCCTGGGCGACTACCTGTTGTTGATGGCCGAGGTGTGCGAAGCCCAGCAAGGGGTCTTCGACCGCCTCGCGCCCCTGCCGCTGGACGAGGCGCGCAGCGCCCGGAGTCTGCAGCACGGCCTGCCACCCCTGGGCTACGACACCCTGGTCCGCGAAGGCGACTGGCTGCCCGCGCTGGATGCCCTGCTGGAGACCCTCACGCTCTCTCAGGCACCGGTGCAGGCCGCCCTGGACGAACTGCGCCAGGCCGATACCGGCCAGCGCAAAGCCTGGGCCATCGCCCTGCTGGCGGGCAGCTACGAGCTGGTGCCGGCCGGCGTGGTGCCCTTCCTCGGCGCCGCCCTGCAGGTGGCCTGGACCCACTGGCTGCAACGCAGCGACTTCAGCGCCCTGCGCGAACAGGGCAGCCAGACGGCCTGCCCCTGCTGCGGCGCGCCGCCCATGGCCGGCGTCATCCATCACCTGGGCAAGGCCAATGGCCTGAGGTACCTCACCTGTTCGCTGTGCGCCTGCGAATGGCACTTCGTGCGGGTCAAGTGCAGCCACTGCGAGACGGGCAAGGGGCTGGGCTACTACTCCCTGAGCACCGACGACGCCAACGCCCAGAAGGCCCCGCTGCGCGCCGAGACCTGTGCCCACTGCAAGACCTACCTCAAGCACCTCTATCGCGACCACGACGCCCGCAGCGAACCCCTGTCCGCCGACCTCGCCAGCCTGGTGCTGGACGTGCGCCTGGCGGAAGAGGGCTACGAGCGCCACGCGCCCAACCTGCTGTTCGCCCCGGGCTAGACCGGGCATGGCGACCGCCCGGGGCAGGGCGGTCGCCGCTTCTGTTTCCGCATATGGCGGGCTGCTCCGCCCGGGCCTCTGTAGGCGCACGCTCCCCGGTTGCGCTTCGTGAAGCCAAGCCGCGCGAACCTCGGCGAAGCGGTCGCCAACGTTGCTTATCGCGCCAAGAGTCGCTCGAGGATGCCCTGTCACCTCCGGGTCATCTTGCAGAGCCAGTCTATCGAGGGGCACAAAACCTTCTATCACGCCGGGCGGCGAAGCCGTCTAGTATGGAGATTGCGCCGCTTCGTCGGTGTGCCCATCTGATGAGGGGATAACAATGACCGCAACGTCCGCTTCGCCCATGGTGGGGCTCTCTCCGGAGCCGGCTCGACGCCGGCATCGGTGTCTGTCGAGCCCCTAGGCCGACGCGACCGGAACCACGCCTTCTGCAGGCCGTGCTGCTGTCGCGGCTGACAACCGGATGAACAAGACCCTGAGGTAGCCAAGAAGATGTCGACCGAATCCAAGTGCCCGTTCAATCACGCCGCCGGCGGCGGTACCACCAACAAGGATTGGTGGCCGAACCAGCTCAATCTCAACTTCCTGCACCAGCATTCCTCGCTCTCCGATCCCATGGGCGAGGAATTCGACTACGCCACCGAATTCAAGAGCCTCGACCTGGAAGCGGTAAAGGCCGACCTGCGTGCCGTGATGACCGATTCCCAGGACTGGTGGCCGGCTGACTTCGGTCACTATGGCCCGCTGTTCGTGCGGATGGCCTGGCACAGCGCCGGCACCTATCGCGTCGGTGACGGCCGTGGCGGCGCCGGTCAGGGTCAGCAGCGCTTCGCGCCGCTCAACAGCTGGCCGGACAACGTCAGCCTGGACAAGGCGCGCCGGCTGATCTGGCCGGTCAAGCAGAAGTATGGCCGCAAGATCTCCTGGGCCGACCTCATCGTGCTCACCGGCAACGTCGCCCTGGAATCCATGGGCTTCAAGACCTTCGGCTTTTCCGGCGGTCGCCAGGACGTCTGGGAACCGGACGACGCGGTGTTCTGGGGCTCGGAGACCGTCTGGCTGGGGGGCGATGTCCGCTACGGCGAGCACAAGCAGATGGAGCAGCCCGGTGACGGCGTGCTGACCGCACAGCCCGAGCAGCATCCGGTCGAGCAGAGCCGCAACCTGGGTTCCAGCCGCATGCTGGAGAACCCGCTGGCTGCCGTGCAGATGGGCCTGATCTACGTGAACCCCGAAGGTCCCAACGGCAATCCCGATCCGGTGGCCTCGGCCCATGACATTCGCGAAACCTTTGGCCGCATGGCCATGAACGACGAGGAAACCGTCGCCTTGATCGCCGGCGGCCACGCCTTCGGCAAGACCCACGGTGCGGGCCCGGCCACCAGCGTCGGTGCCGAGCCGGAAGCGGCCGACCTGGAACAGCAGGGCTTCGGCTGGCAGAACAGCTATGGCACCGGCAAGGGCGCCGACACCATCACCAGCGGCCTCGAAGTGACCTGGACCTCCACGCCGACCCGCTGGAGCAACGAATACTTCGAGAACATGTTCAAGTTCGAGTGGGAGCTGTTCAAGAGCCCGGCCGGTGCCCACCAGTGGCGGCCCAAGGACGGCGCCGGTGCCAATGCCGTGCCCGATGCCCACGATCCCAGCAAGCGTCACCAGCCGACCATGCTGACCTCGGACCTGGCGCTGCGCTTCGATCCGGCCTACGAGAAGATCTCCCGCCGCTTCCTGGAAAATCCGGACCAGCTGGCCGATGCCTTCGCCCGTGCCTGGTTCAAGCTGACCCACAGGGACATGGGGCCGCTGGCCCGTTACCTGGGCCCGGAAACCCCGGCCGAGGAGCTGCTTTGGCAGGACCCGCTGCCCAAGGCTGAAGGTGCGCCCCTGGGCGAGGCCGAGGTCAAGGCGCTCAAGGACAAGCTGGCCGCGTCCGGCCTGAGCGTGTCCGAACTGGTCGGCACCGCCTGGGCGGCGGCTTCCACCTTCCGCGGCTCCGACAAGCGCGGCGGGGCCAATGGCGGCCGGCTGCGCCTGGCGCCGCAAAAGGACTGGGCCGTCAACCAGCCGGCGCAACTGGCCAAGGTGCTGGGTGTGCTGGAGGGTATCCAGCGTGACTTCCAAGGGCAGGGCAAGCAGGTGTCCATCGCCGACCTGATCGTGCTGGCCGGTAGCGTCGGGGTGGAAAAGGCCGCCCAGGCGGCGGGGCACTCGATCAGCGTTCCCTTCACCCCGGGTCGCGTGGATGCCTCCCAGGAACAGACCGATGTGCAATCCTTCGGGCACCTGGAGCCCTGGGCCGACGGCTTCCGCAACTACGTGGGCGGGGAGTTCAAGGTCAAGCCGGAATTCCTGCTGGTGGACAAGGCGCATCTGCTGAATTTGACCGCGCCGGAACTGACGGTGCTGCTGGGTGGCCTGCGCGTGCTGGACATCAACGTGGGCGGCGCCAAGCACGGCGTCTTCACCCAGCGGCCGCAGACCCTGACCAACGACTTCTTCGTCAACCTGCTGGACATGGCCACCGAATGGAAGGCCACCGGTCCGGACAAGGCCACCTTCGAAGGTCGCGATCGCAAGACCGGGGCCGTGAAGTGGACCGGTACCCGGGTCGATCTGGTGTTCGGCTCCCACGCCCAGCTGCGCGCCCTGAGCGAGGTCTACGGCAGTGCCGACGCCCAGGAGAAGTTCGTCAAGGACTTCGTCAAGGTCTGGACCAAGGTGATGGAGCTGGATCGTTTCGATCTGCGCTGATCGCCATGCGGTGACGGAAAACGCCTCCTTCGGGAGGCGTTTTTTTTGGCCTCGCCAGCGACCCGCCGTTCATCCCCGATCAGTGGCGAGTCTCGCGGAGGCCACAGCCTGGAGCCATTCCGGCGCCCCCGGCGCGAGGGTCCGCCAGCCTTAAGCAAACCCTAAGCGCCCCTTAAGGAGCGCGTAACCCGGGAGATACAAACTGCGCTAAACACCCAGAGGCTGTCCCCCATGGAAGCGCTTGCCGAACTCTCCCTCAGTCTGGTCGAAGGCCCCATCCGCCCCGATCTGTGCCGCGATGAAGTCCTCGCCGATCTGTTCGAGGCCACCGCGGCGCGGGCGCCGGAGCGACCCGCCCTGCTCGAAGGCGAGCGCAGCCTGAGCTACGGCGAACTGAACGCCTGGGCCGACCGCGCCGCCTCGCGGCTGTTGGCCGACGGCGCCGGGCCCGGCCGCGTGGTCGGCCTCTGGCTGCCGCGCGGCATCGAGCTGCTGGTGATGCAGCTGGCCATCGCCAAGACCGGCGCCGCCTGGCTGCCCTGCGATGCCGAAACCCCGGCCGACCGCGTGGCCCTGTGCCTGGAAGACGCCCAGGCGGTAGGCGTGATCACCGGGGCGCCCTTCGCCGATCTGCTGGCGCGCCCCGGGTTGCACTGCTGGACCCCCGACGCGCTGAGCGTCGCCCTGGGCAGCGGCGAAACCCTGCGCCGGCGCGGCCTGGTCTCTCCGGACAATCTGGCCTATCTGATCTACACCTCCGGCTCCACCGGCAAGCCCAAGGGCATCGGCATCCGCCAGGACAGCATCTGCCACTTCCTGCGCAGCGAGAATTCGCTGCTCGGTATCGAGGCCGGCGACCGGGTCTACCAGGGTTTCTCGGTGGCCTTCGACATGTCCTTCGAAGAGATCTGGATCAGCTACCTGGTGGGCGCCACCCTCTGGCTGGCCCCGCGCGAGATCACCGCCGATCCCGAGGCCCTGGCCCGCGCCCTGAGCGCCAATCGCATCAGCGTGCTGCACGTGGTGCCGACCCTGCTGGCGCTGCTGCCGGAAGACGTCCCCAGCCTGCGCCTGATCAACCTGGGCGGCGAGATGTGCCCCGAGCCCCTGGTGGCGCGCTGGAGCCGGCCGCAACGGCGGCTGTTCAACACCTATGGCCCCAGCGAGGCCACCGTCTCGGCGAGTCTGGCGCAGCTGCAACCGGGCGAGCCGGTGACCATTGGCCGGCCGCTGCCCAACTACAGCCTGCTGGTGGTGCCTGCCGATGCCAGCCAGCCGCTGGCGCTGCTGCCGCGCGACCAGGTGGGCGAACTCTGCATCACCGGTCCCGGCGTGGCCGATGGCTACCTGGGCCGCCCGGAGCTGACCGCCGAGAAATTCCTGCCCAATCCCTGGAGCACCGGCAGTCACGATCTCAAGCTCTATCGCACCGGTGACCTGGCGCGGGTCGACGAACACGGGCAGGTGCACTGCCTGGGCCGGGTCGATGACCAGGTGAAGATCCGCGGCTATCGCGTCGAACTGGGCGAGATCGAAGCCACCCTGGCCCGCCAACCCGGGGTCGGGACCGTGGCCGTGGTGCTGCGCGAAGAGGGCGGCGTGGAGCAACTGGTGGCCTTCCTGGTCGGCGATGGCGGCCCGCTGCCACGCAGCGACCTGCTGCGCACCGAACTGGCCGGCTGCCTGCCGCTGTACATGGTGCCCAGCCGCTTCGAGTGGCTCGGCGAGATGCCACGGCTGAATTCCGGCAAGATCGATCGCAAGCAACTGCGGGCCCGCCCCCTGGCCATCGCTGCGGTGGCGCCGGTCGCTCCGGCCAGCGGCGCCCTGGGTGCGCTGCTGGCGGCCACCGCCGAACTCTTCCCCGGTCAGCCGCTGCACGCCGAGATGGATTTCTTCGACGACCTGGGCGGGCACTCGCTGTTCGCCGCCCGGCTGGTCTCGCGCCTGCGCCAGGATCCGCGCTATGCCAGTGCCACGGTCAAGGCGGTCTATGCCGGCCGCACCCTGGGCGCCATCGCCGAGGCCCTGGAGGCCGACGCCGCCGAAGCGGGCGCAACGACGGCCACCGAGGCCTGGGCGCCACCCAGCCGCTGGCGGCGCTGGCGCTGTGGCCTGGCCCAGGCGGTAGCCCTGCCGCCGCTGCTGACCCTGCGCCTGGGCCGCTGGCTGGCGCCCTTCCTGGCCTTCCCGCTGCTGATCCATTCCGGCACCGCGCTGCCCCTGGCGATGCTGACCGCCCTCAGCCTGTTCGTCCTGGCCATCGGCCTGGAATTCGCCGTGGCCGTGGTGGGCAAGCGCCTCACCGGCCGCCTGCAGCCCGGTCGCTATCCGCTCTGGGGACTGACCTACTACCGCTGGTGGCTGGGTGAGCGTTTCCTCGCTCTGGCGCCGGCCTACCTGCTCAGCGGCTCGCCCCTGGCGCGGGGCTGGCTGCGCCTGCTTGGCGCACGCGTCGGCGCCGAAGCCTTCGTCGGCACCCTGACCCTGCGCGTCCCCGAGTTGCTGACCCTGGGGCAGGGCGCCAGCCTGGGCAACGGCGTCAATTTCGAAAACGCCCGGGTGCTGCGCGGCGAATTGCTGCTCGGCGCCGTGACCCTGGGGCGCGAAGCCCAGGTCGGCTCCTATGCCATCCTCGAAGGCGACACCGCCCTCGGTGACGGTGCGCGCCTGCAGGCCCAATCCGCCCTGCGCAGCGGTCAGCGCATCCCGGCCGGCCGCCACTGGGGCGGCGCGCCGGCCCGCGATCAGGGTGCCGCCGGTGCCCGCGTGCTGCCGCCGGCCCCGGTGTCCCGTGCCCAGCGTGCCCTGCTCAAGGGCCTCTATGCCCTCAGCGGCCTGGTGGTCTCGGTGCTGTTCTTCATGCCGCTGTTTCCCCTGGCGCTGCTGATCGACGAACTGGAAAGCTTTGGTGGACTACCCTGGTGGCACACCTCTTCGCTGCTGCTCGATGCCCTGCAGTACGGCGTACTGGCCCTGCCGCTTGGCGTGGTCAGCGTCGCCCTGACCCTGCTCGGCTGCGCCCTGGCGCGGCGGCTGATCCTGCCACGCCTGGAAGAAGGCCAGTGGTCGATCGACAGCCTCTTCTACTGGCGCAAGTGGCTGGCCAACCTGATCCAGGAGTCGGCGCTGCAAAGCTTGCAGGGCCTCTATGCCACCGTCTATTCGGCGCTCTGGTATCGCCTGCTGGGTGCCCGGGTCGGTCGCGATGCCGAGATATCCACCGCCCAGGGTCCGGTCTCCTCGTTGCTGGAGCTGGGCGCCGAGACCTTTATCGCCGATGCCGTGATGCTCGGTGACGAACAGGTCGCCCAGGGCTGGATGACCCTCAGACGCACCTCCATCGCCCGGCGCAGTTTCGTCGGCAACGGCGCCTATGTCGCCGACGGCTGCCACATCCCCGAAGACGCCCTGATCGGTGTCCTGGGTCGACTCGACGAGGGTGTGCCCCTGCGCCAGGGCGAAACCTGGCTCGGCTCGCCGGCGGTCCGGCTGCCGGCGCGGGAAACCCTGACCGGCTACCCGGAAAGCCTGACCTTCCGCCCGGCCCCCTGGCGCCGGGTGGCGCGTGGCCTGATCGAAGCCCTGCGCATCGTGCTGCCCACCGGCTTCACCGTGGCCGCCGGCTGCGCCATCGCCGAGGCCTTGGTGCCGCTGTGGCAGCAGGGCGCCTGGCTGCAGCTGCTCGGCGAGACCCTGCTGGCCGGCAGCGCCTTCGCCCTGGCCAGCTTCCTGGTCGTGCTGGGGCTCAAGTGGCTGGTGGTGGGCCGTTATCGTCCGCGTTCGGCGCCCATGTGGACCTTTTTCGTCTGGCGCAGCGAAGCCATCACCAGCCTCTACGAAACCCTGGCGGTGCCCAATCTGCTCGGCACCCTGCGCGGCACGCCCTGGCTGCCGCTGGCGCTGCGCCTGCTCGGCGCCCGCCTGGGTCGCGGCACCTACCTGGATACCACCGACCTCACCGAATTCGACTGCGTGCGCCTCGGTGACCACGGCGAACTCAACGCCCTGGCCGGTCCCCAGACCCACCTGTTCGAAGACCGGGTGATGAAGGTCGGCGAAGTCGAGCTGGGGGCCGGGGTCAACCTGGGGCCGCGCAGCGTGGTGCTCTATGGCGCCCGCGTCGGCGACGACGTGGAACTGGGTCCGCTGTCGCTGGTGATGAAGGGCGAAACCCTGCCGGGTCGCTCGCGCTGGGAGGGTAACCCCGTTCAGCCCCGGCGCTAGCACTGTCACACAACCATAAAGACAGCCCCGGATACTCCGCCCCGTACAACAATGACGGGGCAAGGCGATGACGGCGTGGGTACGACGGATCAGGATCGGACGGACCGGCTGGCTGCTGGCCTTGGCGCTGCTGCTGGCACTGGGGGTGACCCAGGGCCTGCGCAGCAGCCATCTGGACAGCCAGTTGCTGTTCTGGCTCGGCCAGCAGTGGCAGAGCGAACCCCGAACCTCCCTGGAACTGGGTCGCTACCGGGTGGCGGTGGAAGCCAAGACGGTGGCCGGGGTCACCGAGAATCTGTCCGACCTCAGCTACGACCCGGAGCGGGATCGGCTCTGGGCGGTGGTCAACAATCCGCCGGAGTTGCTGGCCCTGAGCCGTGACGGCGAGCTGCTGCAACGCCATCGCCTGGAAGGCTTCGACGACGTCGAAGGCGTGACCTATCTGGGCAACGACCGCCTGCTACTGGCGGAAGAGGGCGCCAACGCCCTGACCCTGGTAGGCATCCCCGAAGGCGACGACGTGCTCCGGCGCAAGGACTATCGCAGCCTGACCCTGGATCTCTTCCCCCGCGCCAACCAGGGCTTCGAAGGCCTGGACTACGACGCCGCCCGCGATCGCCTGTTCGTGGTCAAGGAGCACTCGCCGCGCAAGCTCTATGAAATCCGGGGCCTGCTCAGGAGCTTCGACGGCGACTTCGCCCTGCGCATCATCGATCGCCAGGCCTGGCTGGACCAGGCGCCCAGCACCGGCGACCTTTCCGCGGTCCATGTCGATCGCCGCACCGGCCACCTGCTGCTGCTCAGCGACGAGTCGCGGGTGCTGATCGAGCTCGATGACCAGGGCCATACCCTGGATACCCGTTCCCTGGTGGCGCCCTTCGGCGGCCTGTCACGGCGGATCCGCCAGCCCGAGGGCGTCACCCTGGATACCGCCGGCAACCTCTATGTGGTCAGCGAACCCAATCTGTTCTATCGCTACCAGAAGCGCTGATCAGACGCCGCCCAGTCGCTCCAGCACGGCAGGGGTGTCCTGGGCGCCCATGGCGCGGGCCACGCTCAGCGCCGTGTTGCCGGCGGCGTCCCGGGCCTTGGGATCGGCGCCGCGGGCGACCAGCAATTCCACCATCTGCACGTGATTGAACATGGCCGCCATCATCAGTGCGGTCTTGCCGTCGGGCATGGCGCCCTCCACGGCGGCGCCGTGCTCCAGCAGCAGTTCGGCCATCGGCAGGTTGTTCTTGAAGGCCGCCCCGGCCAGGGGCGACTGGCCCATGTCGTTGGCGAGGTTCGGATCGGCCCGGTGCTCCAGCAGGACACGACTGGCCTCCAGGTGACCGTGGTAGCTGGCCAGCATCAGCAGGCTGTCGCCCTTGTGATTGCGCAGATTGGGCGTCAGCCCCTTTTCCAGCACCAGGGCCAGCACCTCGGCATTGCCGGTGCGCGCGAGGTTGAACACCTCGGTGGCGAATTCCTGGGCTTCTTCATCGGTCATGCGCTGGGGACCGTCTGCGGTCATGGGGTTCTCCTGGGCTAAGGCGGACGGGACCCTCGGGGTCCCGGGCGATAGGAGGGCAGACCCGAACGGCAGGAGGGAGTTCTCCCGCAGCGGCGAAACAAGGCCGCCGCACGTGCCTGTATGGCGGACGCGCAGTAGTTTTATAAGCGGCTCTCAGCCGAAGGTGGCGTGGGTCTCGGCATAGGCCTGCAATTCCGCCACGCTGTAGTTGCCGACCATCAGCACCGGGCCATGGGCCGTGCCGATCTGCGCCGGCAGGGTGTCCAGAAAACCACCGGTAGGGGTCACCCCGAGGTTGGTGTATTCGGCGGCCGGCAGATGGAATTCGGCGATCAGGCGCGCCGCTTCGGCGATTCCGGCGGCCACGCTGAGCGGATGCAGGGCCGCCCCCAGTGGATTGACCTGGCCACCGTTGTCGCCGTTGAACAGGTGGCCGACCTTGGCCGCCGCCTGGGTCAGGTCGTGCTGGTCGGCCTGGGCACCGATCAGGAACAGCGAGCCATAGTGGGGCAGGCTGCCGCCACCCTCGGCCTGGCTGACGAAGCTCGGCGCGAAGGGCTGTTCGCCGCGGATGTCGGAGCTGTAGTTGGCCACCGGATCGCCCAGGGTGACCACATTGACGAAATTGCCCCCATGGCCCACGGCCTGAGCATCGCGGGGAATGCCCGAGGCCTCGAAGCTGATGCCGCCGAGACCGGTCTGCTGGGCGACGTAGGCCGCCGAGATGCCACCTAGGGAGTGGCCGGTGACGAAGATGTCCTGGGTGCCATAACCCTGCTTGGCCGCCGCCTCGATGACCTGGTGGGCGAAGTCCAGCGACTGCCGCTGGGCGCTGGAGACCTGCTGGCCGAGGATCTGCAGATCGCTCAGCAGGCCACCGGCGGTGGAGAGGGGATCGATCAGCAGATTCTCGCCTCTAGTGGTGCCGGCATAGGTGATGAGCACCTGGTTCTCGGCGGTGATCCAGGTGTGGGCCGTGGCGCCGTTGAGCGAGTTGTGCAGCGTCAGCTGATGGCCATCGACGAGGAACGGCCGCATGCCGTCGGGCGTGCCACCCAGTACGTACTCGCTGATGGCGCCGTTGAGGAATTCGCTGACGGTAGGGGTGCTGGCCGAGTGGGTCTGCGCCAGCGGCGTGGCCGCGGCGCTCTTCAGCGTGTGCAGGTAGGTGAAGTTGCCGAGGCTGACGATGTCGCTGCTGTCGAGCAGGCCATCGCTGGCCCAGAGGGAGGATTTCTTGGACATGACGGCACCTTTGTTATTGTCGTGAGGTGGACGTGGTGGCCAGGGCCCTCCACACCAAGACCGCGGCAGGTGGCTGGGAAGAGCCCGCGAAACCATCCTAGGACGGGCTCTGGCACGCGGCAAACCGGGAACCCGGGGGTCATTTCCGGACGCCCCGGGTCCGGGTTCGGGCCGCTCTCTCCCAGGGCGGGACGAGCCTGCGGCAGTCCGGCGCCCCTGGTCGACCCGCCGCGGGTTCGGGCTACACTGGGGGTCGACTCGACCCAAGAGGCTCCCATGACCGCCATCCGCCTGCCGTCCATCGACCGCCTGCTGCGCCATCCCGCTTCGCGTCCGCTGGAGGAGCGCCACGGTCGCGAGCAGGTCCTTGGCGGCTATCGCTCGCTGCTGGACGATCTGCGCGAGGCCCTGAGGGCCGGCACCCTGACCGCGGTGGAGGTGGAGGAGGGCGTGCTGGCCGGCCGTCTGGGCGAGCGCCTGGCGTTGCACAGCCAGCCGCGGGTGCGGCGGGTGTTCAACCTCACCGGCACGGTGCTGCACACCAACCTGGGGCGGGCGCTGCTGGCGGAAGAGGCCATCGCCGCGGTAGTCGAGGCCGCGCGTCAGCCGATGAATCTGGAATTCGACCTGGCTACCGGCAAGCGCGGCGATCGCGACGACCTGGTCGCCGACCTGGTGCGCGAACTCACCGGCGCCGAGGCGGTGACGGTGGTCAACAACAACGCCGCGGCGGTCCTGCTGGCCCTGCATGCCATAGGCGCACGCAAGGAAGGGGTGCTGTCCCGCGGCGAGCTGATCGAGATCGGTGGCGCCTTCCGCATCCCCGACATCATGGCCCGCGCCGGGGTCAAGCTGGTGGAGGTGGGCACCACCAACCGTACCCATGCCCGCGACTACGAAGCCGCCATCGGCCCGCGCACCGCGCTGCTGATGCGGGTGCACACCAGCAACTACAGCGTCCAGGGCTTTACCGCCAGCGTGGCTACGGCGGAGCTGGCCGCCATCGCCCGCGCCCATAAAGTGCCGCTGTTGGAAGACCTGGGCAGCGGCACCCTGGTGGACCTGACCCGTTGGGGACTGCCCGCCGAACCCACGGTGCAGCAGGCCCTGCGCGACGGCGCCGACCTGGTGACCTTCAGTGGCGACAAGCTGCTCGGCGGCCCCCAGTGCGGCCTCATCGTCGGTCGCCGCGACCTCATCGAGCGCATCAAGAAGAATCCGCTCAAGCGGGCGTTGCGGGTCGACAAGCTGACCCTGGCCGCCCTGGAGGCGACCCTGGCGCTCTATCGCGATCCGGATCGACTGGCCGAGCGGTTGCCCAGCCTGCGCCTGCTGTCGCGCCCGGCCGAGGCCATCACCACCCAGGCCGAGCGGCTGCTACCGGCCTTCGCCGCCGTGCTGGGCACGACCTATGCGGTCAGCGTGGAGCCGGCGCTCGGCATGATCGGCAGTGGCGCCCAGCCGGTGGCCCGCCTGCCCGGGGCGGCGCTGTGCTGTCGCCCCCAGGTCAGCAAGCGCCTGCGTGGGCGCGCCTTGCGACAACTGGAAGAAGGCCTGCGCCAGCTACCCATCCCGGTGGTGGGGCGCATCGACGCCGATGCGCTCTGGCTGGACCTGCGCCAGCTCGACGACGAAGCCGCCTTTCTCGCGCAATTGCCAGCGCTGCTGCTGCCGGAGATTCGTTAACGGACGACCCAGCGCTGCCGGGCCCAATTGCTCAGCAGATCCACGCCCAGCACCAGCACCAGCATGCCGAGGATCACGGTGGCGGCCTGGGCCTGCTGGAACAGGCTCAGGCTGAAGTACAGCTGCTGCCCCAGGCCACCAGCGCCGACGAAGCCGAGGATGCTGGCCATGCGGATATTGTTTTCCCAGCGATAGAGCAGATAGGCCAGCAACTGCGGCCAGACCGCCGGCAGGGTGCCGTAGAGAAAGGCCGCCAGCGCGCCACCGCCGGCCAGGCGAATGGCTTCGGCCGGCGCCTTGGGGGTGTTTTCCAGGGCTTCGGCGAACAGCCGACCGAGCACCCCGGCGGTGTGCAGGGCCAGCGCCAGGGTGCCGGCGTTGGGTCCCAGGCCGGCGGCCAGCACCATCAGCGCCGCCCAGACCAGTTCTGGCACGGCGCGCAGGGCATTGAGCAGCAGCCGTGCCAGCGCCAGGGCGCCCAGGCCTAGGCGCCCGGCCGCCGGCAGCGCCAGCAGGATGCCGAGCAGCCCGGCGAGCAGGGTACCCAGGGCCGACATGGCCAGGGTTTCCACCGCGCCATGGGCCACGGCCGACAGCTGGGCGAGGGAGAAGTCCGGCTGGAGAAAGTCGGCCAGGAAGCTGCCCATCTGGCCCAGGGCGCGGGCACTGAGCAACTCACCGAAGGCGGTGCCCAGGTAGCTGGCGGACGCCACCAGGGCGGTGCCCATGGCCAGCACCGTCAGAGTGCCCCGGCCCCGGCCCTGACCGCGCTCCACCTGGCGCAGCAGGCGACTGAGCACATCGGCCAGGAGCACCAGCACCAGGAAGGTCAGCAGCAGGCTGGCCACCTCGCCACCGGCGAACATGCGCAGCGACAGATCGACCTGCTGGCCGAGCCCGCCGGCGCCGACGAAGCCCATCACCACCGAGGCGCGAATGGCGCACTCCCAGCGATAGACGCTGTAGGAAATCATCTCGCCCGCGGCGTTGGGCAGCACGCCATAGACGAAGGCCTGCAGGCGACCGGCGCCCTGCAGCAGCAGGGCCCGCGCCGGACGGGGATCGACCGATTCGAAGATTTCCGCATAGACCTTGCCCAGCATGCCGCCATAGGTGATGGCGATGGCCAGCACCCCGGCGGTCGGCCCCAGGCCCACGGCGCGGACGAACAGCAGCGCCCAGACGATCTCCGGCACGCTGCGCAGGACGATCAGCACCCCGCGGACCAGTCCGCGGAGCAGGCGCGGCAGGCGGCCTGGACGGCCGCCGCGGGGCAGGGCGGAGATCGACAGCACACGGGTGGCGAGCAGGGCGGCGGGCAGGGCGATCAGCGCGGCCAGGGCCATGCCCAGGGTGGCGATGGCCAGGGTTTCCAGGGTGGCGCGGCCGAGCACGGCGAGAAAGTCGGCGTCATGGGCGGGCGGCCAGAAGCCGGCGAGAAAGTGGCCCATGGTGCGGGCGTTGTCGCCGGTGAAGAGACCCGGCAGATCGAATTCCGCCAGGCGCAGCGTCGGCCAGGCCAGCAGCAGGGCCAGCAGGGTGAGCAGCAGACGAGGCCGGGCGGCCGGGTCCTGGCGAGGCGAGGTCAGCATCGCGGCAGGTCGAGCGGCGTCTCGGCCGGGGCCGGGGCCGGAGCGGCGGGCGGCAGGGTGGTGCTCAAGCCCTCGTTGGCATAGAGCGCGGCGAGATCGGCCGGGGTGACGGCACTGGCGGGCTTGTCCCACAGCAGCCGACCGGCCCGCAGACCGAGGATGCGCGGAAAGTGCTGCAACGCCAGTTCGACGTTGTGCAGGCTGGTGACCAGGGTAGTGCCCTGGCGCGCCGCGGCGTCGCTCAGCACCTCCAGGGTATGGGCGGCCAGCACCGGGTCCATGGCCGACACGGGTTCGTCGGCGAGCAGCAGCTGCGGCTGCTGGTAGAGCGCCCGGGCGATGCCGATGCGCTGCAACTGGCCCCCGGACAGCTGATCGCAGGAGGAGTAGAGCCGATCGGCGAGATCCAGCGGCGTCAGGGCCGCCGCGGCGCCGGCGCGATCCAGCGGATGCACCAGGCTGACCAGGCTGCGCGCCAGCGACCACTGGCCGAGACGGCCGGCCAGCACCGCAGTGATGACCCGCTGGCGCGCCGGCAAGGGCGGCGCCTGGTGGATCAGGCCGATACGGGCGCGCAACTGACGCCGCGCCCGGTTGCCCAGGCTCCAGGGCTGCTGGCCGAGCAGCTCCAGCTCACCCGCGAGCGGCCGCAGCCCGGTGGCCAGCAGGCGCAGCAGGCTGGTCTTGCCCGCCCCGGACGGACCGATCAGCGCGACCTGCTCACCCTGTTGCAGGTTGAGGTCGAGATCGGCCAGGGCGGGCGAGCCGTCGGCGTGTACCAGCGTCACGCCCCTGAGGGCGAGACTCACTTGAGCAGGCCGGCCGCCAGGGCGGAAGCCTCGATGCTCTTGTAGTTGTCCGGCGAGGTCGGCACGAAGCGGCTGGCCGCCTGCAGGTCGAGGATCGCCTTGTCGGCCGGCTTGGCCGGATCCAGGTCGAGGAAGGCCTGCTTGATCTTGGCCGCCAGTTGCGGATCCAGATTGCCGCGCACCGTCCAGTTGTAGTCGTAGTAGGCCGGGGTGGTGGAGATGACCCGGACCTTGCTGGTGTCGACCTTGCCGGCGTCGACCAGCTTCTTCCACACCGAGGCGTTGAGCACGCCGGCATCGGCCTTGCCCGCGGCGACCCAGGCGACGGTGGCGTCATGGGCGCCGGAATAGGCCACCCGCGAGAAGAACTGCTCGGGAACGATGCCGTCCTGCTGCATGAAGTAGCGCGGCATCAGGCTGCCTGAGGTGGAAGAGACCGAACCGAAGGCGAAGGTCTTGCCCTTGAGGTCCTGCAGGGTCTTCACGGCCGGGTCGGCGGTGATGAACTTGCTGGTGAACTGCTGATCTTCTGCGCGCTGCACCAGGGGGGTCATCGGCGCCTTGCGCTGCGCCTGGACGAAGGTGAAACCGCCGAACCAGGCCAGGTCCAGGCGATCCGAGGCCATGGCTTCCACCACGCCGGCATAGTCGGACACCGGGACGAATTTCACCGGCATGCCCAGGCGCTGCTCCAGGTATTCACCCAGCGGCTTGAACTTGCGGATCAGCTCGGTGGGCGCCTCGTCGGGAATGGCCGAGACGCGCAGTTCGTCGGCGGCGTGGGAGAGCAGGGAAGTCAGGGACAGGGCCAGGCCTGCTGCCAGGGCCAGCGAACGCTTGAGCATGGGTTTCTCCGGTTCAATAGCGGAAAAAAAGGGGCTGCAGTATAGGGGGTGGCGCTGTTTTGCGCAGCCGTCACGAGGCCGCTGGCCTGGCAGGATGCAGCTGCGGCGTGGCGTGACGGCTCTGGGAAGGGGTTAGGCAGCGGACGCGACTCGGCGTGCGGGTCCGCTGCGGTGGTGTCAGGACGGGTCGGCGAGCACTCAGGTCTCGTCGAAGAAACGCTCGTTCCAGTCCACCAGGGGTTGCGGCGAATTGAGCTTCTGCCCGTAGATCACCGCATAGGCCAGCACGTTCTGCACGTATTGCCGCGTCTCGTCGAAGGGAATGGTCTCCACCCAGACATCGAAGGCCAGGTGGCGGGCGCCCGTCAGCCAGCGCTTCACCCGCCCCGGGCCGGCGTTGTAGGCGGCCGAGGCCAGCACCCGGTTGCCGTTGAACTGGGCATGGACCATGGACAGATAGGCGGTGCCCAACTGGATGTTCTTCTCCGGGGTCAGCGCCTGTTGCGGCGAGGCCAGGGGAATGGCGAACTTGCTGGCGGTATGGCTGGCGGTGGCCGGCATCAGCTGCATCAACCCCATGGCGCCCACCCCGGAGCGTGCATCGGCCATGAAGCCGCTCTCCTGGCGGGTGATGGCGAACACCCAGCTGCTGTGCAGACCGCGGGTCTGGGCCTCGCGCACGAAGCTTTCGCGATAGGCGATGGGGAAGCGGATGTCCAGGTCGTCCCAGTACTTGGCCAGGCTGATGGTGCGAATCGCCGGGAAGTACCACTGCATGTCGTAGGCCATGCGGGCCTGGGCCACCAGTTCGTCACGGTTGAAGTGACGGCTGACATAGAACCACTCGCGGCGAGCATTGATCGGCTCGCCACGGGCGATGAATTCCAGGGCCCGCTGCACGCCGGGGGTGTTGCGCACCTTGCGCTTGAGGGCGTCGCTGAGCATCAGCGGCTTGTTGTTGAGCTGATAGGGCGCCTTGCTGCGGTCGGCGGCAAGGAAGCCATAGTAGTCGCGCTCGCGACTGACCTCGGCGTATTCCCGCAGCACCGCCGGACTCTGCGGCTGCATCAGCTCCAGGGTCCGGGCGCGCCAGTATTCCCAGCGATTGGCCTTGGCCAGGCTCGGCGGAAAGCGCTCGATCAGCGCATGGGCATCGCTCCAGCGACCCAGGCGCAGCAGCAGGCGGGCGCGCCATTCGCTGACGTCGTCGTCCCGCAACTCGGGATCATAGCGCTCCATCAGCGGCAGGGCGCGCGGATCGAAGTTCTTCGCCAGGGTCAGGCCGATCTGGCGGGCGATGGCGACCTTTTCATCGCGGGTGAAGGGCATGCGCTGGCTGTAGATTTCGAGCAGGCTCATGGCCTGTTCCGGATCCTGGCGCGCCAGCTTGCGCAGGCCCAGGCCGACCACGTCGGCGAGACTCTCGCTGGCCGGGGCGAAGGCCTGGACATTGGCGATCTGCTGCGGCTTCTGGGCCACGTCGATCAGCCGCTGGGCCTGGCCGGACAGCGTCGGCAACTGGGCGGACAGGGTGCGCACCAGGCCGTACTCGCCCTTGTCGGCGGCCAGCTTGGCACGCTCCCAGACGCGCTCCTCGGTGAGTTGCCCGCGCGCCGCCCAGGCCTGGAACAGGCCGTCGCAGGTGGTCGGCTGGGCCTTGCCCACCAGCCAGTATTTCTCCGCCAGTTTGAAGCCCTCGCTGGCATTGCCCTGGGCGATCAGGTACTGGCCGTGCAGGCAGTCCAGCTCGGTGAAGTTGAAGTCCGGCGAATAGTATTTCTCGAAGCGATTCCAGTCGCCGCGATCGGCCAGGCTGCGCAGCCAGCGCAGGCGCAGCCAGTTGGACTGCGGCAGATCGCCGTGCTCGGCGAGAAAGGTCTCGATCTCGGCATCGCTGGCCCCGGGAACGCGCTTGATCAGCTCGTCATAGGCCAGGTAAGGCTCCAGCGGATAGGTGCGCAATTCACCGCGATTGGCCAGGTAGACACTGGCATCGCCGCGGTCCAGCGCCGCCTTGGCCTGGTCGTAGAGTTGCCGCTGCTGCTCCAGGGGAGCGGCTTGCGAGGTGGTGGAGCCGATCAGGGGAGCGAGGAGCAGGGGCAGGATGACGAACAGGCGACCGCGCATGGGAATTCCGTAAAAGCTGGATGCGGAGGGGGCGGCGCGCACTGCGCAAGGCAAGCGGCCGACCGTCACGGGGCAGTCTAGCTTACGTGCCGGCGCCAGGCGGCGAAAGCGTCGGCCATGGCCTGCCGTCGGGCGGTCCGGGCGTTTCGCCGGCTCGTGTCGACCGGCGCCGGGGTGGGCGTCTCTGCTAGACTGGCTGGCCTTTTTCGCGGAGAAACCCATGGCGCTGCTCAAGTTCACCAACGTATCCCTGGCCTTTGGCGTCACCCCCTTGCTGGACGGGGTGTCCTGGCAGATCGAGCGGGGCGAGCGGGTATGCATCATCGGCCGCAACGGCACCGGCAAATCCAGCCTCCTGCGCATCGTCAAGGGCGAGCAGCAGGCCGATGACGGCGAGGTCTGGCGCGCCCCGGCGCTGAAGATCGGCGAACTGCCGCAGGAATTGCCGCGCGCCGACGACCGCTCGGTGTTCGACGTGGTGGCCGCGGGCCTGGCCGGCGTCGGCGAATTGCTCGCCGAGTACCATCACCTGACCCAGGACACCAGCGGCGAACTGGATATGGAGCGGCTCATGCACGTCCAGCAGGAGCTGGAGGCCCGCGATGGCTGGCGCCTGCAGCAACTGGTGGAAAGCACCCTGAGCCGGCTGCAGCTGCCGGCGGAAAAGACCCTCGCCGAACTGTCCGGCGGCTGGCGGCGGCGCGTGCTGCTGGCCCAGGCGCTGGTGGCCGAGCCGGATCTGCTGCTGCTCGACGAACCCACCAACCACTTGGACATCGGCGCCATCGCCTGGCTGGAAGACGCCCTGCGCGGCTATCCGGGCGCCGTGCTGTTCATCACCCACGACCGTGCCTTCCTCCAGGCCCTGGCCACCCGCATCCTCGAACTGGATCGCGGCAACCTGATCGACTGGCAGGGCGACTACGCCAGCTTCCTGGTGCACAAGGAGCAGCAACTGGCGGCCGAAGAGACCGCCAACGCCCTGTTCGACAAGCGCCTGGCCCAGGAAGAAGTCTGGATCCGCCAGGGCATCAAGGCCCGGCGTACCCGCAACGAAGGTCGGGTCCGTGCGCTCAAGGCCATGCGCAACGAACGTAGCGAGCGCCGCGAACGCCAGGGCAAGGCCAATCTGCTGCTGGAAACCGCCGACAAGTCCGGCAAGCAGGTCATCCTCGCCGAGCACATGAGCTATGCCCATCCCGGCGGCGAACCCCTGATCCGCGACCTGACCCTGCTGATCCAGCGCGGCGATCGCATCGGCCTGCTCGGTCCCAACGGCTCGGGCAAGACCACCCTGCTCAAGCTGCTGCTGGGTGACCTCCAGCCCACCGCCGGCAAGATCCAGTACGGCACCAAGCTGGAGATCGCCTATTTCGACCAGCTGCGCCTGCAACTGGAACCGGAAAAGACGGTGATCGACAACCTCGCCGAGGGTCGCGAATTCATCACCATCAACGGCCAGGATCGGCATGTGCTGAGCTACCTGGGCGACTTCCTGTTCAGCCCCCAGCGTGCCCGCACGCCGGTCAAGGCGCTGTCCGGTGGCGAACGCGCGCGCCTGCTGCTGGCCAAGCTGTTCAGCAAGCCGGCCAACCTGCTGGTGCTGGACGAACCCACCAACGACCTCGACGTCGAGACCCTGGAGCTGCTGGAAGAGGTGCTGCTGAGTTTCGAGGGCACGGTGCTGATGGTCAGCCACGACCGGGCCTTCCTCGACAACGTGGTGACCAGCACCCTGGTGTTCGAGGGGGAAGGGCGGGTCCGCGAATACGTCGGTGGCTACCAGGACTGGCTGCGCCAGGGCGGCTCGCCGCGTCTGCTCGGCGTGCAGACCCGGGAGGACAGCAAGCCGGCGCCGGCCAAGGCCGAACCCGCGTCCGCTGCGGCACCCGTGGCCGCTGCCGCCGCGCCGGCCAAGCGCAAGCTCAGCTACAAGGAACAGCGTGAGCTGGACGCCCTGCCAGGCGCCATCGAAACCGCGGAGATCGAATTGGAGGCCCTGCAGACCGCCATTGCCGATCCGGGCTTCTACCAGCTGCCGAACGAGGTCACCCAGGCCAAGCTCGCCCGAATGGATGCGCTGCAGGCCGAACTGGATCGCCTCATCGAACGCTGGGCCGAACTGGAATAATCCAGCCCGGCCGCGGGATCAGGCCTTATCTTTCTTCAAGGCTACCGCCAGGGTATCGCAGGGCGCGCCGTGCAGCAGGTCGTTGGACGTCGAGCCCAGCAGCAGCGCCAGGCCGTGACGACCGTGGCTGCCGACCACGATCAGGTCGCATCCCTGTTCCTTGGCCATGCGGTGGATTTCCTGGCGCGGTTGGCCGTAGGCCAGCACGCAATTGCCGGCCAGCTCCGCATACTGGGTAGTGAAACCGTCCAGTCGCTCGCGGGCCTGCTCGATCTGCTGCTGCTGCAGCGACGACAAGTCCATGGGCACGTCGCCGCCAAAGGCCATGGCCATGGGCTCGACCACGTGCACCAGCGACACCTTGCTGCCACAGCACTGACCCAGGGCAACCGCACGGCGGATCACCGGCTGGCAATCTTCGGTCAGGTCGACGGCAACCAATATGTGTTGGTAGGCCATACACATCTCTCCTTCATGATGGGGCGCCAGACCGTACCGTGGCTGGCGCTCGATTCGCAGGCTCTAGCCCACTTGTAGTTTCGACTCCAGGAGTCGGGGATAGCTCCACGGCTATCTTGCACAGAAGCGCGCCAAGCTCAAGCGCCCGCCACGCGAACCCCGCTCGCGCTTTCCCCGTGCGTCCCAATTGACAAGCGCCCGCTTTTGCCAGAAGGTTGTGCGAGCCGTTCAAACGGTTGTATGAATTTTCGCCCCGGCCCGGCCGGTGCCCTCCACAGAACAATATCGGGGCTGGCGATTCTCGGCTTCCACCCAAGCCGCCGCCCGCTTCGCGACCAGGACTCAAGGGAGACCCGCTGATGATTTTCGAAGGCAAAGCCCTTTCGGTGCGCGACGTGGAGGACGGCATCGCCGAACTTCGCTTCGACCTCCAAGGCGAATCGGTCAACAAGTTCAGCGCCATCACCCTGCGCGAATTCCGCCAGGCCGTGGATGCCCTGAAAGCCCACGCCGGCCTGCGCGGCGTCATCGTCACCAGCGGCAAGGACGTCTTCATCGTCGGCGCCGACATCACCGAATTCGTCGAGATGTTCGGTCGGCCGACCGAAGAGCTGCAGGCCGGCATCGCCGAGATCAACCGCATCTTCAACGATTTCGAAGACCTGCCGGTGCCCACCGTGGCCGCCGTGGGCGGCATCGCCCTGGGTGGCGGTTGCGAGATGACCCTGGCCGCCGACTACCGGGTGCTGAGTACCGCAGCGCGCATCGGCCTGCCGGAAGTCAAGCTGGGCATCTATCCGGGCTGGGGTGGTACCGTCCGCCTGCCGCGCCTGATCGGCAGCGACAACGCCATCGAGTGGATCGCGTCCGGCAAGGAAAACGACGCCGCCACCGCTCTCAAGGTCGGCGTGGCCGATGCCGTGGTCGCCCCCGAGCACCTGTTCGACGCCGCCCTGGACCTGGTCCGCCGCGCCGCCGCCGGCGAGCTGGACTACCGCGCCAAGCGCAAGCCCAAGCTGGAAAAGCTGCAGCTCAATGCCATCGAAGCCATGATGGCCTTCGAATCGGCCAAGGGCTTCGTCGCCAGCCAAGCCGGTCCGCACTATCCAGCACCGCTGGAAGCCATCAAGGCCATCCAGAAGTCCGCCAACTACGGCCGCGACAAGGCACTGGAAGTCGAAGGCGCCGGTTTCGCCAAGATGGCCCAGACCTCGGTCTCCGCCAGCCTGGTCGGCCTGTTCCTCAATGACCAGGCGCTCAAGCGCAAGGCCAAGGTGTTGGAGAAGCAGGCCGCGCCGGTCAAGCTGACCAGCGTGCTGGGCGCCGGCATCATGGGTGGCGGCATCGCCTACCAGTCCGCGCTCAAGGGCACCCCGATCCTGATGAAGGACATTCGCGACGAAGCCCTGGAGCTGGGGCTGAGCGAAGCCAGCAAGCTGCTCAACAAGCGCGTCGAGAAGGGCCGCCTGGAGCCGGCGAAGATGGCCGAGGCGCTCAATCGCATCCGCCCGACGCTGTCCTATGGCGACTTCAAGAGCGTCGACCTGGTGGTCGAAGCCGTGGTCGAGAATCCCAAGGTCAAGCAGGCCGTGCTGGCCGAGGTGGAAGGCCAGGTGCGCGAGGACGCCATCCTCACCTCCAACACCTCCACCATTTCCATCAGCCTGCTGGCCCAGGCGCTCAAGCGTCCGGAAAACTTCTGCGGCATGCACTTCTTCAACCCGGTGCACATGATGCCCCTGGTCGAGGTGATCCGCGGCGAGAAGACCAGCGAGAAGGCCATCGCCACCACCGTGGCCTATGCCCGCCAGATGGGCAAGAACCCCATCGTGGTCAACGACTGCCCCGGCTTCCTGGTCAATCGCATCCTCTTCCCGTACTTCGGCGGCTTCGCCGCGCTGCTGGCCCAGGGGGCCGATTTCCAGCGCGTCGACCGGCTGATGGAGAAGTTCGGCTGGCCCATGGGTCCGGCCTACCTGATGGACGTGGTCGGCATGGACACCGCCCACCACGCCCGCGACGTCATGGCCGAGGGTTTCCCCGAGCGCATGAAGGAAAGCCGCAAGACCGCGGTGGACGCCCTCTACGAAGCCCAGCGCTTCGGCCAGAAGAACGGCAAGGGCTTCTATGTCTACGAGACCGACAAGAAGGGCAAGCCGAAGAAGGTCGCCGACCCGGCCGTGGCCGAGGTGCTGGCACCGGTCACCTACGAGCAGCGTGAATTCACCGACGAGGAGATCGTCGAGCGGATGATGGTGCCGCTGTGCCTGGAAGCCGTTCGCTGCCTGGAGGACGGCATCGTCGAGAGCGCCGCCGAGGCCGACATGGGCCTGATCTACGGCATCGGCTTCCCGCCCTTCCGCGGCGGTGCGCTGCGCTACATCGACAGCCTGGGCGTGGCCGAATTCGTCGCCATGGCCGACAAGTACGCCGACCTCGGGCCGCTGTACCACCCGACCCCCAAACTCCGCGAAATGGCCGCCGCTGGCCAACGCTTCTTCGGTTGAGCCTGGAGTAAAGAAATGAGTCTGAATCCGAGAGACGTCGTCATCGTCGACTTCGCCCGCACGCCCATGGGTCGTTCCAAGGGCGGCATGCACCGCAACACCCGCGCCGAGACCCTGTCCGCGCGGCTGATCGACGCGGTCCTCTACCGCAATCCCCAGGTCAATCCGGCCGAGGTGGAAGACGTGATCTGGGGCTGCGTCAACCAGACCCTGGAGCAGGGCTGGAACATCGCCCGCATGGCGTCGCTGCTGACCCGCATCCCGCACACCAGCGGCGCCCAGACGGTGAGCCGCCTGTGCGGTTCCTCCATGAGCGCCCTGCACACCGCCGCCCAGGCGATCCAGACCGGCAACGGCGACGTCTTCGTCGTCGGCGGGGTGGAGCACATGGGTCATGTCGGCATGATGCACGGCGTCGACCCGAATCCCCAGCTGTCGCTGCACGCCGCCAAGGCCTCCGGCATGATGGGCCTGACCGCCGAGATGCTGGGCAAGATGCACGGCATCACCCGCGAGGCCCAGGACCAGTTCGGCTATCGCTCGCACCAGCTGGCCTGGAAGGCCACCCAGGAAGGCAAGTTCAAGGATGAGATCATTCCCCTGGAAGGTCACGACGAGAACGGTTTCCTCAAGGTCTTCAGCCAGGACGAGACCATCCGTCCGGAAACCACCCTCGAAGGCCTGGCGGCGCTGAAGCCGGCCTTCAACCCCAAGGGCGGTACCGTGACCGCCGGTACCTCTTCGCAGATCACCGACGGCGCCTCCTGCATGCTGGTCATGTCGGCCCAGCGCGCCCAGGACCTCGGCCTGCAGCCGCTGGCCAGGATCCGCGCCATGGCCGTGGCCGGTGTCGATCCGGCGATCATGGGCTACGGTCCGGTCCCGGCTTCGCAGAAGGCGCTCAAGCGCGCCGGTCTGACCATCGCCGACATCGATTTCATCGAACTCAACGAAGCCTTCGCGGCCCAGGCCCTGCCGGTGCTCAAGGACCTCAAGGTGCTCGACAAGATGGAGGAAAAGGTCAATCTGCACGGCGGTGCCATCGCCCTGGGTCACCCCTTCGGTTGCTCTGGCGCCAGAATTTCAGGCACGCTGTTAAATGTCATGAAACAGAATGACGGCACCTTCGGCCTGGCCACCATGTGCGTGGGTCTCGGCCAGGGCATCACCACGGTGTTCGAACGCCTGCGCTGATCCGCCGCAGCGTGCGTCATCCGACCGGGGCGCCCCCAGGGCTGCCCCGGTTTTCTTTTTTCGAGGTGGAACATGGCATTGCAGACGGGACTCTACCGGCACTACAAGGGTCAGCAGTATCGGGTACTGGGCGTGGCCCGGCATTCGGAGACCGAGGAAGAGCTGGTCATCTATCAGGCGCTGTACGGCGAATACGGACTCTGGGCCCGGCCTCTGAGCATGTTTCGCGAGAGCGTCCAGGTCGATGGCGAGCAGGTGCCGCGCTTCGCGCTGATCAGCGTCGAAGCCGATCCCTTGGGTCTGGATGCCACGCCGCAGCCTTGACCTTGCCGACATCGCCACTATATATAGCGGTGCCGCGTTGGCCGACCGCCCCCGGCGCACCAGACTGAAGACGTTCTGGTCCTCCATCCGCCGTTCCGGCGCTCGCCTTTCGCTCGCTCATCGCTTTCAAGCAGGAATCTGACTCTCCCATGGGTAAATCGCTGGTCATCGTGGAATCCCCGGCCAAGGCCAAGACCATCAACAAGTACCTGGGCAACCAGTACGTGGTGAAGTCGAGCATCGGCCACATCCGCGACCTTCCCACCAGCGGCGCCGGCACCGCCAAGGAGCCCGCCGCCAAGACGCGCAAGACCGCCGCCGAGGCGCCCGCGCTGTCACCCAAGGAAAAGGCCCGGCGCCAGCTGTTCGCCCGCATGGGTGTCGACCCCGAGCACGGCTGGAAGGCCCACTACGAGATCCTGCCCGGCAAGGAAAAGGTGATCGAGGAGCTGCGCCGCCTGGCCAAGGACGCCGACACCGTCTATCTCGCAACCGACTTGGACCGCGAAGGGGAGGCCATCGCCTGGCACCTGCGGGAAGCCATCGGTGGCGACGACTCGCGCTATAAGCGCGTGGTCTTCAACGAGATCACCAAGAAGGCCATTCAGGAAGCCTTCTCCCAGCCCGGCGAGCTGGACATCAATCGCGTCAACGCCCAGCAGGCGCGGCGCTTCCTCGACCGCGTGGTCGGCTACATGGTCTCGCCGCTGCTGTGGTCGAAGATCGCCCGTGGCCTGTCCGCCGGTCGGGTGCAGTCCGTCGCGGTCAAGCTGGTGGTGGAGCGCGAACGCGAGATCCGCGCCTTCGTCCCCGAGGAATACTGGGAGATCCATGCCGACCTGGCCACGCCGAAAAAGGCCCAGGTGCGCTTCGAAGTGGTGCGTGAGAAGGGCGAAGCCTTCAAGCCGCTGAACGAAGCCCAGGCCAAGGCCGCCCTGGCCAAGCTGGAAAAGGCCGCCTATCGCATCGCCAAGCGCGAAGACAAGCCGACCAGCAGCCGGCCCTCGGCACCTTTCATCACCTCCACCCTGCAGCAGGCGGCGAGCAATCGCCTGGGCTTCGGGGTGAAGAAGACCATGATGATGGCCCAGCGTCTCTATGAGGCCGGCTACATCACCTACATGCGTACCGACTCGACCAACCTGTCGGGCGATGCCATCGCCATGGCCCGCGGCTACATCGAGAGCGAGTTCGGCAAGCAGTACCTGCCGGAAAAGGCCAACGTCTACGGCAGCCGTGAAGGCGCCCAGGAAGCGCACGAGGCCATCCGCCCGTCCGACGTCAACGTCAAGCCCAACAGCCTGTCAGGCATGGAGCGTGACGCCGAGCGCCTGTACGAACTGATCTGGCGCCAGTTCCTGGCCTGCCAGATGCCGCCGGCCGAGTACCTGTCCACCACGGTGACCGCCGCGGCGGGTGATTTCGAGCTGCGTGCCCGCGGCCGCATTCTCAAGTTCGATGGCTACACCCGCGTCCTGCCGCAACAGAGCAAGCCGGGCGACGACGACGTCCTGCCCGAGATGAAGCAGGGCGAGGACCTCGGCCTGGTCAAGCTCGACCCGAGCCAGCATTTCACCAAGCCGCCGGCGCGCTTCTCGGAAGCCAGCCTGGTCAAGGAACTGGAGAAGCGCGGCATCGGCCGACCCTCCACCTACGCGGCCATCATTTCCACCATCCAGGATCGTGGCTACGTGACGGTGCACAACCGCCGCTTCTATGCCGAGAAGATGGGCGACATCGTCACCGATCGCCTCAACGAAAGCTTTGCCAACCTGATGGACTTCAGCTTCACCGCCAACATGGAAGGCAACCTGGACAACGTGGCCCAGGGCGAGCGGGACTGGAAGAACCTGCTCGACGAATTCTATGGCGACTTCAAGCAGAAGCTGGAGACCGCCGAGGCCGGCGAGAAGGGCATGAGGGCCAACCAGCCCACCCTGACCGACATTCCCTGCCAGGTCTGCGGCCGGCCGATGATGATCCGCACCGCCTCCACGGGGGTGTTTCTCGGCTGCTCGGGCTATGCCCTGCCGCCCAAGGAACGCTGCAAGGCCACCATCAACCTGGTGCCGGGCGACGAGATCGCCGAAGACGACGAGGGCGAATCCGAGTCCCTGGTCCTGCGCGGCAAGCACCGTTGCCCCATCTGCAGCACGGCGATGGATGCTTATCTGATCGACGAACACCGCAAGCTGCACGTCTGCGGCAACAACCCGGACTGCCCGGGCTACGAGATCGAAGAGGGCAGCTATCGCATCAAGGGCTATGAAGGCCCTTCGCTGGAATGCGACAAGTGCGGTAGCGAGATGCAGCTCAAGACCGGGCGCTTCGGCAAGTTCTTCGGCTGCACCAATCCGGCCTGCAAGAACACCCGCAAGTTGCTCAAGAACGGCGAGCCGGCCCCGCCGAAGATGGACGCCGTGCCCATGCCGGAGCTGCGCTGCGAAAAGGTCGACGACACCTATGTGCTGCGCGATGGCGCCTCGGGGCTGTTCCTGGCTGCCAGTGGCTTCCCGAAGAATCGCGAGACCCGCGCGCCGTTGGTCAGCGAATTGCTGCCCCATCGCGACGAGATCGATCCCAAGTACCATTATCTGCTCAGTGCTCCGGTGAAGGACTCTGAAGGCCGTCCGGCGGTGATCCGCTTCAGCCGCAAGACCAAGGAGCAGTACGTGCAGACCGAGGTCGAGGGCAAGCCCACCGGCTGGAAGGCCTTCTACGACGGCAAGAAGTGGCAGGTGGAAGAAAAGCGCTAGCGTCTCTAGCGCCAACTGCAGACAGGAGGCCGGCGTGAGCCGGCTCCAGGAGAAGGGCATGGCCAACGAGCGTTATACCCGCACCAACCAGAAGCTGTACTTTGCCGGTCTGGCCCTGGAAAGCTGGCGCCTGGCCCAGGCTGCGCCCGCCGCGCAAAGCCAGGGCCGGATCATGGCCGAGCGGGAAGCCTGCCTGTTTCACCTGCACGGCGCCTTGCTGGGACTCTGTCAGGAAGTGGCGGGCTTTTACCGCCACCCCACCATGGAGGCCACCTCGCTGGCCGTTCTGCTCGCTCCCGAGGCGCTCAATGAAGCGCCCAGCCCGGAAATGGGCGAGCTGATCGAGTTGGCCGGTAACCCCGAGACCTGGCTGGCGCGACTGATCGCCGAGTACCAGCGGCTGCTGCAGCCGCCCCAGGCACCCCGGCGACCCAAGCAGGATCCGACGCTGCCCTTGATCGAGGCGGTCAGCCTGGAGCCGGCCGAGCCGGAGCTGGGTCTCGAGGAGGTGGAAGCCTGGCGTGAAAGCCTCAAGCAGACGGCGCTCAGATTCCGTGGCGCCATGACCGAGTGGTAGGGTAGTTCTCACTACAATGCCATAGAGGCCGTCAGGACGATGGCCTTGCAGACCGTCGAAAAAGGCTCAGGCAAGTCAGCCTCTCAGACCCCACGCTGTTACACTGTCCGCTTAGCTGTGGAGATACTGAATGACTACTGCCTACCTGGAAATCGTTGAACTCTCCGATGGTCGCATCGTGTTGCGCCGTGCGGACGACGAGGAAGCCCTCGTTACCCTGGAGTTTTCCAGCGATGCCAAGGATTTCCTGCATGGACAGCAGATAGAGGTGGCCAAGGCCATGTTCAACCTGGGTGTGCAGATGGCCGGGCGCCTGGCCGAAGGCGATAGCCTCCAGCGCGACGATCAACCGCGCGTCCTGCACTGATTCTTTTCCAGATCCGGCATTCCGTCCTGGAATGCCGCCGCTACATCCCGTCCCGCCGCCTGCTTCCTACGCGAATCTGACGTTCAGACTCTGGCTGTTGCCCTGGGCCGCGGCACGTGCCAGCTGCTGCTTGCCCGCATCGCTCAGGTCGTGCAACCAGCTGATCACAGTATGGCTCTGCCCCTTGCGCAGCACCTCGCAGGCCAATTGCAGCGTCTTGGCAGCGCTCGGCGTCTGTAGCAGAAGCACACGCTCCGGATTCAGATGGGTGCTGCGCAACCAGGCGTTGCTGAGCAGCGACGGCGGGGTGACCAGGGTCAGCCAGCGGGCATCGTCCTTGTCGCTCAACTGGCGCAGGATGGGCGCCAGCAACTGCAGACACTGTTCCTGGCTGCCGTGCAGGGACATCTCGCTGAAGGTGTCCGGCAGTGGAGCGGCGGGCAGTTCCCGGGCCTGCTTGCCGGGCTTGGGCAGAAAGGCGGTCAGCTCCTGCAGCAGGAACTCCGGTGCCAGATCCAGCTCTTGAACCGACGAGCGCGGCGCATCGAACATCAGGGGAAATTGCATGGCGACCTCCTGGAGGCGACTCGATCAAATCCACTCGAGATCATGTACCACGGATACATGACGTCACTGTGCTCAGCCTGGTCTTGAGCGCTTTCCGGAGCGCGAACAGATACCCCCGATCAAGACTTCGGCGTAAGGCATAAAGGCGTGATAACGGCTGGCCCGAAGGCCAGCCTTAGACGTTAGCGGCGGATGACGCCAACGCTTAACCCTTCGATGGCGAATTCCTGGGTGGAAAGATCGACTTCGATAGGGGAGAACTCGGGATTTTCCGCCAGCAGAGTGACCTGGTTGCCCGAGCGCTTGAATCTCTTCACGGTGACTTCGTCGCCCACCCGGGCCACGACGATCTGGCCGTTGTGCACTTCGCGGGTCACATGGACGGCCAGCAGGTCGCCATCGAGGATGCCGACGTCTCTCATGCTCATGCCCTTGACCTTGAGCAGGTAGTCGGCACGCGGCTGAAAGAAGGCCGGGTTGATGGCGCAATTTTCCTCGACGTTCTGCTCGGCCAGGATGGGGGCGCCCGCAGCGACCCGACCGATGACCGGCAGGCTCTCGTCGGCCTTGCGCGAGGTGTCCAGACCCGGGATGCGGATGCCCCGGGAGGCGCCCGGCGTCATCTCGATGGCACCCTTGCGGGCCAGCGCCTTGAGGTGCTCCTCGGCCGCATTCGGCGATTTGAAACCAAGCTCCTGCGCGATCTCCGCGCGGGTAGGCGGAAAGCCATTGGCTTCGAGGCAACGCTTGATGAAGGCCAGGATCTCGGCTTGTCGCGGTGTCAGTTTCAGCATGATGCACGTCGCGTCGTCTAATGATGCTGTGATTATATACAGTAACTCCGGGTGGTAGGCAAGGCCGCCGACCACGACTTCGGACGACAGGCCGCGATCGTGACCAAAAGCCCGCAGAGGGTGGAAAGACGCGGCTTCCAGGCCATCAGCTGACCGCTCGCCGGCCGAACCGCGATTGACTTCGATAGCGTTTGAAACATATGTTTCAAACGGAATTCATCTACCGGGGACGGTCATGGCGCAGTCGGATACCGTGGAGCGCATTCTGGATGCGGCCGAGCAACTGTTCGCCGAGCGCGGCTTTGCCGAGACCTCGCTGCGACTCATCACCACCAGAGCCGGGGTCAACCTGGCGGCGGTCAACTATCATTTCGGTTCCAAGAAGGCGTTGATCCAGGCGGTGTTCTCGCGCTTTCTCGATCCCTTCTGCTTCAACCTGGAACGAGATCTGGATCAGTGGCAGCCCAGGAATGGCGAGGACGTGAGCCTGGAGGCTCTGCTGAATCTGCTGGTGGATCACTCCCTGGCCATCAAGCCGCGGCATGGCAATGACCTCTCGGTGTTCATGCGGCTGCTGGGCCTGGCGTTCAGCCAGAGCCAAGGGCACCTGCGCAAATACCTGGAGCAGACCTATGGCCGCGCCTTCCGCCGCTTCCTGCTGCTGGTGAATCGGGCCGTTCCCGAGATTCCGCCCCTGGAGCTGTTCTGGCGCGCCCACTTCATGCTGGGGGCGGCGGTGTTCAGCATGTCCGGCATCAAGGCGCTGCGGGCGATTGGCGAGAACGACTTCGGCGTCGATACCCACACCGACCAGGTGCTGCGGCTGATGGTGCCCTTCCTCGCCACCGGCATGCGGGCGCCCACGGCGATGCACGCACCGGAACTGGCCCAGGCCCAGTATCGGCCGCGGCGGCCGGTCGCCGTGGAGACGGCCGAGACCTACTAGGCTGCGGCATCAAGGGTGGCTGGGGTAAGCTTGCGTCCCTTTCACGGCGCCGTGCGCCGGAGCATTCGGACGAGGTACCCATGCAAGGCTCCCTGATGGTCGATATCGCTGGCACCTGGCTCACCGCCGAGGATCGCCAGCTGCTGCGTCAGCCGGAGGTGGGCGGACTGATCCTGTTCGCCCGCAACATCGAAACCCCGGGCCAGGTTCGCGAGCTATGCCGTGCCATCCGCGCCCTGCGGCCGGAACTGCTGCTGGCCGTGGACCAGGAAGGCGGTCGCGTGCAGCGCCTGCGCCGCGATGTGGTGCGGCTGCCGGCCATGGGGCAACTGGGCGGTCGCGCGGACAGCGCGGAACTGGCCCGCCTCTGCGGCTGGCTGATGGCGACCGAGATCCTGGCGGTGGGGCTGGACTTCAGCTTCGCCCCGGTGCTGGACGTCGACCATGGGCGCAGTCAGGTCATAGGCGCACGTTCGTTCGGCAAGGCCGAGCAGGTGATCGAGCTGGGTGGTGCCTTCATCGCCGGCATGGGCGACGCCGGTATGGCCGCGACCGGGAAGCATTTCCCCGGGCATGGCTGGGCCGAAGCCGATTCCCACTATGCCATTCCCACCGACGAGCGCGATCTCGATACCCTGCTGCGCACCGACCTGCGCCCCTTCCAGGCCCTGTTGCCGACCCTGGGCGCGGTGATGCCCGCTCATGTCATCTATCCCGCGGTGGATCCCCAGCCGGCCGGCTTTTCCCGGCGCTGGCTGCAGGACATCCTGCGCGGCGAACTGGATTACCAGGGCGTGATCTTCAGTGACGACCTGTCGATGGCGGGCGCCCACGTGGCGGGCGATGCCGGCCAGCGCGTCGAGGCCGCGCTCAGCGCCGGCTGCGACATGGGGCTGGTGTGCAATGACCGCGCAGCGGCCGAGCTGGCCCTGACGCGGGTGCAGCAGCTGGGCGTCTCGCCCGCGCCGCGGCTGGCCAGCATGAGGGCCCGCCGCCACGTCGATCTCGATTACCGGCAGCAACCGCAGTGGAGTCTTGCCCTGCGGCGGTTGCGCCAGGCTGACCTCATCTAAAGGACATTCCCATGACTACCTACGCCATCATCGGCGGTACCGGCCTCACCGCGCTCGCGGGTCTGGAGCTGGACCAGGCCCAGACCTTCGAGACGCCCTGGGGCGCGCCCTCGGCGCCCGTGCAGCGCGGCCACTATGCCGGGCGCCCGGTGCTGTTCCTGGCGCGCCATGGCCATCCCCATCGCATTCCGCCGCATCAGGTCAACTACCGCGCCAATCTCTGGGCGCTCAAGGAGGCCGGTGCCGAGGCCATCGTCGCTGTGAACGCCGTGGGCGGTATCCATGCCGCCATGGGCAGCGGTCATCTGTGCGTGCCCCATCAACTGGTGGACTACACCTGGGGGCGCGGCCATACCTTCTTCGAAGGGGCCGACCTCGAGCACGTCACCCACATCGACTTCAGCTTTCCCTACGATGAGCCCCTGCGGCAGCGTCTGCTCGGGGCACTGCGCAGGCTGCAGCTGCCGCACAGCGACCATGGCGTCTATGCCGCGACTCAGGGGCCGCGCCTGGAGACGGCGGGGGAGATCGTCCGGCTGGAGCGCGACGGTTGCGACATCGTTGGCATGACCGGGATGCCGGAAGCGGCCCTGGCCCGCGAATTGGGCCTGCCCTACGCCTGCCTTGCGCTGGTGGTGAATCCGGCGGCCGGCAAGGTGCAGCGGGAAATCACCATGGCCGAGATCGAAGCCGTTCTGGCCAGCGGCATCGACGAGGTGCGGCAGGTGCTGGCCGAGGTGCTGGCGGGCTGATAGCGCTCAAGCCGCTCCCGGGATCGACCGGGAGCGGCTCTTCGATCAGCTGGCGGCGGGCGTCAGGCGGTCGAACAGGGCTTCCAGGACGTTGAAGCGCTCTTCCGCCCGCTCCATGGGTACCTGGAACTTGAACAGGGTCGCGCCTTCCAGCCGGTACTTCTTCGGCTGCGCCTGGATCATCTTCACCAGCACCAGCGGATCCACCTGGGTGTCGGCGGCGAATTCCAGCCGTCCGCCCTGGGGCCCGGCATCCACCTTGACGATGCCCAGGCCTTCCGCACGCAGCTTGAGCAGCGTCAGGCGCACCAGGTTCTTGGTCGGTTCCGGCAGGAGTCCGAAGCGGTCGATCATCTCCACCTGCAATTCCTTGAGGGCGTCTTCGTCCGCCGCCGAGGCGATGCGCTTGTAGAGGATCAGCCGCGCATGGACGTCGGGCAGGTAGTCTTCCGGGATCAGCGCGGGCACGCGCATGTTGATGTCCGGACCGCCGCCCAAGGGTTGCTCCAGGTTGGGCTGCTCGCCCTTGCGGATGGCCTTGACCGCGCGCTCCAGCATTTCCATGTAGAGGGTGAAGCCGACCGCCTGGATCTGGCCGCTCTGGCCTTCGCCGAGCAGTTCGCCGGCGCCGCGGATCTCCAGGTCGTGGGTCGCCAGGATGAAGCCGGCCCCCAGGTCCTGGGCACCGGCGATGGCTTCCAGGCGCTTCTCGGCGTCCGGCGTCATGCCCTTGCGCGGCGGGGTGAGCAGATAGGCATAGGCCTGGTGGTGACTACGGCCGACCCGGCCGCGCAGCTGGTGCAGCTGGGCCAGGCCGAACTTGTCGGCGCGCTCGATGATGATGGTGTTGGCATTGGGCACGTCGATGCCGGTCTCGATGATGGTCGAGGCCACCAGCACGTTGAATCTCTTGTGGTAGAAATCGCTCATCACCTGTTCGAGATCGCGTTCGCGCATCTGTCCGTGGCCGATGCCGACGCGGGCCTCCGGCACCAGCTCGGCCAGTTCGCGGGCCCGCTTCTCGATGGTCTTGACCTCGTTGTGCAGGAAGTACACCTGGCCGCCGCGCAGCAGTTCGCGCAGCAGGGCTTCCTTGATCACCGCGTTCTGCTCCTCCATGACGAAGGTGCGCACCGAGAGACGCCGAGCCGGCGGGGTGGCGATGATGGACAGGTCACGCATGCCGGCCACGGCCATGTTCAGGGTGCGTGGGATCGGCGTGGCGGTGAGGGTGAGGATGTCCACCTCGCTGCGCAGCGACTTGAGCTGTTCCTTCTGGCGCACCCCGAAGCGGTGCTCTTCGTCGATGATGGCCAGGCCCAGGTCCTTGAACTTCACGTCGCCCTGCAACAGCTTGTGGGTGCCGATGATGATGTCGATCTTGCCCTCGGCCAGCTCGCGTGCGGCGGCGGCGACTTCCTGGGCCGACTTGAAGCGGCTCATCACCTCGACCCGTACCGGCCAGTCGGCGAAGCGATCGCGGAAGCTGTTGTAGTGCTGCTGGGCGAGGAGGGTGGTGGGTACCAGCACCGCCACCTGGCGACCACCGTGGACGGCGATGAAGGCCGCGCGCATGGCCACCTCGGTCTTGCCGAAGCCCACGTCGCCGCAGACCAGGCGATCCATGGGCGTGCCCGCCAGCATGTCCTTGTGCACCGCCTCGATGGCGGCCTGCTGGTCCGGCGTCTCCTCGAAGGGGAAGCCGGCGGAGAAGGTGGCGTAGTCCGCCGCCGGATCCTTGAAGGCATAGCCCTTGCGCGCGGCACGCCGGGCATAGATGTCGAGCAGCTCGGCAGCCACGTCGCGCACCTGTTCGGCGGCCTTGCGCTTGGCCTTCTGCCAGGTCTCGGAACCCAGCTTGTGCAGCGGCGCCAGGGCGTCGTCGGTGCCCGAGTAGCGGGCGATCAGGTGCAGGTTGGCCACCGGCACATAGAGCTTGGCGTCGTCGGCGTATTCGAGCAGCAGGAATTCCTGGGGCTGGTCGTCCAGCTCCAGGGTGATCAGGCCCATGTAGCGGCCGACGCCATGGTCGATGTGCACCACCGGCGCGCCTTCGCGCAGCTCGGTGAGGTTCTTGATGACGTTCTCGCCGGCGTCGCGACCCTTCTCGCGCCGGCGGCGCTGCATGATGCGCTGGCCGAACAGCGGATTCTCCGGAATCAGGGCGACGCCGGCGTTATCCAGCACCAGGCCTTCGTCCAGCGGCGCCAGGGCGATGGCGATGCGCTCGGCGCTGGCCTGGAAGGCTGCCCAGCCGTCGACCTGGCCAGGGCGCAGGTTCAGTCGGGCGAGCAGCTCCAGCAGCACCTCGCGGCGACCGGCGCTTTCCGCGGTGAACAGCACGCGACCGGGGAAATCGGTGATGAAGTGCTCCAGGGCCGCCAGCGGCTGGCTGGCCTTGGCGTCGATGGCCAGGTCCGGCAGGGCGCGTGCGGCGAAGCGCTCGCGGCCCACGCCGGCTTCCAGGTCGTCCGCGCCGATGACCACCCGCGGCCAGGCCTTCAGCCGGGCGAAGCAGTCTTCCACCGGCAGGAAGACATCGGCCGGCGGCAGCAGCGGCCGCTCCGGATCGATCCGGCGGTCTTCGTAGCGATTACGGACATCGGTCCAGAATTGCTCGGCGGCCTGTTCGATACCCGGCAGGGAAAACACCTGGGTGTTGGCCGGCAGATAGTCGAAGAGGGTCGAGGTCTCGTCGAAGAACAGCGGCAGGTAGTACTCGATGCCTGCCGGGGTGATGCCGCTGGCCAGATCCTGATAGATGGGGCAGCGGCGATAGTCCACGTCGAATCTTTCGCGGAATCGCGCACGAAAACCGGTCACCGCCTCTTTATGCAGCGGGAATTCCCGCGCCGGCAGGAGACGGATGCTGTCGACCTTGTCGATGGATCTCTGCGTCTCCGGATCGAAGGTGCGCAGCGTCTCGATCTCGTCGTCGAACAGGTCGATCCGGTAAGGCAGGTTGCTGCCCATGGGAAAGAGATCGATCAGGGCGCCGCGCACGGCGAATTCGCCGTGTTCGTACACCGTATCCACATATCTATAGCCGGCCGCTTCCAGGCGCGCGCGGGTGGCTTCCACGTCCAGCCGCTGGCCGACGTCCAGCACCAGGCTGCTGCCGAGCAGGAAGCGCGTGGGCGCCAGGCGGTGTAGGGCAGTCGCCAGAGGGACTACCAAAATGCCGTGGGACAGCTCCGGCAGCCGATAAAGGGTGGCGACACGCTGGGAGATGATGTCCTGGTGGGGCGAGAAGACATCGTAGGGTAGCGTCTCCCAATCGGGAAAATTCAGTACCGGAAGTTCAGGGGCGAAGAAGCGCAGTTCCTGCTCCAGGCGATCAGCGGTCTGGCTGTCCTGGGTGATCAGCAGGGTGAAGCGGCGGGTCGCGGCCTTGGCGGCTTCAGCGATGGCGAGGGCTAGCGCGGCGCCGGGCAGATTGCCCCACTGCTGGCGGCCGGCGGTTTCAGGAATTGACGGGGTACGCAAAACTGACACGCGGGCGGAACTCCGGTGGATTTCGGGAGGGTTGGGATTGTAACGACCGGGCTTTCACGCTGTCAGTGCAGCGACGCGCGTAGATTGCCTGGGACAGGCAGCGCGGTCATAATGTAGTTCCTTTTTTCAGCTCCTACATAGGGAAGGATTTGTCGTGAGTCAGAAGCCTGAGCAGTGCCTTGAAGAATGGATCGATCGCGAAGCGCTCGCCGAGGCCATGATTCCCCTGATTGGTCAGCTGTACCGTAACAACAATGTTGTGACCTCCATTTACGGTCGCGGTTTGGTCAACCGTTCGGTGATCTCCATTCTCAAGGCCCACCGGTTCGCTCGCCAGATCGACAACGTCGAGCTGTCCGTGCAGGACACCTACCCGCTGGTGAAGGCCCTGAGCGAGCTGGAACTGGGCGCCGCCTCCATCGACCTCGCTCGTCTGAGCCTGAAATTCAAGGCCGAAGGCGCCGGTCGCGACCTCAAGGACTTCCTGCGCAGCGAGCTGTCCGCCGTGGTCGGCAAGCAGGGCGTCGAGCAGCGCAAGGGCAAGGACGTCGTCCTCTACGGCTTCGGTCGCATCGGTCGCCTGCTGGCGCGCATCCTCATCGAGCACCAGGGTAGCGGCGACGGCCTGCGCCTGCGCGCCATCGTCGTGCGCAAGGGCGCCGACAACGATCTGGTCAAGCGTGCCAGCCTGCTGCGTCGCGACTCCGTGCACGGTTCCTTCGACGGCACCATCACCGTCGACGAAGCCAACAGCACCCTGTGTGCCAACGGCACCCTGATCAAGGTGATCTACTCTAACGATCCCACCACCGTCGACTACACCCAGTACGGCATCCAGGATGCCATCGTGGTCGACAACACCGGCAAGTGGCGCGATGCCGAAGGCCTGGGCCAGCACCTCAAGTGCAAGGGCGTCTCCCGCGTGGTGCTGACCGCACCCGGCAAGGGCAGCCTGAAGAACATCGTGCATGGCATCAACCATGACACCATTACCGCCGAAGACACCATCGTCACCGCGGCCTCCTGCACCACCAACGCCATCGTGCCGATCCTGAAGGCGGTCAACGACAAGTACGGCATCGTCAACGGTCACGTCGAGACCGTGCATTCGTACACCAACGACCAGAACCTGATCGACAACTTCCACAAGGGCGATCGCCGTGGCCGCAGCGCCGCGCTGAACATGGTCATCACCGAGACCGGCGCCGCCAAGGCCGTGGCCAAGGCGCTGCCGGAACTGGCTGGCAAGCTGACCGGCAACGCCATCCGCGTGCCGACGCCCAACGTCTCCATGGCGATCCTCAACCTGAACCTGGAAAACGCCACCAGCAAGGACGAGATCAACGAGTACCTGCGCGAGATGGCGCTGCACTCGCCGCTGCACAAGCAGATCGACTTCGTGAACTCGCCGGAAGTGGTGTCCAGCGACTTCGTCGGCTCCCGCCATGCGGGTGTGGTCGATGCCGGTGCCACCATCGTCAGCGACAACCGTGTCGTCCTCTACGTCTGGTACGACAACGAGTTCGGCTACAGCTGCCAGGTCGTGCGGGTGCTGGAAGAGATGGCGGGCGTCAATCCGCCGGCCTTCCCGGCCTGAGTCTTGCATCCTAGGCAAGGCTGACTTGCAAGAAAAAACGGGAGCCCGCGTGGCTCCCGTTTTCGTTTTGACCGGGTTTTGCGCCACAATAGCGACCCGTGACAAGAGGTCGCAGCCCCCTGGGGCGATCTCGCGCCGGATCCGACCTCTCGCGAGGCGGTCCGGCTCCAGCCGTCGCCTGCGGACGGCTAACCTTCTGAGGAGAAAGCATGGCGGTCTATAGCTACGACGTGGTGGTACTGGGTTCGGGACCGGCAGGCGAGGGTGCGGCGATGAACGCCGCCAAGAATGGCCGTCGCGTGGCGGTGGTGGACAATCGCCAGGTGGTCGGCGGCAACTGCACCCACCTGGGCACCATTCCTTCCAAGGCGCTGCGTCATTCGGTCAAGCAGATCATCCAGTTCAACACCAACGAGATGTTCCGCTCCATCGGCGAGCCGCGCTGGTTCTCCTTTCCCGACGTGCTGCGCAGCGCCGAGCGGGTGATTGCCCGCCAGGTGTCGTCCCGCACCAGCTACTACGCGCGCAATCGCGTCGACCTGTTCTTCGGTACCGCCAGCTTCGCCGACGAGAACACCATCGAGATCGTCAACCTGCGTGGCGATCTGGAGCGCCTGGTGGCCAAGCAGGTCGTCATCGCCACCGGCTCGCGACCCTATCGCCCGGTGGACGTGGACTTCAGCCATCCGCGCATCTACGACAGTGACACCATCCTGTCGCTGACCCATACCCCGCGCCGGCTGATCATCTATGGCGCCGGGGTGATCGGCAGCGAGTACGCCTCCATCTTCAGCGGCCTCGGCGTGCTGGTGGACCTGATCGACAACCGCGACCAGCTGCTCAGCTTCCTCGACGACGAGATCTCCGACGCCCTGAGCTATCACCTGCAGAACAACAATGTGCTCATTCGTCACAATGAGGAATACGAGCGCATCGAAGGCCAGGAAAACGGCGTCGTCCTGCACCTGAAGTCCGGCAAGAAGCTGCGCGCCGATGCCCTGCTGTGGTGTAACGGCCGGACCGGCAACACCGACCAGCTGGGCCTGCAGAACGTGGGCATCTCGGTCAATAGCCGGGGCCAGGTCACCGTCGACGAGAACTACCGGACCTCGGTCGCCAACATCTATGCGGCGGGCGACGTCATCGGCTGGCCAAGCCTGGCCAGTGCCGCCTACGACCAGGGGCGTTCGGCCTCGGACAATATCCTGCATGACAACAACGGGCGGGTGGTCAACGACATTCCCACCGGCATTTACACCATTCCCGAGATCAGTTCGCTGGGCAAGACCGAGCGCGAGCTGACCCAGGAGCGGGTGCCCTACGAGGTCGGCAAGGCCTTCTTCAAGAGCATGGCGCGGGCGCAGATCTCCGGCGAACCGGTGGGCATGCTGAAGATCCTCTTCCACCGCGAGACCCTGCAGGTGCTGGGCGTGCACTGCTTCGGCGACCAGGCCTCGGAGATCCTGCACATCGGCCAGGCGATCATGAACCAGGAAGGCGAGGCGAACAGCATCCGCTATTTCGTCAACACCACCTTCAATTACCCGACCATGGCCGAGGCCTACCGGGTAGCGGCCTTCGATGGCTTGAATCGGTTGTTTTGAGTCGGCCCAGGTTGAGCGGACGGAGGCGAATGTCCGCTCGGCTAGCCCCCTCTCCCCTCGGGAGAGGGCTGGGGTGAGGGGGCCTCCCTGTAGCAGCCTCCAGTGGAAAAGGCTGCGCCGTTTTCCACGCTACGGAGTCGGCTCGCATCACGGCCCAGGCGGTCCGCCGCTGCGGCCGCTCCTACGGGTGTTTGCCTAGAGGTAGGAGCGCTGTCTTTATCGCGGCCATGGGCCGCTCCTACGATTACACCGAGCCTGTGGGAGCGGCCCATGGCCGCGATCAGTGAAGCATCAGAGTCCCGCAGAGGCGTCCGCAGCGACGGCCCCCATGGCCGCGACTGCTCGGGCAGGCAGGAGCCTACCCCAGCGTCCGCCGCGCCAGGCTCGGAAAATCCGTGATCAGGCTGTCCGCGCCGAAGTCGGCCAGGCGGCGCATCAGGCTGGCGTCGTTCACCGTCCAGACCGAGACGTGCAGGCCCTGGCGCTGAGCCTTGAGCAGCCGCTCCGGGGTGCACAGCGTCCAGTTTAGCGCCAGCAGGTGGCAGTCGTAGTGAGAGGCCACCTTGAGCGGATCCAGCCAGGCGTATTCCGCCACCAGTCCACGCGCCAGCTGTGGGGTGTCACGCTGCAGGGCGCGCAGGACTTCGCGCGAGGAGCTGGTCACAGTCACCTTGTCCTGCAGGCCGAATTCCTCGACCAGCTGGGCGATGGCCCTCACGGTCTGCGCCGCCCGCACTCGCGAGGCGCTCTTCACCTCCAGCTGCCAGTGTTCGAAGGAACACTTCTCGAACAGCTCGCGCAGGGTCGGGATGGGGCAGGGGCGCGGCCACACCGGCCCCCCCTGGCGGGCATCCAGGGCGATTAGATCGGCGACCGCCTTTTCGCTGACCTTGCCGCCACGACCGGTGGTGCGTTTCAGGGTCGGGTCGTGGATCACCACCAGCTCGCCGTCCCGGGAGAGGTGCAGGTCCAGCTCGCAGCGCGTGACGCCCAGTTCCAGGCACAGCTCGAAACCAGCCAGGGTGTTTTCCGGGGCTTCGCCGCGGGCGCCGCGGTGTCCGTAAATAAGGGTCATGAGGGCTCCTTGGCGCTAGGGTGAGGGGACCGGGCGCCGCGGTTCGCGTACCGCGTCCAGCACCCGGTCGTTTTCGAAATAGACGCTGAAATCTCTGTAGTCCCAGCGGCGGATGGGCGGCCGACCGACCGGCGGGTGCTCCTGATCGGGCAGGCCGAAGCGTTCCAGGACCTGGCTGCGGCTGTCGCCGCGCAGGGGTAGCGGGGTACTGCCATCGCCCTGCTGGCCCAGCGGGATCTGCAGGGTCTCGGCCCAGCCGGGCAGGGCGGCGCCGAGCAGCAGGAGCGCCAGCCAGGGGCGTTTCACGCCTCGTCTCCGCGGTCGGCGCGGCGCACCCGGGCCTGCTGGCGCAGGACGTGGCGCGCCAGCAGCTGGCGCTGGGCGTCTTCCAGGTCGATGAAACTGGTGCCGATCTCGTATCCGCCCTTGACGGCCTGGCAACCGGTCACCTCGGCCAGCACCTGCAGGCCCAGGCCCTGGGGTGGCAGCGCCATGCGCAGGTCGAGGCGGGTGCCCAGGGCATAGGGCTCGGCATCGACGAAGGCCAGGCCGCCTTCGGACAGCACCACGTCGCGGGTGGCGCCGCTGTCGTGCAGGAGATTCCAGGTAAAGGCCTGGCCGAGCAGGTCCAGGCGCTTGTGCACCAGGCGCAGGCAGGCGGTGACGGCGCGGTCGCGCTCGTCCAGATTGCGCAGCAGGTGACGGGATTCGAATTCCAGCTGATGCAGTTCGCTCAGGAGTGCGAACAGCGGCGCGGTCTCGCCGGGGACCCCGTCGGCAGGGCTGATTTGCAGTGCGATACGGTCGGTGATGCGATAGTATTCCCGCCGTTCACGCGCGTCTGGGGTGGTCATGTCGGGCCGCTCCGTGGGTGATGGCCCCGAGTGTAGCCGGCGAGCCGGCACGGTGTCGCCGTCCAACCCGCAGGGCGCCTACGTCTTTCCGCCGTGCAAGCGAGCCTATGTTCAGACCCCTGCCGATCTACCTTGGCCTGCGTTACGTCCGCGCCAAGCGCCGCAACCATTTCGTCTCCTTCATCTCGCTCACCTCCATGATCGGCCTGGCCCTCGGCGTGGTCGTGATGATCGTGGTGCTGTCGGTCATGAACGGCTTCGACCGCGAGATGCGCGATCGCGTCCTCGGCATGATTCCCCATGCGACGGTGGAGTCCTACCAGCCGGTCAACGACTGGCGCAGCGTGCGCGAATTGGCGCTGCAGAACAGCCAGGTGGCCGCGGTGGCGCCCTTCACCCAGTTGCAGGGCATGCTGGCCCACGACAAGGCGGTGCAGACGGTATTGCTCAACGCCATCGATCCGGCCGAGGAGCCCAAGGTCTCGATCATCCCCAGCTTCATGCGCGAGGGCCGGCTCGACGACCTCAAGCCGGGCGAATTCGGCATCATCATCGGCTCCCTGGCCGCCGAGAAACTGGGCGTCAAGGTCGGCGACAAGCTCACCTATATCGCCCCGGAAGTGGCCGTGACCCCGGCCGGCATGTTTCCGCGCATGAAGAGATTCACTGTGGTGGGCATCTTCAGCGTTGGCGCCGGTGAGCTGGACGGCTCGGTGGGCCTGATCGACATCGAGGACGCCGCACGGCTGCAGCGCTGGCCGGCGAACGCGGTACAGGGCGTGCGCCTCAAGCTGCACGACCTGTTCCAGGCGCCGGACGTGTCCTGGAACATCGCTCGCCAGCTGCCGGGCAACGACTGGTACGCCCGCGACTGGACCCGCACCCACGGCAATCTCTACCAGGCCATCGGCATGGAAAAGACCATGATCGGCCTGCTCCTGCTGCTGATCGTCGCCGTGGCCGCCTTCAACATCGTCTCCACCCTGGTGATGGTGGTGACCGACAAGAAATCCGACATCGCCATCCTGCGCACCCTGGGCGCCACGCCCCGGCAGATCATGGCGGTGTTCATGGTCCAGGGGACCTTCATCGGCGTCATCGGCACCGCCATCGGCTGCCTGCTGGGCGTGCTCGCCGCGCTCAACGTCAGCGCCGCCCTGGCCTGGGTGCAGCGGGTCACCGGGCACCAGTTCCTCAACGCCGAGGTGTACTTCATCGACTACCTGCCGGCGCAGCTGCAGCTGCACGACGTCCTGCTGGTCTGCGGCGCGTCCTTTGCCCTGAGCTTCCTGGCCACGCTCTATCCCTCCTGGAGCGCCGCCCGTACCCAACCCGCCGAGGCCCTGCGTTATGAATGATCGAGCCGTTTTACGTTGCCAGGACCTGGGCAAGCGCTACGAGGAAGGCCCCCAGACCGTCGAGGTGCTGAGCAACGTCCAGCTGACCCTGCAACCGGGCGAGCGGGTGTCCATCGTCGGCAGTTCGGGGTCGGGCAAGACCACCCTGTTGAACCTGCTCGGCGGCCTGGATACTCCCAGCAGCGGCAGTGTCTGGCTCGACGGCGAGGAGCTGTCGGCGCTCAACGAGAAGGCCCGCGGCCTCCTGCGCAATCGCGCCATGGGCTTCGTCTACCAGTTCCACCACCTGCTGCCCGAATTCAGCGCCCTGGAAAACGTCTGCATGCCTCTGCTGATCGGCAAGGCCTCCATCGGCGAGGCCCGCGAGCGCGCCGCCAAGCTGCTGGAGCGGGTCGGTCTCGGCCATCGCCTGGGCCACAAGCCGGCCGAGCTGTCCGGTGGCGAGCGCCAGCGCGTGGCCATCGCCCGGGCGCTGGTCAACCAGCCCAAGCTGGTGCTGCTCGACGAACCCACCGGCAACCTCGACCAGCACACCGCCCATGGCATCCAGGATCTGATGCTGGAGCTGTCCACCTCGCTGCGCACCGCCTTCCTGGTGGTGACCCACGACCAGGTGCTGGCTGGCCAGATGGACCGGATGCTGCGCCTGGACGAAGGCCATCTGGTCGATGCCACGCCGGCCCGGCAGGTCTGAGGTCGCCATGTTCAGACCGCTTTCGCTGTTCATCGGCCTGAGATACACCCGCGCCAAGCGGCGCAAGTCGTTCATCTCCTTCTTTTCGCTGGTCTCCATGTTCGGCCTGGCACTGGGCGTGCTGGCCATGATCCTGGTGCTGTCGGTGATGAACGGCTTCCAGGAGGAAATGCGTGGCCGCATCCTCGGCATGGTGCCCCATGCCTTCATCAGCGCGGCCCAGCCGCTGGACGACTGGCGCCCGCTGGCGGCCAAGGCCGAGCAGCAGCCCCATGTGCTGGCGGCGGTGCCCTATACCCAGTTGCAGGGCATGCTCTCGGTACGAGGGCGCATGCAGCCGCTGCTGGTAGACGGTATAGATCCGGCCCAGGAAAAACGTGTGTCCATCGTCGGCGAGCGCATGACCCAGGGCAGTCTTGACGCCCTCAAGCCCGGCGAATTCGGCATCGTGCTGGGCGAGATCGCCGCGCGGCGCTTCCAGCTGGAACTGGGCAGCCAGGTCACGGTGATCATCCCCGAGGTCGGCGCCACCGGCAGCATCACCCCGCGGCTGCGGCGCTTCACCGTGGTCGGCACCTTCAAGGTCGGCGCCGAGCTGGATGCCTCCCTGGCGCTGATCAACGTCGCCGATGCCGCGCCGCTCAAGGGCTGGCAGCCGGGCCAGGTGGAAAGCATCCGCCTGGCGCTGGACGATCTGTTCCAGGCGCCGCGCATTTCCCGCGACGTGGCCAAGGCCCTCGGCGACGGCTACCAGGCGCGCGACTGGACGATCTCCCAGGGCAGCCTGTTCCAGGCGATGCAGATGGAAAAGACCATGATCGGTCTGCTGCTCTTGCTGATCGTCGCCGTGGCCGCCTTCAACATCATCGCCACCCTGATCATGGTGGTGGCCGACAAGAAGGCCGACATCGCCATCCTGCGCACCCTGGGCGCCACGCCCGGGCAGATCATGGCGGTGTTCATGGTGCAGGGTACGGTGATCGGCTTGGTCGGCACCCTGATCGGCGGCGTGCTGGGCGTCATCGCGGCGCTCAACGTCAGCAGCTGGATCGCCGCCCTGGAGCGCCTGGTCGGCCACAAGCTGTTTGGCGGCGACATGTACTTCATCAGCAACCTGCCGTCGCGGCTGGAGCTGGAAGATGTGGTGCTGATCGCCGTGGCCGCCCTGAGCATGAGTTTCCTGGCAACCCTCTATCCCGCCTGGCGCGCCTCGCGCACCTCACCGGCCGAAGCCCTCCGCTACGACTGATCTCCTGCCGGGCCAGGGGGCGCCATGCCCCTGGTCCTGTGGCGTCCAAACTGCTCTAATCCGCGCTTCTGAAGCCCTTTCGGCTCTCCATGGATGGAGTCCTGATGCGCGCCGCTCTGCTGTCCTTTGCCCTGGGCGTGCTGCTCCTGCGCGCCTTCGCCACGCTGCCGTCGCTACCGCTGCTGGCGGCCCTCGCGGCCGTGGCCCTGGCACTGCTGTTCACCCGCTTCCTGGCGCTCGGTGCCCTCGGGCTGGGTCTGGCCTGGGCGCTGCTCAATGGCCACTGGGCGCTGGACGATCGCCTGGATCCGGCGCTGGAACAGCGGGTGCTGTGGATCGACGGCCAGATCAGCGGGCTGCCCACGGTGGACGCCGATTCGGTGAGTTTCGTGCTCGCCGGGGCGACCAGCCGCCGCGCGCTTGAGCTGCCGGCGCGGATCCGCCTGAGCTGGCACGGCGGGCCGCGCCCGCTGGCCGGCGAACGCTGGCGCCTGGCCGCGGAGTTGCGCGGCCCGGCGGGCCTGGTCAACCCCCTCGGCCAGGACCGCGAAGCCTGGCTGCTGGCCCAGGGCATAGGCGCCACCGGCAGCGTCAAGGATGGCCAGCGCCTGGCCGCCGCCAGTGGCCTGGCGACCTGGCGCGACGGTATCCGGCAATACCTGCAGAGGCGCGATCCGGCCGGGCAGGGTGGGCTGCTCGCCGCCCTGGTGGTGGGCGACGGCTCGGGCATCACCGATGCCCAGTGGCAGCTGTTCCAGGACACCGGCACCGTGCACCTGATGGTCATCTCCGGGCAGCACATCGGCCTGATCGCCCTGGGCGTCTACGCCGGAGTGGTCCTCCTGGCGCGGCATGGCTGCTGGCCGCGCCGGCTGCCCTGGCGCCTGTCCGCGGCGGTGCTGACCATCGCCACCGCGCTGGGCTACGGACTGCTTGCCGGCTTCGAGGTGCCGGTGCAGCGGGCCTGCGTCATGGTCACCCTGGGCCTGGTCTGGCAACTCGGGCGCCAGCAGGTGCGGCTGGCGGATGCCGTGCTGCTGGCCCTGGTGCTGGTGCTGGCCGCCAATCCGCTGGTCAGTCTGCTGCCCGGCTTCTGGCTGTCCTTTGGCGCCGTGCTGTTGCTGCTGTGGAGCTTTGCTGGCCGCCTGGGCCGCCTGCCCTGGTGGCTCACCCTCGGACGCGCCCAGTGGTGCATGGCCGTGGGCCTGGCGCCGCTGCTGCTGGCGCTGGGCCTGCCCCTGAGTCTGAGCGGCCCGCTGGCCAATGCCCTGGCCGTGCCGCTGATGGACCTGGCCATCGTGCCCCTGGCCCTGGCGGGGACGCTGCTGTCCCTGCTCTGGTCGCCGCTGGGAACTCCGGCCTTGCTGCTGGCGGGTGGCCTGCTGCAGGGCCTGCTCTGGCTGCTGGGCGGCTTGGCGCACCTGGGGGCGGCCTGGCAACCGGTATTGGCACCCACCTGGGCCCTATGGCTGGCGGGGCTGGGCGCGCTGCTGGCCCTGCTGCCCGCGGGGGTGCCGCTGCGAGTCTTCGGCGCGCTGCTGATGCTGCCGGGGCTGTTTCCCCCGCCACCGCTACCCGCGGAGGGCCTGGCACGGATCACCGTGCTGGACGTGGGGCAGGGCCTGGCGGTGCTGGTGCGCACCCGCGAGCATGCGCTGCTCTATGATGCCGGTCCGCGCCAGGGCAGCTACGACAGCGGCGCCCGGGTCGTCCTGCCCAACCTGAAGGCCTTCGGCATCGGCAGCCTGGACGTCATGCTGCTCAGTCACGCCGATGCCGACCACGCCGGTGGTGCGCCGGCCGTGGCCAGGGGACTGCCGCCAGGACAGGTACTCAGTGGCGAGGCGGCTCGCCTCACGCCGGAACTGCACGCCCGGGACTGCACGGATGGGGCCGAGTGGCGCTGGAACGAGGTCGCCTTCACCACCTGGTGGCACCCCGCGGCGGATTCCAACGCTTCCTCCTGCGTGCTCAGCGTCGTGGCGAGGGGCGAGCGCCTGTTGCTGACCGGCGACATCGACGCCCGCCGTGAAGCCGAACTGCTGGCCAGCGGTGTGCCCGTGGCGGCGGAATGGCTGATCGCTCCGCACCACGGCAGTCGCAGCGGCTCCAGCGCCGCCTTCATCGACGCCGTCCAGCCACGTGGTGTGCTCATCTCTCGGGGGCTGAACAATCGCTATGGCCATCCCCATCCCCAGGTACTGGCGCGCTATCGCGAGCGCGGCGTGCTGCCCTACGACACCGCCGAGCGGGGCGCCCTGAGCTGGACCCTGGGTCGCTGGGAAGTACCAAGCGGGCAACGCCAGGTGCGGCATTGGTGGCGGATAAGCCCGCCGACACCCTGATAGCCTATTCAAAGGCTGCTGCGCGTCGGCCAAACCGCGTTGAAAAGACCTTCGGAATGCTCATTTACCATTCGTAAACTCCGCTTCCTCAGGTCTTGTCGCCTTGTTTGTCTCTAGCTCGCGAGCCCTTGAACAGGCTCTCCGGCGTTCGTGCTAGAGTGGCCGCATTTTGCGGCAGGGGTAACGGTCTCGTGTTCGAAATGGTCAAAGCGGGCGGCTGGATGATGCTGCCGATCATTCTCAGTTCCATCCTGGCCACGGCCATCATCGCCGAGCGGCTGTGGACCCTCAGGCGCAGCCGGGTCGCACCGCCGACGCTGCTCGCCCAGGTCTGGCGCTGGATCCAGGACAAGCAGCTCAATGCCGAGCGGCTGCGCGAATTGCGCGCCGGATCGCCTTTGGGCGACATCCTCGCCGCGGGCCTGGCCAATTCCCGCCACGGCCGCGACATCATGAAGGAAGCCATCGAGGAAGCCGGCAGCCGCGTGGTGCACGATCTCGAGCGCTACCTCAACACCCTCGGCAGCATCGCCGCCCTGGCGCCCCTGATGGGTCTGCTGGGTACGGTGTTCGGCATGATCGACATCTTCAGCGCCTTCATGAACGACGGCATGGCCAATGCGCCCATCCTCGCCGGTGGCATCTCCAAGGCCCTGGTCACCACCGCCACCGGCCTGCTGGTGGCGATTCCCGCGGTGTTCTTCCATCGCTACCTGCTGCGCCGGGTCGATGAGCTGGTGGTGGGCATGGAGCAGGAAGCGGTCAAGCTGGTGGACATCCTTCACGGCGATCGCGAGGTGGACGTCCGCGAAGGAGTTCCGGCGTGAAATTCCGTCGCCGCGCCGGGGGCGCCGCTCGCGAAGAGGTCTATATCAACCTGGCGTCCTTCATCGACGTCATCTTCGTCCTGCTGCTGTTCTTCGTGGTGACCGCGACCTTCAGCAAGCCCAGCCAGCTGAAGATCGAACTGCCCGAGGCCGATAGCGCCGCCGCGGCCGCCAACCAGGGCAAGATCCTGGAAATCAGCATCACCGCCGAAGGCCAGATGGCGCTCAACGGCCAGACCCTGGCGCGCAACGACCTGACCGGCCTGACCACCGCGCTGCAGCGGGAATCCGGCGGCGACAACAGCCTGCCGCTGGTGATCACCGCCGATGGCCGCGCCACTCACCAGGCAGTGGTCATGGCCATGGACGCTGCCGGCAAGCTGGGTTTCAGCCAGTTGCGCATCACCACCCTCGAGGCCCAGGCGAAACGGCCGTGAGCCTGGGCGAGCGCCTGGTCCGCGCCTGGTACCAGGGGCATCCGGCCCTGGGCCTGCTGGCGCCGCTCGAAGCCCTCTATCGCCAGGTCGCCCGGCGCAAGCGCCAGCGTTTCCTGGCGGGGCAGGGCAGCATCCATCGCGCGCCGGTACCGGTCATCGTGGTGGGCAATCTCACCGTGGGCGGTACCGGCAAGACGCCCATGATCCTCTGGCTGATCGGCCACCTGCGCGCCCGTGGGCTCAAGGTCGGGGTGGTCAGCCGCGGCTATGGCGCCACGCCGCCGAGTCTGCCCTGGCGGGTGCGGGCCAGCGACACCGCCGCCGTCGCCGGCGACGAGCCGCTGCTGATCGTGCAGCGCACCGGGGTGGCGCTGGTGACGGATCCCGACCGCGGTCGCGCCGTCGAACGCCTGCTCGCCGAAGAATCGCTCGACGTCATCCTTAGCGACGACGGCCTGCAGCACTATCGCCTGGCCCGCGACCTGGAGCTGGTGATGGTCGATGCGGCGCGCGGCTTCGGCAACGGTCGCTGCCTGCCGGCCGGCCCGCTGCGCGAACCCCTGGAGCGCCTGGCCGAGGTGGACGCCGTGATCCACAACGGCGCCGCGGTCGATCCGGCCGACGGCTTCGGCCTGACCCTGCAGCCCAGTGCCCTGGTCAATCTGCGCAGCGGCGAGACGCGACCGCTGGATTTCTTTCCGCCGGGGCAGCGCCTGCACGCCCTGGCCGGCATCGGCAACCCCGGGCGTTTCTTCGCCACCCTCGAAGGACTACACTGGCAGCCGTTGCCCCATGCCTTCGCCGATCACGCCACCTACAGCGCCGCGGACCTGACCTTCACCCCCGCGCTGCCGCTGGTGATGACCGAGAAGGACGCGGTCAAGTGCCGGTCCTTCGCCGCCGCCGACTGGTGGTACCTGGCGGTGGACGCCCAGCCCTCGGCCGCCTTCGTCGCCTGGCTGGACGGGCGTCTCGACCGACTCCTGCCCGAACACTCTCACTGACGGAACCTCTGCCCATGGATCTCAAGCTGCTGGACATCCTCGCCTGCCCCCTGACCAAGAGCCCGCTGATCTTGAGCGACGACAAGACCGAACTCATCAGCAAGGCCGCCGGCCTGGCCTTCCCGATTCGCGACGGCATCCCGGTGATGCTGGAAAGCGAGGCGCGCATCATCACCACGGACGAGCGTCTGGATAAATGAGCGCCGCCTTCACCGTCGTCATTCCGGCACGACTGGCCAGCACCCGGCTGCCCAACAAGCCGCTGCTCGACATCGCCGGCAAGCCGATGATCCAGCACGTCTGGGAGCAGGCCCGCCGCAGCGGCGCCGCGCAGGTGGTGGTGGCGACCGACCACGACGACATCCTGCGTGCCTGCGAAGGCTTTGGCGCCCGGGTCCTGCTGACCCGCGCCGACCATGCCTCGGGCACCGATCGCCTGGCCGAGGTGGCCGAGCTGCTCGGCCTGGCCAGCGACGCCCTGGTGGTCAACGTCCAGGGCGACGAGCCGCTGATCCCGCCGGCAGTAATCGACCAGGTGGCGGCCAACCTCGCCGCCCATCCCGAAGCCGGGGTAGCCACTCTGGCTGAGCCGATCAGTGACGTCGATAGCCTGTTCAATCCCAATGTGGTCAAGGTGAGCACCGACGTGAACGGCCTGGCACTGACCTTCAGCCGGGCACCGCTGCCTTGGGCGCGCAACGCCTTCGCCAGCGATCGCGCGCAGCTGCCCCAGGGCTTTCCCTATCGTCGCCACATCGGCATCTACGCCTACCGCGCCGGCTTCCTTGCCGATTTCGTCAGCTGGGGTCCCTGCGCCCTGGAAGAGACCGAAGCCCTGGAGCAATTGCGCGCCCTCTGGCACGGCGTGCGCATCCATGTCGCCGATGCCCTGGAAGCGCCCCAGGCCGGCGTGGATACCCTGGAAGATCTCGAACGCGTCCGTCGCCTGCTGGGAGCCTAGATGACCCTGCGCATCCTGTTCGTCTGCATGGGCAACATCTGCCGCTCGCCCACCGCCGAAGGCATCCTCAGGGCCAAGCTGGACGCCGCCGGCCTTGCCGAGGCTGTGGAGCTGGACTCGGCCGGCACCGGCGACTGGCATGTCGGCAAGGCACCGGATTCCCGGGCCATCCAGGCCGCGGCCGGTCGCGGCTATGACATCGCCGACCTGCGCGCGCGCCAGGTCGCTGAGGACGATTTCCAGCGCTTCGACCTGATCCTGGCCATGGACCAGGACAACCTCGCCTGGCTGGAACAGTTGCGTCCGGACGAGGGCGCCGTGCCCGAACTCTTCCTGGCGCGCCAGGGCCTGGCGGTGGACGAGGTGCCCGATCCCTATTACGGCGGTACAGCTGGCTTCGAGCGGGTCCTCGACCTGCTGGAAAGCGCCTGCGATGGCCTGGTCGCTGAGGTGGCTGCCCGTCATGGTCGCTGAGCTGCAACAGCTGGTTCCGCTGCAGGGCCTCAATACCTTCGGTCTGGTGGCAGAAGCCGATCGCTATCTGGAAGCCGCCAGTGACGCCGAGGTCCGCGCGGCCCTGGCGGTGGCCCGGCAGCTGGGCGTACCCCTGCGGGTGCTGGGCGGTGGCAGCAATCTGGTCCTGCCCGAACGGGTCGAGGGTCTGGTGCTGCGGCTGACCTCGCGCGGCATCCGCCTGCTGGCGGAGGAGGGCGATGCCCTGCTGGTGGAAGCCGAAGCCGGCGAGCCCTGGCACCCCTTCGTCATGGCCACCCTGGCCAACGGCTGGTACGGCCTGGAAAATCTCAGCCTGATCCCGGGCACCGTGGGCGCCTCGCCGATCCAGAACATCGGCGCCTATGGCGTCGAATTGAAGGACAGATGTGCGGGCGTCACGGCGCTCGACCGCCACAGCGGCGAACTCCATGACCTCAGTCCGGCCGATTGCGCCTTCGCCTACCGCGAGAGTCGCTTCAAGGCCGAGGCTGGTCGCTGGATCGTGCTGCGGGTGCGCTTCCATCTCAGTCGGCGCCCGCAGCTGGTGTTGGACTACGGTCCGGTGCGCCAGGCCCTGACCGAGGCGGGCGTCACGCAGCCGACCCCCGAGGCCGTCAGCGCGGCCATCTGCAGCATCCGCCAGAGCAAACTGCCCGACCCGGCGGTGCTGGGCAATGCCGGCAGCTTCTTCAAGAATCCGGTGGTGACCGCTGCCGAAGCCGCCGCGCTGCAGGGCCGCTATCCAGGTCTGCCGACCTATCCACAGGCCGATGGCAGCGTCAAGCTGGCCGCCGGCTGGCTCATCGACCAGGCCGGCTGGCGCGGTCATCGCGATGGCGCCGTGGGGGTGCATGCCGCCCAGGCGCTGGTGCTGGTCAACTTCGGCGGCGCCCGCAGTCGCGACGTCCTGGCCCTGGCCGAGCGCATCCGCGCCTCGGTGCGCGAGCGCTTCGGCGTAACGCTGGAGATGGAGCCGGGAAGCCTGACGTGACCGACGACGCCCCCGATGCCCAACGCCGCCGCCTGCTGATCGCCACCACCTCCGCCGTCGGCGGCCTGGGACTGGTGGCGGGTAGCGTGCCCTTCGTCTGCGCCCTGCGGCCCAGTCGTTCGGCGGAGGTGGCGGCGGCGCCGGTCGAGGTGGATCTCAAAACCCTGCGCGAAGGCGAGCAACTCACGGTGCAGTGGCGCGGCCAGCCGGTCTGCGTTCTGCGCCGCAGCGCGGCGGACCAGGCCCGGCTGTTGGCCGACCAGGCCGGCCTCGCCGACCCGGATTCCCGGGAATCCAGCCAGCCACCCTATGTCGATCCACGGCTGAGATCGCGGCGGCCGGACATCTTCGTGGTCACCGCTATCTGCACCCACCTGGGCTGTATTCCCTCCCTGGACACCGCAACGACGAACCAAGGCTATCTCTGTCCCTGCCATGGCTCCCATTTCGATCTCGCCGGGCGGGTCTATCGCGACCAGCCGGCACCCCTGAATCTGGCCGTGCCTCCCTATCACTTCAAAGGCGAGAGCCTGCTGGTGATCGGCAGCGACGGGGAGGGCGCGGCATGAGGGACAGGGAGCCCGGCTGGCTGGAGCGACGGCTGCCGATCGGCGCCTTCTGGCGCCGGCACCTCGGCGACTACCGGGTGCCGCGCAACCTCAACGTCTTCTATCTGTTCGGCTCGCTATTGCTCTTCATCCTGGCGCTGCAGGTGCTGACCGGACTCTGGCTACTGTTCGGCTATGAACCCACCGTGAAGGGTGCCTTCTCCTCGGTCCAGCTGTTCATGCGCGAGGTGCCCTTCGGCTGGCTGATCCGCTATCTGCACGCGGTGGGCGCCTCGGCGCTGTTCGTCTGCCTCTATCTGCACACGCTGCGCGGCCTGCTCTATGGCTCCTATCGCGCGCCACGGGAGCTGGTCTGGAGCTTTGGCGTGCTGCTCTATCTGCTGCTGCTGGCCCAGGCTTTCTTCGGCTATCTGCTGCCCTGGGGACAACTTTCCTACTGGGGCGCCCAGGTGTCCCTCAGTGCCGTCGAGGCCGTGCCCCTGATCGGCCCGACCCTGGCCGACCTGCTGCGCGGCGGGATAGTGCTGTCCGATGCCAGCCTGCGCCGCTTCCAGGCCCTGCACGTGGTCGGGCTGCCACTGCTGATCCTTGCGCTGGTGAGCCTGCACGTCGTCGCCCTGCGCCAGACCGGCTCGAACAATCCCGAGGGTGACGAGCGCGATGTCAGCGGTGCCGCCGGGGTGCCTTTCCATCCCTATCTGACGCTCAAGGACCTCTGCGGCCTGGCGGTCTTCCTGCTGGTCTTTCTCGCCGTGGTGCTGCTGGCGCCTGACCTGGGCGGACTGGTGCTGGAACCGGCCAACCAGCAGCCGGCCGATCCGCTGGTGACTCCCGCACATATCGCGCCGCCCTGGTACCTGGCCCCCTTCTATGCGCTGCTGCGCGCGGTGCCGAGCAAGGCCGGCGGTCTCGGCCTGGCGGCCCTGGCCATCGCCCTGCTGTTCGTCTTGCCCTGGCTGGATCGCAGTCCGGTCCGCTCGGTCCGCCACAAGGCCTGGCCGGCGCGACTGGGGCTGTACCTGGCCTGCCTGGCCTTTGTCGCCCTGGGCGTGCTGGGCGTGGTCGCCCTGACCGATGGGCGCCTGCTGCTGGCGCGTCTGGCGGCGGGTGTCTATTTCATCGGCCTGCTGGGCATGCCCTGGTACAGCAGTCTGGGTCGTCCGCGTACGCCAGCGGAGTCCCGGTCATGAGTCGCGTTCTGCTGCTGGTCCTGCTGCTGTGCAGTGGTCTGGCCATAGGCACCGAAGGCGATCCCCGGGCCGGTGCCATCAGCTTCGGCCGCTATTGCCTGGCCTGCCATGGCCAGGAGTACCAGCGCTTCGACCGGGTCGCCGCCGATCTTCACCTCGACCTCGCCAGCTGGGCGCCCGGGCGCACCCCCAGCGCGCCCATGCTCGGGCTGCTCAAGCCCGAGGACGCCCGGCGTGCCTTTGGCAGCGTGCCGCCGGATCTCACCCTGATCGCCGCGGTGCGCGGCGAGGCCTGGCTGCGCGCCTTCCTGCAGGAATTCTATGTGGCGCCCGGGCGGCCGCTCGGGGTCGACAACCTCAGGGCACCCGGCACGCGCATGCCCGACGTCCTGGCCGCCCTGCGCGGCCGCCAGGTGCGCGACTGCAGCGCGGGACGTTGCGTGCTGCGCCTGGAACCCGGCAGCGGCGCCCAGACGCCCGAGCAGTTCGCGCGCACCGTCGACGATCTGGTCGCCTACCTCGCTTATTCCGCCGCGCCCGAGCGCAGCCTGGCCTGGCGCCTCGCGCCCTGGGTGCTGGGCTATCTGCTGCTGTTCGCCGTCCTGGCCTTCTGGCTCAAGCGCGAATTCTGGCGGCGATTGCCCGACAGTGAGCGATGAGACTAGGTGGCGGGCGGCAAGGTGCGAGATAATCCCTTCTTTGCAGCTTCGCCCCCAACGGGGGAGGGACCCATGGGCGCCATAACCCGCCTGACCTGTTTCCATGATCCCGAGGATCACTACAGCCACCGGATCCGTCTGATCCTGGCGGAAAAGAACGTCGAGTGCGAGCTGATCGCCGTACGCCGGGGCGAGTGTCCACGGCAGCTGGCCGAGCACAATCCCTATGGCACCGTGCCGACGCTGATGGATCGCGACCTGGTGCTCTATGGCACCGAGGTGCTCATGGAGTACCTCGAGGAACGCTATCCGCATCCGCCGCTGCTCCCTGCCTATCCGGTCACCCGTGGCCAGTCGCGACTGCTGATGCACCGCATCGGCCGTGACTGGTGCAGCCTGGTGGACGCCATCCTGCAGGCCGCGCCGGGCGCCGACCTCGCCACCGCGCGCAAGGAATTGCGGGAGAGCCTGACCGGCGTGGCGCCGATCTTCGCGGAAAAACCCTTTTTCCTGAGCGACGACTTTTCCCTGGTGGACTGTTGCCTGCTCCCCCTCCTGTGGCGCCTGCCGCGCCTGGGCGTCGAATTGCCCCGGGCCGCCAAGCCGCTACAGGACTACATGGATCGCATGTTCGCGCGCGACAGTTTCCGATCCAGTCTTTCGGTCACCGAGCGTGAGATGCGCTAGAGGAGAACCCCATGAATTCCAGTCGCCCCTACCTGGTCCGCGCGCTCTACGAGTGGATCGTAGACAACGACTGCACGCCCCATCTGCTGGTCAATGCCGACTACGCCGAGGTGCGCGTGCCGCCGGGCTATGCCAACGACGGCCAGATCGTGCTGAACGCCTCGCCCAGTGCCGTGCGCGACCTGCACATGGACAACGAGGCGGTGAGCTTCAATGGCCGCTTCGGCGGCGTGGCCTACAACCTCTACGTCCCGATCGGCGCCATCCTGGCCATCTATGCCCGGGAGAACGGCCAGGGCATGGTCTTCGACAGCGAGCCCAGCCCGCCGGATGACCAGGGTCCCGACACTGGCGGCAGCAAGCCCGAGGCGCCCAAGCCGGCACCGGCGCGGCCGAGTCTGAAAGTGGTCAAGTAAGCCCTGCCGGCCTGCCGCGAAGTCTCTTTGCGGCAGGCAAGAAAAAGCCCCTGTCGGCATGGCCGGCAGGGGCTTTTTCGTAAGCCAGGCGGACTCAGCGCTTGAGCGAGGCCGGCAGGTGCGGCTGGATCTGGGTCAGCAGGCCGCGGAAGCACTTGGGGTTGCCGGCGACGATGTGGCCCTTCTCGAGGAAGTCGTGGCCACCGTTGAAGTCACCGATCAGGCCACCGGCTTCCTGCACCAGCAGGGCGCCTGCGGCCATGTCCCACTCCGACAGCCCCATTTCCCAGAAGGCGTCGAAACGACCGGCGGCGACATAGGCCAGGTCCAGGGCGGCGGAGCCGGCGCGGCGGATGCCGGCGGTCTGGCCGATCAGGCTGCGGAACATGCCCAGGTAGTTGTCCAGGTGATCGACGTCATTGGCACGGAAGGGGAAGCCGGTACCCAGCAGGGCGCCTTCCAGGCTGCGCCGGTTGGTGACGCGGATGCGGCGACCGTTCAGGGCGGCACCACGGCCACGGCTGGCGGTGAATTCTTCCTGACGCACCGGATCCAGGACCACGGCGTGCTCCAGGCGGCCCTTGTATTTGCAGGCGATGCTCACCGAGAAGTGCGGGACGCCACGGAGGAAGTTGGTGGTGCCGTCCAGCGGGTCGACGATCCAGACGTAGTCGGCGCCTTCGCCTTCGCCCGCCAGGTAGCCGGATTCCTCACCGTAGAAACCGTGGGTGGGGTAGGCCTTGCGCAGGGTGGCGAGGATGGTCTGCTCGGCGGCCCGGTCGACTTCGGAGACGAAGTCGTTGGCGCCTTTTTCGTCGACGGCGATCACGTCCAGGCGCTCAATCGAACGGAAAATCAGTTCACCGGCGCTGCGGGCCGCGCGCAGTGCGATGTTCAGCATGGGCTGCATGGATAAATCACCTGGGTTGTATAAGGAAAGCCGGCAATGATAGCAGACTTCGCGGCGCTGGAAGGGGTATTCGTGGCAAGCGGGCGCGTGTGGGCGTAGTATACGGCGCCGATTTCCCGCGTCCGCTCGAGGATAGCCACGTGCTGAACAACATCCGCGTCGTTCTGGTCAATACCAGCCATCCCGGCAACATCGGCGGTGCCGCCCGGGCAATGAAGAACATGGGGCTGTCGCGCCTCTATCTGGTCGATCCCGAGGACTTTCCCAGCGGCGAGGCCAATGCCCGCGCCTCCGGGGCCAACGACGTGCTCGACGCCGCCATCGTCGTCGACACCCTGGAAGAGGCCCTGACCGGCTGCAGTCTGGTGCTGGGCACCAGCGCCCGCGATCGCCGCATCCCCTGGCCGCTGCTGGATCCGCGCGAATGCGCCACCACCTCCCTGGCCCAGGTGGAGCAGGGTGGCGAGGTAGCCCTGGTGTTCGGTCGCGAATACGCCGGCCTCACCAACGAGGAGCTGCAGCGCTGCCACTACCATGTGCACATCCCCTCGGACCCGGCCTTCGGCTCGCTCAACCTCGCCGCAGCGGTCCAGGTGCTGGTGTACGAGGTGCGCATGGCCTGGCTCGCGGCGCAGAACCAGCCGACCAAGATGAACAAGGTCGAGGCCACCGCCATGCTCAACACCCAGCCGGTGACGGTGGAGGAGCTGGAGCTCTATTACGAGCACCTGGAGCAGACCCTGGTGGAGATCGGCTTCCTCGATCCGGCCAAGCCGCGTCACCTGATGAGTCGCCTCCGCCGCCTCTATGGCCGGGCCGGCATCAGCAAGCTGGAGATGAACATCCTGCGCGGCATCCTCACCGAAACCCAGAAGGCCGCCCGGGGCGAATCTCATCCGCGGACTATCCCCCCGATAGATAATGCCTGAGTGATTTGGTCGGTTTTAAAGTTGACCTTTTTTGTCGGGAATCCGATAATCGGGGTCATCCGATGCAACCCGCTCGAGTTCGTCATGAGACTGACCACCAAAGGCCGCTATGCCGTAACCGCCATGCTCGACCTGGCGCTGCATGCCCAGCGGGGCCCGGTGTCGCTGGCCGACATTTCCGAGCGGCAGGGTATTTCGCTGTCCTATCTGGAGCAGCTGTTTGCCCGGCTGCGCCGCGGCTCGCTGGTCAACAGCGTACGCGGTCCCGGCGGCGGCTATCAGCTGGCGCGCGACATGGGCGGTATCCATGTCGCCCAGGTGATCGATGCCGTCAACGAATCCGTGGATGCCACCCGCTGCCAGGGCAGCGGGGGGTGTCACCAGGGTGATACCTGCCTGACCCACCACCTCTGGTGCGACCTGAGCGATCAGATCCACACCTTCCTCAGTGGCATCACCCTGGCCGACCTGGTCGCCCGCAACGAGATCCAGCAGGTTGCCAAGCGTCAGGACACCAAGGTCTGTGCCAGCAAGCAATCGCCTTTAGCGGTCGAAAAAATCGAAGCGTCCACCATCGACTGAGCAGAGACGCCCGTCTGATTAGGAGTAACCGATGAAATTGCCGATCTACCTAGACTATTCCGCCACCACACCCGTCGATCCGCGCGTCGCTCAGAAGATGAGCGAGTGCCTGCTGGTGGACGGCAACTTTGGCAACCCTGCATCGCGCTCCCACCTGTTCGGCTGGAAGGCCGAGGAAGCCGTGGAAAACGCCCGTCGCCAGGTGGCCGAACTGGTCAACGCCGACCCGCGCGAGATCGTCTGGACCTCCGGTGCCACCGAGTCCGACAACCTGGCCATCAAGGGCGCCGCGCACTTCTACCAGAACAAGGGCAAGCACCTGATCACCTCCAAGATCGAGCACAAGGCGGTGCTGGACACCACCCGCCAGCTCGAGCGCGAAGGCTTCGAGGTCACCTACCTCGAGCCGGGCGAAGACGGCCTGATCACCCCCGAGATGGTCGAGGCGGCCCTGCGTGACGACACCACCCTGGTGTCCATCATGCACGTCAACAACGAGATCGGTACCGTCAACGACATCGCCGCCATCGGCGAGCTGACCCGTTCCCGTGGCGTGCTCTTCCACGTCGATGCCGCCCAGTCCACCGGCAAGGTCGAGATCGATCTGGAAAAGCTCAAGGTCGACATGATGTCCTTCTCGGCGCACAAGACCTACGGTCCCAAGGGCATCGGCGCTCTCTACGTCCGCCGCAAGCCGCGCGTGCGTATCGAGGCCCAGACCCATGGTGGCGGTCATGAGCGTGGCATGCGTTCGGGTACCCTGGCGACCCACCAGATCGTCGGCATGGGCGAAGCCTTCCGCATCGCCAAGGAAGAGATGGTCCAGGAAAATGCCCGCATCAAGGCCCTGAGCGATCGCTTCTACCGGCAGTTCGAAGGCCTGGAAGAGGTCTACCTGAACGGCAGCCTGATCCACCGTGTGCCGCACAACCTGAACCTGAGCTTCAACTACGTCGAAGGCGAGTCGCTGATCATGGCGCTCAAGGACCTGGCGGTCTCGTCCGGTTCGGCCTGTACCTCGGCCTCCCTGGAGCCGTCCTACGTCCTGCGCGCCCTGGGCCGCAACGACGAGCTGGCGCACAGCTCCATCCGCTTCACCTTCGGTCGCTTCACCACCGAAGAAGACGTCGACTATGCCGCGAGCAAGGTCACCGAAGCCGTCAACAAGTTGCGTGAATTGTCTCCGCTGTGGGACATGTTCAAAGAAGGCGTAGACCTGAGTCAGGTCGAGTGGCAAGCCCACTGACCCACCCCCTGATGAGTGAGGATTGAACCATGGCATACAGTGAAAAGGTCATCGACCACTACGAAAATCCGCGCAACGTCGGCAAGTTCGACGCGGCTGATCCGGATGTCGGCACCGGCATGGTCGGCGCTCCCGCGTGCGGCGACGTGATGCGCCTGCAGATCAAGGTCAACGAGCAGGGCATCATCGAAGATGCCAAGTTCAAGACCTACGGCTGCGGCTCCGCCATCGCCTCCAGCTCCCTGGCCACCGAGTGGATGAAGGGCAAGAGCATCGAGGAAGCGGCGTCGATCAAGAACAGCATGATCGCCGAAGAACTGGCCCTGCCGCCGGTGAAGATCCACTGCTCGGTACTCGCCGAAGACGCCATCAAGGCGGCGGTCAGCGACTACAAGCAGAAGAAAGGCCTGCTCTGAGGAGGAACCATGGCGATCAGCATGACCGAGTCCGCCGCCCGCCACGTGCAGCGTTCCCTCGACGGACGCGGCAAGGGTGAGGGCATCCGCCTGGGCGTTCGTACCACGGGCTGCTCGGGACTGGCCTACGTACTCGAGTTCGTCGATGAATTCGCGGCCGAGGACCAGGTGTTCGAAAGCCATGGCGTCAAGGTCATCATCGACCCCAAGAGCCTGGTCTACCTGGACGGCACCGAGCTGGATTTCGTGCGTGAAGGCCTCAACGAGGGCTTCAAGTTCAACAATCCCAACGTGCGTGGCGAGTGTGGCTGCGGCGAAAGCTTCAACATCTGAGGCCCGCCATGGGTAAGCCCTGTCACTTCGCCCTGTTCGAGATCAGGCCCGCCTTCGAGATCGATCAGGCGGGTCTGGCCTCGCGCTATCGCGATCTGGCCCGCACGGTCCATCCGGATCGCTTCGCCGATGCGCCGGAGCGCGAACGGCGCCAGGCGCTGGAGCGGTCGGCCGAGCTCAACGAGGCCTATCACGTGTTGCGCGCTCCGTCGCGCCGCGCGCGCTATCTGCTGGAGCTCGAAGGGCACGAGATGCCGCTCGAGGCGACCATCCAGGACACCGACTTCCTCATGCAGCAATTGCAGTGGCGCGAGGAGTTGGAAGACCTGCAGGACGCCGGCGACAGCGCGGGCATTCCCGCCTTCCGCCAGCGCCTCAAGGATGCGCAGCGTGACATCGAGCAGGCCTTCGCCGCGATCTGGCAGGATCCCGCCCAGCGCGAGTCTGCCGAGCGCTTGGTCCGTCGCATGCAGTTTCTCGACAAGCTGGCCAGCGAGATCCGCCAGCTCGAAGAGCGTCTGGACGATTAATCACAGGTGTCGCTCCGGCACCGACAACCATAAGCCGACTAGCCAATGGCTCTATTGCAGATAGCCGAACCCGGAATGGCGCCCAAGCCGCACCAGCGCAAGCTGGCGGTGGGCATCGATCTGGGCACCACCAATTCCCTCGTGGCCGCCGTCCGCAGTGGCGTGGCCGAGACCCTGCCCGATCTGCAGGGCGAGGTGATCCTGCCGTCCGCCGTGCGCTACGCCGCCGCTGGCGTGGAGGTGGGGGCGGGCGCCAAGGCCGCTGCCGCCCATGACCCCTTCAATACCATTCTTTCCGTCAAGCGCCTCATGGGGCGTGGCATCGCCGACGTCAAGCAGCTGGGCGAGCAGTTGCCCTATCGCTTCGTCGCCGGTGAATCGGAAATGCCCTTCATCGATACCGCTGCCGGGCGCAAGAGTCCGGTAGAGGTCTCCGCCGACATCCTGCGGGTGCTGCGCGAGCGCGCCGAAGCCACCCTGGGTGGCGAGCTGGTCGGCGCCGTCATCACCGTGCCGGCCTACTTCGACGACGCCCAGCGTCAGGCGACCAAGGACGCGGCCCGCTTCGCCGGCCTGAATGTTCTGCGCCTGCTCAACGAACCCACCGCGGCGGCCGTGGCCTATGGCCTGGACCGGGGCGAGGAGGGCGTGGTCGCCATCTACGACCTGGGTGGCGGCACCTTCGACATCTCCATCCTGCGCCTGACCCGTGGCGTCTTCGAAGTCATGGCCACCGGTGGCGACAGCGCCCTGGGCGGTGACGACTTCGATCACGCCATCGCCGGCTGGATCGTCCAGCAGGCCGGGTTGTCCAGCGATCTGGATCCGGGCACCCAGCGCCGCCTGCTGCAGAGCGCCTGCGCCGCCAAGGAAGCCCTGTCGGCCGCCGAGCGCGTCGAGGTCAGCCACGGCGACTGGTCGGGCGTGTTGGACCGCGGCACCTTCCAGGCACTCATCGCACCCCTGGTCGCGCGCAGCCTGAAGGCCTGTCGCCGTGCCCTGCGCGATGCGGACGTGGAGCCGGCGGATATCCGCGCCGTGGTCATGGTCGGCGGTTCCACCCGCGTGCCCTATGTCCGTGAAGCCGTGGGTGAGCTGTTCGACTGCACCCCGCTCACCGACATCGATCCGGATCGCGTGGTCGCCATCGGCGCCGCCCTGCAGGCCGATTCCCTGGCCGGCAACCGCGCCGGCGAAGAACTGCTGCTGCTGGACGTCATCCCGCTGTCCCTGGGACTCGAGACCATGGGCGGCCTGATGGAAAAGATCATTCCGCGCAACACCACCATCCCGGTGGCGCGGGGTCAGGATTTCACCACCTATCGCGACGGCCAGACCGCCATGCTGGTGCATGTGCTGCAGGGCGAGCGCGAGCTGGTCAAGGACGCCCGTTCCCTGGCGCGCTTCGAGCTGCGTGGCTTTCCGCCCATGGTCGCCGGGGCCGCCAAGATCCGCGTCACCTTCCAGGTCGATGCCGACGGCCTGCTCGGCGTTAGCGCCCGCGAGCTGTCCAGCGGCGTGGAAGCCAGCGTCCAGGTCAAGCCGTCCTATGGCCTGACCGATGGCGAGATCGCCAACATGCTGCAGGACTCCTTCCGCCATGCCGGAGACGACATGCAGGCCCGCGCGCTGCGCGAGCAGCAGGTCGAGGCCCGGCGGCTGATCGAGGCGGTCACCGCCGCGCTGGCCGCCGATGGCGAGCGCCTGCTGGACGCCGAGGAGCGTCAGGTGATCGAGCTGGAAATCGGCCGGCTGGCCGAGCTGCTGGACGCCACCGACGTCCAGGCGCTCGAAGACCAGACCAAGCGTCTTTCTCACGTAACCGATGCCTTCGCCGCCCGGCGGATGAACGCCTCGGTCAAGGCGGCCCTGGCGGGTCGTCGTCTCAACGATATCGAGGAGTAGTTCCATCATGCCGCAGATCACCCTGCTGCCCCACGCCGAGCACTGCCCCGAGGGCGCGGTCTTCGAAGCCAGCGAAGGCGAAACCATCATCGCCGCGGCCCTGCGCAACGGCATCGACATCGAGCACGCCTGCGAGATGTCCTGTGCCTGCACCACCTGCCACGTGGTCATCCAGGAAGGCTTCGACTCCCTCGAGCCTTCCGATGAACTCGAGGACGACATGCTGGACAAGGCCTGGGGTCTGGAGATGCGTTCGCGCCTGTCCTGCCAGGCGGTAGTTGGCAGCGAAGACCTGGTGGTGGAGATTCCGCGCTACACCATCAACCAGGTTTCCGAAGGTCACTGAGGACAGCTGTCATGGCACTGAAATGGACCGATGTGCTGGATATCGCCATCGAACTCAACGACGCCCATCCCGACGTGGATCCGCGCTACGTGAATTTCCTCAAGCTGCGCAACTGGGTCGTGGAGCTGCCGGAATTCGACGACGATCCCCAGCGGGGTGGCGAGAAGGTGCTGGAGGCCATCCAGGCCGCCTGGATCGAAGAGTCCGCCTGACGCATCGCCCGTACCGCGCTACGCTTTTCACCGGGACCCGCGTATAATCCGCGGGTTTCGTTTTTGCTCTATTCCCACATTCGGAGTTCACATGTCTGTTCAACGTACCCTGTCGATCATCAAGCCCGATGCCGTATCCAAGAATGTCGTCGGTGAGATCGTCACCCGCTTCGAGAAGGCTGGCCTGCGCGTCGTCGCTGCCAAGATGGTCCAGCTGTCCGAGCGCGAAGCCGGTGGCTTCTACGCCGAACACAAAGAGCGTCCCTTCTTCAAGGACCTGGTCTCCTTCATGACCTCCGGTCCGGTCGTGGTCCAGGTGCTGGAAGGCGACAACGCCATCGCCAAGAACCGTGAGCTGATGGGCGCCACCGATCCCAAGAAGGCCGACGCCGGTACCATCCGTGCCGACTTCGCCGTCTCCATCGACGAGAACGCCGTCCACGGTTCGGACTCCGAAGCGTCCGCCGCTCGCGAGATCTCCTACTTCTTCGCAGCCACCGAAGTCTGCGAGCGCATCCGCTAAGGATGAGCGCTGGCCAGGGAAGCGGCCAGCCCGCCTTCCTGGCACCGCCCGCGCCCTGCGTGGGCTTCAAACAGATTTCGTCGAGGTGATCCCATGACCACAGCCACCGATAAGGTCAATCTGCTGGGCCTGACCCAGCCGCAACTCGAGTCGTTCTTCGAGTCCATCGGGGAGAAGCGCTTTCGCGCCGGCCAGGTCATGAAGTGGATCCATCACTTCGGCATCGATGATTTCGACGCCATGAGCAACCTGGGCAAGGCGCTCAAGGAAAAGCTCAAGGCCGCCGCAGAGATCCGTGGCCCCGAGATCGTCAGCGAGGACATCTCCCGCGACGGCACCCGCAAGTGGGTGATCCGTGTCGCCTCCGGCAGCTGCGTCGAGACCGTTTACATTCCGCAGAACGGCCGCGGCACCCTGTGCGTGTCGTCCCAGGCCGGTTGCGCGCTGGACTGCAGCTTCTGCTCCACCGGCAAGCAGGGCTTCAACAGCAACCTCACCGCCGCCGAGGTGATCGGCCAGGTGTGGATCGCCAACAAGTCCTTTGGCAGCGTGCCCGCCAAGATCGACCGTGCCATCACCAACGTGGTGATGATGGGCATGGGCGAGCCCCTGCTGAACTTCGACAACGTCGTCGCCGCCATGCGCATCATGATGGACGACCTCGGCTACGGCATCTCCAAGCGCAAGGTGACCCTGTCCACCTCGGGCGTGGTGCCGATGATCGAAGAGCTGGCCAAGCAGATCGACGTCTCCCTGGCGCTGTCGCTGCACGCGCCCAACGACGAGCTGCGCAACGAGCTGGTGCCGATCAACCGCAAGTATCCCCTGGCCATGCTGCTCGACGCCTGCCAGAGATACATCGGCCAACTTGGCGAGAAACGCGTCCTGACCATCGAGTACACCCTGCTCAAGGACGTCAACGATCTGCCCGAGCACGCCCTGCAGATGATCGAGCTGCTGCGCAACGTGCCCTGCAAGATCAACCTGATTCCCTTCAATCCCTTCCCGCACTCCGGGTACGAGCGGCCGAGCAAGAACGCCACCCGCCGTTTCCAGGAGCTGCTGCAGCAGGCCGGTTTCAACGTCACGGTGCGCACCACCCGCGGTGACGACATCGACGCCGCCTGCGGCCAGCTGGTGGGCCAGGTCATGGACCGCACCCGCCGCAGCCAGCGCTATATCGCCGTTCGCCAGCTCGACGGTGCCGAAACCGTAACGCCGCTCCAGGGCTGAGGGCGCGACCATGGCGATCACGCGCTTTGCGGCTGTCGCGCTCGCCCTGGTGGTCGGCGGCCTCGCCGGCTGCGTGACCGAGGGCGACCGCAATCCCATGGATACCCGCCAGGGGCGGATGCAGGCCCGTGATGCCTACATCCAGCTCGGCCTCGGCTATGTCCAGCAGGGCAACACCGAACAGGCCAAGGTGCCGCTGAAGAAGGCGCTGGAGCTGGATTCGTCCAGCGCCGACGCCCATGCCGCCCTCGGGCTGGTGTTCCAGGCCCAGGGCGAGACCGACCTGGCCGATCAGGAATACCGCCTGGCCCTGCGCGAGCGGCCCCGCGATGCCCGCATCCTCAACAACTATGGCAGCTTCCTCTATGAGCAGGGGCGCTACAAGGATGCCTACGAACGTTTCACCCAGGCCGCCGAAGACAGTCTCTATCCCGAGCGCGCCCGGGTGTTCGAGAATCTCGGCCTGACCGCCCTGCGACTCAATCAGGTCGACTTGGGCAAGGAAAATCTGGAAAAATCCCTGCGGCTGGATCGCAATCAGCCCAGGGCCCTGTTCGAATTGGCTCAACTGGCCTACCAGACGCGCGACTATGTGCCGTCCCGGAGCTATTACCAGGCCTTCAGCCAGCTCAGCCCCCAGGATGCCCGCAGCCTGTTGCTCGGGATCCGCCTCGCCGAGGTGTTCAATGATCGCAACACCGCCGCGAGCTATGCCCTGCAGCTGAAGCGCCTCTACCCGAACTCACCTGAATATCGTCAACTTCAGTCGGAGCAGAAATGACCGCAGTGCAATCCGAAGCGGTACACGCCGGACGGGGCAATCCCGGTGAGATCTTGCGTCAGAAGCGCCTGTCGCTTGGCTGGAGCCAGGCCCAGGTCGCCCAGAATCTCAATCTCAGCGAGCGCATCATCGAGCAGCTCGAGTCCGGCAACTATCAGCAGATGCCTGGGCACACCTTTGCCCGCGGCTATACCAAGGCCTACGGCAAGCTGCTCGGCCTGGACCAGGTCGAACTGGTGCGGACCTTCGACGGCTACACCGGCACCGATGCCAAGGGCAGCACCGTGCACAGCCTGGGGCGTCTCGACGAGCCGGTGCGGTTGTCGCGCAATGTCCTGAGATTCGTCAGTTTCATCCTGGTGGTGCTGATCATCGCCATGGGCCTGTTCTGGTGGCAGGAGCGCAGTCGCCAGGCCTCCAGCGCCAGTGCCGTGAGCATGGAGCATGTCGAGGTCGAGGGCGCCGACGGCAAGACCGAGATCCATCCCATCGACGAGCCGGAAGAACAGCCCCCGGTCACCGCCCAGCAGCCGGCCGCCACCCTGCCGTCCCCGGTGGGCACGCCGACGCCGGATGCCAATGCCGTCGCCGCCATGACCGCCCCGACCGCTGCGCCCACCCCGGCCCCGGTAACGGGTTCGACCTCGCCAGCGCCCACGGCACCCGTCGCCGCGACCCCGGCCGCGCCGACCAGCGCCCCTGCCGCGGCGCCCGTCGCCGGCAGCGACAGCCTGAACATCCGCTTCAGCGCCAATTGCTGGACGCAGGTCAGCGACGGTAGCGGCAAGATCCTCTTCAGCGGCGTGAAGAAAGGCGGCGAGAGCCTCGAATACGCCTCGATCAAGGCGCCGGTGAACATCCGTCTCGGCTTTGCCCGCGGTGCCCAGATCTCCTACAACGGCCAGGTCGTCGACCTCGCGCCTTACACCAAGGGCGAGACCGCCCGCATCAAACTCGGTCAGACCGGACAATGACGTCCGGCGACCCCATGGGAAACCAGCATGCATAGCGAATCGCCCATCAAACGTCGGTTGTCCCGCAAGATCTGGGTCGGCTCGGTGCCGGTCGGCGGCGATGCCCCCATCGCCGTGCAGAGCATGACCAACACCGAAACCTGCGACGTCGACGCCACCGTGGCGCAGATCCAGCGCCTGCAGGACGCCGGTGCCGACATCGTGCGCGTCTCGGTGCCCGACATGGACGCCGCCGAAGCCTTCGGTCGCATCAAGCAGCGAGTCAGCCTGCCGCTGGTGGCCGACATCCACTTCGACTACAAGATCGCCCTGCGCGTGGCCGAACTGGGCGTGGACTGCCTGCGCATCAACCCCGGCAACATCGGTCGCGAAGACCGGGTCCGGGCGGTGGTCGACGCGGCCCGCGAGCGCGGCATTCCGATCCGCATCGGCGTCAACGCCGGTTCGCTGGAAAAGGACCTGCAGAAGAAATACGGCGAGCCCACCCCGGAAGCCCTGGTGGAATCGGCCATGCGCCACGTCGACCACCTGGAGAAGCTGGACTATCCGGACTTCAAGGTCAGCGTGAAGGCCAGCGACGTCTTCATGGCCGTGGCCGCCTACCGCCAGTTGGCCACCCGCATCGAGCAGCCGCTGCACCTGGGCATCACCGAAGCCGGTGGCCTGCGTTCGGGTACGGTGAAGTCCGCCGTGGGCCTGGGCATGTTGCTGGCCGAAGGCATCGGCGACACCATCCGCATCTCGCTCGCGGCCGATCCGGTCGAGGAGATCAAGGTCGGTTTCGACATCCTGAAATCCCTGCGCCTGCGTTCGCGCGGCATCAACTTCATCGCCTGCCCGAGCTGCTCGCGGCAGAACTTCGATGTGGTCAAGACCATGAACGAGCTGGAAGGGCGCCTGGAGGACCTGCTGGTGCCCTTGGACGTCGCGGTGATCGGTTGCGTGGTCAACGGCCCCGGCGAAGCCAAGGAGGCCCATGTCGGCCTGACCGGGGGTACGCCCAACAACCTGGTGTACATCGACGGCAAGCCTGCCTCCAAGCTGAACAACGACAATCTGGTGGACGAGCTGGAAGGGCTCATCCGCCGCAAGGCGGCCGAAAAGGCCGAAGCGGATGCCGCGCTCATCGCGCGCAGCTGAAAGATCAAGGAATAAGGCCCTTTCGTGAGCAAGTCCCTGCAAGCCATCCGTGGCATGAACGATATCCTGCCGGAGCAGACCCCGGCCTGGCGCTACCTGGAACGTACCTTCGCGACGCTGCTCGACGGCTATGGCTACCACGAGATCCGTCTGCCCATCATGGAGTTCACCGAACTCTTCGCCCGCGGCATCGGCGAGGGCACCGACGTGGTGGACAAGGAGATGTACACCTTCCTCGACCGCAACGAAGAGTCCCTGACCCTGAGGCCGGAAGGCACCGCGGGTTGCGTGCGGGCCGTGCTCGAGCACGGCATGACCGGGGGTGGCCAGGTACAGAAGCTCTGGTACGCCGGCCCGATGTTCCGCTACGAGAAGCCGCAGAAGGGGCGCTATCGCCAGTTCCACCAGATCGGCGTGGAGGTGTTCAACCTGCCCGGCCCGGACATCGACGCGGAGCTGATCGTGCTCACCGCGCGCCTCTGGCAGCGCCTGGGGCTGACCGACGCCGTCACCCTGCAGCTCAACAGCCTGGGTTCCAGCGCCGATCGCGCGCGTTATCGCGAAGCCCTGGTGGCCTATCTGCAGGAACGCTTCGAGCAACTCGACGAAGACAGCCAGCGCCGCCTGACCACCAATCCGCTGCGCATCCTCGACAGCAAGAACGCCCAGACCCAGGCGCTGCTGCAGGACGCCCCGACCCTGGCGGACTACCTGGACGACGAATCCCGCGCCCACTTCGATGGCCTCAAGGCCCGCCTGGACGCCGCCGGCATCCGCTACCAGATCAATCCCAAGCTGGTGCGTGGCCTGGACTACTACGGCCGGACCGTCTTCGAGTGGGTCACCGACAAGCTGGGTGCCCAGGGCACCGTCTGCGCCGGTGGCCGCTACGACGGCCTGATCACCCAGTTCGGCGGCAAGCCCACCCCGGGCGTCGGCTTCGCCATGGGCGTCGAGCGCCTGGTGCTGCTGCTGGAAACCCTGGAGTGCCTGCCCGGTGATCTGCAGCGCCCCGCCGATCTCTATCTCTGCGCCTTTGGCGAGGCGGCCGAACTGGCCGGCCTCAAGCTGGCCGAGCAGCTGCGCGATGCCCGTCCCGACCTGCGTCTGCTGGTCAACGCCGGTGCCGGCAGCTTCAAGAGCCAGTTCAAGAAGGCCGACAAGAGCGGCGCGCTCTGGGCGATGATCCTGGGTGAGGACGAACTGGCCGCGCAACAGGTGGCGCTCAAGCCGCTGCGTGGCGAGGCGCCCCAGGAAAAGGTCGATTTCGCGGCCCTGGCCGCTCGTCTGGACGAGATTTTGCCCCCGGCCGGTTCCGGTCGCGGGAATTGAGGAGAACGGATTTGAGTTCCATCGACGACGACAATCTGGTGGTCGCCAAGGCCTGGTGGCAGCGTAACGGCAAGCCGCTGGTGGCCGGTGGCGTCATCGCCCTGGTGGCGGTACTCGGCTGGCAGGGCTGGCAGCGCTATCAGAACAACCAGGCGCAAGGCGCCTCGGTGCTCTATCAGCAGCTGGTGGAAGCCGCGCTGGCGCCCGGTGGCAAGGTCGACACCGCGCGGGTGACCGATACCTACGGCAAGCTCAAGCAGGATTATTCCGGTACCGCCTACGCCCAGTACGGCAGTCTCTTCGTCGCCAAGGTGGCGGTGGAGAACAATCGCCTGGACGACGCCGCCGCCGAACTCAAGGCCGTGGTGGACAAGCCCCACGATGCCGAACTCGGCGAGCTGGCACGGCAGCGTCTGGCCCGGGTGCTGGCGGCCGAGGGCAAGGCCGAAGAGGGTCTCAAGCTGCTGGATGGCGAGGCGCCCAAGGCCTATGTCGCCAACCGCGAAGAATTGCGTGGCGATCTGCTGGTGGCGCTGAAGAAGCCGACCGAGGCCCGCGCCGCCTACGAAAAAGCCCGCGCCGCGCTGCCCAACGATGCAGCCGAAGGCGTGCTACAGATGAAACTCGATGATCTCGCCAAAGGAGACGCCTGATGTTGCGCTGGAAGCCTATCGCGGTACTGGGTCTCGCCCTTGCGGTCGTCGGGTGCAGCAGCACCGGCAAGAAGGAATTGCCGCCTGCCGAGCTGAAGGACATCAAGGCCGAGGTCCGACTGGATGAAGTCTGGAGTCGCTCGGTGGGCGATGGCCAGGGCAAGGAATACAACCGCCTGGTCCCGGCCGTGGACGGCCAGACCATCTTTGCCGCCGATGCCGATGGCCGGGTCATGGCGATGAATCGCGAGACCGGTGCGGTGCTGTGGAAGAAGGACCTGGACCTGCCGGTCTCCGGCGGCGTCGGAGTCGGCTCCGGTCTGGTGCTGGTCGGTACCCTGCGTGGCCAGGTCATCGCCCTCGACAGTGCCAGTGGCGACGAGAAGTGGCGTGCCCAGGCCTCCAGCGAGGTGCTGTCCGCTCCGGTCGTCAACAACGACGTGGTGGTGGTGCAGTCCCAGGACGACAAGCTGCAGGCCTTCGAGCTGGGCAGCGGTACCCGTCGCTGGATCTACGAAGACACCCAGCCGGTGCTGAGTCTGAGGGGCACCGGTGCCCCCCTGGTGACCAACCAGGTGGTGATGGCCGGTTTCGCCAGCGGCAAGGTGGTCGCCTTGGACGTGCAGCGTGGCCTGCCGCTGTGGGAACAGCAGATCGCCGTACCCAAGGGCCGTTCCGAACTGGAGCGCATCGTCGACGTGGACGGCGGCCTGTCGCTTTCGGGCGACACCCTCTATGTGGTCAGCTACAACGGCCGCGTGGTCGCGCTCAATCCGGCCAACGGCCAGATCCTCTGGCAGCGTGACGCCTCCAGCTACGACGGCGTGGCCGAAGGCTTCGGCAACGTCTACCTGAGCCTGGACAACGGCACCGTGGAAGCCGTCGAGGAATCCTCGACCTCCGCGCTCTGGACCAATGCCGATCTGGCCCGTCGCCAGCTCACCGGGCCGGTGGTCTGGTCGAGCAACGTGGTGGTGGGCGACTACGCCGGCTACATCCATCTGCTGAGCCAGGTCGATGGGCGTTTCGTCGGTCGCACCAAGGTCGACGGTGACGGCGTCCGGGTACGGCCACTGGTCGTCGGCGATATGCTCTACGTTTACGGCAATGGCGGTAAACTCGTCGCCTATCGTCTGCGCTAGAAACTATTATCCTCAACCGATGGCCGCTACCGTGAAGTTCGGTAGCGGCCATCGTGTTTTCTGCTCTGGGAGAGCCGCATGGTTCCCGTAATTGCCCTGGTGGGGCGGCCGAACGTCGGCAAATCCACGCTTTTCAATCGCCTGACCAAGACCCGGGACGCCATCGTCGCCGACTTCGCCGGCCTGACCCGCGATCGCAAGTACGGCGAAGCCAAGTGGCAGGGACGCACCTACATCGTGGTCGACACCGGCGGTATCTCCGGTGACGAGGAAGGCATCGACCTGAAGATGGCCGAGCAGTCGCTGCAGGCCATCGAAGAATCCGATGCGGTGCTGTTCCTGGTGGACTCCCGCGACGGCATGACCGTCGCCGACCAGATGATCGCCGAGCACCTGCGCAAGAGAAACAAGCGCACCTTCCTGGTGGCCAACAAGGTCGACACCGTCGATCCCGAGATCGCCCGGGCGGAATTCAGCCCGCTGGCCATCGGCGATGCCTTTCCCATCGCGGCGGCCCACGGCCGTGGCGTGAACAACCTGCTGGAAGCCGCCCTGGGCGTCTTCCCCAAGGACGAGGTCGAGGTCGAGGAGCTCTCCGAGGAGCAGGTGCGGGCGGCCGCGGAAGAGGGCGGTGACGTCTTCCGCCGCGTGCAGGGCATCGACGAGACCACCGGCATCAAGATCGCCGTGATCGGTCGACCCAACGTCGGCAAGTCGACCCTGGTCAACCGCATGCTCGGCGAAGAGCGAGTCATCGTCTATGACCAGGCCGGCACCACGCGCGACAGCATCTACATCCCCTTCGAGCGCAACGAAGAACGCTACACCCTGATCGACACCGCTGGCGTACGCCGGCGCGGCAAGGTCTTCGAGGCGGTCGAGAAGTTCTCGGTGGTCAAGACGCTGCAGGCGATCCAGGACGCCAACGTGGTGATCTTCGTCATGGACGCCCGCGAAGGCGTGGTCGAGCACGACCTCAACCTGCTCGGCTTCGTGCTGGAGACCGGTCGTGCCCTGGTGATCGCCCTCAACAAGTGGGACGGCATGGAGTCCGGCGAGCGCGACTACGTCAAGACCGAGCTGGAACGCCGGCTGCTGTTCGTCGATTTCGCCGACATCCACTTCATCTCGGCACTGCATGGCACCGGCGTGGGCCATCTGTACAAGTCGGTGCAGCAGTCCTTCGCCTCGGCCACCACCCGCTGGCCTACCAGCCGCCTGACCCAGATCCTCGAGGACGCGGTGCAGGAGCACCAGCCGCCGATGGTCAGCGGACGCCGCATCAAGCTGCGCTATGCCCACCTGGGCGGTGCCAACCCGCCGCTGATCGTCATCCACGGCAACCAGACGGAAGCGGTGCCCAAGTCCTATACCCGCTACCTGGAAAAGACCTATCGCCGGGTGCTCAAGCTGGTGGGGACGCCGATTCGCATCGAATACCGCGGTGGCGAGAACCCCTTCGAGGGCAAGAAGAACACCCTCACCGAGCGCCAGGTCAACAAGAAGCGCCGGTTGATGAGCCACCACAAGAAGGCCGAGAAGAAGCGCAAGGACAAGCGGCGGTAAGCCGGTCGGGCGTTGTGAAGGAAAGGGGGCTAATAGCCCCCTTTCTCTTTGTTAGCGGATTCTGGCGAGGAGGCTCCTCGCGCACCGAACTTCCCCCTCTCCCTTCGGGAGAGGGTTGGGGTGAGGGTGATCCCTGCGACGGCCTAGCAGTGAAAAAGATCGTAGCCTTGTCCCCTTCGCGTCGCCAAGGGGTGACCTGACTGCCAGCGGTTGCCCTCACCCTGGCCCTCTCCCGGAGGGAGAGGGGATGTTTGGGTCAGGCCTTGTACCCAGGCTATGCCTAGACCGCTGGCTGGCTGATCGGCTTAGCACTACTTGCCCTCTCGCGCAAAAAATCGCAGTCTGCCGATCTCCTTCCAGCCAGACCTGTGCCCGCGCGATGATCCAGAGCAAGCTTCCCGACCTCGCCGTCACCATCTTTACCCGCATGTCCCAGCTCGCCGCCCAGACCGGTGCGCTGAATCTGTCCCAGGGCTTTCCCGATTTCGATGGCCCGGCCGAGTTGCTCGCGGCGGTCGGTCGCCATGTCGCGGCCGGCCACAACCAGTACGCGCCCATGACCGGGCTGCCGGCGCTGCGCCAGCAGGTGGCAGCCAAGGTCGCCGCCTTCTATGGCCGAGAGGTGGATGCCGAGACCGAGGTCACCATCGTCCCCGGTGCCACCCAGGGCCTGTTCTGTGCCCTGCAGACGCTGGTGCGGCCGGGTGACGAGGTGATCGTCTTCGATCCCTGCTACGACAGCTACGAACCCTCGGTGCAACTGGCCGGCGGGCGCTGCGTGCACGTGCCCCTGGCGCTGCCGGGCTTTGGTATCGACTGGCCGGCGCTGGAGGCGGCCCTGAGTCCGCGCACCCGTGCCATCGTGCTCAATACCCCGCACAACCCCAGTGGCGCCCTGGTCAGCGCCGCCGAGCTGGATCGTCTGGCCGCGCTGATCCGCGGGCGCGATCTCTATCTGGTCAGCGACGAGGTCTATGAGCACCTGGTCTACGACGGCGAGCGCCATGCCAGCGTCATCGTCCACGACGAACTCTATGCCCGCGCCTTCGTGGTCAGCTCCTTTGGCAAGACCTATCACGTCACCGGCTGGAAGACCGGCTATGTGGTGGCGCCGCCGGCGCTGTCGGCGGAATTGCGCAAGGTGCACCAGTACGTGAGCTTCTGCGGAGTGACGCCGATCCAGGCCGCCCTGGCCGACTTCATGTCCGCCCATCCCGAGCATCTCAGCGAGCTGCCGGGCTTCTACCAGGCCAAGCGCGATCTCTTCTGCGATCTGCTGGGCAACTCGCGCTTCACCTTCCAGCGCGCCGCCGGCACCTATTTCCAGGTGGTCGACTACTCCGCCATCCGCCCGGAGCTGGACGACGTGGCCATGGCCGAATGGCTGACCCGCGTGCATGGCGTCGCCGCCATTCCGCTGTCGGTGTTCTACCAGACGCCGCCCGCGGACCTGCGCCTGGTGCGCTTCTGCTTTGCCAAGCGCGAAGACACCCTGCGCCAGGCAGCGGAGCGGCTATGCGCGATCTGACTCCCATCCAGGACCTGCGCCTGGCGCTGGTGCAGAGCGAACTGGCGTGGCACGATCCGGCCGCCAACCGTGCTCATTTCGAGGCGCTGCTGAGGGACGTGGGCGAGACTGACCTGATCATCCTGCCGGAAATGTTCACCACCGGCTTTTCCATGGAATCGGCCGCGCTCGCCGAGCCCGCGGACGGGCCGACGGCGGCCTGGATGAGCGAACAGGCGCAGCGGCTCGGCGCGGTGGTCACCGGCAGCCTGATCGTGCGGGACGCGGCTGGACAGCACCGCAATCGCCTGCTGTGGGCGACGCCGGATGGCGAGTTGCAGCACTATGACAAGCGCCATCTGTTTCGCATGGCCGGCGAGCACGAGCACTATGCCCCGGGCGAGCAGCGACTGCGGGTGACGCTCAAGGGATGGCTGATCCGCCCGCTGATCTGCTACGACCTGAGATTCCCGGTCTGGAGTCGCGCCCAGGACGACACCGATCTGCTGCTCTATGTGGCCAACTGGCCGGCGCCGCGGCGCGGCCACTGGAATCGCCTGCTGCCGGCACGGGCCATCGAGAATCTCTGCTATGTCGCCGCGGTGAATCGGATCGGCAGCGACGGCAACGGTCATCCCTATGCCGGTGACAGCCAGGTGCTGGACTTCCAGGGGGAGCCCCTGATCGACGCCGGCGCGGAATCCGGCATCTTCCACGCCACGCTGTCCGCTGCAGCCCTCACGGCCTATCGCGAGCGCTTTCCGGCGCAGCGCGATGCCGATGCCTTCCGCCTGGACTGATCAGGCCCAGAAGGGCGCTGGCTGGGCAGCATGCTGGTGGATCAGGGCGATGGCCTGGTCCACGTCCGCCGCGGTGGTGTAGCGACCCAGGCTGAATCTGTAGCTGCGCGCCGCCTGTTCGGCGGTCAGGCCGAGGCCCAGGAGCACATGGGAGGGCGCCGCCTTGGCCGAACTGCAGGCCGAGGTGGTCGAGAAGGCCAGCTGCCGCTGCAGCGCCGCGGTGTCCAGCGGCGTGGCGAAGGTCAGATTCAGGGTGTGGGGAATGCGCTGCCGGGCGCAGCCATTGAGCCGCATGCCGTTCAGGGTTTGTACCCCGGCCAGGAATCGCTCGCGTAACTGGCCGAGACGCTCGTTCTCTCGCGCCATGGCCTGGCCGGCGAGGGCGAAAGCGGTCCCCATGCCGACGATCTGGTGGGTGGCCAGGGTGCCGGAACGCAGCCCGCGCTCATGGCCGCCACCGTGGATCTGCGCCTGCAGGGCACCCTCGGCGCGCGGACCGACATAGAGGGCGCCGATGCCCTTGGGCCCATAGGTCTTGTGCGCGGAAAAGGACATCAGATCGACTTCCAGGCCGGCCAGGTCGATGGCGACCTTGCCGGTGGCCTGGGCGGCGTCCACGTGGAAGAGGGCGCCCCGGACGCGCACCAGCCGGCCGATGGCGTCGATATCGGTCAGGGTACCCAGCTCGTTGTTCACCATCATCAGCGAGACCAGGCAGGTGTCCGCTCGCCAGGCCTGGGCGACGGCCTCAGGGGTGATGAGGCCTGCCGCGTCCGGCGCCAGGTAGGTGACGGTGAAGCCCTCGGCTTCCAGCTGGGCGGCGGTATCCAGTACCGCCCGGTGCTCCAGGCAACTGGTGATCAGATGGCCATGCCCGCGCCGCCGGGCGACGCCGAGCAGCGCGAGGTTGTTGGATTCGGTGGCGCCGGAGGTCCAGATCAGCTGCTCGGGCCTGGCGCCGACCAGGTCGGCCACCTGCTGGCGGGCGGTGTCCACGGCGCGCTGGGCGTCGTTGCCGAAGGCATGGCCGCGAGAGGCGGGATTGCCGAAGACGCCCTGGCGCCCCATACAACCCAGCATGGCTTCGATGACGACATCGTCGACAGGGGTGGTGGCGGCGTAATCGAAATACAGGGGATAAGCGTCCATGGCGGCCTCGGGCATTGGAATGGACCTAGGCTAACGCTGGCGCGCGTGAAGAAATTTGCTTTTTTATCGCTCATTGAGCTTTCGAGCAGAATAGAATTCTCTCTAATAGCCGTTGTAGAGAAAATGAATTCATGGATCGCTTCGATCGCGCCATTCTCGAGATCTTGCAGCAGGACAGCACCCGACCGGTGGCCGATATCGCCGAGCGCATCGGCCTGGGTACCACGGCCTGTTGGCGGCGTATCCAGAAGCTGGAGGAGCAGGGCGTGATCCGCGCCCGGGTGGCACTGCTCGATCCCCGCGAGCTCAACGTGGGGGTGACGGTCTTCGTTTCGGTACGCACCAATCAGCACGCCATGGACTGGCTGCAGCGTTTCCACGAGGCGGTGGCGGCCATTCCGGAGGTGGTCGAGCTCTATCGCATGGCGGGCGATACCGACTACCTGATGCGCATCGTGGTGCCGGATATCGCCGCCTACGATGGCGTCTACAAGCGGCTGATCCAGGTACCGGGATTGCTGGACGTCAGCTCCAGCTTCGCCATGGAGCAGATCAAGTACAGCACCGCCTTGCCGCTGGATTATGTGCGGTAGGAGGATTGGGCTATCGCGGCCATGGGCCGCTCCTACGGGGTATGGATCAGGCCTGTAGGAGCGGCCCCTGGCCGCGACACCTCAGCGATAAGCGCTGACCTGATCCAGCAGGGTGATGTCGTCGGCCGGTAGTTGCAGCCGGGTGGCGGCCACCAGGTCGTCCAGTTGGGCCTGGGAGGTGGCGCTGGCGATCGGCGCGGTGATGCTGGGGCGGGCGATCAGCCAGGCCAGGGCGACCTGGGCCGGGGTGGCATCGTGCTTCTCGGCGATCTCGTCGAGACCGGCCAGGATCGCCATGCCGCGTTCGTCCAGGTAACGCTTGACCATCTCCGCGCGCGACCCCTGCAGATCGTCCTTGGTGCGGTACTTGCCGGTCAGGAAGCCGCTCGCCAGGGAGAAGTAGCTGATCACGCCCAGGCCGAGTTCCTTGACCACGGGTTCCAGCTCGGTCTCGTAGTCCTGGCGGGCATGCAGGTTGTAGTGGGGCTGCAGGCTCTGGTAGGCCGGCACGCCCAGGCGCTCGGCGACCTGGGCCGCTTCACGCAGGCGCTGGCCGCTGTAGTTGGAGGCGCCGATCACCCGCACCTTGCCCTGTTCCACCAGCCGCGCGAAGGCGCCCAGGGTTTCCTCCAGCGGGGTGTCCTCGTCGTCGCAGTGCGCCTGATAGAGGTCGATGCGATCGGTCTGCAGGCGCTTGAGCGAGGCTTCCACCGCCTGCTGCACATAGCTGGCTTTGAGGCCCTTGCGGCCTTCGCCCATGTCCATGCCCAGCTTGGTGGCAAGGATCACCTGGTCGCGCTTGCCGCTGCGGGCGAACCACTTGCCCAGCAGGGTCTCGGATTCGCCCCCGCGGTTGCCCGGTGCCCAGCGCGAATAGACGTCGGCGGTGTCGATGAAAGTCAGGCCCGCCTCGAGCAGGGCATCCAGCATGCGAAAGGACTGGGCTTCGTCCAGGGTCCAGCCAAAGACATTGCCACCAAAGCAGAGCGGGGGCACCTGGAGATCTGAGTGGCCAAGGGTACGAGTGTGCATGGAATCTTCATCCGGTTGGGGGAGTCATGCAGGTTACGACCGATGGCTGCGACTCAAGGTTCGAGGCGCGTAGGCCCGGGCCACTCCCGCAGGGGGAGGGGTTTGCCCAGGGCATAGCCCTGGGCGTAGTCCACGCCGATGGTGCCGAGCAATTCGAAGGTGGCCTGGGACTCGACGAATTCGGCGATGGTCTCGGCGCCGAGGTGGTGGGCGACCTGGTTGATGGATTCGACGATGGCGCGATCCAGCGGATCCTGGTCGAGGCTGCGGATGAAGCTGCCGTCGATCTTCACGTAGTCGACGCGGAAGTGCTTGAGGTAGGCGAAGGAGCTGAGGCCGGCGCCGAAGTCGTCCAGGGCTATGCGGCAGCCGCGTTCGCGGACCTGGCTGATGAGCGCCGAGGCCACCGAGAGCTTGTTGATCACTGCGGTCTCGGTCAGCTCGAAGAGCAGGCGCTGCGGATCCAGCGGCGAGGCCGCGATCAGCTCCAGCAATTCGGGCAGGAAGTCGGGATCGCTCAGGCTGTTGCCCGAGAGATTGATGCCCACGTGCAGCCCGGGTCGTTCCTGCAGCCAGGGCACCAGCTCGACCAGCACCTGACGTACCACCCAGCGGTCGATGTTGCTCATCAGACCGAAACGCTCGGCGGCCGGGATGAAGGTGGCCGGCGAGATCAGCTGGCCCTGGACATCGCGCAGGCGCAGCAGCAGCTCGACATGCTGCGCCGCGTCGCTGCGGCTCCGGGTAGGGACGATGGCCTGGGCGTGCAACTCGAAGCGGTGCTGCTCGAGGGCCTCGCGCAGGCCGCTGGCCATGAGGATCTCGCGGTGCTGGCGCTCGACGTCCTCGCTGCCGGCGCGATAGAGCGCCGCGCGATTGCGTCCGGCGTGCTTGGCGGTGTAGCAGGCCACGTCGGCCTGGCTCATCAATTCGGCCGGGCTCGGGGTTTCGGCGGTGATGGCGACGATGCCGGCGCTGGCGCCGACGTCATAGATCCGGCTCTGCCAGTTGAAGCGCACGGCGCCGATGCTGGCGATGAGCTTTTCGGCGACGGCCTCGGCCTGCACCAGATCGCAGTCGCGCAGCAGCAGGGCGAATTCGTCGCCGCCGATCCGGGCCAAGGCATCCGAGCCGCGCAGGGAGTCGCGCAGCAGGGTGCCCAGTTCGCGTAGCAGCAGATCGCCGGCGGCATGGCCGGCGGAGTCGTTGACCACCTTGAAGCGATCGAGGTCGATGAAGCACAGCGCGTGCTGGACGGTCCCGGCCTGGGCCTGCTGCCAGGCGGCGTCCAGCTCCTGCTCGAACTTCAGGCGGTTGTAGAGGCCGGTCAGGGCGTCGTGGGAGGCGTTGTAGCTCAGCTCGCGCTGCAGATTGCGCGCGTGGGTGACATTCTGGAACACCAGCACCGCGCCGATGATGCGGCCATCCACCGTACGCACCGGCGCGGCCGAATCCTGCACCTCGTGCCTATCACCCTGGCGGCTGAGCAGCACCGCGCCCTCGTCCAGGGAGGTGATGGTCTGCTCGCGCAGGCAGCGGGTCACCGGACTGGGCAGGACCTCGTCGCTCTGGCTGTCGTGGATGAGAAACACCTCTTCGTGGGGCCGGCCCCGGGCATCCGCCAGCGACCAGCCGGTGAGCTGCTCGGCGACCGGATTGAGAAAGAGGATGCGCCCGTCCATGTCGGTGGTCAGCACGGCGTCGGCGATGGAGGCCAGGGTGACCTGCAGCCGTTCCTTTTCCTCGTAGAGCGCCGTGGTCAGCTGGTGGTGCTCAGTGACGTCGCTGTTGCTGCCGACCAGGCGTACATGGCCGTCGGCCTCGACCACCGAGATCAGCTCGGAGCGGATATGGCGCACCTCGCCGCCGGGGCCGCCGCGGTTGATGCGGAAGTTGAAGGTGTAGAACATCGACTCGCTGGCGACCTTGTCGAACACCTCCAGCGAACGGGCCTTGTCGTCCGGGTGGATGAAGGTGAGCCAGAAGTCCATGTCCCGGCTGAGATTGTCGGGGGCAATGCCGTAGAGATCTCTCAGCCGCGCATCGGCATTGAAGCCCGGACTGCGGGTATCCCATTCCCAGATGCCGACGTTGCTGGCGCGAATGGCCAGTTGCAGCCGCTCGCGGAGCCGGGCGTTGGTCGCCTCGGCCCGGCGCTGGGCGTCGATGTCGCGGGCCTGCAGCAGATAGCCGGTGAGCAGGTCGCCATCATCATGGTCGGGCGACAGCGCCAGTTGCATCCACAGTCCCTGGCCGTCGCGGTGCAGCAGCCGGCGGGTCTGCTCGCCTTCCTCGATCGTCAGGGGTTCTTCGCCATCGGCGATCAACTCCTTGAGCGACCGGCCGTCGAGGCTGTGGCGCGGATAGCCGAGCATGGCCTCCAGGGCGGCATTCACCTGGCTCAGGCGGCCCTCCACCGACAGCAGCGCCATGCCATAGGGCGCGGCGCTCAGGGCATGGCGAAAGCGTGCCTCGTTGCGCGCCAGGCGCTGGTTGTGGTGACGGCTCTGCTGCACGGCGGCGGCCAGCAGCAGCGGGGGAATCTGCATCAGGGCCACGGGAATGTAGGTCAGGGCTTCCTGCACCAGGGTGGCGCCGCGGACGCCGAGCAGATAACCGTGGGCCACCAGGTAGGTGAAGATCAGGATGTTCAGGCCGCCGACCACCGCGGTACCCAGGGCAGTGAGCCTCAGGGTCATCAGCAGCAGCAGGGTGGAGACGTAGACGAAGGGGTAGGGCACATAGGCCAGCAGGCCGAGCACCAGCACGGGGCTGATCAGCAGCAGGACGATGAACTCGCGGGCACCCTGACGGCTGAATTGCCGCCACTGCAGCGGGCGGCCGAGAAAGGCGAGGGGCATCATCACCAGCAGGCCGAGGGCGTCGCCGAGGTACCAGTGCAGGGCCACCCGCAGCAGCTCGGGATTGCCCTGCTGAGCGGCGATCAGGGTGCCCAGGGCGGTACCGGCCAGGGGCGTCACCAGCACCCCATAGAACAGCAGTCGTCCCATGGCCGCGACATTGCGTTCGGGATGGAGGATGCGGCCATGCAGCAGCCAGGCGCCGAACAGGATCTCGGCCAGATTAGGTAGGGAATAGAGCGCGCCGATGGCCGGGTCCCCACTGAAGGGCAATTCGGCCAGGGCGCCGGCCAGCCAGACCGCCAGCAGTTGCAGCGGCCAGCGCCGGGGCGCCGAGCGCAGCAGCCAGGCGATCGCCAGGCCATTGGGCAACCAGAGGGTGGCCACGGTGGAGGACGCCTGGCGGGTGAAGAGGATGCACAGGACCGAACTGATCAGGAACAGCAGCGCCAGCGCGGTGGCGTCACGCAGCAGAGAGGTGTTTCGCGACAGAGTGAAGGTCATTGCCTATCCAGACAAGCTGCCCGGCTGGCCGAAGCGGGCAGGCGAGACGGTCCCTAGGAAGCGGGGAGTATCTCCGCTGATTCGCCATAAAAAAAGGGAACACCGACAGGTATTCCCTTTGGTTTGACGAATGTCAGTGTCAGGCGGCCTTGGCCTGGGCCTGGGTCACCGCGCGATTCAGGGCGCTGAGCAGGGCGCGGAAGCTGGCGGTGGTGATGTTCTCGTCGATGCCGATGCCATGCAGCGGACGCTGACCTTCCAGGCGGACCTCGATGTAGGAAGCGGCCTTGGCGTTGGCGCCGGCGCCGATGGAGTGCTCGTGGTAGTCCATGATCTCCACCGCCTGCGGCAGGCTGGCGACCAGAGCTTCCAGCGGACCCTTGGCGGTGCCGTGCCAGTGCTCGGTACGACCTTCGACGGCGACCTTGATGTCGACGGTGGAGGTGCCGTCTTCCTCGCGCAGCTTGTGGCTGACCAGGGCGTAGGGGCTCTTGGCCTGCAGGTATTCCTGTTCGAGCAGGGCGTGGATCTGCGCCGCTGTCATCTCCAGGCCCAGGCGATCGGTTTCGCGCTGCACCACCTGGCTGAATTCGATCTGCATGCGGCGCGGCAGGCTGATGCCGTATTCCTGTTCCAGCAGGAAGGCGATACCGCCTTTGCCCGACTGGCTGTTGACGCGGATGACCGCCTCGTAGTCGCGGCCGATGTCGGCCGGGTCGATGGGCAGGTAGGGCACTTCCCAGAGGGCGTCCGGCTTCTGCTGGGCGAAGCCCTTGCGGATGGCGTCCTGGTGGGAACCGGAGAAGGCGGTGTGGACCAGATCGCCGACATAGGGATGGCGCGGGTGCACCGGCAGCTGGTTGCACTCCTCGACGGTCTTGCGCACGGCGTCGATGTCGGAGAAGTCCAGCTCGGGGTCGACGCCCTGGGTGTAGAGGTTGAGCGCCAGGGTCACCAGGCAGACGTTGCCGGTGCGCTCGCCATTGCCGAACAGGCAGCCTTCGACGCGATCGGCGCCGGCCATCACCGCCAGTTCCGAGGCAGCGACGCCGGTGCCGCGGTCGTTATGGGTGTGGACGCTGATCAGCACGCTGTCGCGGCGGTCGATGTGGCGACCGAACCATTCGATCTGGTCGGCGTAGTTGTTGGGCGTGGCGCACTCGATGGTGGCGGGCAGGTTGAGGATCAGCTTGTTGGCGGGGGTCGGCGCGAACACCGCGATCACCGCGTTGCACACCTCGACGGCGAAGTCGGTCTCGGTGGAGCTGAACACCTCGGGGGAGTACTCGAAGCCCCACTGGGTCTCCGGCCGCTCGGCGGCCAGGCGCACGATGGTCTGGCCGGCGGCCACGGCGATGGCCTTGACGCCGGCCTTGTCCTGGCCGAAGACGATGCGGCGGAAACTCGGCGCGCAGGCGTTGTAGTAGTGGACGATGGCGCGCTTGGCGCCCTTGAGCGATTCGAAGGTGCGCTCGATGAGGTCGTCACGGGCCTGGGTCAGCACCTGGATGGTGACGTCGTCGGGGATGTGACCGCCCTCGATCAGCTCGCGGACGAAGTCGAAGTCGGTCTGGGAGGCGGAGGGGAAGCCCACCTCGATCTCCTTCAGACCCACGGCGACCAGGCACTTGAAGAAGGCCATCTTCTTCTCGGCGTCCATCGGCTCGATCAGCGACTGGTTGCCGTCGCGCAGGTCGGTGGACAGCCAGATCGGCGCCTTGTCGATGACCTTGTCCGGCCAGGTGCGGTCGGGCAGGGCGACGGGCGTGAAGGGACGGTACTTCTGCGAGGGGTCTTTGAGCATGGTCATGGCGATTCTTTCCTTGGGCGTGGTCGGGACTTACGAAGCGAGCGCGGTCGAGCTTCGCAGTCGTGGACTGACCAGTCGCAGGCAGCGGTGCTGCCGGAGGAGGATGAGGGTATGGGCGTTGTGCATGGCGCTTACGTTAGTCCGCCCAGGGCAGGTCTCGCAATGTTCTTTTTGAAATTGGCAGGAATGTTCGATCAGCGCGATTTGCTGATGATTTATTGCTGGCTGAGGCTGGTTATTGGTGATTTCTAAAAGAGCGGGTTTGTGTTTTTTGTGTAACCCGAAATCGCCGGGGCGATCCCTGGCGTCGGGTTGGGGTCAATGCTGGACGATTCCCGGCAACCGAACGGAAGGAAGGCGTCCATGAAGACTCTGGTGCTGGCAGGGCTGGCGACCACCCTGATCGCCGGCTTGGCGTCGGCGGCCCAGGCCGCCGACAACCCTCTTGAGGCGGAACGCTGGAAGACGCGGCCGCTGATCCTGGTGGCGCCGACGGCGAAGGATCCCCAGGTCGCGAAGCTTCGCGAAGAACTGGCGCAGCCGGCCAATCGCGAAGCCTTCGTCGAGCGGGAAATGGTGCTCTATACGGTGGTGGGCGAGGCCGGCAGCCGCAACGGCGAGCCGCTGCGGCCGGAGCAGACCCGGGCGCTGCTCAAGGCCCTGGACGCCCGCGCTGGCCAGCCGGCAACGCTCTATCTGGTGGGCAAGGACGGCGGGGTCAAGGTGCGGGAGCAGCAGGATTGGTCGCTCAAGGCGCTGTTCGGCACCATCGACCGGATGCCGATGCGGCGGTAGTCGTGGCTCCCTCACCCCGGTCCTCTCCCAGGGGGAGGGGGGGTTCTCCGAGGCCATCCGGACGGCGTGTAGGGTGGACAACGGCGCAGCCTTGTCCACGTGGGAGCGCCGAGCCACCGGAAACATTGCGGGCTGAGTGCCTGAGCTGATCGCGGCCATGGGCCGCTCCTACAGGCTCCGATGTGATCGTAGGAGCGGCCGCATCGGCGGACCGCCATGGCCGCGATAAGTAAGGTGGCGTGCCGTCAGTGGAAAACGCTGGCGCGGTTTTCCACGCTACGGGCTGGGGTTTTCCCTCACCCCGGCCTTCTCCTCGAAAGGAGAGGGGCGTAGGTACCGTAGGTTGGGTTGAGCGTCTAGCGAAGCCCAACGAGCCCAGCCTTCAGGCGTAGACGTAGGGCCCACCCTGCTCTAATGCCCGCTGATAAGCCGGACGCGCATGGATGCGCTTGAGGAAGTCCACCAGCTTGGGGCGCTTGCCGTTGTCCAGGCCGGCGCGGCTGGCGGCGGCTTCCAGGGGGAAGCTGAGCTGGATGTCGGCCGCGGTGAAGCTATCGCCGACGAACCAGCCGCTTTCGCCCAGCTGGCTTTCCAGGTAGTCCAGGTGCAGGTCGAGCTGGGGCTGGATGAAGCTGGCCGTGGCCTTGGCGGCGATGCCCTTGGCGATGGGCCTGGCAAAGAAGGGCATGGGCGAGGTGGCGATGCGGTCGAACACCAGCTTGAGCAGCAGCGGGGTCATGGCCGAGCCTTCGGCATAGTGCAGCCAGTAGGTGTAGCGCACGAACTCCGGGCTGTCCTGGGCGGGCAGCAGTTGCGGACCGTAGCGCCGCGCCAGGTAGTCGACGATGGCGCCGGACTCGGCCAGGGTCAGGTCGCCGTCGACGATCACCGGCGACTTGCCCAGCGGATGCACCTTGCGCAACTCCGGCGGGGCGAACAGGCCGCCCGCCGCTCGCTCGTAGCGTTGCACCCGATATTCGATACCGAGCTCTTCGAGCAGCCAGAGCACCCGCTGGGAGCGGGAGTTGTTCAGGTGGTGGACGACGATCATGGTCTTTCCTTAGGCCTGGAGCGGGCGGGTCAGGGCGCCGGGGTGCCCGGTTCGCCGAGGGAGGTCATGGCCTCGGTTGGCTCCAGCCGCATGCGGAAATCGCGTCCGCTCGGGTGCTGGAACACATGGAGGCCGAATTCCGGGAGGATGGAGAGCAGGTGGTCGAAGATGTCCCCCTGGATGCCCTCATATTGCGCCCACACCGTGGTGTTGGTGAAGCAGTAGATCTCCACCGGCAGACCCTCGCTGGAGAGCGGCATCTGGCGCACCAGCAGGGTCATGCCCTGGTGCACTCCGGGATGGGCGCGCAGATAGCGTTCCACATAGGCGCGAAAGGTCCCCAGGTTGGTGACCCGGCGGGTGTTGACCGGCTCCTGGCCGCGTTTTTCCAGCTTGCGATTCCAGTCCGCCAGTTCCTGTTCCTTGGCGGTGAGGTAGTCGTCCAGCAGGTTGAAGCGGTGCAGGTGCTCGCGCTCGGCGTCGCTGAGGAAGTGCACGCTGTTCTGGTCGATGTTGAGCGCGCGCTTGATCCGTCGGCCACCGGCTTCCTGCATGCCGCGGTAGTTGCGGAAGGAGTCGGTGATGAATCTCTTGGTAGGGATGGTGGTGATTGTCTTGTCGAAGTTCTGCACCTTGACCGTGTGCAGGGCGATGTCGATGACGTCGCCGTCGGCGTTGAGCTGGGGCATCTCGATCCAGTCGCCGACGCGGATGATGTCGTTGCTGGAGATCTGCACGCTGGCCACCAGGGAGAGCAGGGTGTCCTGGAAGATCAGCAGCAGCACCGCGGCCATGGCGCCGAGGCCGGAGAGCAGGATCAGCGGCGAGCGGTCGATCAGGGTGGCGATCATCAGGATGACCGCGATGGCGTAGATGACGATCTTGCTGACCTGGACATAGCCCTTGATCGGCTTGAGCCGCGCCGAGGGCCGGCGCGAATAGAGCACGTTGACCACGTTCAGGGCGCTGCCCAGGGCCAGGGCGATGGTCAGCACGATGAAGGCGCTGCAGACGTTCTGCACCACGGTGACCAGGGCCTCGGGACGCCCGGGCACCAGTTCGATGCCGATCGACAGCACCAGGGCCGGGACGATGTTGGCCAGCCGGCCGATGACGCGGTGGTGATTGAGCTCCTGGTCCTGACCGAAGGAGGTGCTGCGCAGCAGGCGATAGAAGCCGCGCACCAGGATGCGCTTGACGATCCAGTTAAGGACCCAGGCCGCCAGCAGCAGGCCGAGGCAGGCAACCAGGGTGAGCAGTTGCGGGTGTTTTTCGAGGTCGTCGATCAGGTTGGTCAGGGCCGTGGGCATAGGGGGTCTCTTGACGGGATACTACGGGCGCCACGTTAGCAAAGCTGCGCCCCGCATGCCGTATTCGGCGCCCGTGGTCGGTCCAAGGTTCAGCCCTTCCAGGAAAATTTCCATGCGCGTTCTCCCTGCCTTTTTCACCCTCGTCGCCGTGCTGCTGCTAGCCGGTTGCGCCGGGCGTCCCTTCGGACCGCCGACCCTGGACGATCGCCTGGCCGACCTCGGCTATCGGCAGGGTGCGGCCTTGGACACCATCCTGGGCTTCGATCTCTCCGGCTGGCACTACCTGGACACCCGGCACCTGGCGCTGGGCACCGGGTTGGGCCGCGCCTACCTGGTGGACCTCGCCGTGCCCTGTCGCAATCTGGCCGCTGGCAATCGCCTCGGCTATCGCTCGCGCGCCGCCGGCCTGCGCCCGGGTGACGTTCTCGTCTCCACCGATGCCCGGGGCAACCGTATGGAGTGCCCCATCGGCGGGCTGTATCGCCTCGATCCCTGGCGCTGAAATCCCATGATCCTGACCCTCGGTCATTCCAATCATCCGCTGGCGCGCTATGTCGAGCTGCTGCAGGCGCAGGGGGTGACGGCAGTGGCCGATGTGCGCTCCCAACCCTATAGCCGCCATGTGCCCCAGTATCGCCGCGAGGCCCTGAGCGACGGCCTGGCCGCGGCGGGGATCGCCTATGTGTTCCTGGGCCGGGAGCTGGGGGCGCGCAGTCCGGATCCGGCGCATTATGAGAATGGACAGGTGCGCTATGACCGCCTGGCCGCCAGCGCGCCGTTCCAGCAGGGATTGCTGCGGCTGGAGCAGGGCCAGGCGCGCTGGCGCATCGCCCTGCTGTGCGCCGAGCGCGATCCCCTGACCTGTCACCGGGGCCTGCTGGTGGCGCCCTGCCTGGTGCGGCGGGGCCTGGCAGTGACCCATATCCATGCGGACGGTCGGCTGGAATCGCAGGTCGAACTGGAGGACCGGCTACTGGCCACGACTGGGCTGGCGGATGGCGATCTGTTCAGCTCGCGAGAGGAACGGCTGGAGCGGGCCTATGCCCGCCACGGCTGGGGGCCAGGTGTCTAGCGCTCCACCGGCTCGCGCTTCTTCCACCAGCCGGCGAACAGGCCGACTGGATAGAGCGTCACCATGACGGCGAACACCACCCAGGTGCGCCAGGACCAGGCCGACAGTACGAAGCCCTGGGAAAAGCCCACCAGCAGATAGCAGGCCGCGGCGACCAGCAGGATGCTGCCGAGGGCACTGCCGAAGCGGGGTTTCTCAGTCATGGCGTCGGCTCCAGGCCCGGGCGGCCGCAGGAAAGAAAGGGCGTTCCTTTTAAGCCGAAGCCGGCTGTCTGGCAATGCCTGCGACTGCTACCAATTGTTTGCCACTGTTCAGGGCTTGAAGGCGCCGATGAAGATGCTCGGATCGACGCGCACGTCATTGAGGCTGACGTTCCAGTGCAGGTGCGGGCCGGTCGCGCGCCCGGTGCTGCCGACGCGACCGACCACCCCGCCACGGGGCACCTCCTGGCCGACCTGGACGTCGACGCGGGAGAGATGGCAGAACATGCTGATCAGCCCCTGGCCGTGGTCGACGAACACCGTCTTGCCGTTGAAGAAGTAGTCGCCCACCAGCACCACCTTGCCGGCCGCGGGCGCCTTGACCGGCGTGCCGGCGGGCACCGCGAAGTCCAGGCCGGAATGCGGATTGCGCTCCTGGCCATTGAAGAAGCGGCGCAGGCCGAAGGGACTGGAGAGCGGGCCGTCCACCGGCTTGTCGAGGAGCAGATTGCTGGGCTGGTTCGGCGAGAACAGCCGGTAGGCGGCTTGCTGTTCGGCCAGTTCGCGCTCGAAGCGCTTGAGGTCCTCGGGATTGGGCGTGACCTGGCGCTGGTTCTTCAGGGTGATGCGCTGCTCGGCATAGTGGCGGTTGCCGACCGTGAAGGCCTGGGGTGCGGCGCCGGCGACCTCCAGCGGCTGGCGACCCGCGGCGGTGCCCAGGGGGATGCCGACGATGGCCACCCAGCCGTTGCCGTCCTTGACCACCAGCACCGGCTTGCCCTGGTAGCGCACCCGCGGCGCCGCGTCGCCGGGGATCGGCACCACGGCGACGCCACCCGCCACGGGCTTGTCCAGCAGGCGTTGCAGGTAGGTACCGGCGTGGGCGGGCAGGGGGAGGAACAGGCAGCAGAGCAGGGGCAGCAGGCGGGACATGGGGTTTTCCAACGGCGAAAACGCCCATGCTGGAGCAGGCGAGGGCCGCAGGGCAAGGCGCCCGCAGCCCGCTTCGTCAGTTGGGCACGATCTTGTAGAGCACGGTTTCCAAGGCCGGCTTCTGCTTGGGATCGAAGAAGCTCATTTCGGGGATGCGCGAATCCGTGACATAGACGGTGCCATCCGGTCCGCGACCGAAGGTGTCCGGCCAGATCAGTTTCTTGTCCTGCACCAGGGTGGTGAGCTGGCCGTTCTCGCGGATCTTCACCGCATGGTCTTCCACCGCGCTGACATAGAGGCGCCCTTGCGGGTCCATCAGCAGGCCATCGGCCGGACCGTTCTCGCCGACCTTTTCCACCTTGGCCGGCAGGCTGGCGAGGTCGTCGCCCTGCAGCGCCGCGGTGGCGATGCGGTAGAGGGTATTGCCCTTGACCGCCTGCCAGTAGAGGTAGTCGCCTGCCGGGGAGAGGGCGATGCCGTCGGCGGAGAATTCCACGCCGCGGCCATCCGGACGCATCAGCGGCTCGCCATCGGCCTTGACCTTGACGCCCTTCTCGGCCTGGGTGCTCGGATCGCCATCCAGGGCGCGCCGCGCCTTGCCGCTCTCCAGATCCAGGACCACCAGGGCGCCGCGGGCACCGGAATCGGTGATATAGGCGTGGCGACCGTCCGGGCTGAATCTCACGTCGTTGAGGTAGCTGCCCTGGGGCGCCACGCTTTCGTCCAGCGCATAGACCTTGCTCACCTGGTTGCTGGCCAGGTCGATCCTGACCAGCTTGGGTGCGCCGGGCACCACCAGCGCCTGGGCCGGAGCGCCCGGATCGATCACCCAGAGACTGCCGCGACCGTCGGCCACCACGGATTGCACGCAGACCCAGTGGTTGCCCGGGGTCAGCTCGTCGCGCTTGGCATTGCGCCAGCCGTTCCAAGCCGGGTCCGGATAGGGCGCCAGGCTGCCATCGGGCTTGAGTTCAGCGACCGAGACCTCGCTGTCTTCGGTCCAGCGGGGGAAGTTGACGAAGATCCGTCCGCTCTCGCTGACGGTGACGCCGGTGACCTGGTGATCGAAGCTGGCGACCTTTTCCAGTTTGGCGCTGGATTCGGCGGCCAGGGCGACCGGTGCCAGGGGCAGGGCGGTCAGCAGGGTGGCCAGGGCGAGGCGGGAGAGGGCGGGTCTGGGCATGGCGGATTCCTGATGGGTGACCGGAAGGGCCGGTCCTGCAGGTACGACTGCGCCAGCCGCCCGGAAGATCGCCGGGGCCGACGGCCGGCCGGCCCTGGCCCCGGCGGGAACGTCCGTGGAAATCCCGGGGTCCTCCTTCAAACCCCAAGGGAGAAGACCATGCCTCGTCTCATCACCAGCAGCCTGGCCCTGCTGACCCTCGGCGCTCTGCTCGCCGGTTGCGACAAGTCGCCGGAAACGCCACCACCCCAGCGCAGCGAGGTGGTGCAAAAGAGCGCGCCGGGCAGCGATCCGGCTACCCAGTCACCCGAGCGAACCGTGGAGCAGCCCCGCCAGTAGGGCTCAGCTCGCCGGCACGCCCTGCTGCCAGACATCCCAGTGTTCGACGATCTCCTGCACCAGCGGATTGCCGGTGCGATAGAGATTTTCCAGCGCCGGGGCGAAGCCGCCCTGCTTGGCGTAGTCGAGCAGGTTGTCGACCTCGGAGGCGCCCTTGGCCGGACGGTCGAAGTCCGAGCCGGCACGGACCACCGCCAGGCGTTGCAGGTCCACCTTGCCCAGGCGGCTGGCGCGCAGCAGGGCCTCGTAGGTGGCGTTGTCCTCCTGCTGGGTGGTGCAGTAGCGGCCCTGGCCGTTGGTGAGCAGGCGGGTCCACTCCTCGGCCCGTTCGGAGAGGCGGGTGCCGGAATACCAGGTGTCGCCGGCCAGGGTGTCGCAGCGGGTCACCACCGGCGGCTGGTTAGCCGGGGCGTAATCGTAGCGTTGGCGCCAGGCCTTGGATTCCGCGCTCTCGGTCAGCTCGGCCTGGCGGGACAGGGCGTAGGCCTTGTCTCTCAGGCGCACATTGAGTTCGAACACCTCGGTCTTGTAGTCCAGCGGCGGTTTCTCGCCCGGCCCCCGGGTGTTGATGCCCAGGTAGCCGGTGGGCCAGTCCTTGGGCACGTCGCGGGGATCGAGCTCCCACTGGATGCCGAAGTCCACCAGGTAGCGCGCCCAGGCGGTGGTGCCCAGGGTGCCTTCCTTGGGACTGATCCCGGCGATGCCGGCGATCAGGAAGTAGGTGTGTTTGAGGTCGAACTTGGGCGACAGGGTCAGCGCCAGGGTCGAGGCGGCGGCGTTGGCGTGCCCCATTCCAGTGGTCATCAGGCACACCCGTGCCTCATTGCAGAGCACATCCGGATAGTCGGCGGAGAGCCCGTCGACGGCGACCTTATGGGTGAGCTTGAGGCGATCGATCCAGGTCTGGGCCTCGGGGGCGAACATCGCCACGAGCATGACCTTGGGTTGCAGCGGCGCGGCGGGCGGGTTCGCGGCCTGGGCCGCGCCGGCCAGCAGGGCGGTGGTGAGGGGAAACAGGGAAGCGCGCAGAAGGGAATGCATGGAGGGCCTCGGTAGGGGGAAATCCTGACCGAGGGTTCAAGATACATGCCACCATCGGTCCGGGTTGGACCGATTAGTCCAACAGAGACAGAGTGGTGGGTTCTTGGTGATTGTCCAGTACCCGCACCGCCAGTTCGCCCTCGGCGAGGCGGGCAATGAGCTTTTGCCCATTGGCGACCTCGGCGGCGGAGCGCACGGCATGGCCCCGCTCGTCGAGCAGGATGCTGTAGCCGCGGCCCAGGGTCGCCAAGGGGCTGACGATCTGCAGCGTCTGCACGGCGCCGGCCAGGCGTTGCTGGCGCTCCTTCAGCTGGCGCTGCATGACCCGGGGCAGCCGCTCGGCCAGTTGCTCCAGGCGCTGGCGCAACAGCGCCAGCTGGCGCCCGGGATGCTGGCCGGCCAGGCGGGTGTCCAGGTGCGCCAGGCGATCACGGCGACGATTCTGGGCGATGACATAGGCACGGCGCAGGCGCAGATCCAGGTCGTCCAGCCGCTGGGCCTGCTGGCGCAGTCGTTCGCCGGGATGGCGCAGGCGGCGGCTGCAGGCCTCCAGGCGCAGGCGTTCCCGGGCCAGGCGCTCGCGCATGCGCAGCAGCAACTGGCGATGCAGACCGTCCAGGCGCTGGCGCAGGTCGGCGCTGTGGGGCGCCAGCAACTCCGCGGCCGCCGACGGGGTAGGGGCGCGGACATCGGCGACGAAGTCGGCGATGGAGACATCGGTCTCGTGGCCGACGGCGCTCACCACCGGGGTCTGGCAGGCGGCCAGGGCGCGGGCCACGGGTTCTTCGTTGAAGCACCAGAGGTCTTCCAGGGAGCCGCCGCCGCGCGCCAGGATCAGCGCATCGAAGCCCTGGCGGTCGGCCAGTTGCAGGGCGCGGACGATCTGGGCGGTGGCCTCGCGGCCCTGCACCGCGGTGGGGACCAGGGTCAGCTCCACCTGGGGCGCGCGTCTCTTGAAGACGCTGACGATGTCGCGGATCACCGCGCCGGTCGGCGAGGAGACGATGCCGATGCGCTGCGGATGGGCGGGCAGCGGGCGCTTGCGTTCGGCGGCGAACAGGCCCTCGGCGGCCAGCCGCTCCTTGAGCGCCTCGAAGGCCAGGCGCAGGGCGCCGTCGCCGGCCGGTTCGACGCTGTCGAGGATCAGCTGGTAGTCGCCGCGGCCCTCGAACAGCGAGACCTTGCCGCGCACCTTGACCGCCAGGCCGTCACGCAGGGCCTGGCGCACCCGGCTGGCGTGCTGGCGGAACAGCGCGCAACGCACCTGGGCCTGGCCGTCCTTGAGGGTGAAATAGAGATGGCCGGACGCCGGCTTGGCCAGGTTGGAGATCTCGCCCTCGACCCAGACCTGGGCGAAGACGTCCTCCAGCAGCACCCGGGCGCGGCTGTTGAGCTGGCTGACGCTAAGTACCTCGCGGTCGAGACCGAGGCGGGCGAAGGGGTCCTTGAACATGGGGCGCTTTCTATGGCTTTCGTCGGCCTCACCTTAGCAGCTATGGGCGCGCGGCGAGCAGCGGATTAAGCTGCGCGCCCCATTCTTCGAGACCCGCGCTCCATGACCCTGCGCCAGACCATCCTCGCTCCCCGCATTTCCAGCCATCCACGGGTGGAGCGCACCGCCGTGGAGATCCTCGGCTGGCTCGCCGCCAGTGGCGTGGTCCGGGCCGAGGCCGCGCCTTGCCTGCCCAGTCGCGGCCGGCGGGGCCATGCGCCGGGTCCGCGACTGACCGAGGTGCTGCGCCTGGCGCCGGGCATGGACGATCCGCGCGACTATGCCGATGGCGGTCTGGAGATCGTCACCGAGCGCTGCATCTTCACCCCGCTGGACGGCTTCGAGGGGCGGGCGCGTTGCCCTGCCTGCCGTCGCGAGATCGGCGAGGCGCTGTTCGAGCACCTGGAGGTGTGGATGCCAGCAGAAAGCGACAACTTCGCCTGCCCGGAATGCGATCACGAAGACGACATCAACGGCTTCGACTTCCCCCAGCCCTGCGCCTTTTCCGACCTGGGCTTCATCTTCAACCACTGGCCGGCACGGGCCTTCGCTCCGGCCTTCCTGGAAGAATTCCGGAGAAGGCTGGGGCAGCCGTTGGCGGTGGTTGAGGTCTAAGGGTTTTTAGATATCTATCGCGGCCATGGGCCGCTCCTACAGGCTCCGATTCATCTGTAGGAGCGGCCCATGGCCGCGATAGAGCGATAGATCCGTAGCGTGGAAAACCGCGTAGCGTTTTCCACCGGGCACGGTGTTTGATGGTAGGTTGGGTTGAGATGGCTTTTTCGTCGAAGCCCAACAGGCACGCGCGGCTGGATGTGTGGGATGTTGGGCTTCGCTGCGCTCAACCCAACCTACGTCTCTTATGCCTGCAACCTGCGCAACCACTCCAACCCCGCCGAGGTATCGCCGCGCGGGCGGTACTCGCAGCCGATCCAGCCGTCGTAGCCGAGGGCGTCGAAGCGCTCGAACAGGTAGGGGTAATGGAGCTCGCCCAGGTCCGGTTCGTGGCGGTCGGGCACCCCGGCGATCTGCACGTGGCCGATGCCGGCGAAGTCGCGCTCGAAGGTCTTGCTGACATCGCCCTCGACGATCTGGCAGTGGTAGCAATCGAATTGCACCTTCAAATTGTCAGCGCCTATGGCCTGGCGGATGGCCTGGGCGTCGTCCTGGCGATTGAGGAAATAGCCGGGCATGTCGCGCGGGTTGATCGGCTCGATGAGGATGGTCACTCCGGCCTTGGCCGCCTGCTCGGCGGCATGGGCCAGGTTGCCCAGGTAGGTGTCGCGGGCGCGGGCCCGGTCGACCCCGGCGGGCAGTAGGCCGGCCATCACGTGCACCAGGCGATTGCCCAGCACGGCGGCGTAATCCAGGGCGCGGTCGATGCCGGCGCGGCACTCGGCCTCGCGACCGGGCAGGGCGGCCAGGCCGCGTTCGCCGGCGGCCCAGTCACCGGGCGGGGCGTTGAACAGCACCTGGGTCAGGCCGGCGGCGTCCAGCCGGGCCTTGATCTCGGCGGCACTGTGCTCATAGGGAAAGAGGTATTCCACGGCCTGAAAGCCATCCGCCGCGGCGGCGGCGAAGCGGTCGAGGAAGGCATGCTCGGGGTAGAGCATGCTGAGGTTGGCGGCGAAGCGGGGCATGGCTTGTCTCCCAGATCAGACGAAGGGCCAGAGCAGCAGGGTGATGGCGAAGCCCAGGCACCCCAGCAGGGTGGTCAGGACGGTCCAGGTACGCAAGCCGTCGGCGACGCTCAGGCCGACCAGCTTGGTGAAGATCCAGTAGCCGGCGTCGTTGATGTGCGACACGGCCAGGCCGCCGGCGCCCATGGCCAGGCACAGCAGGGCCATGTGGTTGGCCGAGAGGTCCAGGGTGGCGATCAGCGGGCCGAGGATGCCGGCGGTGGTGACCAGGGCCACGGTGGTGGAGCCCTGGACCGCGCGCAGCAGCAGGGTCAGCACGAAGCCCAGCGGCAGCACCGGCAGGCCGGTGGCGCGCAGCAGCTCCGAGACCACCGCGCCGATGCCGGTGTCCACCAGCACCTTGCCGAAGACGCCGCCGGCACCGGCGATGAGGATGACCATGGCTACGCCGGGCAGCGCCGAGCCGATGACGTCGGAGACCTGCTCGCGCGACCAGCCGCGGCGGAAGCCCAGCACATAGGCGCACAGCAGGGTGTCGATCAGCAGGGCTACCAGGGGCGCGCCGACCACGGTGAGGATGTCGCGCAGCAGGTTGCCGGCGGGCAGCCAGCTGGTGGCCAGGGTGCCCAGCAGGATCAGCACGATGGGCAGCAGGATCAGGGTCACCACCAGGCCGAAGCCGGGGGCCGGGGCGGGCGGCAGACCGGCGGCGAGGCCGGCCGGGGTCTCGTCGACCTTGACCGCGGCGGCGCCGAGGCTGGGCAGGCCGGGGGCCATGTCCTGGCCGCGGCCCCACTGCTGCAGGTGGGTGTCGGTGATCTGCGGACCATAGACGTCATTGCGGATGTCGTCGGTCATGGGGTAGTGACGACGGGTCATGCGCCCGGCCACCCACCAGCCGATCAGGGCCAGCACGGCGGTGATCGGCAGACCGAACAGCAGCACCCGACCCAGGTCGGCGCCCAGCTGGCCGGCGGCGGCCACGGCGCCCGGGTGGGGCGGCAGCATGGCGTGTACGGTGAGCATGGTGGCGCACATCGGCAGGGCGAAGACGATCAGCGGCTTGCGCGCGGTGCGGGCGATGCCATAGGCCAGCGGCATCAGCACGATCACGCCGACCTCGAAGAACACCGGGATACCGACCAGGAAGCCGGCCAGGGTCAGGGCCAGCGGCGTGCGTCTGTTGCCGAAGCGCTCGATCAGCGTCTTGGCCAGGGCCTCGGCGCCACCGGAGAGTTCGATGATGCGACCGATCATGGCGCCCAGGGCGATGATGATGGCGATGTGGCCTAGGATCTTGCCCATGCCGCCTTCGATGGTGGCCACCAGCTTGGACGGCTCGACCCCGGCGGCCAGGGCCACCAGGATGCTCACCAGCATCAGCGCCACGAAGGGCTGGAACTTGTACTTGAGAACCAGGAACAGCAGCAGGGCGATGCCCGCCGCGGCGATGAGGACCAGCAGCAACGGACTCATGAACGGGACTCCGGGCGGGTGGGGCTGACGACGTGGGACATGGCACTTTCCTCGCTATTGTTGTTTTTCCAGGGCAAGCCGATCCCGCGACGGCCAACGAGGGCCATCGTGGGGGTATTGCGGTAGCGCGGGCTTCAGGTCACCAGACGGCGCCGAAGGTCTCCGCCAGTTCGGCCAGCGCGGCGGCATCCAGCGGCGCCGGGCGTGGCTCGGTCAGCAGCCACAGCCGCGCGGTTTCTTCCAGCTCCTCCAGGGCGAAGCTGGCCTTGCTCACGCTGCTTTCCCAGACCACCGGACCGAGGCGTTCGAGCATCACGCCGCGGACCCGGTTGGCCAGTTGCGCCACCTGCTCGGCGACGCTGGCGGCGCCGGGGCGGGCATAGGGGATCAGCGGGATATGGCCGACCTTCATCACCTGGTAGGGGGTGATGGGCGGCAGGATGTCGTCCGGGCGCCACACGCCGGCCAGGGTCAGGGCCACCAGGTGCGTAGAGTGGGTGTGCACCACGCCGCCCACGCCGGGATTGCGGTCATAGACCTGGCGATGCAGGGCCAGGGTCTTGGACGGCTTGTCGCCGGAGACCCAGTCGCCGTTCAGGGCGACCTTGGCGATGGCGGCCGGATCCAGGCGACCCAGGCAGGCATCGGTGGGGGTGATCAGCCAGCCGTCTTCCAGGCGGGCGCTGATGTTGCCGGCGCTGCCCACGGTGTAGCCGCGGGCATAGAGGCTGGCGCCGACGGTACAGATCTCTTCGCGCAGCCGGGCTTCGACGCTCATGGCTGTTCTCCCGCCAGTTGGCGCAGGGCCTTGGCGAAGAAGTCGCGACTACCGAAATTGCCGGACTTGAGCGCCAGGGCCAGGGGTTCGCCCTGCACCTGGCCGAGGGTGGCCGGCACGCCCGGATCGATCTGGGCGCCGATGCGCAGGGCCTGTACGCCCAGGGCCTGGACCACGGCGCCGGAGGTCTCGCCACCGGCCACCACCAGACGGCGTACGCCGCTGTCGAACAGGCCGCGGGCGATCAGGCCGAGGGCGCGCTCCACCAGTTCACCGGCGCGCGCCACGCCCAGCTCGCGCTGGATGGCCTTGACCTCGTCGGCGGGGCTGGTGGCATAGATCAGCACGGCCTGGTCCTGCTCGCGCGCCCAGGCGAGGGCGGCGTCGATGGTGTCGTCACCCTGGGCAAGGGCCAGGGGGTCGAGGCGCAGGGCCGGGCGCCCGGCTTCCAGCCAGGCAGCGACCTGGCCATTGGTGGCCTGGGACGCACTGCCGGCCAGCACGGCTTCGCCACCGGTGGGCAACTTTAGGGCGGCGGCGTCGTGCGCCTGCAGTAGACCGGCGCGGCGGAAATTCTCCGGCAGGCCCTGGGCGATGCCCGAACCACCGGTGACCAGGGGCAGCTCGGCACAGGCCGCGCCCAGGGTGTGCAGATCGGCATCGGAAAGGGCATCGGCGATGGCCAGACGATGACCCGAAGTCCGGAGCTCGGCGATGGCCGCGCGCACGGCCTCGGGGCCCTTGGCGACCTGGTCGTAGCGCAGCAGCCCTACCTTGCCGCGACTCTGGGCCTGCAGCACCCGCACCAGGTTGGCATCGCCCATGGGCGTCAGCGGGTGGTGCTGCATGCCGGATTCGCTGAGCAGCTGGTCCTGCACGAACAGGTGGCCACGGAACAGGGTGCGGCCGGTCTCCGGGAAGGCCGGGCAGGCCAGGGTGAAGTCGCAGTCCAGCGCCTCCTGCAGGGCCTCGGCCACCGGGCCGATGTTGCCTTCCGCGGTGGAGTCGAAGGTGGAGCAGTACTTGAAGAAGAACTGCCGGCAGCCACGCTGGCGCAGCCAGGCGAGGGCGGCCAGGGATTCGCTCACCGCCTCGGCGGCCGGCGTGGTGCGGGATTTCAGCGCCACTACCACGGCGTCGGCGGCTTCCAGTTCGGCGTCGGCAGCGGGCACGCCGATCACCTGCACGGTGCGCATGCCGCCGCGCACCAGCATGTTGGCGAGATCGGTGGCGCCGGTGAAGTCGTCGGCGATGCAGCCCAGCAGCGGGCGGGTCTCGGTCGCGCTCATTGGGATCACTCCGCGGCCTTGGGCAGCTCGATGCCCGGGAAGATCTTGATCACCGCCGAGTCGTCTTCACGCCCGTAGCCGGCGGTGGAGGCCTGCATGAACATCTGGTGGGCGGTGGCCGACAGCGGCAGCGGGAATTTCGAGGTGCGCGCGGTATCCAGTACCAGGCCCAGGTCCTTGACGAAGATGTCCACGGCGGACAGCGGGGTGTAGTCGGCCTTGAGGATGTGCGGCACGCGATTCTCGAACATCCAGGAGTTGCCGGCGCTGTGGGTGATGACCTCGTAGAGGGCCTCCGGATCGACCCCTTCACGCAGGCCCAGGGCCATGGCCTCGGCGGAGGCGGCGATGTGCACCCCGGCCAGGAGCTGGTTGATGATCTTGACCTTGGAACCCTGGCCGGGCGCGTCGCCCAGGCGATAGACCTTGCCGGCCATGGCGGCCAGGACCGCTTCGCCCTTGGCATAGGCTTCCGCGGTGCCGGAGGTCATCATGGTCATCTCGCCACTGGCGGCCTTGGCGGCGCCCCCGGACAGCGGGGCGTCCAGCAGCAGGATGCCGCGCTCGGCCAGGCGCTCGCCCAGCTCGACGGCGTAGGCCGGGGCCACGGTGGCGCAGGCGATCACCAGGCTGCCCGGACGCAGGGCAGCGGCGGCGCCGCCTTCACCGAACAGCACGGCTTCGGTCTGCTCGGCGTTGACCACTACGGTGATGAGGATGTCGCAGCTGTCGGCCAGGGCCGCCGGCGAGGTGCAGGCCACGCCGCCTTCGCTGGCGAAGGCTTCCAGCACACTGGCGCGCACGTCGCAGGCATGCACGGCGAAGCCGGCCCGCAGCAGCGAACGGGCGACGCCCAGACCCATGGCCCCGAGGCCGATGACACCGACGTTGTCTTGCATCTTGTTGTTCTCCGTAAAAGGTCAGGCGAAGCCGGCCTGCCGCAGGCGGCGGGCGGCGTTGTAGATGTGCTGGCGGGCGGCGTTGGCGGCGGCCAGGGGATCGCCGAGGCGAATGGCGGCGACGATGGCCTGGTGTTCTTCGTGCACCTGACGGGAGAAGTCCTCGCGCCGCGCCTCGTTGGTGCGGGTGATGCGGGTGGCCGTCTCCAGGTACTGGCTGACGAATTCCAGGATCCTGATGAAGTAGGGATTGCCGGTGGCCTGGGCGATGGTGCGATGGAAGGCCACGTCGGCGCGTACGCCGTCATGGCCGTCGGCGACCTCTTCGTCGATGGCGGCCAGGGCTTCGTCGATGGCGACCAGATCGGTCTCGCTGCGGTTGATGGCGGCTTCGGAGGCGATCTCGGCCTCGATGGCGCGACGCAGGTCCAGCAGGTGGAAGACGCTGCCGGGCAGGCTGGCTTCGTCGGCGTCGATACGCAGCGGACGGATGCTGGCGTGAGCGGTGACGAAGATGCCGCGACCCTGCTGGGGCTGCAGCACGCCTTCGTTCTTCAGGCGGGAGATGGCCTCGCGCACCACGGTACGGCTGACGCCGAAGGCTTCGGAGAGCAGGGCTTCGCTGGGGATCTTGCTGCCGGGGGCGAAGACGCCGGCTTCGATCTTGTCCAGCAGCTGCTGAGCGACATTGTCGCTCAGGACATTGGCGGGAACCTTGGCGAACATGGTGACCTGCTTATGTGGTTGTAAGGTTGTCATACAGGTTATGGCGCTACTTTCGCACAGGCTTTTGCCTTTGTGTAGTGGTTTGGGCTGAGGCACTACGGAATTTTTGTGATGGATTCTACGGCTGGCAGGGGCGGGCTAGAGCCACTGATGAGTGTTATAATATAACATTTACCGATGGAGAGCTGGTCGATGACCCCTGAAGAACTGCTGGCGCAACCTGCCGCGGATTACATGAACGAGGTCCAGCGCGCATTCTTTCGCCAGTTGCTGCTGACCCAGCGTGGCGATCTGCAGCGCCTGATCGACGAGCAGGTGGAAGACCTGCGCGGCCTGGACACCCACGGCGATCCGGCCGACGTCGGCAATGCCGAGCAGGAACGCCAGTGGCAACTGCGCCAGCTGGAACGGGAAAAGAAGCTGCTGGACAAGATCGACGCCGCCCTGGAGCGCCTGGCCCGCGACGACTACGGCTGGTGCCAGGAGACCGGCGAGCCTATCGGCCTCGCGCGGCTGCTGCTGAGACCCACCGCGACCCTCAGCGTGGAAGCCAAGGAGCGCCAGGAACAGCGGGAGCGGCATCTGCAGTCGTCGTGAGGGATTCGCGGCTGGGCTTCCCTCACCCCAACCCTCTCCCAGGGGGAGAGGAGGCGGTATGGAGCGGCGGAGGACCCTGCAAGGGGCGTAGGGTGGAAAACCGCGCAGCGTTTTCCCCGTGTTCAAGGGCTCAGGCGTGAAGAGGTGCCCTCACCCCAAACCCTCACCCGGGGGGAGAGGGGGCGGTATGGAGCGGCGGAGGATCCTGCAAGGGGCGTAGGGTGGCAAACCGCGCAGCGTTTTCCACGCGTTCAAGGGCTCAGGCGTGAAGGGTTGCCCTCACCCCAACCCTCTCCCGGGGAGAGAGGGGGCGGTATGGCGCGGCGGAGAACCCTGCAAGGGGCATAGGGTGGCAGACCGCGCAGCATTTTCCACGTGCTCAAGGGCTCAGGCGTGAAGGGTTGCCCGCACCCCAACCCTCTCCCGGGGGGGAGAGGGGGCGGTATGGAGCGGCGGAGGACCCTGCAAGGGGCGTAGGGTGGAAAACCGCGCAGCGTTTTCCACGCGCTCAAGGGCTCAGGCGTGAAGGGTTGCCCTCACCCCAACCCTCTCCCAGGGGGAGAGGCAAAGCGGACCCCTAGGTTGGGTTGAGACGGCTGCACCGTCGAAGCCCAACAGCGCCCGGCACCCATGGGCTTCGCTACGCTCAACCCCACCTACGGCAACCGCTGCGCCTCGAACAACTCGCCCGGTCGCACGATCTGCTCGCGGGCGGCGATCAGCGGCAGGTCGCGGCTGCCGGGGGCGGTGCGGGCGACCAGGGCGTAGAGGGCGCTGACCGCATGGGACGCGGCGGCGGGCGTGGACTGGCCGTTGAGCAACTGGCCCAGCAGCACCGCGGAGAAGACATCGCCCATGCCGTTGGGCAGCGGCTGCAGATCCAGGTAGGGCGTCTGTACCAGCCAGGCGTCCGCGGCCTCCACCACCAGCGTGCTGAGGACGTCGGTCGGCAGATCCGGGGTGCGCAGGCTGGTGATGACGATAGTCTTGGGCCCCGGTTGACTAGGGCGGCCGAGCAGCAAGCGGGCAGCGGCCACGGCGTCGGCGGTGTCGGCCAGTGGCTGGCCGTGCAGCAACTCGAATTCGTACTGGTTGGGGGTGATCAGGCTGGCCTGTTCGATGGCGCGACGGCGCAGGAAGTCGGGGATGCCGGGGCGCACGAAGATGCCGCGGCCGACGTCGCCCATCACCGGATCGCAGAGATACTGCAGGTCGCCGCGCTGACGGCGGATCTCCTGCACCACGCCGAGGATCACCTCGCCGATGGCGGCGTCGCCCAGGTAGCCGGAGAGCACCGCCACGCAGCGCTCCAGCACGCCGCGGGCACGCAGGCCGTCGAGCACGTCGTGGATGTGTTCGGGCGGAAAGACCTGGCCCTTGAATTCGCCGTAGCCGGTGTGATTGGAGAATTGCACCGTGTTGACCACCACCGGCTGCAGGCCGAGCAGTTGCAGCGGCAGGGTGGCGGCGGCGTTGCCGACGTGGCCATAGGCGACATGGGACTGGATGGACAGCACCAGCGGCGGCTGGGCGGGCAGGGCGGCGGGCATGGCGATCTCTCGGGCGGCGGGCTTCGGGGTCAGGAGCCGGAAGGGTGGAGGCCTGCAGCTTACCCCAGCGCTTCCGGCGAACCCTAACCCGCCTGTGGCGGTCTGCATCGGCAGTGCAGATCGCTTCCGGCGCTGGCTACACTGGAGCGGCTGTCATTCACCTCTGGCCCCAAGGAGAAACGGGGAATGTCCGAGCTTCGCTTCGCACGTCTGGTGTTGGGTCTGCAGGCCCTGGTCTGGTTTGGACTCGCCCTGGCGCATTGGTTCTATCCCTATGAGATGGCCAATGCCCGCGGCATGGTGCTGATGGATTCGGCCTCGGTGGCCGAGGCGCGGGTCTGGTACGGCGGCATGCAATTCGCCCTGGCGCTGTTCGCGGTCCTGGCCTTTCGCCGGGCGGAATGGCTGTCGGCCGGCCTGCTCCTGGTGGCCTTCGTGCAGCTGACGCTGTTCGTGGTGCGCCTGATCAGCGGCGTACTGGGCGAGTCGGCCACCGCCGAGCTGGATCTCTATTCCCAGGGTTATCGCCTGGTGATCGGCGTCCTGGCGCTGCTGGCGTTGCGCGCCCACCGCCGCCACGAGCAGCGGGAGCTGGAGAATCGCCGGATCTACCAGGGCCAGTGACTAGCGCCCGGGCCGGGGCCGCGCGGTGTCGATCTGATCGCTGCGGGCGAGGCCCAGGGTCAGCTGGCGACAGAGGTCGAGGAATTCGACCATGGCCCCGGTCTGGTACTTCTGCTTGTGCCAGATGAAGCAGAACTGGCGGCGCAGATCCAGGGTCGGGGTCGCGATGGGCACCAGGGTGCCGCGGGCGAAGGCGTCTCTCAGCGCCAGCCGCGACAGGCAGCCGATGCCCAGTCCCGATTCCACCGCGCGCAGGATGGCCTCGGTGTGTTCCAGCTCCAGCCGCACGTCCAGCGGCTGGGCGTGATGGCGCATGGCCTGGTCGAAGGTCAGGCGGGTGCCGGAACCCTGTTCGCGCAGGATCCAGGCCTGGGCTTCCAGTTCGGCCTGGGTGGCGTCCCTGCCTGCCAGGACGTGTCCGGGCGCGCAGAACACCACCAGCTCATCCTCGATCCAGGGCTGCACCTCCAGATCCGGATGCTGGCAATCGCCTTCGATCAGGCCGAGGTCGATGTCATGGTTGGCGATGCGTTGCACCACGCTGGCGGTGTTATGCACGTGCAGTCGCACCCGGCAGTCGGGATGGCGCTGCATGAAGTCGCCCAGCAGCAGGGTGGCCAGGTAGTTGCCGATGGTGAGGGTGGCGCCGACCTCCAGGGAGCCGAAGCCGGTCTTGCCGCGCAGCAGATTTTCCACCTCGGCGCTGCGGTCGAGCAGGGCCACCGCCTTGGGCAGCAATTGCCGGCCCAGGGCGTTGAGCGTCAAACGCTTGCCCGCGCGGTCGAATACCCGGCAGTCGAATTGCCGCTCCAGTTCGCCCAGGGCGGTGCTGGTGGCCGACTGCGACAGACTGAGCGCCTCGGCCGCCCGGGAAACGCTTTCCTGGCGCGCCACGGCGACGAAGACCTCGAGTTGACGCAACGTGAATCTCATATCTGCCTTTTGGATAACCTATATTCGAATTATTCATTTCACGGATATTTTCCCCCTCTATAAACTGTCGCGCAATTTCTATCCAGCCCCGGGCTGTACCGATTTTTCCTGGAGTCATCGATGAGCAACCTGTACACCGAGCGCGTCCTGAGCGTTCATCACTGGAACGACACCCTGTTCAGCTTCAAGACCACCCGCAACGCGGGCCTGCGTTTCGAGAACGGTCAGTTCGTGATGATCGGCCTGGAAACCGAAGGCGGTCGTCCGCTGATGCGCGCCTACAGCATCGCCAGCCCCAACTACGAAGAGCACCTGGAGTTCTTCAGCATCAAGGTGCCGGACGGCCCCCTGACCTCGCGCCTGCAGCACCTCAAGGAAGGCGACAACCTGATGGTCAGCCGCAAGCCCACCGGCACCCTGATCCTCAGCGACCTCAAGCCCGCCAAGCACCTCTATCTGCTGAGCACCGGCACCGGCATGGCGCCCTTCCTGAGCACCATCCAGGATCCGGAAACCTACGAGCGCTTCGAGAAGGTGATCCTGGTCCACGGCGTGCGCTACGTGAACGAACTGGCCTACGCCGACTTCATCACCAAGACCCTGCCGGAGCACGAGTTCATCGGCGACCTGGTGCGCGAGAAGCTCATCTACTACCCCCTGGTCACCCGTGAGGAATTCCGCAACCAGGGTCGTCAGACCGACCTGATGCGCAGCGGCAAGCTGTTCGCGGACATCGGCCTGCCGCCGATCAATCCGCAGGACGACCGCGCCATGATCTGCGGCAGCCCGAGCATGCTGGACGAGACCAGCGCCGTGCTGAACGAATTCGGCCTGACCATCTCGCCGCGCATGGGCGATCCGGGCGACTATCTGATCGAGCGCGCCTTCGTCGAGAAGTAACGCGACCCGGCTCCCCGAAAACCCGCCCTCCGGCGGGTTTTTCGTTTCCGCGGCCCGGCGGGCTGAACTCCCCCGGCGCCGGACCGGTCGGTTGCTGCAGGGCGTGTCATGGCGACACGCCATTGCCGGGAGCCCCCATGAAGCCCTATGTGATCTGCCATATGATGTCGTCGGTCGACGGTCACGCCCTCACCGATGGCTGGGATCGCGCCGTCAAGAAACAGGCCGATACCACCTACGAGCGCTTGGCCGAGCGCTTCGACTTCGATGCCTGGGCCTGTGGCCGGGTGACCATGGAAGAGATCGCCCACGGCGAGGGCTATCCCACCGGCGTCGCCCAGGCGCCCATCCCGCGCACCCATCATTTCGCCAAGCGTGACGCCAGCAAGTACGCCATCGCCATCGATCCCCAGGGCAAGGTGGCCTGGAAAAAGAACGAGGCCCTGGATTCCCACGTGGTGGCGGTGCTGACCGAAGGCGTCAGCGATGACTACCTGACGCACCTGCAGAACATCGGTGCCTCCTACGTCTTCGGTGGCAAGGACGAACTGGATCTGGCAGCGGTGCTGGAATTGCTCAACGCAGAACTGGGCATCGAGCGGCTGGTGGTGGAGGGTGGTCCCCATGTCAGCGGCTCCTTTGTCGCCGCCGGCCTGGTGGACGAGATCAGCGTGCTGATCATCCCGCTGGTGGACGGCCGCGGCGCCCATCCGGCCTCCTTCGAGATTGCCGAGCAGGCCTGGCAGCAGCCGCTGTACCTCAAGCTGGATACGGCCGAAGCCCAGGACGACGGCAGCGTCTGGCTGCGCTATCGGCGCGGCTAGCCGAGCGCCCTGGCCAGCGCCAGGGCGTCGGCATCCACCTCCGCCTGGGCCTGCAGTGGGCAGACCCCGCTGGCATAGCGGGCGATCACCTCGGGCACCTGGGCCAGGGGGACCGGTCGGCTGATGTGATAGCCCTGGATGAAGTCGCAGCCCAGGGCGCACAGCAGCCGCAGCTGCTCCAGATGCTCGACGCCCTCGGCGGTGACCTTGAGCTTGAGCGGCCGGGCCATGCCGATGATGGCCTGGACGATCTGGTGATCGGCATTGCCCTCGGCCAGCCCGGTGACGAAGGAGCGGTCGATCTTCACGGTGTCGATCGGCAGGCGCTTGAGATAGGCGAGCGAGGAGTAACCGGTGCCGAAGTCGTCGATGGACACCGTCACGCCCAGGTCGCGAATGCGCTGCAACAGCTCGGCGGTGGGCTGCACGTTCTTGACCAGGGCATTTTCGGTCACCTCCAGTTCCAGGCGCCGCGGCGACAGTTGGTGGTCGTCCAGCCGCCAGGCGATCTGCCCGGGGAGGGCGTCGTTGCTCAGGCTCAGCGCCGAGCAGTTGACCGCGATGCGCAGCTCCGTGAGGCCAGCGGCGGTCAGCTCGGCCAGGTCCTTGCAGGCCCGCCGGAGTACCCAGGCGTCCAGCTCTTCGACGAAGCCATTGGCCTCGGCCACGCCGAGAAAGTGGTTAGGCGCCAGCATGCCGAGGCGGGGATGGTCCCAGCGGATCAGGGCTTCGGCCTTGTCCAGCTGACCGCTGGCGACGTCGAGGATGGGCTGGTAGTAGAGCTGCAGACCGCGCTCCTCGACCAGGGCTTCGCGTAGTTCGGCCTCCAGCTCCAGTTGCAGCGAGATCTTCTCGCGCAGGGTCTCGTCGAAGAAGCTGAAGGTGTTGCGGCCATTGCCCTTGGACAGGTAGAGCGCGAGATCCGCGCTCTTGAGCAGCTCTTCGCAGCAGCCGCCGTCGCGAGGATAGAGGCTGATGCCGATGCTGGTGGTCATCACCAGGGTGCGGTTGCCGATGGTGACCGGATTGCGCAGGCGCTCCAGGATGCGCTGGGCCAGGTGCCGGGCCTCCTCGGGTCCGGCGAGGCTGGCCAGGATGCAGAATTCGTCGCCACCGAAGCGAGCCACCAGGTCGCCGTCACGCACCGCCTCGCGAATGATCTTGGCCATGGCCACCAGCAACTGGTCGCCGGCGTCGTGGCCGAGGCTGTCGTTGATGCGCTTGAAATGATCGATGTCGAGAAACATTACCCCCAGACTGCGCCCCTGCTGGGCATGGCGCTCGAGGATCTCGGCGAAGGCCTGGTTGAAGGCGCGGCGATTGTGCAGGTCGGTGAGGGGATCGTAGTGCGCGGCCTGTTGCAGCGAGGCCCGCGCCTCGTCGAGCTGGCCGACCAGGGAATTGACCCGCTCCAGGTCGTTTTCCTTGCGCTGCAGCTGGCGATCGGCCCAGGCCGCGCCCAGGCCACCTACCACCAGCAGCAGGGCGATGATGGCGATGCCCACCCCCAGCTGCCAGGAATTGCTGGCGCCCTGCAGGGCGTCTGCGGTCTCGGCCGGGGCGACCAGCACCATGGACCACATGCCGGTGAAGTGCATGGCGGCGATCGCCAGGCCCATCACCAGGGCGGTGGCGATGCGCAGCCAGCGATAGATGCCGGTGTAGTGGCGACGGAAGATCTGGATCAGCTGCAGGGCGGCGAAGCTCGCCCCCACGGCGATGCCGATCGACAGCAGGAAGGGCAGCGGGCGATAGAGCACCATGGCCTCGGTGTGCACCGCGGCCATGCCGGTGTAGTGCATGAGCACGATGCCCACGCTCAGCACCGTGCCGGCCTTGAGCCGCTGGCCCAGGGTGAGGTCGGGCTGGCTGAGGGCGGGCATGGCCATGAGTCCGGCCAGCACCACGATCAGCAGCGAGGCCAGGGTGATGAAGAGGTCGTAGTGCACCCGGGTGGGCACGGTAAAGGCCAGCATGGCGATGAAGTGCATGCCCCAGACGCCGAAGCCGAAGCTCAGGGCGCCCATCAGGCTCCAGGCGCGCCGCCGGGCCAGGGTGCGGGTCTGGCCGATGCGCTCGGCGAACACCAGGGTGACATAGCAGGCGCTGACCGCCACCAGATAGGCAAGGGCGACCAGCCAGCCATCATGCTGGCCGTGCAGGTGCACCTGCTCTTGGGCGAGAGGGGCGACGAGGAAGTCGAGTCCCAGCCAGTTGTTCATTCCGTGGCCTCGGCAGGAAGTCTGGCGCGGCTGGAGGAAGACGGCCCGGCGGGATCTCCGCCCGGGTAGATTTCACTACGGCAACCTGCGCTCTGAGATTAGCTTGCCTTGCCCTATCGGCGCGGTGAAGAGGGGCTTTAGCCTGCGGCTATGCAGTTAGCGCGCGAGGTTTTTTCTGTAGCGGCAAAGTGACTTCGCCACCCGGCGAGCGCCGGTCAGCGAAGCGCTCTGGATAGCTGGCTAGCGACTTTGTGATGTCACCTGGCTAGCATCATGACCGTTCGTCGAACAGGATGTGGACGAACGGTCATGACGGGAGGAAATCGGCCAAAAAGGCCAACATGAAAGGATTCAGCTGACCACGCGATAGCAGGGCTCGTAGGCCGCGCCGCCGGGCAGCTTCATCCGGTGCTGTTCGACGAAGGCCTGCAGCAGCCGATCCAGCGGCCGCATGATGTCGGGATCGCCATGGATCTCGTAGGGCCCCCGTTCCTCGATCAGCTGGATGCCCTTGGCCTTGACGTTGCCGGCGACGATGCCGGAAAAGGCGCGGCGCAGGTTGGCGGCCAGCTCGTGCGGTGGCACGGCATGGGTCAGCTGCAAGGCGGCCATGTTCTCGTGGGTGGGATCGAAGGGGCGCTGGAAGCCTTCTTCGATGCGCAGCAGCCAGTTGAAGTGGAAGGCGTCGTGGCGCTCGCGGCGGAACTGCTTGACCGCCTTGAGACCCTGGGCCATCTGCCGGGCCACCTCGACCGGATCGTTGACCACGATCTGGTAGTGGCGCTGGGCGGCTTCGCCCAGGGTGGCGCCGATGAAGGCATGCAGCTGCTCGAGGTAGGGCGCGGCGCTCTGCGGCCCGGTGAGCACCACCGGGAAGGGGATGTCCCGGTTGTCCGGGTGCATGAGGATGCCCAGCAGGTAGAGGAATTCCTCCGCCGTGCCGGCGCCGCCCGGGAAGATGATGATGCCGTGGCCTACGCGGACGAAGGCCTCCAGGCGCTTCTCGATGTCGGGCAGGATCACCAGTTCGTTGACGATGGGATTGGGCGCCTCGGCGGCGATGATGCCCGGCTCGGTGAGGCCCAGGTAGCGGCCGCCCTGAATGCGCTGCTTGGCGTGGGCGATGGTGGCGCCCTTCATCGGGCCCTTCATCACGCCCGGGCCGCAGCCGGTGCAGATGTCCAGGCTGCGCAGGCCGAGTTCGTGACCGACCTTCTTGGTGTACTTGTATTCCTCGGTGCTGATGGAGTGACCGCCCCAGCAGACCACCATCTTCGGCTCCATGCCGGCGCGCAGGGTGCGGGCGTTGCGCAGCAGGTGGAAGACGTAGTCGGTGATGCCCTCGGAGCTTTCCAGATCGATGCGCAGGCTGCTCTGTTCGCTCTCGGTGTAGACGATGTCGCGCAGGGCGCTGAACAGCATCTCGCGGGTGCTGGCGATCATCTCGCCGTCGACGAAGGCGTCGGCCGGGGCGTTGATCAGTTCCAGGCGCACGCCGCGGTCCTGCTGGTGGATGAGTATCTCGAAGTCCTGGTAGGCCTCGAGGATGGTCTTGGCGTTGTCGCTGTGGGCGCCGGTGTTGAGGATGGCCAGGGCGCACTGGCGAAAGAGCTGGTAGAGGTTGCCCGAGCCGGCCGCGCTGAGCTGCTGGACCTCGCGCTGGGAAAGGGTCTCCAGGCTGCCCTTGGGGCTGACCTGAGCGTTGATGACCTGTCTGCTTGGAGCCATAGATGCTTCCCTATCGGTGATACGGCCGAACGGCGGCCGTAGCCGGGTGCGGACCGCCTCATGCGATCCGGCAATGTCATTGTTGGGGCCTTGGCCGCCGGAATGCAAACCGGGCGGCATCAGGACGCCGCGGTCACGTCCAGTACCCGGATCTGTTCCGCGGTCGGATAGTGCCAGTGCACCTCGACGTCCCAGAGGCGCACGCCATAGCGGCGCTCGGGCGTGGGCGCCTGGTAGGCCGGGCGCGGATCCTGGGCCAGGCACTGCTCGATCAGCTCGGCCAGGGGTTCGCCCAGGCGCTGGCCATGGGCCTCGGCCTGGACGCGCGCTGCGTCCGCCCAGCCTACCGCCAGGGCCGGCGGCGGCGCCTCGGCGATGGCGTTGTGGGCGCCCGGCGGGCTGTCGGCGTAAGGCACATAGGGCTTGATGTCCAGCACCGGGGTGCCGTCGAGCAGGTCGATGCCCGAGAGCAGCAGCCGTCCCGGTTCGAGACCGTCCAGCCGGACCACCGACTGGCCGATGCCGTTGGGTCTGTGGGTGGCGCGGGTGGCGAACACCCCCAGGTAGCGATTGCCGCCCAGGCGCGGCGGCCGTACCCGCAGGCGCGGCTGGCTCTCCAGCGCCTGGTGGAAGAGAAACAGCAGCCAGACATGGCTGACGCCTTCCAGCCCTTCGACCGCCTCGGGCCGATCGAAGGGCGGCAACAGTTCCAGCACGCCGCGGGCGGCCGGCGCCAGGGCGGGCTGCCGGGGAATGGCGAATTTCTCCTTGAAGCAGGAGCGGACGTGGCCGATGGGGGTGACGCTGTGCTGCATGGGGCGGGGCCGTCTGACGCAGGGCTGGTCATTATGCCCTGCCCGAGACCTCGGCGGCGGCGGGCGCCTCGTCGGCGTTGCGGCGCACGCCGCGCAGATTCATCGCCGCCAGGCCCAGCTGCAGTACGATCAGGGCATAGGCTTCGGCCTGCAGGCCCCAGGCGATCCACAGGGCATTGCTGAGCAGGAACACCCAGAAACCCAGGCTGCGCCGGCCCTGGCGCTGGGAGGCCACCAGCCAGGCGGCGAGCAGGGTGATGGCCATGGCCGGCCATTGCAGCAGATCGAGCGCTTCCATGGAAAACCTTCAAAAGATTGACTAATGAAGGTGAGCCTTGGGAGGCGCCTCGAGTTCCAGACGCTTGATTCAGGACGCCGGATGGCGCGCCCGGGCGTAGGCGATGAAGCCGTCGATATCGGCGCTGCACAGGTATTCGCCGGCGGCGAGGATCTCCGCCTCGGGCCAGTCCCACCAGGCGATGTCGAGCAGCGCCTGGCAGGTGGCTTCGGGAAACCGCCACTTGATGAAGCGTGCCGGATTGCCGCCCACCACCGCATAGGGCGGCACGTCGCGGGTAACCACGGCGCCGGCGGCCACCACGGCGCCATGGCCGATGGTGACGCCGGAGAGGATCAGCGCATCGGTGCAGATCCAGCAGTCGCTGCCGATCACCACGTCGCCACGGGTGCCGCCGTAGTCCTTGATGTGGGCCAGGTCGTCGACGAAGGCGGGAAAGGGATAGGTGGTCACCCAGTCCAGCCGGTGCAGGCCGCCAAGCAGAATGCGCACCCCTTCGGCGATGGAGGTGTAGCGCCCCAGGCGCAGGGTGGCGCCTTCCTTGAGATCGAACACCCTGGGCGCGCCATAGGTGCCGGCGCCGATCTCGTAGTCGGGCAGTTCGCGGCGCAGGCGCGCCGTGCGCTGGTGCAGGCGGGGCAGGGCGGCCAGGGCCTGGCGTTCACGTTTCTTGCGCAGCTTGTCGAGAAAACCCATGGCGGTGCCCTGGCGAAAAGTATCCGGCAGGATACAGAAGCGCCCGGGCCGCGCTCAATCGCCGGGCTCGGCCCGCTCGCCCTCCATCGCTGGCAGGCCGAGCTGGTCGGCAAGATCTTGCAGGTCGCTCGCTTCCAGATCCCAGCCGCCTGCGGAGACTTCGCCACCGGCCGGGCCCTTTTCCCGTGGGCGCTGGATGAAGGCGGTGGCCAGGCCCAACTCCTTGGCCGCCTGCAGGTCGCCATTGTGGGCGGCGCAGAGCATCACCTGTTCCGGTTCCAGGTCGAGCAGGGTGCAGGCACCCAGGTAGACCTCCGCGGCCGGCTTGTAGCGCTGGAAGAGATCGGCGCCAAAGAGCATGTCCCAGGGCAGCCCGGCATGGCGGGCCATGTCCAGCAGCAGACTGACGTTGCCATTGGACAGGGCACAGACCGGATAGCCCTGGCGCAGCCGCGTGAGACCCGGCACGGCGTCGGGCCAGGGCGTCAGCTGATGCCAGAGTCTATTGATCCAGGCCACCTCGGCGGTGGTCAGGCCGACCAGGCCGTAACGGGGCAGCAATTCGTCCAGCGCCAGCCGATGCACCTCGTCGAGGGGCAGCCAGGGCAGGGTGCGGGCCTCGATCTGCGGCAGGATGGCCTCGTAGGCTTCGGCGCGCCAGGCATCGGCCAGCCGCTCCCAGTCGCCCTGGACGCCATGCTTGGCCGACAGCCCCTGCAAGCCCTCGACCAGGCTGCCACGCCAGTCCACCACGGTGCCGAAGACATCGAAAAGTAGCGCCCGGACGGTCGTCGTCATGGGTAGACTCCTGCAGAAGGTTGTCTCCACCAGACGGAGCACGGGTGACGGGGGTTCCCCCGGAGTGCCCGAAGGTCACCTCTCGCCAAAGGATCCCTGCATGACACTGCGTCACCTCAGCCACTGGGTGTTCGACCTGGACGGCACCCTGACCCTGGCGGTACACGACTTCGCCGCCATTCGCCGGCATCTGGGCATCCCCGAACAGGCCGACATCCTCCACCACCTGGCCGAGTTGCCGGCCACCGAGCGCGAGGCCAAGCACGCCTGGCTGTTCGAGCACGAGCGCGAACTGGCCGTCGCTGCCCGCCCGGCACCGGGTGCGGTCGCCCTCATCCGGCGCCTGCACAAGGACGGTCGCGCGCTGGGCATCCTCACCCGCAATGCCCGCGATCTGGCGCTGCTGACCCTGGCCGCCATCGGTCTGGAAGACTGCTTCGCGCCCGCCGCGGTGCTGGGGCGCGACGAGGCGCCGCCCAAGCCTGATCCGGGTGGCCTGCTGCGGCTGGCCGAACTCTGGCAGGTGGCGCCTGACCGCCTGGTGATGATCGGCGATCACCGCTACGACCTGGAGTGCGGGCGGGCCGTGGGCTGCCGGACGCTGCAGGTCAATCAGCCGGGCGATCCCTGGCCGGCGGCGCGGGACCAGCGCTTCGAGACCTGCACCGAGATCCTGGCGGCGCTCTGACGCCAGGAAATTGCCCGTCAGGCGCAAATAGTCTGTTGTTTGCCGGGCCACTGGCTAAGATGCCGGCTTCGGATCCATCTCAGGCCAGCCCTATGAGCCTCCACGCCCCATCCAGCGACCAGCCGTCCTCCAGCGATCTGCGTCAGTACGAGCGCCAGACGCTGGAAAGCCTTGCCACCGGGCTGCCTCTGACCAGCGTGCTGCACGCGCTGCTGCAGCGGGTGGAGGCCCTGGCCCAGGTTCGCCTGCATGCCTGCATCCTGTTGCTCAGCGAGGATGGTCGCTATCTACAGGACGGCATCGCGCCCAGTCTGCCGGAAGCCTACAGCCGCGATCTCGGGCGGTTGAAGATCGGCCCGCTGGCGGGCTCCTGTGGCACCGCCGCCTACCGGTGCGAAGCCGTCTATGTCGAGGACATCGCCTGCGATCCGCTGTGGGCGGGCGCCCGTGACCTGGCGCTGCGCTACGGCCTGCGGGCCTGCTGGTCGATGCCGCTGCTGGCCCTGGATGGCCGGCTGCTGGGCACCTTCGCCAATTACTATCTGGAGCCACGGCGCCCCCTGGCCGCCGAGCGCGACGCCTTCCGTCTGGTCACCGAGACCGCCGCCCTGGCCATCGAGCGCCACCAGGCGGATCTGCAGCTGCGCGAAAGCGAAGACCACTATCGGCATCTGGTGGAACTCAATCCCCAGTACACCTGGACCTGCGATCCCGACGGCGGGCGGATGGTCTTTTCGCCGCGCTGGCAGCAACTGACCGGCCAGCCGGCGCTGCACGCCGATACCTTCTGGACGCTGCTGCATCCGGACGACCGCCAGGCGACCCGGCAGGCCTGGGATGCGGCGCGCCGCGCCGGTCGGGCCTACGACCAGGAACACCGGGTACGGGTGGCGGATGGCAGCCACTGCTGGCTGCGCACCCGCGCCTATCCGCGGCGCGATGAAGCGGGCGCCGTGATCCGCTGGTACGGCACCAGCGAAGACATCGATGACCGCCGCGAGGCCGAAGAGGCCCTGCGCCGCGAGCGCGCCACCCTGGAGGTCCAGGTGCAGGCGCGGACCGCCGAACTGGAGGAGAGCAATCGCCAGCTGCGCGAGGAGATGCACAGTCGCGCCCAGGCCGAGGAGCTGCTGCGCCAGGCGCAGAAGATGGAAGCCGTGGGCCAGCTCACCGGCGGCATCGCCCACGATTTCAACAACCTGCTGGCCGGCATCCAGGCCAGCCTGGATCTCCTGCGCCGCCGCCTGGCGCCGGAGGTCCTGGCCGGGGTCGGCAGTCTGCTCGACACCGCCACCCAGTCGGTCGGGCGGGGCGCTAGTCTCACCCATCGACTGCTGGCCTTTTCCCGTCGCCAGACGCTCAATCCCCAGGCGGTCGACGTCGCCCGGCTGATCGGCGGCTTCCAGGAATTGCTGCTGCACAGCCTGGGACCGCAGATCCGCTGCCAGCTCGAACTGGAGGCCGGACTCTGGCCGGTCGACGTCGATCCGCACCAGCTGGAAAACGCCCTGCTGAATCTGGCCATCAACAGCCGTGATGCCATGCCGGCGGGTGGCACCCTGACCATCCGCGCGCGCAACTGGGTGCAGTCCGACGCCGATCCGGGTCTGCCGGCGGGCGACTACCTGCTGATCGAGGTCGGCGACGATGGCGTGGGCATGGCGCCGGAGGTGCTGGAGCGGGTCTTCGAACCCTTCTTCACCACCAAGCCGGTGGGCCAGGGCTCGGGGTTGGGACTGTCCATGATCTATGGCTTCGTCCGCCAGTCGCGCGGCCAGGTGAGCGTGACCAGCGCGCCGGGGCAGGGCTGTCGGGTGAGTCTGCTGCTGCCGCGTCATCCGGCCCTGGCCGCCCAGGCACCCCAGCCGGTCGCCAGTGCCCCGACCGCTCGCGTCCTGCCCGGCGTCCGGGTGCTGCTGGTGGAAGACGATGCGGTCATCCGCGAATTGCTGGTGCAGGTGTTTGTCGACCTGGGCTGGGAGTATCGCGACGCCGTGGATGCCGAGTCGGCGCTGGCGGCCCTGCGCGAAGGCGAGGGCTTCGACCTGCTGATCACCGATGTCGGCCTGCCGGGGCTGAACGGCCGCTTGCTGGCCGGCGCGGCCCGTACCCTCAGGCCGCACCTGCCGATCCTCTTCATCACCGGTTATGCGGCGGGCAACGAGCCGCCCGTCCCGCTGGTCGGCGAGCGCATGGCGGTGCTGGGCAAGCCGTTCACCCTGGAAGCCTTCGTCGCCCGGGTGCAGGAGCTACTGGACGCGCCCGCCGCCCTGGCGCGCTGAAGCCTGGTCGCCGGCGCCGAACAGTGCCTGGCGGCCTGCGGGCGAGGTAAAGATGGCGTCACCGTTGTGGCCCACGCCGGGGACCTCGATCAGCGCCTGGCGCAGCCCCGGATGGCGGCCCTGGAGATAGCGGTAGTAGTTCAGCCCGCGGGCCAGGCGATAGGGGCCCTGGGCCTCGGCTGCGCAGCCCTTGTCCAGCGCCGGATGGTTGGGATCGGTGTCCTCGGCGCCCAGCAGATAGGTCAGGTCGAGTCCCGCATAGTGCTCTTCCAGGCTGGCGGCCGTGCGACCCGCGGCATAGGCCGGCAGGCCCTGCATGCCGTATTTCCAGGTGTCGAAGTCCGGGCAGCTGGCCGCCGCGGCGAAGGGCACGGGCTGGCCCTGCGCATCCGGTCGGTGGGCATCGAAATAGGCGTAGGACGAGGGATTGGCCACCACGTATCTCAGGCGAATGCCCTGGGCGGCGAGGGCCTGCTCGCCCTGGCCGAGCACGGCGTAGCGCTGCACCACCTGGCCACCGCCGGAATGTCCGGCGATCACCACCTCCTGCAGATTGGGCAGCAGCCGACGCTCCGCCAGGCGGGCGAGCAGGGCATCGAACACCGCGAAGCTGCTCAGCGGCTGCGGACCCAGGGCGGGCTCGCCGCCCATCCAGGCATTGCCCTGCCAGCGCAGTAGGGTGTCCGGCAGCCGATGACGCTGGATGTCCGCTTCATTGAGGAATTGCGGGGCGATCACCAGGGTGTCCGCCGTGGCGCCGGCCGCTGCCGTGGCCGTTTCGCCGGAGCGGAAATAGGTCGCGGCATTGCGCAGCCGGCCATGCACGATCACCAGGGCGCGGCGGATTTCCGGATGGGGCCGGTCCCAGTCGGTGGACAGCTGCAGCGCGGCCTGCGCCTGGCCGATCGGCAGCCGGTCGCTGACGATACGGGCGACCCCCTCATGGGGCGCCGCCAGGGCGGAGCCCCAGGCCAGGGCCAGGCACAGCGCGAGCAGGCGACGCATCGGGTATCTCCCGCTAGAGGTCAGAGCGCCTTGGCGGCGAAGGTGTCGCAGCTCTCCACCTTGCCACTGTCGAAGCCGGTGCGGAACCACTTGACCCGCTGCGCGGAGCTGCCGTGGGTAAAGGAATCCGGTACCACGCGGCCCTGGGACTGGCGTTGCAGGCGATCATCGCCAATGGCGTTGGCGGCGTTCAGCGCCTTCTCCAGGTCCCCCGGCTCCAGCCAGTTCAGCCGCTGCTGGGCGTCGTTGGCCCAGACCCCGGCATAGCAGTCGGCCTGCAGTTCCAGGCGTACCGACAACCCGGTGGCACCCTCGGTGGGAATGCCACGGCGGCGCGCCGCTTCCATCTTGCTGGTGGTACCGGTGAGGTTCTGCACATGGTGGCCGACCTCGTGGGCGATCACATAGGCACGGGCGAAGTCGCCGTCGGCGCCGAAACGCTGCTGCAGTTCCTGGAAGAAGGTCAGGTCCAGGTAGACCTTGCTGTCCACCGGGCAATAGAAGGGACCGCTGGCCGCGGTGGCGCCGCCGCAACCGGATTGCACCTGGCCGTTGAACAGCACCAGCTTGGGCGGCTGATACTGCTCGCCATGGGCCTGGAAGATGCGCGTCCAGGTGTTTTCGGTCTCGCCCAGCACCACGCGGACGAAGTCCACCTGGCGATTGTCGGCCGGGGCGGTGGTCTCCTGCTGGCTCGGCGCGCTCTGGCCGCTGAGGCTGATCAGGTTGCCGAGGATCTGCGTCGGACTCTGGCCGCTGAGCAGGCCGAACACCACCACCAGGGCCACGCCACCCAGGCCGAGGCCGCCGCCGATCTTCATGCCGCGTCCACCGCTGGCCTGTTGCACGTTGTCGCTACGTTGTCCCTTGTCCCACTGCATGGCGGCCGCCTCGTGATTGTCGTTATCGCTTGCTTCTACCCGAAAAGTGTCTGCGCATCGGTGATGCTTCGTTGAAAAGCCCTTCGGAATGCTCATTTACCGCTCGTAAATTCCGCTTCCTCAGGACTTTTCGCCTCGCCTGACCTTCGCTCGACGACTTTTCGGACAGAAGCTAGGACCGCAGGCCGCGCCAAAAATGCGTTACCGGAAATGACAACGCCCGCGACGGGCGCGGGCGTTGTCGGCGGAGCGGAACGCGGAATCAGGCCGCGGTCTGGCCCTGCTTGAGGCTCTGCATGTCGATCACGAAGCGGTACTTCACATCGCTCTTGAGCATGCGCTCATAGGCTTCGTTGATGTCCTGGATGGCGATCTGCTCGATGTCCGAGACGATGCCGTGCTTGGCGCAGAAGTCCAGCATTTCCTGGGTCTCGCGGATGCCACCGATGAGCGAACCGGCCAGCTGGCGGCGCTTCATCACCAGGTTGAAGACGCTGGGCGCCGGGTGCGGCTCGGCGGGTACGCCGACCAGGGTCATGGTGCCGTCCCACTTCAGCAGGGTGAGGAAGGCATCCAGGTTGTGCGGCGCGGCCACGGTGTTGAGGATGAAGTCGAAGCTGTTCGCGTGCGCGGCCATCTCGTCTTCGTTCTTCGATACCACCACCTCGTCGGCGCCCAGGCGCAGGGCGTCGTCCTTCTTGCCTGCGCTGGTGGTGAAGAGCACCACGTGGGCACCCATGGCATGGGCGATCTTGACGCCCATGTGGCCGAGGCCACCCAGGCCGACGATGCCGACCTTCTTGCCCGGGCCGACCTTCCAGTGGGCCAGCGGCGAGTAGGTGGTGATGCCGGCGCACAGCAGCGGCGCCACGGCGGCCAGGTTCTCGGTGTGGCTCACCTTGAGCACGAACTTCTCGTTGACCACGATGTGGTCGGAGTAGCCGCCCTGGGTGTTTTCGCTGCCACCGTAGAGGTTGCCGTTGTAGGTGCCGGTGAAGCCGTTCTCGCAGTAGGACTCTTCACCGGCGTCACAGGGGGCGCAGTGCTGGCAGCTGTCGACCATGCAGCCGACGCCGACGGTGTCGCCGACCTTGAAGTTCTTCACGTGGGCACCGACCGCGGTCACCTTGCCGACGATCTCGTGACCGGGCACGGACGGGTACAGGGTGTTGTTCCACTCGTTGCGGGCAGTGTGCAGGTCGGAATGGCAGACGCCGCAGAAGAGGATGTCGATCTGCACGTCGTGGGCGCCGGGTTCGCGCCGCTCGAAGGAGAAGGGCGCCAGGGGCTGGTCGGCGGACTGGGCAGCGTAGCCTTGGGCTTGGCTCATGAGATACCTCATCTAGGTGGTGGAACTGAGTGGTGGAGCAGGGCGGCCAGGTTGGCCTGGCCCGGTGACAAACCGTCGATCCTGCTGAGCCAGAGCCGACGGCACCAATCGATCGTCTCGATAATCGTCATGCCGCCCATCGATGGAACTCAGGGGCGAGCGGGCGTACGAGGGTTTACGACCGGGGTGCCCGAGCGGATGTTCCCGTCCGTGGTGCGGCAGTCGGGGCCACTGGTCGAGCGGTCGTGGCTAGCGCGAAAGCTTCGGCGCCACCGTGGGCAGCAGGCGACTGGCCAGGTGCTCCAGCAGCAGCCGGACCCGCGGCAGACTCTCGCGACTGCGCGGCCACACCAGGTTGATCGGCGAGCCCTCGACGCCGTGCTCGGGCAGCACGTCCACCAGAGCGCCGCTGGCCAGGTGCGTGGCGATCAGCCAGGTCGGCAACTGGGCGATGCCATGCCCGGCCAGGGCGGCCAGCACCTCGCCTTCGCCATCCCCCACCACCAGGCGCGGCTGGAAGATCCAGCGTTCGCTGTCGCCCGGCTGTTCGCCGCGCAGCTGCCAGGGGCTGATCAGGCCATCGGCCTGGCGAAAGCCGATGCACTGGTGATCGACCAGCTCGGCCGGGGTCCGGGGGCGGCCGTGCTGGGCGAGATAGGCCGGGGCGGCGCAGAAGACCTGGCGCTGGGTACCGAGGAAGCGATGCCCCAGGCTGGCCGGCCAGGCGTCGGAGCCGCCGATGCGCACCAGGATGTCGATGCCCTCGTGGACCGGATCGACGAAGCGATCCGACAGCGACAGATCCGGTTGCAACAGCGGATAGCGGTGCAGCAATTCCAGGATCAGCGGCAGCACATGCAGGCGGCCATAGGAGGCGGGCAGGTCGATGCGCACCCGGCCGTGGGGCTCGCCGTCCTGGGCGGCCAGGCCCACTTCGGCCTGTTCCAGCTCGGCCAGCACCCCGGTGCAGGTGCGATAGAAGCGGGTGCCGGCTTCGGTCAGGCTCAGCCGGCGGGTGGTGCGCTGGAACAGCCGCACGCCCAGCCGGCTTTCCAGCCGGGCCACGCTCTTGCCGACGGCCGAACCGGTGAGATTGAGACGCTCGCCAGCCGCCGTGAAGCTGCCGAGATCGGCCACGGTGACGAAGACGTCGAGGCCCTTGAGGCGTTCGGAGGAATACAAGGCAGGCTCCCGATTGCGGAATCTGATTCCGATTAAAAAGGAATTTATACCCAGGATACGCCGTTAATTCTCCAATAGGCTGGAATCAACCCTGAGACAAGGCACTCCCTTATCTACAGCGCCTGCGTCCACTGCAGGCCGTCTCCCACCCCTATCTGGAGGTTTCATGCGCAAGGGCACCGCTCTCATCGTCGGCGTGACCGGCATTTCCGGCTACAACCTGGCCAACACCCTGGTCGCCTCGGGCTGGACCGTCTACGGTCTGGCACGCAAACCGGTGGCACAGGAAGGCGTCATCCCGGTCGCCGCCGACCTGCTCGACGCCGAGTCCACCCGCCAGGCGCTGGCCGGCCTGCCGATCAGCCATGTGTTCTTCTGCACCTGGACCCGTCGCCCTACCGAGAAGGAAAACGTCGAGGCCAATGGCGCCATGATGGACAACCTCTGCCAGGCCCTGGACGGCGCGCCGCTCGAGCACCTGGCACTGGTGACCGGCACCAAGCACTACCTGGGTTCCTTCGAGGAATACGGCAGCGGCAAGGCCGAGACGCCCTTCCGCGAAAGCGAGCCGCGCCAGGCCGGCGCCAACTTCTACTACACCCTGGAAGACATCCTCTTCGCTGCCGCCGAGCGGCATGGCTTCGGCTGGAGCGTGCACCGCTCCCACAGCATGATCGGCCAGGCCAAGGGTACCAACGCCATGAACATGGGCCTGACCCTGGCGGTCTACGCTTCCCTGTGCAAGGCCACCGGCCAGCCCTTCGTCTTCCCCGGTTCCCGTACCCAGTGGGACGGCATCACCGACGTCACCGACGCCGGCCTGCTCGCCGAGCAACTGGAATGGGCCGCCCTGGCGCCGGCCGCGCGCAACCAGGCGTTCAACACCGTCAACGGCGACGTCTTCCGCTGGCGTTGGCTGTGGGGCGAGATCGCCGCCTTCTTCGACCTGGAGCCGGCGCCCTATCCCGAGCAGCCCATGCCGCTGGAAGCGCGGATGAAGGACGTGGCTCCGGCGCAGTGGCGCAAGCTCGCCGAGGAGCACGACCTGGTGGAAGCCGACGTCGACAAGCTGGCCTCCTGGTGGCACAGCGACGCCGACCTGGGCCGCGAGATCGAGTGCCTCAACGACATGACCAAGAGCCGCGACCTGGGCTTCTTCGGCTATCGCGACACCCGGGCGAGCTTTCTCGACCTCTTCACCCGGCTGCGGGCCCAGCGCCTGATTCCCTGAGCCGCTCTGGACCGCCGGTCCCCGTGAACGGGGGCGGCTGGCGGTTTTCAGAGGTTGCACGCGGGGCGCAGAATGCGAGCTCTTCTCGCAGGATGCGCCCCCATGCTCGACTCTCTGGTTGCCCTCGTTCCCGCCTTCAGCCCGCTCGACTGGCTGTTCATCGAAGCCATCGTGGTCCTGGCCTACCTGATCTTTGGCGTCGCCGGCTTCGGCAGCGCCCTGGTCGCCGGCCCCCTGCTCACCAGCTGGATGCCGCTGTCGCGCATCGTACCCCTGCTGGTGATGCTGGATTTCCTCGCCTCCTTCCACAACTGGCTGCCGGATCGCCGCGCCATCGCCGGACGTGAACTCAGGCGCCTGCTGCCTATGCTGCTGCTGGGCGCGGCCCTGGGCACCTACCTGCTGATGCGCACCGACGCCCGGCTGCTGATGCTCTGGCTGGGGCTCTTCGTGGTGGCCTATTCCACCTACAGCCTGCTCAGTCCCAAGGGCTTTCGCCAACTGGCGCCGGCCTGGTCGATCCCGGCGGGCGGGGTAGGGGGCCTGTGCGGCGCCCTGTTCGGCAGTGGCGGTTTCCTCTATGCGCTCTATCTCAACGGCCGCCTGGAAGACAAGAACGCCATCCGCGGCACCCAGAGTTTCCTCATCGGCTGCAGTGCCTCCATCCGTATCGTCCTGCTGCTGATCGCCGGCGCCTACAGCGATGGCAGCCTGCTGCTCCTGGCGGTCTGCCTGCTGCCCGCCATGCTGCTCGGCGGCTGGATCGGCCGCCACCTGCAACGGCGCCTGTCGCGAGAACGCTTCACCCGCCTGGTGACCTGGTTGGTGCTGGTGTCGGGCGTGACCCTGATCGGGCGGTATTTGGCGGGGTAACCAACGAGCCTACGGTGGTCCGCTATCGAGTTTGGCGTTGTGATGATCGCGGCCATGCCGGTGCGCCGTAGCGACCGCTCCTACAGTGACCGGTGACTCCGTAGGAGCGGCCCATGGCCGCGATGCTCTCAGACGCCGTAGGCTGGTAGGGTGGAAAACCGCGTAGCGTTTTCCACGCGACGCTGCCACCTCGGGAACTCCCAAGCCGATCCACCTCTCCGCTCTACAACACCCGTGGCGGAGATCCCCCATGCTCACCTCCATCCAGGCCGGCGTCCTTGACGTCGCCTACCAAGTCCAGGGCCCGGACGCCGGCCATCCGGTCCTGCTGCTGCATGGCTTTCCCTATGACATCCACGCCTACGCCGAGGTGGCCGATGAACTGGCCGCCGCTGGCTGCCGCGTCCATGTGCCCTTTCTGCGCGGTTACGGCGCGACCCGCTACCTGAGCGCCGACACCCCGCGTTCTGGCCAGCAGGCCGCCCTGGCCCATGACGTCCTGGCGCTGCTCGACGCCCTGGGCCTGGAGCGGGCGACCCTGGCCGGTTACGACTGGGGTGGTCGCGCCGCCGGTATCGTCGCCGCCCTCTGGCCGGAACGGGTGAGCGGGCTGGTGCTGGGCGACGGCTATCCGATCCAGGACATCGCAGCCGCTGCCACCCAGCCTGCCGAACCGGCGGCGGAGCTGCGCTATTGGTACCAGTACTACTTCCATGGCGAACGGGGTCGCGCCGGACTGGCGAAACATCGCCGCGAATTCTGCCGACTGCTCTGGTCGCTGTGGTCACCCAGCTGGCGCTTCAGCGACGCCACCTACGCCCTTACCGCCGCGGCCTTCGACAACCCCGATTTCGTCGATACCGTGATCCACTCCTATCGCCACCGCTACGGTCTGGCCCCGGACGATCCGGCCTATGCCGAGACCGAGCGCCGGCTCGCCGCTCAGCCACCCATCCGCGTGCCCACCACGGTATTGGCCGGTGCCGACGATGGGGTCACTGCGGTGCAGGATGAAGCCGGGGTAGCGCAGCACTTCAGCGGACCCTTCCGCTACGAGGTGCTGCCCGGCTGCGGCCACAACATCCCCCAGGAAGCCCCCGCCGCCTTCGCCGCCGCGGTAAGGGAGCGCCTGCCGTAGGTTGGGTTGAGACAGCTTCATCGTCGAAGTCCGACAGCGTTCAAGCCTGGACAATGTCGGGCTTCGCTACGCTCAACCCAACCTACGAGGCGTGCGCTGCCTTTCCCCCTCTCCCTCTGGGAAAGGGCTGGGGTGAGGGTGCAGGTTGTCGGGCTTCGCTGCGCTCAACCCAACCTACGAGGAGTGCGCCGCTTTTCCCCCTCTCCCTCTGGGAGAGGGCTGGGGTGAGGGTGCAGTTGTCGGATTTCGCTGCGCCCTACAGAGCGCTGCGTAGGGTGGATAACGGCGCAGCCTTATCCACGCGATCCACGCGCCCCCAATCCTACCGCCCCAACACCTCCGGATTGGCCAGGCCGGTCGGTTCGCCGCTGAAGAAGCCCACCAGGTTGGCGAAGGCCTCGCCGAAATAGAGTTCGTAGCTGTGCTTTTCCACATAGCCCAGGTGCGGGGTGCAGAGCACCTGGGGGTGGGCGAGCAGGGGGTCGTCCGGCGCCACCGGTTCCTGCTCGAAGACATCCAGCGCCGCCTGGCCAGGGTGGCCCAATTCCAGCGCCGTGAGCAGGGCACCGGGTTCGATCAGGCCGGCGCGGGCGGTGTTGACCAGCAGGGCGCTCTTCTTCATCCGTGCCAGGTCCTCGGCGCGCACGCAGCCGCGGCTGCGCTCGCTGTATCTAAGATGCAGGCTGATGACATCGGCCTCGGCGAAAAAGGCCTCCTGGCTGGGCGCCGCGCGATGGCCGTCGGCTTCGGCGCGGGCGCGCGAGGCCTCGCTGCCCCAGACCAGCACCGGCATGCCGAAGGCCTGGCCGTAGCGCGCCAGGCGCTGGCCGATCTTGCCGTAGCCCCAGATGCCGAGGATCTGCCCGTCCAGTCGTTCGCCCAGATTGACCTGCCAGCGCCCGGCATAGAGGGCGTCGATGGCCGGCTTGAGCTTGCGGCGGGCCATGAGGATCAGCGTCCAGGTCAACTCGGCGGTGGAGACCGGCGAGCCACTGCCTTCGCACACCGCCACGCCCTGGCGGGTGCAGGCGGCCACGTCGAGGTGGGCGGTGGCTTTGCCGGTCTGGCTGATCAGCTTGAGTCGCGGCAGGTGCGCCAGCAGCTCGGCGTCGATGCGGGTCCGCTCGCGGGTCAGCACCAGGGCATCGGCGTCACGGAAGCGTTCCACCAGCACCCTGGGATCGCATTCGGCATCGTGATAGAGCGTCACCTGATGCCCGGCGCGCTGGAGCAGGGGATAGCAATCCAGGGTTTCGACGACGTGCTGGTAGTCGTCCGGGATGACGATATGCATGGCGAGCTCCGTTGTTGTTCTGGATCGCCAGTGGAGCACCTGCGGGGTCGTCCGACAAGATGGGGCGCAACGGTGGACGAGGCGGCGCCGTCGTCCACCCTGGCGGTAGCCTGGAAAACCGCGCAGCGTTTTCCGGGACGAGCCCTAGTAGGGAATCACCAGCGGCGTACCCGCCAGGGGATTCTCGATCACCGCGCACTTGAGGCCGTACAGCGCCTCGATCAGCTCGGGGGTGACGATCTCCGCCGGCGGGCCCTCGGCGAGGATGCGGCCGGCGCGCAGGGCGATGATGTGGTCGGCGTAGCGACAGGCCTGGTTGAGATCGTGCAGCACCGCCACCAGGGTGCGGCCGCCTTCGCGGTTGAGCCGGCAGAGCAGCTCCATCAGCTCCACCTGGTGGGCGATGTCGAGAAAGGTGGTGGGTTCGTCGAGCAGCAGCAGCGGAGTCTCCTGGGCCAGTGCCAGGGCGATCCAGACGCGCTGGCGCTGGCCGCCGGACAGACTGTCCACCGCCCGCTCGGCCAGCTCCAGGGTGTTGGTGGCTTCCAGGGCGTGCTGCACCGCGCGCTCATCGGCCTCCGTCCAGCCGGCGAAGGCCTGGCGATGGGGATGGCGCCCGCGCGCCACCAGGTCGCTGACCAGGATGTCGTCCGGCGCCACCGCGCTCTGCGGTAGCAGGCCGATGCGACGGGCCACCTCGCGGGTCGGCAGGTCCTGGATCAGCCGACCGTCCAGGCGTACCTCGCCGGCACTGGGACGGATCAGCCGCGCCAGGCTGCGCAGCAGGGTCGACTTGCCACAGCCGTTGGGGCCGATGATGACGGTGAAGCGCCCATCGGGCAGCCGTACATAGAGGTCGGCGCAGATCGGCTGGCCGCCGTAGCCGACGGTGAGACCGTGGGCGGCGAGGCGACTGGAAGGGGCGTCTTGGCTCATGAGGTCCGCCGCCATTCGCGGCTCAGCAAAAAGATCAGATAGAGGCCGCCCAGGGCGCCGGTCAGCAAGCCGACCGGAATCTGGAAGGGCGCCAGCAGCCGCTGGGCCAGCAGGTCGGCCAGGGCGGTGAGGCAGGCGCCGAGCAGGGCGGGGGCGAGAATGCCGAGATCGGCGCTGCGGGTCAGGCGCCGGGCCAGCTGGGGCGCCGCCAGGGCGACGAAGCCGATGGGACCGGCGGTGGCGATGGCCAGGGCGGCCAGGGCCACGGCAACCGCCAGCAGCAGATTCTGGCTGGGCAGCACGGCCAGGCCCAGGGCCCGGGCCAGGTCGTCGCCCAGCTCCAGCAGGCGCAACCGCCGCGCCAGCCAGGCGGCCAGCGGCAGAAGCAGCAGGCAGCCGGCGAGCAGGGTCAGGGTGCGACTCCAGGTCAGCATGTCCAGGCTGCCGAACAGCCAGAGCCGGGCCTCCTGGGCTTCGTCCAGTTCGGCGCGGGTCAGCAGGTATTCGTTGAGCGAGGCGAGCAGGGCGCTGACGGCGATGCCCAGCAGGATCATCCGCTCGCCGCGGATCCCGGCCAGGGCCGCGAGGCCGGCTACCAGTACCGCGGCCAGCAGCCCGCCGCCGAGGGCACCCAGCATCAGCGCCGCGCCGCCCAGTTGCAGCCAGAGCAGGGTGATCAGGGCGCCACTGGCCGAGCCGACGGTGAAGCCCACCAGGTCCGGACTGGCCAGGGGATTGCGCGCCAGGCGCTGGAAGATGGCGCCGCTGGCGCCCAGGGCGGCGCCGACGCCAAAGGCCGCCAGCAGCCGCGGCAGGCGCAGATCCAGCAGGATCAGACTGGCCAGGGCATCGCCCCGACCGAGCAGGGTGACCGCGACCCGGTGCGGCGCCGGGGCGAAGGCGCCACCGGTGAGGGTCAGGGCGCAGATGCCGATGGCCGCCAGCAGGAGCAGCAACAGGCAGGCCTTGAAGCGCGCCGAGCGGCGGGGGGCGAAGCGATGACGACTCAAGGGCGTACCCGCCGGGCGGAACGGATGATCAGCGCGAGCAGCACCGGGGTACCGAGCAGGGCGCAGACGATCCCGGCTTCCAGCTCGCCTGGCAGGGCCACGCGGCGGCCCAGGGTATCGGCCAGCAACAGCAGATTGGCGCCGGCCAGGGGCGCCAGGGCCAGGATCCAGCGCCAGTCGGCGCCCACCAGCAGGCGCAGGGCATGGGGCACCACCAGGCCGAGAAAGCCGATGGGTCCGGCCACCGCGGTGGCGGCGCCGCACAGCAGCACGATGGCGACGAAGGCCAGCAGCCGCAGTTGCCCCGGTCGGGCCCCCAGGGCGCGACCCAGGTCGTCGCCCAGGGCCAGGGCATTGAGACGGCTGCCCAGGGGCAGACCCAGCGCCAGGCCGATCAGCAGCAACGGCAGGATGCCGAGGGCGCCGCCCGGCGTCTGGCCGCTCAGGGCGCCCACCGCCCAGAAGCGGTAGCTGTCGAACACCGCGCTGTCGAACAGGGTGATGATGCCGGTGCAGGCGTTGAGGCTGGCGCTGAGGGCGATACCGGCCAGGATCAACCGTATGGGCTGACCACGGGCCGGGGCACTGCCACCGAGCAGATAGACCAGGCCGGCGGCCAGGGCCGCTCCCAGCAGGGCACAGGCCAGGCGCGTCGGGGCATCGTCCAGCCCCACCAGCGACAACCCGGCCACCACGGCGAAGGCCGCCCCGGCATTGATCCCCAGCAATCCGGGATCGGCCAGCGGATTGCGCGTCAGCGCCTGCATCAGTGCACCGGCCAGGCCCAGGGCCGCGCCCACCAGCAGTCCGAGCAGGGTGCGCGGCAGGCGCAGTTCCCAGAGCACCACCGCCTCGGTGGAGTCATCGGGGGCGACGAGCAGGTGCAGGATCTGCGCCGCCGACAGCGACCGCGCCCCTATGCCCAGACTCGCCACCACCGCCAGCGCCAGGACGATCAGCAGCAGGACCAGCACCAGGCCACCGCGGGCCGCGGATACTCGTTGCGCAAGGGGCGCGGGGCGGGCTGGCTGGGTCATGTCACCCCCAAGGCGCCGGCGACCGTGCTGATCACCTGGCGCGCGGCGAGGGGACCGGCGTTGAGATAGAAGGCGTCGGTGTCCACGCGGATGGCTCGGGACTGGCTCACCGCAGTGAGTCGAGGCCACAGCGGCTGTCGCGCCAGGCTGGCCAGGGCGGTGCCCTGCTCGGCATAGAACAGCCAGTCGGCGTCGGCCAGGTCCAGCAACTCGGCGCTGACATCCCGCGAGGTGCCCTTGAAGCGCTGCGCCGCCGGACGGGTCATGCCCATGGCCTGCAGCAGTCCGCCGGCAAAGGAATCGGCCCCCATCAGGCGCAGTCGCGCGCCGCTGGAAAACAGCAGGGAGGCGGAGGGCGGCTGGGCGCCGAAGCGCTGCGCCAGGCCGGCCAGCTCAAGATCCAGGTCCGCCAGCAGGCGCTCGGCCTGCTGGCGACGGCCCAGGGCATCGGCCAGCAGCAGGAAATCCGGTCGCCAGTTGCCGCCGGTGCCGCGCGCCACCACCGTGGGGGCGATGCGCGAGAACAGCTCCAGCCCGCCGGCCTTGAGCACGGTGCGATTGAGCACGATCAGATCCGGCGCCAGCCGCGCGAGGGCTTCCAGATCCGGCGCCTGGCGACTGCCCAGATCGACCATGGCCTCCAGCTCCGGCGCGCGATTGGCGAGGGCGGTGCGCAGATAGCCCGGCGCCAGTTCGCGATTGTCCACCCGGGTGGTGCCCGCCGGGATCACGCCCAGGCTCAGGGCGGCGTCCAGCTGGCCGGTGGAGATCACGGCCACCCGCTGGGGCTGGCGCGGGATCAGGGTGCTGCCCACCACATGCTCCACCTGCCGCGGGAACTCGCCATCCGCCGCGGACGCGCGGGCATGCACCCGACCGGGCAGTCCGGCGAGCAGCGCGGTACCAGCGGCGAAGTGCAGAAGGGTGCGGCGATCGAGCATGAGGGGGACTGGCCGAAGACGGAAAGAGGCCCGCCAGGCGGGCCGAGGCCCCGTGGCGGGGCGGCTAGGATAGAGCATCAGCACCTGGCTGACATCCGCTGTCCATTGCCTCTTTCTGGCTCAGGGCGATTTTCTTCGCCCGCTCTCGGCGGTGCTGTCGCCTCCATTGTTCCGAGCCGCCAGATCGCGCGAAAGCCAAGGGACCCTAACGTCTGGGCAGGCAGGGATCCCGCGGCTGGGCGTCGGGCCCTAGCTGCCTATGCCGCGCGGACCGGCGGACACCGTACCGGCCACGTCCTGCAGATCCTGGATGCCCACCAGTTGGATCAGCGAATCGGCGGCGTCGACCTGACCGGTATCGCCCACGTTATGCAGAACGTAGGTGTCCGAGCCATAGTGAAAGACCGCGGCACGCTCGTTGTAGGCCATGGATTGCGCCACCTGTTGCAGTGCGCCGTACAGGCTGGTGGCGCCCTTCAGGGCCGCATCCGCCACCGTGGTGACCGCCTCGGGTTTCTGGATCGAAAAACCGAAGATGAGCTGGTCTTCACTGGCCTGGTAGTCGGTAATCGTGACGTGGTTGGCCGCCAGAGAGCGATTGGCGGCGGCGCTGCTGCTGCCATCGAAGTTGGCCAACGTGCCGTTGCCCAGGGTGTCGACGATGAGGTAGTCCCGGCCTTCACCCAGGGTGATGGTAGCGCCGTGACCGTAGTTGCCCCTTACGGTGGCATTGTGCGCCGCGACGCCCTTTTCGATGGACAGGTCGATGGAGTCTCCACCCGCACCGGCGTTGATGACCATATCGGCCTGCTGGATGTAGGCCGAGATATCGTCCCCACCGGCACCCGTGTCTATCGTCAACGGCTTCACCCTGGAATTGCCGAGCGCGGCGACGCTGTCCAACTCCGCTGCGGCGATGGTGCTGACATAGAGAAAATCGCCCGCGCTGCCAGTCGTTACCGTCTTGAGAAAGGCGCTCTCGCTACGCACGTCGGGGCCATCGCTTCTGTAGGCATTGGTCAGGTCGATGAACAGGCCGACGGTGGACTGGGAGCCGTCGAACGTCTGCAGCCCGTCGAAGTTGCTCAGGTCGACGTGAGACCACAGGTTGAGGTCATTGGTGGGCACATCGGTGAGGCTGACGGTCAACTTGGCAATGCTCGAATCCAGCGAGGTGTCTCCCGGTGTGGTGCCGCGGGTATGGCCATCCAGGAGCGTTCGTTGCTCTTCGTAGTGACCGATGAGGTTCACTTCATTCAGTGTGGAGCCTGCCGTGTAGTGCGGACCGTTGGCGTCGAAGGTCTTGGCGAAACCGACCTTGGCCGCGGCGGCGTTGATGTCGAGGGTAAGGCGCGGCTGGTTCTGGAACGCGTAGTAGCTGACGCCATCGAAGGTACCGGCCGGCGTGGCGGGTACGGCGGCCTGGGCTGCCCTGGCAAAGGCGGCGGATGGATTGGAGAGGTTCTGGTCAGCGTCTAGCGGATGTTGCTTGGCAGTCATGGCGTTCATCCTTGGTGAAAGTCAGGTTGAGCGCTCGCTGAACTTGCTCAGAAGAGCAAACGACTTGAACAAACGAACGTGGGCTGGACAGTGCCTGCCTTTCCACGCCCCGTCAGTGAACCATGCCTCATTCGTTGGCGCTGAAAGACGTTGCCGGAAGGGGGCATCGCACCTCTCAGCCCTCGGCCTGTTTCGCACGCTGAGGGCTAAGAGGTAGACGTATTCCCTGGATCAGAAGCTCACCGTGGCACTCAACCGCGCCGTCCGCGGCTCGCCCACCGCGACCTGCAGCGGGCTGTTGGCGCTCGATGGGTAGTACTGCTTGTCGAACAGGTTGTCGACGTTGAGCTGCAGGCGGGTCTGGTAGCCGGTCACCGGCAGGTCCCAGCGCAGGAAGGCGTCGGCCACGGTGTAGCTGCTCATGTAGAAGCTGTTGGCCGCATCGCCGGCCCGTTCGCCGACGTAGCGGGCGCCGCCGCCCAGACGCCAGTCGCCCAGGTTCGAGGGCACTTGCAGGTGATGGGTCAGGTACAGGCTGCCCATGTGCTCGGGTGCCTGGGTCAGGCGATTACCCTCATTGCTGGGGTCATCCAGCACCTTGGTCTTGTTGTAGGCATAGGTGGCGATCATGTCCCAGCGCTCGGCCAGGCGACCGGTGAGATCCACCTCCACGCCTCGTGAGCCAACCTTGCCGGCGGCTTCGCCGATGCTTACGCCATTCACGCTACTGGTGGTGACGACGTTCTTCTTCTCGATGTCGTAGAGCGCGACGTTCAGGTTCAGCCCCGGCGTCAGGTCGTACTTGGCGCCGACCTCGAAGCTGCGGCCTTCTTCGGGATCGAAGGTTGTACCGCGGTCGTCCACCGTGGTGTTGGGGACGAAGGAGCGGCTGTAGTTGCCGTACAGCGACAGGTCCTCGGTCGCCTTGAACACCAGTCCGGCCAGTGGCACCACGGCATGATCGCGCTTGTCCAGGTTGACCACATGGGTGTTGCCCAGGCCCTGAGCGGCGTACTGGTCGAATTGCTGATAGCGCCCGCCGAGCACCAGGATCCAGCGATCGTTCAGGTGCCAGTTGTCCTTGAAGTAGAGGGACGTCGAATCCAGGTCGCTATCCTGATCGCTCTGGGCTGCGCTGAGCAGACTGGGCGCTGCCAGGTTGCCGTACACCGGCGCGAAGATATTGATGTTGCGGCGCGAGGCCGTGTTGTTGCGGTAGGTCTTGCCACGGTACTGACTGTTCTCTTCGTGGTCGATGCCCACCAGCAGCTCATGACGCTGGCCGAACAGCTCCTGACTGCCGATGAAATCCCAGCTGGTGTACTGGGTTTCGTAGTCGTAGTCGGCGCCATTGGCAGTCCGCAGCAGGTTACCGTTGGCAGCCAGGGAGACCGGCTGGGCGAAGTCCAGGCTGTAGCGATCGTTGTTCCAGGCATAGATCAGCCGGGTCTTCCAGTCGTCGCTGAGTTGATATTCGAAACGGGCACTGGCGGTTTCGGTGATGCCGTCGCCCTTCGCCCATTTCTCGTCCAGTCGCGTGTTGTAGTCGACGCTGGCCGGATGGCCGTTGACGAACACGGTGCCGCGATCCACCGGGCCGCTGTAGTCGTTGTAGGAATAGGCCAGCGTCAGGCTGGCGCGCTCGCCGGTCCAGGACAGCGACGGCGCCACCAGGGTGTGCTGGCTGACGCCATAGTTGCGCCAATAGTCCTCGCTCTGGCGTTCGGTGACCAGCCGGTAGGCCAGGCCGGTATCGCCAATCGGGCCGGTGGTGTCCAGCCCCAGATTGCCGCCGCCTTCGCTGTAGGCCGAACCACTGAGCCGGGTGCGTTGCTGATATTGCGGCTGTTTGCTGACCACGTTGATCAGGCCGCCGGGCTCCAGGGCGCCATAGAGCAGAGAGGCGGGGCCCTTCAGGACTTCCACGCGCTCGGCGGTGGCATCGAAGTTGTGCGACAGGCTTGAGCGGACGCCATCGCGCAGGATGGAGCCATCGGCGTTGGTGCCGAAGCCGCGCTTGACGAAGCTGTCCTTGGTACCTGCGAGGGTATTGCTCTGGGTCACGCCGCTGATGAACTTCATGGCGTCATCCAGGCTGCGCACCTCGAAATCGCCAATGGTCTCGGGTGTTACCACCTGCACCGACTGCGCCTCTTCCTTGATCGGCACATCGCTCTTGCTCGCGGTCGAGGCCCGGGTCGCGCGATAGCCCTGGTCGGCCTCCGTCGCCGGGGCGGAAATGTCCATGGGGGCGAGGCTGGCGTTTTCCGCGGCCAGGAGGCCCGAACTGGTCGCCAGGGCCAGGGTGCTGAAGGCGAAGGGCGCAAAACGGCGAAGGGCTCTGGGCGGCGTGTTCAAGGGCGATCTCGAGAGGGGCGGGGAAAGTGGCGGCGATTCTATGTTGATAGTCATTCTCACGTAAATCGAATCCTCTTACCGTTGGTGTCCAGGTGCGTTGCCGCCCATCCCCAAGCGCAGGTATAATGTCGCGCTCCTAAATTTTCCCGCCCGGGAGCGCCCGCCATGCTGCGCATCAGCCAAGAAGCCCTGACGTTCGACGACGTTCTCCTCATCCCCGGCTATTCGGATGTCCTGCCGAAAGACGTCAGTCTCAAGACCCGCCTGACCCGTGGCATCGAGCTGAACATTCCCCTGGTGTCCGCCGCCATGGACACCGTGACCGAGTCCCGTCTGGCCATCGCCATGGCCCAGGAAGGCGGCATCGGCATCATCCACAAGAACATGACCGTCGAGCAGCAGGCCGCGGAAGTCCGCAAGGTCAAGCGCTTCGAGGCCGGCGTGGTGAAGGACCCCATCACCATCGACGCCGACGCCAGCGTGCGCGACCTGTTCGACCTGACCCGTATGCACAACATCTCCGGTGTTCCTGTGCTCTCCGGTCGTGACCTGGTCGGTATCGTCACCTCCCGCGACGTGCGCTTCGAGACCCGTCTCGACGTGCCGGTGCGCGAAGTCATGACCCCCAAGGATCGCCTGGTCACCGTGCGCGAAGGCGCCGACAAGCAGGAAGTCCGCGAGCTGCTGCACAAGCACCGCATCGAGAAGGTGCTGATCGTCGACGAAGCCTTCGCCCTCAAGGGCATGATGACCGTCAAGGACATCGAAAAGGCCAAGGCCTACCCCAACGCCAGCAAGGACGACGCCGGTAGCCTGCGCGTCGGCGCGGCCGTCGGTACCGGCGCCGAGACTCCCGAGCGCGTGGCCGCCCTGGTCGCCGCCGGCGTCGACGTCATCGTGGTCGATACCGCCCACGGTCACTCCAAGGGCGTGATCGAGCGCGTGCGCTGGGTCAAGGAGACCTATCCGCAGGTCCAGGTCATCGGCGGCAACATCGCCACCGCCGAAGCCGCCAAGGCCCTGGCTGACGCCGGCGCCGACGCGGTAAAGGTCGGTATCGGCCCGGGCTCCATCTGCACCACCCGCATCGTCGCCGGTGTCGGCGTGCCGCAGATCTCCGCCATCGCCAACGTCGCCGCCGCCCTCGAAGGCACCGGCGTCCCGCTGATCGCCGACGGCGGTATCCGCTTCTCCGGTGACCTGTCCAAGGCCATCGTCGCCGGTGGCTACTGCGTGATGATGGGCTCCATGTTCGCCGGTACCGAAGAGGCCCCGGGCGAGGTCGAGCTCTTCCAGGGCCGCTCCTACAAGTCCTACCGCGGCATGGGCTCCCTGGGCGCCATGTCCCAGACCCAGGGCTCCAGCGACCGCTACTTCCAGGATTCCGCCTCCGGCGCCGAGAAGCTGGTCCCCGAAGGCATCGAAGGCCGCGTCCCCTACAAGGGCCCGCTGGCGGCGATCATCCACCAGCTGATGGGCGGCCTGCGTGCCTCCATGGGCTACACCGGTTGCGCCACCGTCGAGCAGATGCGCACCAAGCCGCAGTTCGTGCGCATCACCGGCGCCGGCATGGCCGAATCCCACGTCCACGACGTGCAGATCACCAAGGAAGCGCCCAACTACCGCGTGGGCTGATTTCCAACCTGTTTCTACGTTGCGATTCGGGGCTGTCTAGACAGCCCCGAATCGTCTGAACCTAGCGCTATCGAGACCTGGCCATGTCCCAAGACATCCACGCCCACCGCATCCTCATCCTCGACTTCGGCTCCCAGTACACCCAGCTCATCGCCCGCCGCGTGCGCGAACTGGGCGTCTATTGCGAGCTGCACCCCTTCGACATGGACGACGCCGACATCCGTGCCTTCGCTCCGCGCGGCATCATCCTCGCCGGTGGCCCCGAGTCGGTCCATGAGGCTGGCAGCCCCCGCGCACCCAAGGCCGTGTTCGACCTGGGCGTGCCCCTGTTCGGCATCTGCTACGGCATGCAGACCATGGCCGAGCAGCTCGGTGGCAAGGTCGAAGGCTCCAACATCCGTGAATTCGGCTATGCCAAGGTCGACGTGGTCGGCAAGAGCCGCCTGCTCGAAGGCATCGAAGACCACATCGACGACGACGGCGTGCTCGGCCTGGACGTCTGGATGAGCCATGGCGACAAGGTCGGCAAGCTGCCGGACGGCTTCCACATCGTCGCCAGCACCCCGAGCTGCGCCATCGCCGCCATGGGCGACGACGAGCGCGGCTGGTACGGCGTGCAGTTCCACCCCGAGGTGACCCACACCAAGCAGGGCGGGCGCATCCTCTCGCGCTTCCTCAAGGACATCTGCGGCTGCGAAGCCCTCTGGACCCCGGCCAACATCGTCGAGGACGCCATCGCCCAGGTGCGCGCCCAGGTCGGCAGCGCCAACGTGCTGCTGGGTCTCTCCGGCGGCGTCGACTCATCGGTGGTCGCGGCCCTGCTGCACAAGGCCATCGGCGACCAGCTGACCTGCGTCTTCGTCGACAACGGCCTGCTGCGCCTGCACGAGGGTGACCAGGTGATGGCCATGTTCGCCGAGAACATGGGCGTCAAGGTGATCCGCTCCAACTCCGAGCAGCGCTTCCTGACCAACCTGGAAGGCGAAGCCGACCCGGAGAAGAAGCGCAAGATCATCGGCCGCACCTTCATCGACGTCTTCGACGCCGAAGCCAGCAAGCTCGACAACATCAAGTTCCTGGCCCAGGGCACCATCTACCCCGACGTCATCGAGTCGGCCGGCGCCAAGACCGGCAAGGCCCACGTCATCAAGTCCCACCACAACGTCGGCGGCCTGCCCGAGGAGATGAACCTCAAGCTGGTCGAGCCGCTGCGCGAACTGTTCAAGGACGAGGTGCGCAAGATCGGCCTGGAACTGGGCCTGCCCTACGACATGGTCTACCGCCATCCTTTCCCGGGCCCGGGCCTGGGCGTGCGCATCCTCGGCGAAGTGAAGAAGGAGTACGCCGACCTGCTGCGCCGCGCCGACGACATCTTCATCACCGAACTGCGCAAGGCCGACTGGTACCACAAGGTCAGCCAGGCCTTCGTCGTCTTCCAGCCGGTCAAATCCGTCGGCGTGGTCGGCGACGGTCGTCGCTACGCCTGGGTCGTCGCCCTGCGCGCAGTGGAAACCATCGACTTCATGACCGCCCGCTGGGCCCATCTGCCCTACGAGCTGCTGGAAAAGGTCTCCAACCGCATCATCAACGAAATCGACGGCATCTCCCGCGTCACCTACGACGTCTCGAGCAAGCCGCCGGCGACGATTGAGTGGGAGTGATTCGGCTCAGTGCTTGGCGCTGATCGTCTAAAAAGCCCGCCAACTGGCGGGCTTTTTCATGGCGGACAAGCAAAGGCCGATAGGCTACGGGTAAAGTCCAAAGCCAATGGATGACTACTCGCGGTTGATACAATTATCCGACCATGCTGATAAGCAGGCTAAAGCTTTTAATCAATTGCTACAGAACAGAAGAGGGATATCTATGGCTAGGATGTGGATGGTTCGTGGCGAAGGTGGCAGCCTGTATGACGTCTTTCGTGAGCGCGGGGTCGCTGCGGTTGGTTGGAAGCAACTGGCAGCACATGCCAAGCCTGGGATAGCCCGTAAACAGCTAATTGCCCTGTATCAAACCATCGAGCCCCAGGCCAAACAGGGAACGGTGGTCTCTGGAGCTTCCCAAGTCTGGCGCTTCGTTAATGACATCAAAGACGGTGATTGGATCGTCACCTATTCACCGGCCAACCGGCTGTACTCGATTGGTACGGTTACCAGCAATGCCGAACACCATCCGGAATGGGCTGAACAGGGCATGTCCCTGACCCGTACCGTGCAGTGGCAGACCCAGGAACTCTCACGTGATAGCTTGGGGATCGGTACCAAGAACTCCCTAGGCTCCACGCTTACCTTGTTTGAAGTGCCGTCCAGCGCGGTGGCCGAAATATTGGCCGCTGTTAAAGGTAAGCCTACGCCACCCGAGGTGGTGGAGGCCGAAGAGGCCATAGCTGATCCGCTGGCCGATATCGAAGCCCAGGCGCTGGAGCGTATCAAGGATAGAGTCAACGAACTCGACTGGGACGAGATGCAGCACCTCATCGCGGGCATCCTGCGCGCCATGGGCTACAAGACCCAGGTCTCACCGCCAGGCGCTGATCTTGGCAAGGACATCGTCGCCTCGCCTGATGGTTTTGGGTTTGAACATCCGCGTATCGTCGTGGAGGTCAAGCATAGAAAGGAGCGGATGGGTAGCCAGGAGATTCGTAGCTTTCTTGGCGGTCGTCACAAGGATGATCGCGGGCTCTACGTCAGTACCGGTGGCTTCTCTAAAGATGCCAGCTATGAAGCGGATCGCGCTTCGATACCTTTGTCGATGTGGACACTAGATCATGTGGTGCGGGCGTTAATAGAGCATTACGACGCCACTGATGCCGAAACAAAACGTATTGTGCCGCTGAAGCGGCTTTATTGGCCAGCGTAAAATAAGAGAATATCTGTTTATTAGTGGTTGTAAGATTGGTTTTCGGCGAATTTTTATAGCTATGTGTGTCGGTTGATGCGAATGGCTTGGTTTCTGTTTTGAGTTTTACAGGATGAGGTTTTTAGATGAAATCTGTTGAGCAACAATTTCTAAATGATCTTGAAAAAAAGCTTTGGAGCTCCGCTGACAGGCTGCGCTCTAATTTGGATGCGGCAGTTTATAAGCATGTAGTGCTGGGGTTGATCTTTTTGAAGTATGTCTCGGACGCTTTTGATGAACGACGGCGAGAGTTGCGTAATCAACTTACGAACCCTGCTGATGAGTACTTTATGGATCCTCAAGATTATGGTGAGATTGGCAGCGAGGAGTACGAAGAAAATGTCGCTGCCGAGCTTGAAGTGCGTGATTATTATACTGAAAGGAATGTGTTCTGGGTGCCCGTTGAGGCGCGTTGGCAGACCTTGCGCGACTGTGCGCAACTTCCGCCTAAGGCAGCTTTGCCCTGGGAAAAATACGGTAAAGACGAGCCAGAGGAAATGCGCTCGGTCGGTTGGCTAATCGACAATGCCATGGAAGCCATTGAGCGCGAAAACCCTCGCTTAAAGAACGTGCTCAACAAAGACTTCGCCCGCGTGCAGCTCGACTCTAGCAAGCTGGCCGGATTGATCAGCCACTTCTCGGATACCGACTTCAGTGCCAAGGAATATAAGGGTCAGCCGCTCGACCTGAAATCCAAGGACATCCTCGGCCACGTATACGAATACTTCCTCGGCCAGTTCGCCCTGGCCGAAGGCAAGAAGGGTGGCCAGTACTACACGCCCAAGAGCATCGTCACCCTGATTGTGGAAATGCTCCAGCCGTTCAAGGGCCGCGTCTATGACCCAGCCATGGGTTCCGGCGGCTTCTTCGTGCAGAGCGAGGAGTTCATCGAACAGCACGGCGGCAAAGCAGCCAACGGCAAGAGCGGGCAGATCAGCGTCTACGGGCAGGAGAGCAACCCCACCACCTGGCGATTAGCTGCAATGAACATGGCCATCCGTGGTATCGAGTTCAACTTCGGCACTGGTCCGGCCGATACGCTGTTGAACGACCTGCACCCGGACCTGCGCGCTGATTTTGTGATGGCCAACCCGCCCTTCAACATGAAGGAATGGTGGAACGAAAAGCTAGCCGCCGACCCGCGCTGGATTGCCGGCACGCCGCCGCAGGGCAACGCCAACTTCGCCTGGCTGCAACACATGCTCTGGCACCTGGCGCCCACCGGCAGCATGGCGCTGCTGTTGGCCAACGGTTCGATGAGTTCCAACACCAACAATGAGGGCGAAATCCGCAAGCGGCTGATCGAGGACGACTACGTGGAGTGCATGGTCGCGCTGCCCGGCCAGCTGTTCACCAACACCCAGATCCCTGCCTGCATTTGGTTTCTGACTCGCGACAAGCAGAACGGCTTCGCGCTGGACAAGAAGAAGCGCGACCGGCGCGGTGAGTTCCTGTTCATCGACGCCCGCCAGTTAGGCTATATGAAGGACCGGGTACTGCGCGACTTTACCCCTGACGACATCCAGAAAATCGCCAGTACCTTCCATGCCTGGCAACAAAACGAGGGGTATGAGGATGTGCCGGGCTTTTGCCATTCCGCCAAGCTTGACGGAATCCGCAAGTACGAGCACGTGCTGACGCCGGGTCGCTATGTGGGAGCGATCGAGCAGGAAGGGGATGATGAGCTCTTTGCTGAGAAGATGCAGCAGTTGACAGTGAAACTGGCGGAGCAGTTTGCGGAGAGTGAAAAGCTGGAAATGGAGATCAAGAAGAATTTGGCGAGGTTGGGTTATGTCATCTAATCCCGCAAAGCTCCCGCTTTCTGAACTCTTGGAACTGATCATTGATCATCGTGGTAAGACCCCAAACAAGATGGGGTTCGATGATTTTTTCCTAAGTGGTGTACCTGTTCTATCTGCAAAGCATGTCAAGACGGATGGCTTGGTTGACGTACAGTCAATGCGATATGCATCTGCTGAGATGTATAAAAAATGGATGAAAGTGGAGGTGCAAGAGGGCGATATAATTTTGACCTCCGAAGCACCAATGGGTGAAGTCTTCTACATTAAAGATGACAAGAAGTACGTGCTTGGACAACGAGTGTTTGGACTGCGGCCAAATCTAAGATTGATCAATCCAAAATACCTAACAGCCTGGCTTGCCTCCTCAAAGGGACAGCGGCAGATTGCAGCACGAGCATCTGGATCAACAGTTCAGGGTATTCGCCAATCTGAACTATTAAAACTGGAAGTTGATCTGCCCTCCAAGGAGGAACAAGAGATAATCGCAAACGTCAGGTTCTCACTTACTGACAAGTTAAGTCTTAACCGCAGCATCAATCAAACCCTCGAAGCTATGGCGCAAGCCATCTTCAAGTCCTGGTTTGTCGATTTCGACCCGGTCAAGGCCAAGATCGCGGCCATCGAACAAGGCGAAGACCCCCAGCAGGCCGCCATGCGCGCCATCAGCGGCAAGACCGACGCCGAACTCTACCAGATGTCCCGCGAGCACCACGACCAACTCGCCATCACCGCCGCGCTGTTTCCCGATGCCATGGAAGAATCGGAGTTGGGAGTGATTCCTAAGGGGTGGAATATCAAATCCGTTGCTGATCTGGCGCGGTACGCAGTCGGCAAGACTGATGTGTCTTCCTTGACTATTGAAACCTATATATCTACAGAAAATATGATTGAGAACCGGGGTGGGGTAGGTCGCGCATCCTCTCTGCCTGTGGTTAGTACCGTGCCGTCCTTTAAGAAAGGACAGATTCTAATTTCCAACATCAGGCCATATTTCAAGAAAATATGGATGGCAAGTTTTGATGGGGGGAGATCAAATGACGTGCTCTGTTTCGAGACGAAAGAAAAAGGCTGTCAAGAATTTATTTACAATCTGCTTTATCAGGATGATTTTTTTGAATTCATGATGCGCACATCCAAGGGAGCAAAAATGCCAAGGGGAGACAAGGATGCAATCGCTGGCTGGAAGTTTCCTTGCGCGTCTCCGGAGCTTAGATGCACCTTCTCGGAGAGGGTTCGCCCGTTCTATTCGCACATTGAAAACCTCAATTTGGAGTCTCGGCAAATTTCTGCGCTCCGCGATACCCTACTTCCGAAACTTCTATGTGGTGAGCTGACGGTTCCTTCTAATTTGAGTAATGAGGAAGGTCAATGACTCAGCAAGAGAGCATCTTCCCTGAGAAGCAGAACATAGGCTACTTTGAGAAAATTCCGGTTTGGAAGAGTGGAGAAAAGTGCTTTGAAGTGATGGCCGACGAACGCAGCGGCCGAATTCCAGTAACTCGATTGGAATCATGGCGGGATTACAATGAACTATTGGAAAGCCCATTTTTCAATCGCCCTGCGATACAACTGATTTTTCGTGGCCAACGACGCTCAGACTGGAGTTTGATGCCGACCCTAGGTCGTCTATCCGACAATGGGGTCGTCACCAAGAATTTGGCAGCGACTCAGCTTGAGCGCTTCAAGCGGGCGATTCGAGGCCGACTTAGCGACAATAGTCTCGTGGATGAAGATGACGAGCTTTGGTCCATTGGTCAGCATCACGGATTGATGACACCTTTACTTGACTGGACTTATTCCCCGTATGTCGCCCTGTTTTTTGCCTTTGCCAAGGCTGATAGCAAGGATGAAGAAGAGAGTCCTTATCGTGTCGTCTACGTTCTCAACAAGAGTTTTATTCTGGGGCATCAAGATGAGACTGGCATTCGGCTTTGGGAGCCGCGCAAGGACAGCTACGGGAGGTTGGTTAATCAGGCTGGACTGTTCACTTTCTCTCCGTATGACGCCACGATAGAAAACAAACTGGCAAATGTCTTAGCTGACGACGAAGCTTTTGAAGATGAGGAGTTACGCTCCGCATCGGAAGAAGATCAGCCTGATTTATTAGCTAGATACATCTGCAAGATTTATATCCGTAATGAAGGGCGTGATGCTTGCTTGCGCCATCTTAGGCGGATGAACGTGCACCATGCCAGTCTCTTTCCTGATCTGATCGGAGCATCTGATTATTGCAATATCACAACCGCGGAAGCGGAAGAGGAAGCCAGTCTTGCGCGAGCTGCAGAGCGCGAGCGCTTGATCTCTACTCAAGTTGTTCAAGTGCCTCCTGTTCCAGCTGTTGATGTCGTGGAGGCTCCTATCATTGATTCGGAGCAGACTTCTTTCAACATTGATGCCATCTTGCGTGCTCATCCTGACGCGCAGCAAGTGGAACCAGGACGTATCGCTTTGATTGCTAGCGAACTATCCCGGGATATTTCCAAACAACAAGTTGTGGATTGGGAAAAGCGTGAAGACGCTCAGGCTCGAATGCGTAACGTTATCCGAGTCACATTGCGAAAGAACGGCTATCCATCGCAACTACGTGATGAAGTGGTCGAACAAATCATGGATGCGGTGAAGCAGCAGGTAGCGGAGGGGAAATGATTACTGAACAACAACTCGAAGACCTCTGCATTAAATGGTTCGGGAGTCTCGGTTGGACGTACACACAGGGCTCTGATATTGCGCCCGATGGTGATCAACCTGCTCGCTCCGACTATCGTCAGACCGTATTGCGCGAACGCTTGTTGGTCGCGCTCATCCGCATCAACCCGCACATCCCCGTCGCGGGGCTAGAGCAGGCGGCACACGAGCTTCTGACGGTCAGCGAGCCGCTGCTGATTGCACGCAACCGTCATGTGCATCGACTGCTGCTGGCTGGCATTCCGGTCGAGTTCTCCATAGGCGACGAAAAGCGCACCGACCTGGTCAACCTGATCGACTTCGCCTATCCACGCAACAACGACTTCGTGTTGGTCAGCCAGTTCACCGTCACCGGCACCAAGCAGCCGCGCCGGCCGGATTTGGTGGCTTTCGTCAACGGCCTGCCACTGGCGGTGATCGAACTGAAGAGCCCCGCCAACGAGCAGACCGACATCTGGGATGCCTTCAACCAGATCCAGACCTACAAGGAAGAGATCGGCGACCTGTTCAACAGCAATGTGGCGGTGGTGGTCAGCGACGGTTTCACGGCGCGGTTGGGGTCGCTCACAGCCAATCAGGAGCGCATGCAGCCCTGGCGCGCAATCGCTAATGAAGACGACCGACCGCTGCTGGAGTTCGAAGTGGAGACGCTGGTGCGCGGGTTCTTCGCACCTGTGCTGTTTCTCGACTACGTGCGCCACTTCGTGCTGTTCGAACAGGATGCCGACCACATCGTCAAGAAGATCGCGGGCTATCACCAGTTCCATGCGGTGCGCGAGGCGGTGAGGGCCACGGTGATCGCCGCCAGCAGTCCGAACAAAGGCGTGCTAGAAGTGCAGGAGCCCCGTGCCACCTATGGCAAGGAAGTGCGGCCCGGCAGCCGCAAGGCCGGCGTGGTGTGGCATACGCAAGGCTCGGGCAAGAGCATCACCATGGCCTGCTACGCGGGCAAGCTGTTGCAGCAGCCGGAGATGAAAAACCCCACGCTAGTGGTGGTGACCGACCGCAACGATCTGGACGGGCAGTTGTTCGGCACCTTCTGCGCCGCCGAAGACCTGCTGCGGCAGACGCCGGTGCAGGCTGGCAGCCGCGAGGAACTGCGCGAGATGCTGGCTTCGCGCGAGGCTGGCGGCATCATCTTCACCACGGTGCAAAAGTTTGCCCTGTTGGACGATGAGGAACAGCACCCGCTGCTGTCGGATCGCAGCAATATCGTGGTGATTTCCGACGAGGCGCACCGCAGCCAGTACGGCATGAAAGGGCGACTGGATACCAAGACCGGCAAGTACGTATTTGGCTACGCCAAGCACATGCGCGACGCGCTGGCTAACGCTACCTTCATCGGCTTCACCGGCACCCCCATCGCCCTGGAAGACAAAGACACAAGGGCGGTGTTCGGCGATTACGTCAGCATCTACGACATTCAGGACGCGGTGGACGATGGCGCCACGGTACCGATCTTCTACGAAAGCCGCCTGGCCAAGCTGGACGTGAACCAGGCCGAGATCGACGCACTCAATGCCCAGGTAGATGAGGTCATCGAGGACGAGGAAGATATCACCGCCCGTGAGAAGACCAAGAGCGATTGGGCTGCGCTGACCAAGCTGGTCGGCGCGCAGCCGCGTCTGGAACAGGTGGCTGCCGACTTGGTGCAGCACTTCGAGACGCGCACGGCCACGCTGGAAGGCAAGGCGGTGATCGTCTGCATGAGCCGTGACATTTGCGCCGAGCTGTACAACGCCATCGTCGCCCTGCGCCCGGACTGGCAAGATGCCGACCCGGAGAAGGGCGCAATCAAGGTAGTGATGACCGGTTCGGCAGCGGACAAGCCCTTGCTGCAGCCGCACCTGTACAGCCAGCAGGTGAAGAAACGTCTGGAAAAGCGCTTCAAAGACCCGGCAGATCCGTTGAAGCTGGTGATCGTGCGCGACATGTGGCTGACTGGCTTCGACGCGCCCTGCTGCCACACCATGTATGTAGACAAGCCCATGAAGGGCCACAACCTGATGCAGGCCATTGCCCGTGTCAACCGGGTGTTCCGCAACAAGCCCGGTGGATTGGTGGTGGATTACATCGGCATTGCCAACGAACTGAAAGCGGCGCTCAAGACCTATACCGAATCCAAGGGCAAGGGCGACCCGGCGCATAACGCAGCCGAGGCCCTGGCGGTACTACTGGAAAAGCTCGACATCGTTCGCGGGCTGATGCATGGCTTCGACTACAGCGGCTTCGAGACCGATGCAATGAAACTGCTGGCGCCGGTAGCCAACCATATCCTGGGCCTGAAGGACGGCAAGCAGCGTTTCCTTGATGCCATGCTGGCCGTGAGCAAGGCGTTTTCCCTGTGCAGCACGTTGGATGAGGCCGCCGCCTTGCGCACGGAGATTGCCTTCTTCGCCGCCGTCAGGGCCGCCATCGTCAAGTTCACCACGGTGGATCGCAAGCGTTCCGACGCGGACAAGAACAGCGCGCTCAAGCAGATCCTGGACAACGCCATCATGGCGGATGGGGTGGCGGACATCTTCGCCCTAGCAGGCCTGGATAAACCCAACATCGGCCTGCTGTCGGAAGAGTTCTTGGAAGACGTTCGGCAGATGAAGACCCGCAACCTGGCGGTGGAACTGCTGGAAAAGCTGCTGCGTGACGAGATCAAGGCGCGGGCGCGCAACAACGTGGTGCAGGAGAAGAAGTACGGCGACCGCCTGCTGGAAACCCTACGCAAATACCACAATCGGGCGGTGGAGACGGCGCAGGTCATTGAGGAACTGATCCAGATGGCCAAGGACTTCCAGGCTGCGCTGGAACGGGAAGCCGCGTTGGGGCTGAACCCGGATGAGATTGCCTTCTACGATGCGTTGGCCAACAACGAAGGCGCCGTGAGGGAACTGGGTGACGATATTCTCAAAAAGATTGCTGTCGAAATCACCGAAAAACTGCGCAACAGCACCAAGGTGGATTGGCAAGTGCGCGAGAGCGTCCGCGCCAAGCTGAGAATTCTGGTGCGACGTACCCTGAAGAAATGGAAATACCCGCCGGTAGGTGAGGACGCGGCTGTAGAACTAGTGCTGAAGCAGGCGGAGTCGCTGTCCAACGCGTGGTCAAAATAGGTGGTGTAGTACAGTGCTCTTGGGCTTTGAGGAAACAATAGAACTGGCAAGTCCAAGCGGGACAGGCTACTGCAGGATTGCAGTCGCGAGGGAGCAGGATTGAATCAGGATCGATGCTGAGACGCGGGTGCGAGTGCGAGTTGCACCTTGCCCTTCCAGCAGTTCAAACCGCCAGCACCTCAGCCAACTGGTCCCCCTCCAACCAACCCCTGATCTCACTCCCCCGCATAGGCTTGGCGAACAGATAACCTTGTGCCCTCGTACAACCAAGATTCCTCAGCGCACCCAGTTCTGCTGCCGTCTCCACCCCTTCCACGATGCATTCCAGCTGCATGTCCTGGCACAGGGCGATCAGGGATCTGACGATCTTCACGCTGGCCGGGTCGAGGTGGAGGTTGGTGACGAAGGTGCGGTCCACCTTGAGTTTGGTCAGGGGCAGGGCGTGGATCTGGCTCAGGCTGGAGTAGCCGGTGCCGAAGTCGTCGAGGGAGATACCGCAGCCCAGTTCGCGGAAGCGGCTGATGGCGCGCTGGGTCTGGGGCAGGTCCTGGATGGCGGCGGTTTCGGTGATCTCCAGGTCGAGGCAGGCCGGGTCGAAGGGGCTGCGCTTGATCAGTTCGACGATCTGCTGGGCGGCTTCTTCGGAGGCACAGTCGTGGGCGGAGAGGTTGAAGGCCAGGCGGATGCCTGCAGGCCAGCGCGCGGCCGCGTTCAGCGCCTTGTTCAGCAGCGGCAGGGTGAGTCTATTGACCATGCCGACGCGCTCGGCGGTGGCGATGAAATCATCCGGCGGGACGTTGCCCAGCTCCGGGCTTTCCCAGCGGGCGAGTGCCTCGAAGGCCACGGTCTGCTTGCTGCGGATGTCCACGATGGGCTGGAAGACCATGTAGAACTCGCGCTCCAGGTCGGCCCGGCGCAGGGCCTGTTCGGTCAGGCCTTCGCGATTGAGCTGCTGGCGATGGGCGGTGCTGAACAGGCAGGCCGTGCCCGGGCGGTGGCGCTTGCTCTGGTACAGGGCGTAGTCGGCGTATTCATAGACGTCCGTGGCGGAAAAGGCCTGGTCGGGAAAGGTCGCGAGGCCCAGCGAGCCACTGATCTGGATGGGCAGGTCCACCAGCAGGAAGGGCTCGCGCAGGCTGGCGCAGACCCTTTCGCCAAACGCCCGCAGCTGCTCATCGTTCAAGACCCCGGTGATGATCAGGCTGAATTCGTCGCCACCCAGGCGGGCCAGGTGGACGTCTTCGCCCAGCAGCGCGCTCAGGCGCTGGCCGACCTGATGGAGCAGTCGGTCGCCCACGCTATGACCATAGAGATCGTTGACCGGCTTGAAGCCGTCCAGGTCGATCAGGCCCACGGCCAGGCGGGTCCCTTGGGCGCGCGCGTCGGCCAGCAGCGTGTCGAGGCGGGAGAAGAATTGCCGCCGATTGGCCAGGCCGGTCAGGCTGTCCTGGTTGGCCAGCTTGAGATTTTCCTCGCTGAGTTTCGCCGTCTGCGCCTGCATGTTCACCAGGCGGGTGAAGTCGCCGTACTGCGCTTTGAGGATGACCAGCATGGCGATGGATACCAGCAGGACGTCGATCGCCGTGGCCACGAAGGTGCTGATGGTGGTGGAGGCGAAGAACACCACGAAGGCGGTGTTGACCACGGCGGTGGTGGCCAGGGCCGCGGGCAGCAGGTGCATCATGCAGAAGATGCAGCCGATCACGGTGATCGCCATGTAGAAGCCCACATGCGCCTGGGTGTAGCTGTCGCCATAGGGAAACAGCGCCAGCGCCCAGGCGGTGAAGGCCGAGGCCACGAAGGGCGCCAGCCGGTTGGTGCGCTTCAGGGCCGTGAGCATCTGCGTCGGGCTGCGCGGCTGATTGCGCGTGCGGAACCATTCGGCCGCGCGGATCACGCCGAACAGCGTCATGATCAGCGGGCAATAGAGCACCAGCCAGCGCGGCGCCACGACGTAGTGGGTGCCGGCCAGCATCAGGGTGTTGGTCAGCAGGATGAAGTACATCATCGGCAGCTGGCGCGACAGCGCGAGGTATTGCGCCTTGATCAGGCCAGGATTGTCCTTGGGCACGGACATCAGGGCGCGCAGGCCGAGCAGGAGTCTCTTCATCGGGCAGGGCTCTGAAAATACGACCAGGTAATAGCTTGCACGGAATATCCTTTCCAGCCTGGGCGGAGCAGGGCTAAGGCTGCGCTCATGAGAGGCTGTCGGCTGGCGCCAGGAATTCTGCAATCTTTGCGACTAGTGGCACCTGGGCAGCAGAGCGAGGCGCCGCGCGGAAAACTGCCGTGCGCAGGCGTTGGCGGGGCGCAGTAAAAAGCCCGCCAGTTGGCGGGCTTTTTCAGGTGCGCAGTTCTTAACCCAGTTTGGTCAGCAAGGCGTCTGCCGCGGCTTCCGAGCTGGCCGGATTCTGGCCGGTGACCAGGTTGCCGTCCTCGACCACGAACTCGCCCCAGTCCGGGCCCTTCTCGTAGCGGGCGCCGAGCTTCTTGAGTTCGTCTTCCACCAGGAAGGGCACCACGTCGGTGAGCTGTACGCCGGCTTCTTCGCTGTTGGTGAAGCCGGTGACGGTGCGGCCCTTGACCAGCGGGGTGCCATCGGCGGCCTTGACGTGGCGCAGCACGCCGGGGGCGTGGCAGACCAGGCCGAAGGGCTTGTTGGCCTGGGCGAAGGCTTCGAGCAGCGCGATGGAATCGCGGGATTCGGCGAGGTCCCAGAGCGGGCCGTGGCCGCCGGGATAGAAGACACTGTCGTAGTCCTCGGCCTGCACCTCGGCAAGTTTGACGGTGCTGGCCAGCGCCTGCTGCGCCTCGGGATCGTTCTTGAAGCGTTCGGTGGACTCGGTCTGGGCGTCGGGGGCGTCGCTCTTGGGGTCCAGCGGCGGTTGGCCGCCGGCGGGGGAGGCCAGGGTGATCTCGGCACCGGCATCCTTGAAGACGTAGTAGGGAGCAGCGAATTCTTCCAGCCAGAAGCCGGTTTTCTTGCCGGTATCGCCGAGCTGGTCATGGGAGGTCAGGACCATCAGGATCTTCATCTCGGTTTCCTCTTGCACGCGGGGTGGGTGTGGTTAGACAGACCCCGGATGCGTCCGGCTAGTGCCCCTGAGAGGTCAGGGCTGGGAACCAGCGCTCGCTGCCCTGCCCGTGGAAGGGGCAGGGCAGCGTAGGGGATCAGCCCCAGTTGCCGATGCCGCGCTCGCCCGCGGCGACGGTGGAGGCCACGTCGGTGAGGTCGTGCGTACCCACCAGCTGGATCAGCGAGTCCGAGGCATCGATCTGGCCGCGGTCGCTGCCGTCATGGAAGACGTAGGTGTCCTTGCCATAGTGGAAGACCGCGGCATGCACGTCGCCGGTGGTGGTCTGGACCACCTGCTGCAGGGCGGCATAGAGGCTGGTCGCGCCCTTGAGGGTGGCGTCCGCCACGGTGGTGACCGCCGCATCGACGAACAGCGAGGAGCCGAAGACGATCTGGTCGTCCTTGGCGTTGTAGTCGGTCACGGTCACGTGGTTGGCCGCCAGGGAGCGGTTGGCGGCGGCGCTATTGGAACCGTCGAAGTTGACCAGGCTGGAGGTGAGCAGGCTGAGGGTGTCACTGCCTTCACCCAGGGTGACGGTGGCGCCATGGCCATAGTTGCCCCTCAGGGTGGCGTTGTGGGCAGCCACCCCTTCAGTGAACAGCAGATCGACGTTGTCGTTGCCGCTGCCGGCCTTGATGACGATGTCGGCCTGCTGGATATGGGCGCCGATCTGGTCATTGCCGGCGCCGCTGTCGACGGTAAGGGTCTTGACCCGGCAGTTGCTCAGGGCGGCCACACTGTCGAGTTCCGGCGCGGCGATGGTGCTGACCTGAATCAGGTCGTTGCCGCTGCCGGTGGTCACGCTCTTGAGGAAAGCGCTCTGGCTGGAATAGAGGTGATCCAGGCCGTGCTTGTAGCCATTGAGGAAGTCGATTGACAGGCCGACGGTGGAGGCGGAGCCGTCGAAGGTTTGCAGGCCGTCGAAGTTGTCCAGGGTGATGATGTCGCCTTCGTGGAACTGGTTGTCAGCGGTGTCGGTGAGGCTGACGGTGAGCTTGGTGATGCTCGAATCCAGGGTGCCGTCGCTGGCGGTGGCGCCGCGGGTATGGCCGTCGAGGCGGGTGACCTGGTCTTCCCAATGGCCGGTCAGGGTCAGCTCGTTCAGGGTCGAGCCGGCCGCATAGTGCGGGCCCTTGGCATCGAAGGTCTTGGCGAAGCCGACGTATTCGGGCGCGGTATTGATGTCGAGGGTCAGCCGCGGCTGGCTCTGGAAGGCGTAGTAGGTGACGCCGTCAGAGATGCCGGCCGGCTTGGCGGGGGCAGCGGTCAGCGGCGCCTTGGTGGTAGCGGCAGCGGTGAACAGGGTAGCGGCGGTGTCCAGGGGGTTCTTGTAGGTCATTGCGGTCATCCTTAATGCATGTCAGGCCGAGCGCTCGCTGGACACGTTCTCGCGCAGGGCAAGACGTTTCATACAGCGGAACGTCACGCCGACAGTGCCTAGCTTTCCACGGACCTACAGCGAACCACGCCGCAATTTCATCGGGCCACTAGTGGGATGCCGCTAAACGGTAGTGCGCTAAAAGTTCAATAGGCAGACGATTAGGGCGACCAGTAGCGCGATCAGCACCGGTGACCAGCGGGTGCGCAGGAGCAGCGCCAGGGCTAGGGCTGCCAGGACGACATCCGTCAGGCTGCGGATCGCCCCCGTCCACACCGGATCGTAGAGCGCCGCGAGCAGCAGACCGACGACTCCGGCGTTGAGTCCGGTCAGCAGGCGTTGCCAGCCGGGGTGCTGGCGCAGCGTCTGCCAGAACGGCAGGGCCGCGAGCAGCAGCAGGGCGCCGGGTAGAAAGATCAGCAGGGTCCAGAACAGGCCATTGAGCCAGGCGGGCAGGGCCGCGGGCGCCAGGGCGCCCAGGTAGGCGGCGAAGGTGAACAGCGGGCCGGGCACCGCCTGCGCCAGGCCGTAGCCGGCCATGACCTGGCTATCACTGACCAGGCCGCTGGGCACCACCACCGCCTGCAGCAGCGGCAGCACCACATGGCCGCCGCCGAACACCAGGGCGCCGGCGCGATAGACACCCGCGGCCAGGTTGTCCCAGACGGGTAAGAGCAGCAGCGGCAGCAGGAACAGCAGCAGTGCGACGACACCCAGGCGTCGGGAGAGTCCCGTTTGCAGGCTCGGGGCCGGCGGGGTGGCGGCGGGCGCCAGGGCCAGGCGTCCGACCAGGGCGGCCAGACCCAGGCCCAGCAGCTGGCCCACCGAACCGGGCAGCCAGAGCGCCAGGCCGGCGACGACCAGCGCCAGGATGCGACGCGAGGTATCCGGGCAGAGGCTGCGGCCCATGCTCCAGACCGCCTGGGCCACCACCGCCACGGCAAAGACCTTGAGCCCATGCACCGCGCCCGAGTCGGCCAATCCCGGAAAGTGGGCGAGGCCCAGGGCGAACAGGATCAGCAGCAGGGCGGAGGGCAGGGTGAAACCCAGCCAGGCCGCCAGCAGACCCCAGCCACCGGCGCGCCCCAGGCCCAGGGCCATGCCGACCTGGCTGCTGGTCGGGCCGGGCAGCAGCTGGCAGAGCGCGACCAGCTCGGCATAGGCGGCTTCGTCCAGCCACTGGCGCCGCGTGACGAAGGCCTGGCGGAAGTAGCCGAGGTGGGCGATGGGGCCGCCAAAGCTGGTGCAGCCCAGGCGCAGGAAGATCAGGAAGACCTGCCAGGCGCTGTCCTTATCGCGGGCGATGTCGCGCATGGCGGCCCCGATCAGCCGCGCGGCGCCGCAGAGGGAACCACCACCTCGCCATCTTCCTTGACGAAAGGTCCACGCTGCGGCTCGGGCAGAATCTCCAGTACCCGTTCCGAGGGCCGGCAGAGGCGGGTACCCAGGGGGGTCACCACGATGGGTCGATTGATCAGCAGGGGATGCTGCAGCATGGCGGCGATCAGGGCCGCGTCATCCAGCTGCGGATCGTCCAGGCCCAGTTCGGCGTAGGGCGTACCCTTCTGGCGCAGCAGCTCGCGCACCGGCATGTCCAGGTCGGCGATCAGCCGCTCCAGCTGCGCCCGGTCGGGCGGTGTCTCCAGGTAGTGGATGACCGTCGGCTCGACGCCGCTGTTGCGAATCAGGCCCAGCACGTTGCGCGAGGTGCCGCAGGCGGGGTTGTGGTAGATCGTGATGGTGCTGGTCATGGACGGTCTCGACGGTGGGAAGGGGCACCCCGTTCGTACCAGCCACGCGAGCCGTTCACCAGGCGCACGACCAGCAGCATCAGCGGTACCTCGATAAGGACGCCCACCACGGTAGCCAGGGCGGCGCCCGAGTGGAAGCCGAACAGGCTGATGGCGGCGGCCACCGCCAGCTCGAAGAAGTTGCTGGCGCCGATCAGCGCCGAGGGACAGGCCACGCTGTGGCTCTCGCCCACCAGGCGATTCAGCCAGTAGGCCAGGGCCGAATTGAACAGCACCTGGATCAGGATGGGCACGGCCAGCAGGGCGATCACCAGCGGCTGCGCAAGGATGGCCTCGCCCTGGAAGGCGAACAGCAGCACCAGGGTCGCCAGCAGGGCGGCCATCGAGAGAGGGCCGAGACGGGCCAGGGTACGCTCGAAGGCGGCCTGACCCTGGCGCAGCAGCGCGCGACGCCAGAGCTGGGCGAGAATCACCGGCAGCACCAGGTAGAGAACCACCGAGAGCAGCAGCGTGGCCCAGGGCACCGTGATCGACGACAGGCCCAGCAACAGGCCGACGATGGGGGCGAAGGCGAAGACCATGAGGGTGTCGTTCAGCGCGACCTGGGACAGGGTGAACAGCGGATCGCCCTGGGTGAGTCGACTCCAGACGAAGACCATGGCGGTGCAGGGCGCCGCTGCCAGCAGGATGAGCCCGGCGATGTAGCTGTCCAACTGCTCCGTCGGCAGCCAGGGCGCGAAGAGCTCGCGAATGAACAGCCAGGCGAGCAGCGCCATGGAGAAGGGCTTGACCGCCCAGTTGACGAACAGGGTGACGCCGATCCCGCGCCAGTGCTGGCGCACCTGGCCGAGGGCACCGAAATCCACCTTAAGCAGCATCGGCACGATCATGATCCAGATCAGCAGGCCGACCGGCAGATTGACCTGGGCCACCTCGATCCGGCCGATAGCGCGGAACAGGCCCGGAGCCAGCTGGCCAAGGGCGATGCCGGCGAGGATGCAGAGCGCGACCCAGAGGCTGAGGTAACGCTCGAAGGTGTTCATGGCGGGTGCTGCCGGAGGGCAGGCGGGGGGACTGTGCATGGCGGGCCTGGTCTTGTGGTTGGCGGTGGAGGGACTGAGGTCAGCAGGAGCAGCGCGGCGGTGCGCTGACCGCGCAGTCGCTGCCGGCGCAACAGTGCTCGGTCAGGTAGCCGAGCAGGGCATTCATCTGGTCATAGGCCGCGCGATAGATGAGATTGCGGCCCTGCTGTTCCACCGAAACCAGACCGGCATTGGCCAGTTCCTTGAGGTGGAAGGAGAGGTTGCTGCGGGCTACCTCGAGCTGATCGGCCAACTGGCTGGGGGTAAGGCCGGTCGTGCCGGCGACCACCAGGGCGCGGAAGACCTTCAGGCGCTGGGCGTGGGCGAGGGCGGCGAGGGCGGAAACGGCAAGCTCTTCATTCATGGTTCAATAGTACAAGGATCGTTGAATCATTGAATGATAGGGCGTGGTGGGCGTCTGGTCGAGCCCCTATCAGCGGCGCAGCTGTCGCAACGCTTCCAGTACCTGCTGCAGCGGGCGACCCAGGGGTTTGTCGCGGCGCAGCACCAGGGCCAGGGTGCGGGTCAGGGGCGGCGTCAGTGACTGGACCTGTAGTCCGTGGCGATGGTGCTCGGTGGCCACGGCGATGCCGGGCACCAGGCTGTAGCCGAGGCCGGCGGCCACCAGTTCCTTGAGCGCCTCGATGCTGCCCAGCTCCATCACCGGGCGGCTGGCCTGGCCGGCGCGGCGAAACCAGTCGTCGATCAGCAGCCGGGTGCTGCTGCCGGTCTCGAAGGCCAGCAGCGGCGTCTCGGCCAGGTCGGCTGGCGCCAGCGCACCCGTTGGTAACGAACCTGCAGGCGGGAGCAGGGCGACGAAGGCATCCTCCAGCAGGGGTTCCACCTGCAGGTTGCGACCGCTGGCGGGCAGGGTGACCAGGCCCAGGTCGAGGCGGTTGTCTTCCACCGCCCGCAGGACGTCCAGGGTGTTGCCGGTGCTGACCCGCACATCCAGCTGCGGAAAGCGCTGGCGCAACTGGCCCAGCAGCGGCGGCAGGAGGTGGATGCAGGCGGTGGCGCCGGTGCCGATGGCGACCCGGCCGGCGACCGTCTCGCCATGGCTGGCCAGGGCCTGCAGGGCCTGGTCCACCGCGGTCTGGATACGTTCGGCGTGATCCAGCAGCAGACGACCCGCGGCGGTGGGCTTGAGACCGCGCCCCAGGCGCTCCAGCAGCTTGAGACCCAGGCGTCGCTCCAGCTGGCGGATCTGCAGGCTGACCGCCGGCTGGCTCAGCCCGAGGCGATCGGCCGCGGCGGAAAAGCTGCCGGTGGCGACGACCTGGACGAAGGTCTCCAGCTGAGTGAGGTTGAGGTCGGCCATGCCAAGGTTTCGCTTATACCGGTGATAACCGAGCATAGCTTTATCTTTGGCTGGCCGTCCCGGCATGATCGCCCTATCGATCCCGTGAATGGACCTCTCCTGTGAACACCGCTCTGCTGTTGCGCGATGCCACCCCTGCCGATCTGCCGGCCATCCAGGCCATCTATGCCCCGCACGTGCTGCATGGCTGCGCCAGCTTCGAGCTGGAACCGCCGGACCTCGCCGAGCTGGGTCGTCGCCTGGCCGCGGTGCGCCAGGCCGGGCTGCCTTACCGGGTGGCCGAGCTGGACGGGGAGGTGGTGGGCTATGCCTATGCGGTGCTCTATCGCCCGCGACCGGCCTATCGCCATACCGCGGAAGACTCGGTGTACGTGCGTGACGGCCTGGGCGGCCAGGGCATTGGCCGCCGCCTGCTGGAAGAGATCGTCGCGGCCTGCACGACGGCGGGCTTTCGCCAGCTGGTGGCGGTGATCGGCGACAGCGCCAACCAGGGCTCCATCGCCCTGCATCAGCGGCTGGGCTTTCGCACCGTCGGCACCTTCGAGGCGGTGGGCTTCAAGCACGGGCGCTGGGTGGACACGGTGCTGATGCAGCGCAGCCTGGGTGAGGGCGAGCGGACCCCGGGTACGCGCTGATGACGCCGATGCCGAGCGATCGCGCCATCTGGCAACTGGGGCTGATGCAGTTGCTGGCCTGGGGCCTGGCCTTCTATCTACCCGGGGTCTATGGCCCGGCGATGGCCGCGGGGCTGGGCTGGGACGCGCGCTGGGTCTATGGCGGCTTTTCCCTGGCGATGCTGACCATGGGCCTGGTCTCGCCCTTCAGCGGCGCGGTGATCGAACGCCTGGGTGGCTGTCGCACCCTGCAACTCGGCCTGGTGCTCGATGCCCTGGGCTGCCTGGGCCTGGCCGCGGCCCAGTCGGCGCCGCTGTTCTACCTGGCCTGGGTGACCCTGGGCGTGGGCATGCGCCTGTCGCTGTACGACGCCGCCTTCGCCACCCTGGCGCGGCTGGCCGGCGAGCGGTCGCGGGCGGTGATGGTGCGCATCACCCTGCTCGGTGGATTGGCCTCGGCGGTGTTCTGGCCGCTGGGGCATTGGCTGCTGGAGGGGCTGGGCTGGCGCCTGGGGCTGGTGGTCTATGCCGGCATCGCCCTGGCCGGGCTGCTGTTGCTCCTGCCGCTGCCCAATGTGCGGGGGCGCCTGCCCAGTGCCGAGGTGCCCGTTGCGGCGGCGGCTGGTTCGCCACGCCTGGCCGGGGTGCTGTTCGCCACCGGGATGGCACTGATCGGCTTTCTTTCGGCGGGATTGTCGGCCCATCTGCCGGCGCTGCTGGCCGAGCGTGGGGTGCCGGTGGGGGTGGCGGCGCTGTGGGGGATCGGTCAGGTCTGCGCGCGGCTGGCGGAACTGGCCTCCGGGCAGCGGCTTTCGGCGCGCCAGCTCAATCTGTTGCTGGGCCTGGGCCTGCCGCTGAGTTTCGCCCTGGCGCTGGCGAGCGAAGGCCACCTGGGCCTCACCGCCGGCTTCGTCTTTCTCTATGGCGCCCTCAACGGCCTGGTGGCGGTGCTGCGAGCCAGCCTGCCGCTGGAATTGTTCGACCGGGCGCTCTATGCGCGCCTGACCGGCAAGCTGCTGGCGCCGAGCTTTCTGCTCTCGGCGGCCGCGCCCTGGTGCTATGCCCTGGCGCGAGAGAGTTGGGGGGATCGCGGTCTGCTCGGGCTGTGCCTGCTGGTCAGCCTGGGCGTGACCCTGGCCGCGCTGGGGCTGCTCGGCCGGCGGCGTCCGGCCCCGGCCTGAGGCGGGCGCGTTAGTTGAGGCGGCGGGCGAACTGACCCACCGCACCCACCACGCGCTGGGCGCCGTCCTGGATTTCGGTGATGCGGGTACCGGCGGCGTTGGCCAGTTGCAGGCCCTGTTCCGCCTGGTGCTTGCTCGCCGCCATGTTGGCGACCGCGGTCTGCGCCAGCTGCTGGTTCTGCTGCACCACGCCGACGATCTCTTCGGTGGCCTTGCTGGTCCGACCGGCCAGTTGGCGGACCTCGTCGGCCACCACGGCGAAGCCGCGACCCTGTTCACCGGCCCGCGCTGCTTCGATGGCGGCGTTGAGCGCCAGCAGGTTGGTCTGTTCGGCGATGCCGCTGATGGTCTTGACGATGGTGCTGATGACCAGTGACTGCTCGCCCAGGGCCTCGATGCCGTTGGAAGCCACCTGCAGCTCCTCGGCGATCTTGCGCATCACCGAGACGGTGTTCTGCACCACCTCGGCACCCTGGCGGGCGCTTTCGTCGGTCTGCTGGGAGATGTCGAAGGCGACCTTGGCCGCCTCGGCCACCGCCTGTTCCTGTTCCACCTGCTCGGTGATCACGGTGGCGAATTTGACCACCTTGTACAGCTCGCCACGGGTGTTGAGCACCGGGTTGTAGGAGGCCTCCAGCCACACGGTACGGCCATGGCTGTCGAGGCGCTTGAAGCGGCTGGCGATGAATTCGCCGCGATTCAGCCGCGCCCAGAACGCCTGGTATTCGGCGGAATTGGCTTCTTCGCTGGTGCAGAACTGCCGGTGGTGCTTGCCCTGGATCTGCTGCAGCGAATAGCCCATGCCCTGCAGGAAGCGGTCGTTGGCGGTGAGCACCTCGCCGGCCAGGTTGAATTCGATGACCGCGGTGGATCTCAGCAGGGCATTGATCAGCCCGGAGTGCTCGGTGGAGGTTTCGACCTGTTCGGTACGGTCGTTGCCATAGCAGATGGTCTTGTGGATGCGGCCGTCGGCGTCGCGCAGCGGCTGCCAGGTGGCATAGAGCCAGGCTTCCTGGCCGTTGGCGCGCAGCAGGCGGTACATGCCGCTGGTCTGGTTGCCCTGGCTGAGCGCGCTCTTGAGGTCGCGATAGCAGGGCAGTTGTTTGACGTATTCCGGAATGAAGGCATCCAGCGGACGCCCCACCACGTTCTCGGCGCGATAGCCCATCTCGCGACAGAAGCGTTCGTTGACCCGCTCGACGTTGCCGCGCTCGTCCACGGTAAGACTTAGCGCCTGGCTTTCGAAACCGGCGTGCAGCTGACGCAATTCGGCGACCTCGGCGCGCAGTTGGGCGAGTTCGGTCTTGAGAGGGCGATTGAACATGGCAGGACACCGAGAGGAGTGAAGGTATGACTTCCACTACTTCGACGGTGCCGGGATTTTCTTAAGGGGAGCGCAGCGACTTTCGACTAAAGCCGCAGCCGTCAGGCCTGGCGACTGGCGATGAAACGCCGGAAGACTTCCAGGGTGGCCTCGCTGACATGGTGCTCCATGCCCTCGGCATCGCGCCGTGCGGTATCGGCGTCCACGCCCAGGGTCAGCAGGAAGGTCTCCACCACATGGTGGCGGGCGCGGCTGGCTTCGGCCAGGGCTTCGCCTTCGGGGGTGAGGAAGACGCCGCGATAGGGGCGCTGCACGATCAGGCCGGCAGCGGCCAGGCGCTTGAGCATCTTGGCCACGGTCGGCTGGGCCACGCCGATGCGCGCGGCGATGTCGACCTGACGGGCTTCACCGCCGTCCCGGATGAGGTCGGAAATGAGCTCGACATAGTCTTCGATCAGCTCCTGACGATGGGCTTCGCGGACCTGTTGAAAACCTTCCATATGAATGGATGGATCGACCAACCGATTCAGCAGTTCGTCGTCCTTTGTCATGTTGCCCACCTGAATGACCTTCTCCGCAAAGACCTGAGGCGCGTCGAGAGGACGCGATCGGGCGCCATTTTGACCGAGTTGCGGGCGAATACCAAAGATTCCTTCGCCAATGGGCGTTATCGACGGATGAGATAGAGATTTTTTATTGCTGGATGTGTGAATTTTAGCCTAGGCTAAATTCTCCAAAGGGTAGTCCTACCTTGCCGCACGAGTTCGCCATGAAAGAATCCGCCAGCTACGTCGAGCCTGCCTGGCAGGAGCCTGCGCCGTCCGCCCGACCCAGTCTGGGACGGATGAATGCCAGCGTGCCGGTGCCCGAGGGCGGCAGCTGGTTGCGGCGGCTGCTGGCCTTTCTCGGCCCCGGCTACATGGTCTCGGTGGGCTACATGGATCCGGGCAACTGGGCCACGGACCTGGCCGGCGGCTCGCAATTCGGCTACCTGCTGCTGTCGGTGATCCTGCTCTCCAACCTCATGGCCATCCTGCTGCAGGCCCTGGCCGCACGGCTGGGCATCGCCACCGGGCTGGACCTGGCCCAGGCCTGCCGCGCGCGTTATTCGCGGCCGGTGAGCCTGCTGCTGTGGATCGCCTGCGAGATCGCCATCATCGCCTGCGACTTGGCCGAGGTGATCGGCACCGCCATCGCCCTCAACTTGCTGTTCGGCATCCCGCTGATGTGGGGCGCCATCCTCACGGCGCTGGACGTCTTTCTCATCCTGCTGCTGATGAATCGCGGCTTTCGCTGGCTGGAAGCCTTCGTCATCGCCCTGCTGACGCTGATCTTCGTCTGCTTCGGCGTGCAGATGGTGCTGGCCCAGCCGTCCATCGCCGCGATCGCCGACGGCTTTCTGCCCAAGGCGGAAATCGTCACCAATCCGGCCGCGCTCTACCTGGCCATCGGCATCATCGGCGCCACCGTGATGCCCCATAACCTCTATCTGCATTCGTCCATCGTGCAGACCCGCGCCTATCCGCGGACCGAGGAGGGGCGCCGGATGGGCCTGCGCTGGGCGGTGGCCGACAGCACCCTGGCGCTGATGCTGGCGCTGTTCGTCAACGCGGCCATCCTGATCACCGCCGCGGCGGTGTTCCACAGCGCCGGGCGCACCGATGTGGCCGAGATCCAGGATGCCTACCATCTGCTGTCGCCGATGCTGGGCGTCGGCATCGCCTCGCTGCTGTTCGCGGTGGCGCTGCTGGCCTCGGGCATCAATTCCACGGTCACCGCGACCCTGGCCGGCCAGATCGTCATGGAAGGCTTCCTGTCGCTGCGCATTCCCGACTGGGCGCGGCGGCTGATCACCCGCGGCATCGCCGTGATCCCGGTGGTGGTGGTGACCGGTCTCTATGGGGAAAGCGGCACGGCCAAGCTGCTGGTGCTGAGTCAGGTGGTGCTGTCCATGCAGCTGCCCTTCGCGGTGATCCCACTGGTGCGCTTCGTCTCGGATCGCCAGCTGATGGGTAGCTTCGTGATCGGTCGGCTCACACAGGTGCTGGCCTGGGCGATCGCCGGGCTGATCGTGGTGCTCAATGTGAAGCTGCTGGCCGATATCCTTCTCGGATAGCGGATAACTGAGGTCTGACGACCTTTGGTGGCTCTGGAATGCTGGTCTGGGAACTTCTAAAAGCGTGACGGTATCAATCCGTTACCACAATAAGTTCTTCCCATAACCACCCTGGAGCACTTGCCATGTCCTACGACGCTCGCCACACCCCAGCCTATGCGGCCACCACGGCCACCGCTACCGCACCGCTGCTGAAGCGTATTTCCTGGAGTTCGATCATCGCCGGCGTGGTCATCGCCCTGACCGTGTCGCTGCTGCTGAGCCTGCTCGGCACCGCCATCGGCTCGGCTTCCATCGATCCGCAGCAGGAAGCCAATCCGTTGTCCGGCCTGGGCAAGGGCACCGGTATCTGGGTCGGCGTCAGCGCCGTGGTATCGGTCTTCGTCGGTGCCTGGATCGCCGGTCGCCTGGCCCAGCGCGAAGGCGCCTTGCACGGCATCCTGGTCTGGGCCAGCGTGACCCTGGTCAGCGTCTATCTGGTGTCCAGCGCCGTGAGCGGCGTGGTGCGTACCGGTCTGAACGTGGCGGGCAGCGGTCTGTCGATGATCGGCAGCGGCCTGTCCCAGGCGGCACCGGCGCTGACCAACCAGGTTCAGGACCAACTGCGTCAGCAGGGCATCCAGCTCGACCTGGGTGATCTGCAGAACGAACTGGAAACCGCGCTGCGCCAGACCGGCAAGACCGAACTGCAGCCGGAGAATCTGAAGCAGCAGGCTCAGGGCGCCGAACAGGATGCCAAGAACACCGCTCAGAACAGCGCCAACAATCCGCAGCAGACCGATGACCAGCTGAGTGCCCTGCTGGATCGTCTGAAGCAGCGTGGCGACCAGGCCTGGAACGCCGCCGACCGTCAGGCGCTGGTCAACCTGATCAAGGCCCGCACCGGCAAGAGCGACGCCGAGGCCAACGCCATCGTCGACAAGGCCCAGCAGACCTACCAGCAGGCCTATGCCAAGTACCAGGAACTCAAGGCCCAGGCCGAGCAGAAGGCTCGCGAAGCCGCTGACGTGGCTGCCCGCAAGGTCTCCCAGGCCAGCTGGGTCCTGCTGATCAGCCTGGTGATCGGCGGCATCGTCGGTGCCATCGGTGGTGCTCTGGGTCGTCGTACCCAGCCGGCCAACAAGGTAGTTGCCGCCTAAGCGCAGCATCCGCCGTATCCCGCGGGATACGCTGACCTAGCACGAGGCCCGGACGGGTGACAGTCCGGGCCTCGTCGTTCAGAGATGACGCCTCGCCTAACGGTCTGGCCGCAGCACCCGGGCGAGCAGCTGCCGGCACAGCGCCAGGTCCGGGCGCTCGGCGCCGAACAGGGTGCGATAGATCAGCGGGGCGACCAGGCCATCGAGCAGGACGTCCAGGGTCGGAGCCGGTTCGCCACGGCTGCGGGCGCGTTCGAGCAGCAGCTCCAGGCGTTCCCGGGTCGGCTCGGTGCAGCGCACCGCGCAGCCCGGATCGGTGGCCGCCAGGGCGTCCCTGAGCATCGCCTGGCCGGGGGTTGAGGCGAGGTCGTCGACATAGTGTTCCAGCCAGCGTTCGAGATCGCCTCTCAGGCTGCCGGTGTCCTCGGGCGGCTGGTCCGGGCGCAGACGCTGCAGGTCGACGTCGGCCAGGAGACTGGGCAGATTGCCCCAGCGACGATAGAGGGTCGAGGGCGTGACCCCGGCGCGCGCGGCGATCAGGGGGACGGTGAGGGCTTCCCGGGGCTGCTCCTGCAGGAGCGCCAGGACGGCCTCGTGGATGGCTTGCTGAACGCGGGCACTGCGGCCGCCGGGACGGGCTTGCTTGCTGGTCATTGTGACAGGATACCCGGCTCTTAACGCAAACGCATTGCTTTTGCTGCAGGAAGGGTTCAGGCTTTAAAGCAATTATTTAGCTTTAAGGTGCGGACATGTCTTCGCTGAACGGCTCTTCCTCTGCACGCCTGACGCTGCTGGGTTCGGTGCTGCTGACCTTCCTGGCCGCGTCCAGCGCGCCGACCCCCCTCTATGCCAGCTACCAGCAGGCCTGGGGCTTTTCCACCTTCTGGCTGACCTGGGTGTTCGCCGTCTATGCCTTCGCCTTGCTGGCGGCCCTGCTGGTGGGCGGGCGGCTGTCCGATCACCTGGGGCGGCGGCCGGTGATCCTGGCGGCGCTGCTGCTGGAGGCGGGTGCCATGCTGCTGTTCCACCAGGCGCATGACCTGGCGGATCTGGTGCTCGCCCGCGCCCTGCAGGGCCTGGCGACCGGGATCGCCACCAGTGCCCTGGGTGCGGCGCTGCTCGACGTGGATGCCGAGCGCGGTCCCTGGTTGAACAGCCTGACGCCACTGCTCGGCATGGCGATCGGCGCCCTGGGCTGCGGCCTGCTGGTGGAATTCGCGCCGGCGCCGCTGCAACTGGTCTATCGGCTGTTCCTGGCGCTCTTTCTGCTGCAGGGCCTGGCGCTGCTGCGCCTGCCCGACAGCGGCCCGCGCCGACCGGGTCTGCTCGCCGCCTTGCGCCCCCAGCTGGCGGTGCCGCCCCAGGCTCGCGCCATGCTCTGGCGGGTCCTGCCGCTGGAACTGGCGGTCTGGGCCGTGGGTGGCTTCTATCTGTCGCTGATGCCGGCGCTGGTCAAGGCAGCGACCGGTACGACGTCGATCCTGGTCGGCGGGGGCGTGGTGGCCGGCCTCACGCTCACCGGTGCGGCCTGTCTGCATGGCTTGCGCCTCTGGCCGGCGGCGCGCCTGCTGAGCCTGGGGGCGAGCACCCTGGTGGCCGGTCCGGCGCTGCTCTGGTTGGCGGTGGCCAGCGGTCAGCTGGGACTCTTCGCCCTGGGCACCCTGGTGACCGGTGTCGGCTTCGGCAGCGGTTTTCTCGGCGCCACCCGCAGCCTGCTTCCGCTGGCGCAACCAGCCCAGCGCGCCGGCTTGCTGGCCGCCTTCTATGTGCTCAGCTACCTGGCGTTCTGCCTGCCGGCCCTGGCGGTCAGCGCCCTGGTGCCCCGGCTGGGCCTGACCGGCGCCGCCGAGCTCTATCTGGTCGGGGTGATCCTGCTGGCGCTGCTGGGGGTGCGCAATAGCCTGCCCCGTGCCTGCGTGCAGCCGGGATAGGCTTTGTCTGAAAAGTGCCTGCGCTCGGTCATGCTGCGTTAAAAATCCGTTCGGAATGCTCATTTACCATTCGTAAACTCCGCTTCCTCACGGATTTTTGCCTTGCCTGACCTTCGCTCGGCGACTTTACAGACAAGCCTTAGAGCAGGATGTCGGCGGGACCGAAAATGGCCCGCTCGACGGGGCTGCCGGTGACCCGCTCTTCATTGGAGAAGCCGTCGTGGTCGCGCAGCGGGCCGAAGTCGATGCCGGTCAGCTGCTCGATGCGCAGGACGCTGCACTGGTAGGTGCGCAGGCGACCGAAGGCGATGGAGAGCTCGTCCAGCTCGCGGCGCTGGTCGATGAGGTAGGCGCTGGCGGAGGGCTTGCCGTCGTCACCGAGAAAGGCCACCACCTTCCAGAAGGCTTCGGGGATCCGGGCGTCGCGATAGGCGCGGTCATCCGCACGCAGGACCGGGCCGCTGAAGACGCTGACCCGTGCCTGCCAGCGCTGGGTGTTGTCGAGAATGTAGTCCTCCAGCTCCAACCAGGTCTTCTGGTTGAAGGCGGCCATCTGCGGCGCGCAGTTGGTGAAGTGGAAGGTGTCCTTATTGGCCTGGGCCGCGGCGGCGCCCCAGTTGGGATCCTGGCGGCGCACCAGGTGGCCACGGTCGAGCAGGTTGTCGGCATAGAGCGCCTCGCCGAGCTGGGCCTCCAGCGGCACCCGGCCGTCGTAGGCCCAGGCGTCGCGACTGCGGGGCACCTCGACGTGCTGGTCGCCAGCGATATTGACCCCGACCCAGAGCGCCATTCGCCGGCTGCGCGAGAGGCTGACCGAGAAGTGGGTGTAGTCCAGGCGGTCGCCCGAGGCGGGCAGGGGATAGACGTCGCCGGCCAGGGCCGCGCTCGGACGGGGCCAGGGGACCTGGAAGTCCCCAAGGAAATCGGCCTGGTAACCCTGGCGATCGGCCAGGCTGGCGGCGGGGGTGATGTGCGGCTCGGCGCTTCTCAGACCGGCGGGTTGCGCCGGCAGCAGGGGGCGCAGGTCGGCGAGGCGCGGACGATAGGCGAGATCGACGGCAAAGGGCTGGCTGGACATGGCGGCGCTCTGGCGAAAGGGGCGAACCGCCAGCGCAGCACAGGGAGGTTACCGGACGATGACGACGGTCAGCGAAGTGGTATGCACCGGCGCTAGCTGGCAAACTCGTTCGCGACCTAACGATTCCAACCCTTGAGTGAACCGCCCATGAAGCTATCGCTGTTTTCCCCCTTTGCCCGCCAGCGCGCCTGGCTGCTCGGCGTGCCCGGCCTGCTCCTCACCGGCGCCGCCCTGGCCAGTCAGCAGTCCGACGCCAAGGGCTTCGTCGAAGACGGTGACCTGACCCTGCTGCTGCGCAACTATTACTACCTGCGCCAGAACGAAGGCGACGGCCATGGCGCTGAAACGCGCAACAGTCGCGATCCGCGCAGCTGGACCCAGGCCTTCCTGCTCAACTACACCTCGGGCTTCACCCAGGGCATCGTGGGCGTGGGTGTGGATGCCTATGGCTATCTGGGTCTCAAGCTGGATGGCGGCGATGGCCACGCCAACACCCCGAACATGCCGGTGGACGGCGACGGCAGCCAGCGCAGCGAATTCAGCAAGGGCGGGGCGGCGGTCAAGCTGCGCGTCTCCAACACCGTGCTCAAGTATGGCGACCAGCAACCCACGGCGCCGGTGCTGGCGGCGGGTGGCAACTGGCTGTTTCCCCAGACCGCCCGGGGCTGGAGCCTGGTGAGCCAGGAGGTCGATCACCTGATGCTCGAAGGCGGTCACTTCACCGCCGCCACGGCGCCGCGCACCACCGGTTCGGACGGCGGCATCTTCGCCGGCTACGCGGGGGTCGAAGCGGCTTCGGCGAGCTACGCCGGGGGCGTCTACAAATTCAGCGATCACCTCAGCGCCTCGCTCTATGCCGGACACTTCGAGGATGTCTGGGACCAGTACTACGGCAACCTCAACTATGTGGTGCCGCTGGCCGCCGAGCAGAGCCTGACCTTCGACGCCAACCTCTATCGCACCCTGGACGCGGGCAGCGCCAAGGCCGGCAGCATCGCCAATACCGCCGGCTCGCTGGCCGCCGCCTTCCAGACCGGCGCCCACACCTTCACCCTGATCCACCAGCGTATCCATGGCGACCAGCCCTTCGACTACGCGGTCTTTGGCGCGCCGGTGCCGGGGTCCTTCGGTGACTCCATCCTGCTCGGCAACTCGATGCAGTTCTCCGACTTCAACGGCCCGGGCGAGCGCAGCTGGCAGGCCCGCTACGACTTGGACATGGAAAGCTATGGCGTGCCCGGCCTGAGTCTGATGGTGCGCCATACCCGCGGCAGCGGCATCGACGGCACCCACCTGGCCGCGGACTCGGCCTATGCCGGTCTCTATGGCGACGGCGACAAGGAACACGAGACCGATCTGGAGGCCAAGTACGTCCTGCAGAACGGCCCGGCCAAGGACCTCAGCTTCCGCCTGCGCCAGGCCTGGCATTCCGGCAGCCAGAGCACCGGCGGCACCGTGGCCGAAACCCGGCTGATCACCGAGTATCCGTTGAATATCCTGTGATGGGCGGCGCTCTGCAGGTTGGGCCTTGTAGGTTGGGTTGAGCGTCGCGAAGCCCAACAGTCCGTTGGCCATCGGCATGGCCGGGAATACCCTCACCCAAAGGAAAAAGGGGTAGCCGCGTAGAGTGGATAACGGCGCAGCCTTATCCACGTCCAGGTGCAGTTGATCAGTGGAAAACGCGGCGCGGTTTTCCACGCTACGGATGCCCTGGCAGCGTGATACCACGAGCAAACCACTCCCCGCGCCGGACCAACCGCCCCCTCTCCCTCGGGGAGAGGGCTGGGGTGAGGGTTGCCCTCACCAACGGTGCCAGGGTCATGCGCGGCTTGTTGGGCTTCCGCGATAGAGATGCCTCAACCCAACCTACATGGCTGGGCCTCGTAGGTTGGGTTAAGCGTAGCGAAGCCCAACAGCCCGTTGGCATCGGCATGTCCGGGAATGCCCTTGCCCCAGCCTACCTCCAAGAGGAGAGGGGGTAGCCGCGTAGAGTGGATAACGGCGCAGCCTTATCCACGCCCAGGTGCAGAGGGCAGTGGAAAACGCGGCGCGGTTTTCCACGCTACGGATACCCTGGCAGCGCGACACCAGGGGACAAGCTACCACCCGCGCCGGACCCAACCGCCCCCTCTCCCTCGGGGAGAGGGCTGGGGTGAGGGTTGCCCCCCGCCAACGGTGCCAGGATCGAGCGCGGCTTGTTGGGCTCCGGCGATAGAGTAGCCTCAACCTAGCTAAGGCCAACCTTGGCTATTTGCCACCTTTGGCCATCGGCATGTCCGGGAATACCCTCACCCCAAGCCTCTCCCAAGGGGAGAGGGGGCAGTTCGGTGTGATCGGGTGCCTCGTAGGTTGGATGGAGCGCAGCGAAGCCCAACAGACCCTATCTCAGGCTTTCGCTCGCGACTCCTCCAGCAGCCGCTCGATCTCCTCATGCAGCCGCTCGGTGGCGCCAACCCGGTCGATCCACCATTCGGTGGACCAGACGCGCAGCAGCGTCCAGCCGAGGCCCTGGAGGATGGCGCTGCGGGTCTTGTCGCGGTCGCGGGCGGTGGCGGCGCTGTGGTAGGTGGCGCCGTCGCATTCGATGCCCACCAGGTAATCGCCCGGACGATCGGGATGGACGATACCCAGGTCGATGCGGAAACGCGACACGCCGATCTGCGGCACCACCTGCCAGCCCTTGGCCTGCAGCGCCTGGGCCACGGCTTCCTCGAAGGGCGAGTCGTGTCCCCCCAGCGAACCCTTGACCGCGGCGGCCAGGGCCTGGGGGCCGCGCTGGGCGAATTCCAGGAACAGCTTGAGATCCCGTACCGCGCGGGCATTGGTGCGATTGAGGTCGATCAGCCCCGGATCGAAGGAGGAGAACACCAGCATCTCCCGGCGCGCCCGGGTCACGGCGACGTTGAGGCGGCGCCAGCCACCGTCCTTGTTCAAGGGACCGAAGTTCATCGACATCGTATTGGCGCCCGGCTCGGTGGGGCCGAAGCCGATGCCGAGCATGATCAGGTCGCGCTCGTCGCCCTGCACCGTTTCCAGGTTCTTCACCACCACCGGCTCGGCCAGGTCTTCGGCGAAGTGCGCCTCGATCTCCGGGTGCTGCTGGCGCGCGCGGTCGAGCAGGTCGGTGACCAGGCGCTGCTGTTCGCTGTTGAGGGTGATGATGCCCAGGCTGAGACCGGCGAAGGCCGGATCGAGCAGGCGCTTGACCGCCTCTGCGACCATGGCCTGGGCTTCCAGGGCGTTGTGCCGTCCCTTGCCCTTGGCGTAGACGCCGTCCACCCGCCGCCATTCCACCGCGCTCGGGCGGATCTCCGGGGCGGGGAAGGTGATGAGCTTGCCGTCGTAGTAGTGATGGTTGGAAAAGGCGATCAGGCTCTCGTGGCGACTGCGGTAGTGCCAGTTGAGGCTGTGGCTGTAGATGCCGGCGCCCAGGCATTCGTCGAGGATGCTCTCCAGGTCCTCGGCGGTGTCGTCCTCGCCGGCGGCGCGGTCGAAGAAGCGGGTCGGCGGCATCTGCCGTGGGTCGCCCGCGATCACCACCTGCACACCGCGGGCGATGGCGCCCACCGCGTCCCAGGGCGCGATCTGCGAGGCTTCGTCGAAGATCACCAGGTCGAACAGGCCGCCATCGGGCGGCAGGTACTGGGCGATGGACAGCGGACTCATCAGCATGCACGGCGCCAGCCGCGCCAGGGCGTCGCCCATTTCCAGGGCCAGCTGGCGCAGCGGCTTGTGTCGCCGCTGCTTCTGCAATTCGTGCTTGAGCACGGCGAAGCCGCCACCCTGGCGCGCCGCGTCGTTCTTCGGCGGCAGGCCGTGGCAGAGCAGGGCGCGGATATGGCGCACGGCGAGGGTCTGCAGGCGATCGTCCAGCCGGCGATAGGCCTGGATGTCGCTTTCGTGCTCGGCCGGGACGAAATCGCGCAGCAAGGGCTCGGCGTCCAGGGCGGTGGCGGCGAACCAGCGGGCATAGGCGGTTTCGAAGACGGCTGCGAGATCCTCGCCGGAGCCGACCGTGACGCGCGCGATCAGCGCTGCCAGGCCGAGGGCGTCGGCTTCCTCGCGGACCCGCTGCCAGTCGCACCAGGCCTTGAGGCGACCGGGCTGGCGCAACAGGGCGGCGGCGGTGCGTACCAGCTCGGCGGCCGGGGTGTCTGCCGGCAGTCCTGCCTGCTCTGCAAAGCTCTGGCGCTCGGCTTCGGCGGCCTCCAGGGCGGCGGCGAAGGCGCTGCTGGCCGGGGCCAGACTGGTGTCTGCCGACTGGTCCTCGGAATGCTGCAATCGGCGTGCTGCGGCCTGGCGCAGGGCCAGCAGCTGCTCGGGCGTTTCTGCCAGGGTCGGCAGCGCCGCGCTCAGCCTTTCCGCCAGGGCGCGGCGCGCGAGCAGGGCCTCCAGGTCGCTGGTGACGCCCTGCCAGCCGCTGATGCCGGCCAGGTTGGGCGTCAACTCGTCCAGTTCGGTGAGCAGGGTGCGCTGGCGCCGCAGGCGTGGCAGGTCGGCGGCCACATCGGGCTGGCCCTGGGTTTCGCCCTGGCGGGCGAGATCCTGGGTGACCTGGCGCTGGGCGCGGCTGGCGAAGATCCAGAAGCGCTGCCCGGCGGCATCCCAGGCGGTTTCCAGCTGGGTCAGGGCGACGCGGCGACAGGCTTCGGCGGCATAGGGCACCGACAGCTCGCGCTCCAGCGTCTGGTAATCGCGCAGCAACTCCAGGGCGCGCCCCAGCTGGCGCTGACGCTCGGCGGCGCCAGGCCCGAAGGCGAAGGCCAGGTCCTGGCCGGCGGCGTTCTGCAGCAGCTCGGCGAATTCCAGCAGGCGCCGGGGCGCCACCTGATCCGCCAGCGGCAGGCCAAGGACGTCGCGCAGGCGTTGCCGCGCCTGCTGCAGGGCCTGCTGGGTGTCGCGCAGCCGTTCGGCGGCGCCAACCAGGGCGTCCTGCCAGGCGTTGGACCAGGGATGGGCCGGCAAGAGGGCGAAATCCGCCGCCAGGCTGCGGCCGGTCTCGGCGTGCAGGGCCAGGCGGCGCACGGCGTTGCGCAACTCGGCCAGGGCCTCGGCGTCGTGGGCGTCGGCATTGGGCCAGGCCAGGCGCGGGGTATCGGGGGCGGCGTCGCGCAGGACGCGGCCAATGCTCTGCTGCAGGGTCAGGCCATTGGGCCAGCGCCGGTGCAGGCGCTCGACCACTGCATTGAGGCGATCGCGCAGGCGTTCCACCTCGGCGGCCTCGGCCAGCCATTCTTCTTCGTCGAGGCCGTCGCGGGTATCCCAGGCGCGCTCCAGCTGCTTGAGTACCTCGGCCTTGGACGCCTTGCTCGAATGCAGCTCCAGGCAGAATTCGCCCAGCCCCTGGGCCTCCAGGCGGCGATACACTACGTCCAGGGCCGCGCGTTTCTCGGCGACGAACAGCACCCGCCGACCGAGCGCCAGGTTGTGGGCGATCATATTGGCGATGGTCTGGGACTTGCCGGTGCCGGGCGGGCCGTCCAGCACGAAGTCCTGGCCACCGGCCGAGGCCAGCACCGCCGCCAGTTGCGAGGAATCCGCCGGCAGCGGGGTGAAGAGTTCGGCAGGGGTGACCTGGCGATCCAGCTCGCGCTCGCGGGGAAAGCTGCCCCCGCTCAGGTAGGCGCCGGATTCCGTGGTGCGCTCCAGCAGGTGCCGCACCAGCGGGCTTTCCATCAGCTGGTCGCTGCGCTCGGTGAGGTCCTTCCACATCAGGTACTTGGCGAAGGAGAACTGGCCGAGCAGCAATTCGTTGCTGACCTCGAAGCCGGGCAGGTCGCGCACCGCGCGGCGGACCCTGGTCCAGATGCCATCCACGTCGATGCCGTTGCCATCGCCGGGCAGCGGGCCGTCGAGCCCGGGAATGTCCAGGTCGAAGTCGTGGCGCAAGAGCTCCAGCAGGGTCAGGTTGAAGCGCGGCTCGTCCTCGAACAGGTGCAGGGTGATGCCGCTGGCGGCGCTCTGCCGTTCCAGGCGTACCGGCAGCAGGATCAGCGGCGCACGGTAGTGCTTGGGATCATCGGCCGCCTTCTTCCAGCGCAGGAAGCCCAGCGCCAGGTAGAGGGTGTTGGCGCCGCCCTCGTCGAGATCACTGCGGGCGCGGCGATAGAGCTCCACCAGGGCCGCGTCCAGTTTGGTCGCATCCAGGGGCGCGACCACCTCGCCGCGGGCCAGGGCGCCGCGGGCGTATTCGTCGTCGAGATTCTCGTGCTCGCGGGCTTCGTGCAGCACGGCGTCGCGCCCGCTCACCGCCAGATCCGGCAGCGGCACCAGGCGCAGTGCCCGGCCCTCGGCCAGGCGATCTTCCAGCGCCGCCGGCTCGGGGCAGAGCAGGGGCACGCTGCGGGCGTTGTCCGGCACATGCAGCAGGCGATTGCGGGTGGTGAGGTCGAGCAGCTTGCGCTGCCACAGTGCCAGGCGCCCGACCGGGGTGGTCGGCGCCGCCTCGACGTCCACGTCGAAGGCCGGCAGCGGCGGGGCTTCTTCCAGGGCTTCGCCGGGCAGTAGCAGGCCGTCCGCATGGATGGCCGGCTGGCCGGGCACCGCCAGCGGGCGAATGCGTTGCAGACGGGCACGACGAACGTCCAGCGCCAGCACGAAGGACTCGTCGTCCAGCTGCCGCTCGGCCAGTTGCATGGCCTGGCTGAAGGAAGGCGGCGGCGAGGCGGTGGCCTGGGTGGTCTCGAAGACCAGCAGGTCCTTGAGCGCTACCCGCTTGCGCACCGGCTCGGCGTCGTCGGTGAGCAGCTGGGCGAATTCCTGGGGCTGCAGCCAGACCCCGGCGAAGGCATGGCCGCGGGTAATGACCAGCAGCGGATTGAGACCGGCCTGTTCCAGCGCCGCGCAGGCGAGCAGGGCGAGATCCAGGCAGGTGGCCAGGCCGCCGTCGAGGATGGCGCCCGGCGTGCGGATCTTCTGGCCTTGGCGCTCGAAACTGGCCGGCGGCACCGCATAGGTCAGCTGCAGACCACAGAGCGCCGACCACAGGGCCGAACCCAGCTCCCAGACGCGTCGCCGCGAGCCGCTCTCGTACCCGTCCAGCGCCGTGGACTTGCCGGCGCGGCGCAAGACCTCGGCGGCCGCGCCCAGCAGGCGATCCACTGCCGGGTCGTTGGGCATGACGAAGGCCGCGGCCAGCTCGGGCATGCTGTCCACGCCGCCCCACTGGTTGCGGGCCAGCAGCTCGACCGGATAGCGCCGCGTCTGCAGGATCTCTTCGCCCTGACGCACCGTGAAGGTCAGCTGGGCGACCAGGCTTTCCTGCAGGCTGCCGAGCAGGGCGGCGTCGAATTCGAGGTCGCGATCGTCGAGATGAAGGGTGCCCTTGGGGTCCAGGCGCTCCAGGTGCCAGGTGCGCGGGACCACGAAGGCCGGCTCGGCGGTCACCGTCAGGCTGACGTCGACCAGGGGTTCCTGGCCGCTGTGGGTGAGGCGCAATTCGCGCAGCACGGGCACCGCGTTCTGGTGCGCCGCAAAACCGATCTTGCCGGCCAGCACCAGTTCGACATCCACGCTCATCGCCTACCACCCTTGCTTATTGCCTAAGGTAGATGAATGTACAGTAGTGGACGGGTCGATGCAGCCCATAGCCGGCCTGGGCAAGCGGAAAAAGTCCTTTGGTGACGGGCGGTTGCGTGGTTTGAGGGATAGGTCGCGCTTCAGGCCGCCGCGGTCGGGAAGACCAGGCTGAAATGGATGCCCCGCTCATCCTGCTCGACCTCGGCGCGGCCGCCGTGCAGGCGCATGATGGCGGCGACGATGGCCAGGCCCAGGCCGTTGGAATCATGGGGTTGGTGGCGCGAGGGATCGGCGCGGTAGAAGCGGTCGAATAGCCGACGCAGGTGCTCCGGCGCCAGCGCCGGCCCGGCATTGCTGACGCGGATGCGCCCGCCGTCCGCCTGCAGGAGGATCTCGCCGTCCGGCTCGGCATAGCGGATGGCATTGGCCACCAGGTTGCTCAGGGCGCGGCGCAGCATCAGCGGATCGGCGACCACCTCGCCGCCGCCCGATACCACCAGCCGCAGGCCGCGCTCGTCGGCCGGCCCTTCGAAATAGTCGGCGATGCGCGCCAGCTCTTCGTCCAGCTGCAACGGCTGCGGGGTCAGCACCGCCTGGGCGTCGTCGGCGCGGGCGAGGAAGAGGATGCTTTCCACCAGCCGCGAGATGCGCTCCAGCTCCTCCAGGTTGGACGCCAGCAGCGCCTGGTAGTCCTCGGCACTGCGCACCTGGCGCAGGGCGACCTCGGTATGGCCCATGAGGGCATTGATCGGGGTGCGGATCTCGTGGGCGAGGTCGGCGGAAAATTGCACCAGCCGGCCATAGCCGTCGGCCAGGCGCGCCAGCATGGCGTTGTAGTTTTCCACCAGCGGCTGCAACTCGCGCGGCGCATCGGCCAGCTCCAGGGGCGCGGCCAGGCGGGTCGGGGTGATGCCGCCGGCATGGCGGGCGATGCGCCGCAGCGGCGCCAGGCCGCGTCGCAGCAGCAGATAGCCGAGGCCAGCGGTACACAGGAAGGCCAGGGTCACCGCGCCGATCAGACCCAGCCGGAAATCGGCCAGGGTGGTGTCTTCGTTGCGCAGCACATGGGCGGCGGTCAGCTCCACCGGGCCTTCGGGGGTGTTCACCGCGACCCGCGCCGCGCGCCAGCGGGTGCCGTCGGCCAGCTGGCCTTCGCGCAGATCGGCCCGGGTCGGTCGTCGGGTCTGGGGGATGACGGCCAGCTCGGGAAGGGCGATCTGCAGCGGATTGGAGGCGATCACCGGCTTGGCGCCCGGCGCGCCGATGAGAAAGACGTCCTGCTCGTTGCCCAGCATGTTGGCGAACAGCTGCGGACTGCGCCCCAGGGTCTCCAGCGACAGGTCGGCGCTGAGCAGGCTGCGAAAATGCGCCAGGCGACCGAGCAGGGCATAGTCGGCGCGCTCCAGCACCGTCCGTTCCAGGCTGTGGTAGAGGAACAGGCCGGCGCCGCCCACGGCGAGCAGCGCCACCAGGGCGAATCCCAGGGTGGCGCGCAGGATAAGCGAGGGTGAGCGGGCGCTCAAGGGCGGACCTCGCAGACATAGCCGATGCCGCGCACGGTATGGATCAGCTTGACCGGGTAGGGATTGTCGACCTTGGCGCGCAACCGCTTGATGGCCACGTCCACCACGTTGGTGTCGCTGTCGAAATTCATGTCCCAGACCTCGGCGGCGATCAGGGTGCGCGACAGCACCTCGCCTTCGCGGCGCAGCAGCAGGTGCAGCAGGGCGAATTCCTTGTTTGTCAGCACGATGAGGTCGTCGCCGCGGGTCACCCGCCGCCGCAGGAGGTCCAGCTGCAGATCGGCCAGGTGGAAATGCTCGGGCTCGCGCACCACGCCACGCCGCAGCAGAGTGCGGATGCGCAGCAGCAATTCGACGAAGGAGAAGGGCTTGACCAGGTAGTCGTCAGCGCCCAGCTCCAGGCCGCGGATACGATCCTGCAGGCCGTCGCGGGCGGTGAGAAAGAGCACCGGCACGTCGAGCTTCTTGCGCAAGACCTCCATGATCTGCCAGCCGTCGATGCCGGGCAGCATGACGTCGAGGATGATCAGGTCGTAACGGCCGTCCAGGGCCAGGTGCAGGCCGTCGGCGCCGTGCTGGGTCCAGTCGACCGCGTAGCCGGATTCGCCGAGACCCTTCTTCAGGTACTCGCCGGTCTTCTGGTCGTCTTCGATGAGGAGAATGTGCATGACGTAATGGTAGGGCCTCCGGTCGCTTCGCTGGGTGACATTTTTGTCATTCGCCGGTCATCTTGCTGACCCCCCACGCGTCGCACTGTGGCGGGGCGATTCCCTATCCCAGGAGGCTTCATGCGTACCCAGACTCTGCTCCGCGGTTCCCTTGCCCTGCTGCTCGCCAGCAGTGCCCTGCTGGCCCAGGCCGCGCCCATGCCCACCGTCAAGCCCATGCGCGGCACCGTGGACAGCGTCCAGGGCGACACCCTGGCCTTCACCACCCGCAACGGTGCCCACCAGACCCTGATGCTGGATGACAAGACCAGCTACCGCGCCGTGTCCAAGGCCAACCTGGATCGCATCGAAGCCAACAGCTTCATCGGCTCCGCTGCCACACCGCAGCCCGACGGCACCCTCAAGGCGCTGGAAGTGACGGTGTTCGAGGCCAGCCTGCGCGGCTCCGGCGAAGGCCACTACGGCTGGGAAAATGCCGATGGCAGCACCGGCACCATGACCAACGGCACCGTGGGCGAACTCAAGAAGGCCAACGGCCGCACCCTGACCGTGCAGTACAAGGGCGGCGAGAAGCAGCTGGTGGTGCCGGAAGACGTGCCCATCGCCTATGTCGAGAAGGGCGACCGCAGCCTGCTCAAGCCCGGTGCCAAGGTCGTGCTGTTCCCCGCCGAAGACGGCAAGCACGCCAAGGGCGTGGCCGTAGGCAAGGACGGTTTCACCCCGCCCATGTAATGAACTACCCAAAGCCAGCTGCGCGTCGGCCAAACGGCGTTGAAAAGCCCCTGGGTCGCCAGCCCTGCCTAGGCGGCCCCATCGGAATGCTCATTTACCATTCGTAAACTCGAGCGCGAGTCCGATCCGCTTCCTCAGGGCCTTTCGCCTTGTTTGGTGCTAGCTCGCAAGGCTTTGAATAGTCCATGTAGTTAAGCGGTCGCCTGGCGACCGCGTCCAACTTTCCGTGGAGGGGAACCCCATGACCACCTCGCGACGGCGCCTGGTGCACCGCTGGCCGGTGCGCCTCACCCACTGGCTCAACGCCCTGGCGATGCCCTGCATGTTCATGAGCGGCTGGGCGATCTACAACGCCTCGCCGCTGTTCTCCTTCACCTTTCCCGCCTGGTCGACCCTCGGCGGCTGGCTGGGCGGCGCCATCGCCTGGCACCTGGCGGTGTTCTGGCTGCTCGCGGTGAACGGCCTGGTCTATCTGCTCTATGGCCTGTTCAGCGGCCACTTCCGGCGCGATTTCCTGCCCCTGTCGCCACGCGCCATCGGCCGGGATTTCATCGCCGCCGCACGTCTGCGGCTTGGCCACCAGCTGGGCACCTACAACGCCGTGCAGCGCCTGCTCTACTGGGGTGTGCTCGCCCTCGGGGTCCTGGTGGTGCTCTCCGGACTGGCCATCTGGAAACCCGTGCAGCTGCAAGGGTTGGTCGCGCTGCTGGGCGGCTTCGACACCGCCCGCTACGTGCATTTCTTCGCCATGGCCGGCATCGGCGCCTTCGTCGTCGTGCACCTGGCCCTGGTCATCCTGGTCCCCCGCACCCTGCCGCCGATGATCACCGGCCGGGCGCACGAGGAGGTTGACGATGAGTCGGCGTGAACGGCTGCGCCTGGAACCGGCGCAACAGCGGCAGGTGGAAAATCTGCAACGACGCCTGCTGCTCAAGCAGGGCCTGACCGTGGGTGCCCTGGCGATGCTCAGCGGCTGCAACCTGCAGGACGGCGACAGCGTCGACAAGGTGCTCTGGTCCATGTCGCGCTTCAACGACCGGGTGCAGGCCTGGCTATTCGGCCGCGAGCGCCTGGCGCCGACCTATGCCGCCAGCCAGATCACCAACCCCTTTCCCTTCAACGCCTTCTACCCCGAATACAACGTTCCGGAAGTGGACCTGAGCGACTATCGCCTGGAGGTCTCCGGCCTGGTCGCCCATAAGCAGGCCTGGACCCTGGAAGACCTGCGCCGCCTGCCGCAGCGCGCCGACATCACCCGCTTCATCTGCATCGAAGGCTGGAGCGCCATCGGCCAGTGGGGCGGGGTGCCGCTGCGCACCTTCCTCGAACGCATCGGTGCCGACACCACGGCCAAGTACGTCGGCTTCAAGTGCGCCGATCGCTACTACTCCAGCATCGACATGGCCTCGGCGCTACATCCCCAGACCCTGCTGGCGCTGGACTTCGGCCAGGTGGCCCTGCCGCCGGACTACGGCTACCCGCTGCGCCTGCGGGTACCCACCAAGCTCGGCTTCAAGAATCCCAAGCACATCCAGGCGCTGTTCGTGACCAACGACTATCCCGGCGGCTATTGGGAGGACCAGGGCTATAACTGGTTCAGCGGGATCTAGATCCCACTCAACGTCTGCTGCGCGTCGGCCAAACTGCGTTGAAAAGACCCTGGGTCGCCAGCCCGGCCTAGGCGGCCCCGTCGGAATGTTCATTTACTACTCGTAAACCCGAGCGCGGGTCCGATCCGCTTCCTCAGGTCTTTGATTCGCTAGCGCTGACCCTTCGGGCCAGGCTGCGCCTGTTACTCCCGCAGGTCGTTGCGTCTTGTCTGTCTCTAGCTCGCGAGACGTTGAGCGGGATCTAGCCGGCGGAACCCCCGTCGTCGGGGGCAGTCGAGATACCACCCATCCTTTACCCAGGAGTCTCGCCATGTCCGCCCATCCCTCGATCGGTTTCATCGGCTTCGGTGCCATGGCCCAGCGCATGGGCGCCAACCTGCGCGAGGCCGGCTATGCGGTCAGCGCCTATGCCGAGCACCAGCAGGACGGCGAGCGCCACGGCACGCCCATGGAGCCCCTGGCGACCCTCTTGCCCCAGGCGGAGGTGGTGATCGTCTCCCTGCCCAACGACGCCATCCTCGAACACGTGCTGCTCGGCCCCGACGGCGTCCTCGCCCGGCTGGAGAGCGGTCGTCTGCTGATCAACACCAGCACCAACTCGCCGGCGCTGGCGCTGCGCCTGGAGGCGGCCGGTCGCGCCCGGGGTATCGCCGTGGTCGAGGCCCCGGTGTCCGGCAGCACGCCCGAGGCGGAAAAGGCGCAACTGGTGGTCCTGGCCGGTGGCGAACCCGAAGCGGTGGAGCGCGCCCGTCCCATCCTCGAGACCCTGGGCAAGACCGTGCACCACGTCGGTCCGACCGGGCAGGGCGCCGCCATCAAACTGGCCATCAACGGCCTGATGGGCGCCGGACTCGCCGCCCTGGCCGAGGCCCTGGCCTATGCCACCCGCGCCGGCCTGGATGCCGAGGTGCTGTTCGAGGTGTTCGGCGACCTGGCGGTGCTCTCGCCCCATCACCAGCGCAAGCTGGCAGCCCTGCGCGACGGCGACTTCGCCCCGCAATTTCCGGCGGCGCTGATGCACAAGGACATGGGCCTCCTGCTGGCCGAACTCAACGCCACCTACCAGGGCGCCCCGACCCTGGCCGCCGCGGCGCAGCAACTGGCGCTGGGCGCCGAATTGCACCCGGACGCCGACTACCTGATCACCGCCGACGTCCTGCTGGAGGAAGCCGAAGACGCCGCCACCCGCTGACGCCTGACTTTCCCCCTTCCGGGACGACGTCTAGACTGCTCCGGTCCGTCGTCCCGGAATCCCTGCCACATGACCGCTACCGGCGCCGTCCCCCAGTTCTGGCGCGATCCCGCGCTGCCCTTTCTTGAAGCCCGTTCCATCCAGGACGGCCGCGCGCTCTGCTATGCCCCGCATTCCCACGAGACCTTTTCCATCGGCACCGTGCTGGGCGGGCGCAGTCGCTATCACAACGGCCGGACCCGCGAATTGGTAGGGGCGGGGACCCTGGTGCTGATGAATCCCGGTGACGTTCATGCCTGCAATCCCCAGGGCGAGGCCGCCTGGCGCTATCGCATGCTGCACGTGGACGCCGGCTGGCTGGCCGAGCTGCAGCGTCCGGGGCGCGACGACTTCCAGCCCCTGGCGGCACAGCTGTCGCGGGACGGCCCGCTCTATGCCGGCCTGGAAGCCCTGCATGCCTGCCTGATCGATCCCGACAGCCTCACCCTGCAGCGCCAGAGCCAGGCGCTGCTGTATTTCGAGGCCGTACTGGCCCGCCTGGGCCGCACCCCGGTCGCGGCGGCGCCGGTGCGCGAGGATCGCCGGCTGAGGCGCGCCGCCGAATTTCTCGATGCCCATTGCGGCGAAGGAGTCAGCCTGGACCAACTCAGCCAGGTGGCGGATCTCTCGCCCACCCAGCTGATTCGCAGCTTTCGCCGGCGCTTTGGCCTGACGCCCCACGCCTATCTGATCGACCGACGCATCCGCCTGGCGCGGCAACGCCTGCGCCAGGGCGAGGGGCTGGCCGAGGTCGCCCTGGCCACCGGTTTCGCCGACCAGGCCCACCTGCAGCGCACCTTCAAGCGCCTGGTGGCGGCCACCCCCGGTCAGTATCGCGCCGCGTCAGCCCTCCCATAGCAGCGAAGCGGCGCACAGCACCAGCAACGCGGCGAGGGCGCGATTGAGCAGGCGCAGGCGACCTGGCGTCAGGGCGCGGCCACGCAGCCATTGACCGGCCACCGCCCAGCAGGCCAGGGAGGCGAAACAGATCACCAGGTAGAGGCCGGCGAACAGCGCCAGGCGGCCGCGATCCTCGCCCACGAACAGCGCCACCCCGGCCGCGGCGGCAAGCCAGGCCTTGGGATTGAGCCACTGCAGCAGGGCGCCGTCGCGAAAGCCCGGGCAGGCCGCCACTGCGCCGCTGCCCAGGTCCCCCGAGGCCCGTGTCAGTTTCCAGGCCAGGTACAGCAGGAAGAGGGCGCCCGCCACGCGCAGGATCCAGAGCAGTGCCGGCCAGGCGGCCAGCACCTCGTGCAGGCCGAGGCCGACCCCCAGCAGCAGGACGACGAAGCCCAGGGTGGCCCCGGCGACATGCCACAGGGCCGGTCGCCAGCCGTGGGTGAGGCCGGTGTTGAAGCCCACCAGATTGACCGGGCCGGGAGAGAGGGACGCCACCAGGGCAAAGGCGGCCATGGACAGGATCAGGGTCATCGCGAGGTCTCGACAGTTGTGGAGACCTGAACCTAGCGGGGATGTCCCCTGGCGGTATTGAAGAAAATGACCCTTGCAGCCCGACGAAAGGCGGGAATTCGCGGCGTTTCGCTAACGTCCATTACAGCGAGCCCAGCGCTCCCCCGGTGGTTTCAACGTCGCTGTCGGCCACCGGGGCTTTCCTTTCTCTCGTCCGGGTACGCTAGGGCGCGATGGGCAGGGTGAAGCGGAAGGTACTGCCTTCGCCCAGGGCGCTGGTGACGCTCAGCTCGCCGCCATGGGCTTCGACGATGCCCTTGGCGATATACAACCCCAGCCCATGACCGGTAGGGTTGTCTTCCTGGACATGCCAGAACCGCTCGAACACCCGCGCCTGCTGCGCCTGGTTCATGCCGCGACCGTTGTCCGTCACGCTGATCTCCGCCAGGTTGCCGACCTGCCGCATGCTGAGCTGTACCAGACCGCCCGGCGCGGTGAACTTGATGGCATTGCCCAGCAGATTCATCAGTACCTGGAAGATGCGTTCGGCTTCCACCAGGACCTGGAGCTCCGGATCGGCCGCGTATTCCAGACTGATGTTCTTGATCTCCGCCAGCGGGCGCGACAGCAGGATGGGCTGCGCGCAGACGTCGGCCAGGCGCGCGGGCTTCAGATCCAGCGCCAGGCGATCCGATTCGATCTTGGACAGGTCCAGCAGGTCGCTGATCAGGGCATTCATGCGATTGGCCGCGGTCTCTATCACCTCCAGCGAACCGGGCAGGTGATCATCGCCCGGGGCCAGCTTTTCCAGCTGGCGCTGCAGCATTCCGACCTTCATCAGGATGATGGTGATGGGGCTGCGCAGGTCATGGGAGACCGCCGCGACGATCTCGTCGCGGAGACGCACCGCCTGCCGCTCGCGTTCGACCTGGCGTGCCAGATCCAGCTCGATGGCCGAGCGGCGCAGGTCCTTGGCGGCGAACAGATCGGCCTGGCGCCAGCGTTCGGAACGCAGCCGTACCAGCTCCTTCCAGGCATCGAAGGAACGCCGCGGATGCGGATAGTTGAGCCCTGGACCCGGCATGGGCACCGTGGCTTCCAGCTTGGCCGGGTTACCGCTCCAGACCACCGTGGTAACGATCTCGGGGCGGAACCAGAGCACCAGGTTGCGCACCGGCTTGGGCAACGTCAGGGCCAGCACGCCACTGGCGCTGGCGCTGTAACGGCGGGCGTCGGGCAATTCGTCGGCCAGGCAGCGAGTCGCATAGATGCCCGAAGTGTCCATCTCGGCCGTGACCCAGGCGGCGAGGACGCGAATGTCCTCCGCGCCGGGGCACTCTCCCAGGGTGCAGAGCTCGTCCTCCACCAACACCGCGACCCCGGTGGCATCCACCAGCTCCAGGAGGTCGGTGGGTCTTTCGCAGAGTCCGCTGAGCACCTCGCCACGGCTGTCGCACATGCCCTGGATCAGGGCTGCCAGCTGCGCCTCGCGGGCGTCGATCTCACGCTGCACCTGGCGATTCTCCAGAGCGCGGATCATCAGCGATACCAGCACCCCGACCGAGCGGCAGGCCATCCGCGTGCGATAGGGCAGATACAGGGGTTCGCGGTGGCCACAGCTGATCAGTCCCCAGAGCTTGTCGTCGCTGATCAGCGACACGCTCATGGAGGCGCGCAGACCCTGGTTGCGCACGTACTGGCAGTGGATGGGCGATACGCTCCGCAGCACCGCATGGGTCAGATCGATGGGGTCGCGCTCGGTGCCATGGAGAAAGGCCGGTACCAGCGGGATCGCCTCGTACTGGGCGTCGGGAATATTGCGGATCCAGTTCTCGTGATAGAGCGCCCGGGCCTGGGCGGGGATATCGCTCGCCGGAAAGTGCATGCCCAGGTAGCTGTCGATGTCGTCGATCCGATCCTCGGCCACCACCTGGCCATCGCCGCCATCATCAAAGCGATAGACCACCACCCGATCGAAGCCGGTCAGGGCGCGCACCTCGCGTACCGCGCCTTCGCACAGCTCGGGCAGGGTACGCGCCTGTTGCAGGCGGGCCAGGGCACGGGCCAGCCCGGCGGGTTCGACACCGCCATGGTCGTCCGGCTCGAATTCCAGGAACACCAGGCCATGGCTGCGGTGCAGGATCACGTCCATGTCGCGGGCCGGGCGCGTCCAGCTCAGCGGATTGGCTTCTTCCAGATGCTCCAGGGTCAGCGCCTGCCGCACCTGTTCGTACAGCTCGAGGGGCAGGACCTGCTGCAGTGGTCGATCCAGCAACTCGACCTGGGGCTTGCCGAACAGCTCGGGGAGGTTGCGGCTGGCATGCTTGATCAGCCCTTCCGCCTCATCGAACGCGATAAGGTAGCCGTGTGCCTGGATGGCGCCTGGAATGCGGATCGGCTCGCTTTCGCAGCTTTGCAGGGACTGACCGGAGGGTGCAGCAATCATGCGACTGTCTCAGATGAACTCTTGAATAGGACCGCAACGAGGCGGTCCTGTTAAAGCTTTAGCACCGAATGGCTGTGAATGTGATGCCGTTCACGCACTGCAAGCAGTCACCGCACCATTTTCGCATTCGAAGTACCTGATAACCATTATCGCAATCATTTTTTGCCGAAGGGTTCATCTTTGGCCGCGGATCCTGCGACTGGTCTCGCGGGCTGACGGCGGTATCATGACGCTTTGTCCAGAGTTCAGTCATGGCCCGCTTCCGCCCCTTGCCCATCATCGACCGCAGCCGGGATGACCTGTTCATGCGCGAGGCCCTGGCCCTGGCGGAGCAGGGCGCCGCCCAGGGCGAGGTGCCGGTCGGCGCCGTGGTGGTGCTCGATGGCGAGGTCATCGGCCGCGGCTTCAATCGCCCCATCGGTGCCCACGATCCCAGCGCCCATGCCGAGATGCAGGCGATTCGCGACGCCGCCGCTCGGCTGGCCAACTACCGGCTGCCTGGCGCGACGATCTATGTGACGCTCGAACCCTGCAGCATGTGCGCCGGCCTCATCGTCCACAGTCGCATCCAGCGCCTGGTCTATGGCGCCAGCGAGCCGCGCGCCGGCATGGCCCAGAGCCGCGGGCGCTTCTTCGAGCAGGACTTCCTCAACCACCGGGTGCTGGTGGAGGGTGGGGTGCTGGCCGAGGCCTGTGGTCAGGTGCTGACCGACTTCTTCCGCGCGCGGCGCAATCCCGCGGCTAGCGAAGGCTAGGCCGCCAGTTCGCGCATCCGCGTGAGCACGGCATTCAGGCCGTTGCTGCGCGATTGCGACAACTGCCGTTCCAGGCCAAGTTCGCCCAGCCAGCCGTGAATGTCGAGGCGGCCCAGCTCTTCGCGGGTCAGGCCATTGGCGCGCACCAGCACCACGGCGAGCAAGCCCTTGAGCACCCGGGATTCGCTGCTGGCACGAAAGAAATGACGCTCGCCCTGGGCTTCATGGGTCAGGCGTACCCGACTCTCGCAGCCTTGTACCAGGTCTTCGTCGCGCTCCTCGAGCACCGCCGGCAGGCGCTCGGCCCACTGCAGCAGCAGTCGCGAGCGCGCCTCCCAGCCCTTGGCGATGACAAAGGCGCGGCGGGCTTCCGCCGCATCGGGAAGCAGATTCATCGCAAGAGCTCCAGGGCGTTGTCCAGGGCGGTGAAAAAGCGCTGCAGGTCCTCGGCATCGTTGTACAGGCCCAGGGAAACCCGCAGCGCACCGGGGGTCTGCAGGGTCTGGAACAGCGGCATGGCGCAGTGCTGACCGGCGCGCACCGCGATGCCCTGTTCGCCCAGCAGATGGGAGAGATCGCCGACGTCCACGCCCGCGACCTGGAAGCTGGCCAGGGCGATCTGGGGTTCACCCAGCACCCGCACGCCGTCTCGGGCAGCCAGCCCGGCCAGCAGCTTCAGGCTCAAAGCCTGCTCGTGACCGCGGATCAGCGTCTCGTCCTGGCCCTGTAGCCAGTCGACCGCCGCGCCCAGGGCGATGGCCGCGCCTATGGGCGGCGTCCCCGCCTCGAAGCCCATGGGCGCGGCGTGGAAGCGGGCGTCGGTGAAGGTGGTGTGCTGCACCATCTCGCCGCCGAATTGCCAGGGCTTGAGCTGCGCCAGGCACTCGGCCTTGCCCCAGAGTACGCCGATGGCCTCCGGGGCATAGAGCTTGTGGCCGGAGAACACATAGAAATCGGCGTCGAAGTCGGCCGGGCGATGCCGCCCATGGACCGCGCCCTGGGCGCCATCCACCACCAGCCAGGCCGGCGAGCGTGCCCGGATCAGGGCCGCGAGTTCCGCCAGCGGCTGCCAGGTGCCGAGCACGTTGGACAGCTGGCTGACCGCGACCACGCGGGTGCGCGGCCCCAGCAACCGCTCGGCGGCTGCCAGATCCAGATGACCGCTCGGAGTCAGCGGGATGACCCTGAGCTCGAGGCCGCGACGCCGGGCCAGCTGCTGCCAGGGCAGCAGGTTGGCGTGGTGCTCCAGGGCACTGATGAGAATCTCGTCCCCGGCTGCGAAGGCGTCTTCCAGGCCATAGGCCAGCAGATTGAGCGCCTCGGTCGCGCCGCGGGTCAGCACCACCTCGGGCGGCGCGGCAGCGCCCAGCCAGGCGGCGATCCGCCCCCGGGCGCCTTCGTAGGCGGCGGTGGCGCGCTCGGCAGCCCAGTGCTGGGCCCGGTGCACATTGGCCGCGCCCAGGCTGTAGCTGGTCAGCAGGGCATCCAGCACCACCTGGGGCTTCTGCGCCGTGGCGGCGCTGTCGAGGTAGGTGATGCCGTCGGCGGCGAAGGCGGTGAAAGCCGGGAATTCGGCTCTCCAGGGGGAGGGTAGCGACATGGCGACAGCTCCGGGGTAGCCCGCGCGAGGCGGGCTGCCCGGTTGTGGACTCAGTTGTGCGCGTGCAGCGCTTCGTTGAGTTCGATGGCGGTCTTGTTGGTCTTGCATTCGACGGCGCCGGTTTCCGAATTGCGACGCAGCAGCAGGTCGCTCTGACCGGCCAGCTCGCGCGCCTTGACCACCCGTACCAGCTGGTTCTGGTCATCCAGCACGGCGACCTTGGTACCCGCGGTCACATAGAGACCGGATTCCACGGTGCAGCGATCGCCCAGCGGGATGCCGATGCCGGCGTTGGCGCCGATCAGGCAGCCTTCGCCGACGCTGATGATGATGTTGCCACCGCCGGACAGGGTGCCCATGGTGGAGCAGCCGCCGCCCAGGTCCGAGCCCTTGCCGACGAAGACGCCCGCGGAAACGCGGCCTTCGATCATGCCGGGGCCGGCGGTACCGGCGTTGAAGTTGACAAAGCCTTCGTGCATCACGGTGGTGCCTTCACCCACATAGGCACCCAGGCGCACGCGGGCGGTATCGGCGATGCGCACGCCGGCCGGCACCACGTAGTCGGTCATCTTGGGGAATTTGTCCACCGAGAAGACTTCCAGCAGCTTGCCGCGCAGACGGGCTTCCAGCTGCTCGGCCGGCAGCTCGGCCAGGTCGATGGCGCCCTGGTTGGTCCAGGCCACGTTGGGCAGCAGGGCGAAGATGCCGCTGAGGTTCAGGCCGTGGGGTTTGACCAGGCGATGGGACAGCAGGTGCAGCTTCAGGTAGGCCTCGGGGGTGGAGGCGGGCGCGGCGTCTTCGGCCAGCAGGGTGGCCACCAGCGGCTTGGTGCTTTCCGCCAGGCGGGTCAGCAGCGCCGATTGCACGGCATCGATGCCCTTGAGGGCTTCGGCCAGGCCGCGGGCCTGGGCCGGGGCGAAGGCGATGGCCTGGTTGCCGCCCTGGTAGTCCAGCAGCGGCGCGACCGCCTCGACCAGCGCCGCCGGGGGATTCAGCAAGGGCTGTGCATAGAAGACTTCCAGCCAGGCGTCCTGGCGATTCTGGGTGCCGACACCGAAGGCGATACTGAAGAGGGCATTCGACATGAGACTGTTCCTTTGCAGAGGCACCGATCCGGTCGGTGCGAGATGTTCGGTAGTAGGGGCGGTGGCCGCGGGATCAGTTCAGGGCCGCGGCATAGAGCTCGGGCTTGAAGCCCAGCAGGGTACGGTCGCCGAGATCGAGCACGGGTCGCTTGATCATGGAAGGCTGCGCCAGCATCAGGTCGATGGCCTTGGCGGTGTCGAGGTCGGCCTTCTGGGCGTCGTCGAGCTTGCGGAAGGTGGTGCCTGCGCGATTGAGCACCTTGTCCCAGCCATGCTCCGCGCACCAGGCCGCCAGCCGCTCGCGGTCGATGCCGCTCTGCTTGTAGTCATGGAAGTGGTAGGCCTGGCCGTGCTCGTCGAGCCACAGGCGGGCCTTCTTCATGGTGTCACAGGCCTTGATGCCGTAGAGGCTCAGGCCACTGGCCGCTGCGGGCATGGCGTTCTCCTGCGAAAGACTGCAACCGCGGATTATGCCATGACGGGCCGGAAAAGGGCCGGGCGTCGCGCCCTGAGTGCAGAGGGCGGAGGCCGGAAAGCAGAAGGCCGGGGAGTCCCCGGCCTTGGCGATCAACCGCGGCTTTTCACGCCGTAGGTTTCGTCGAGGGTGCCGGGGGTGCCGTCACCCTTGGGCGCGTAGTCCCGCGGCGCTTCGGTCGGGCCGTCGATGCGCTCGCGACTGGAGGGGTAACGCTGCTCGGCGCTGTGCAGCGAGGCCAGCAGGTGCTGACGGGTCAGTTCGTCCTGGGCCAGGCGCTCGGCGCCTTCGGACAGGTGCGACTGCATGTCCTGGTAGGTCTGGGTGAGCTTGCGCACCAGGCCGGCGGTGGTGCTGAAGTGGCTGGTGACCTCGTGCTGGTAGTCGTCGAACTTCTTCTGCAGATCATCCAGCTGGCGCTGCACCCGGCTCGGCGCGGCACCCGGCACCAGGCGTGCCAGCAGAAAACCTATCCCGACCCCGATCAGCAGCGCGACCAGGGGCAACAACCAGGTAGTGAGCGACTGTTCCACGAAACTTCCTCTATGAGCGGCTTTGCTTTACGGTAACGGCAGACCGGCGAGCCTGTACACTGGGTTGCGTCTTCTGCCATTCGCTGGGCGTCATCATACCCCGCACTCAGGCATCGCGCAGGATCGACCCTATCAAAATCAACTCCTTGGATGAGCACTGTTCGTCCGGGATCACGGAGTCAAGCGTGTCAGCCCGTGAACAACCCCTGCTGCTGGAGGGCCCCGCGGGCACTCTGGAGGCGCTGTACCAGAGCCCGGATGCCCCCACCGGCGCGGTATTGCTCTGTCATCCCCATCCGCTCCATGGCGGCGCCATGCAGAACAAGGTGGTCGCCACCCTGCAGCGCATCGCCCGGGATGCCGGCCAGGCCACCCTCAGATTCAATTTTCGCGGCGTTGGTGCCAGCACCGGCGTGCATGCCGGTGGCGAAGGCGAGATCGACGATGCCGCGGCCGCCGTGGCCTGGTTGCGTGAACGCCATCCCGACCTGCCCCTGACCCTCTGCGGCTTCTCCTTCGGCTCCTGCGTCGCCGCCTGCCTCGGCGGGCGCCTGGAAGGCGAGGGCGTGGCGGTGGAACGGCTGTTCATGCTGGCGCCGCCGGTGGAGCGTTTCGCGGTCGACGGCCGCCTGCCCCAGCGGGCGCGCCTCACCGTGATCCAGCCCGAGGCCGACGAGGTGGTGACCCCCGAGCGGGTCTATGCCTGGTCCGCGGCGCTCGAACAGCCGCACGAATTGCTCCGCGTCGCCGACTGCAGCCATTTCTTCCATGGCAAACTCGTCGAACTCAAAGATCTGGTCCTGCCCCGCCTGCAGGCCTGACCCTCGTTAGTCTCTCGGATTTCCACCGCCTCCATGACCACTCGCATCCTCACTGGCATCACCACCACCGGTACCCCGCACCTGGGCAACTATGCCGGGGCCATCCGTCCCGCCATCCGCGCCAGCCTGGCCGACGATGCCGACTCCTTCTATTTCCTCGCCGACTACCATGCCCTGATCAAGTGCGACGACCCGGCGCGCATCCAGCGTTCGCGCCTGGAGATCGCCGCCACCTGGCTGGCCAGCGGCCTGGATCCGGAGCGGGTGACCTTCTATCGCCAGTCCGACATCCCCGAGATCCCCGAGCTGACCTGGCTGCTCACCTGCGTCGCCGGCAAGGGCCTGCTCAATCGCGCCCATGCCTACAAGGCCGCGGTCGACCGCAACCTGGAGCAGGGCGAGGATCCCGATGCCGGGGTCACCATGGGGCTCTACAGCTATCCGGTGCTGATGGCCGCGGACATCCTGATGTTCAACGCCCTGCGTGTGCCGGTCGGGCGCGACCAGATCCAGCACGTGGAGATGGCCCGCGACATCGGTCAGCGCTTCAACCATCTGTTCGGCAATGGGCGCGACTACTTCGCCCTGCCCGAGGCGGTCATCGAGGAAAGCGTCTCCACCTTGCCCGGCCTCGATGGCCGCAAGATGTCGAAGAGCTACGACAACACCATCCCGCTGTTCGGCAGCGCCAAGCAGCTCAAGGACGCCATCGCCCGCATCGTCACCGACTCGCGCCTGCCCGGCGAGCCCAAGGACCCCGACAGCGCCCACCTCTTCACCCTCTACCAGGCCTTCGCCACCCCCGAGCAGAGCGCGGCCTTCCGCGCGGCCCTGCTGGACGGCCTGGCCTGGGGCGAAGCCAAGGGCCAGCTGTTCGAGCTGCTCGACGCCGAGCTGGGCGAAGCACGCGAGCGCTATGCGGCGCTGATCGCCCGTCCCGATGATCTGGAAGACATCCTGCTGGCCGGTGCCGCCAAGGCCCGCCGCTATGCCACGCCCTTCCTCGGCGAGCTGCGCGAAGCCGTGGGCCTGCGCTCGCTCAAGACCCAGGTCGCCACCGGCGGTGCCAAGAAGAAGGCCAGCAAGACCGCCCGCTTCGTCAGCTTCCGCGAGAGCGACGGCAGCTTCCGCTTCCGCCTGCTCGACGCCGACGGCACCGAACTGGCCCTGTCGATCCCCTTCGCCGAGGCCAAGACCGCCGGCATCACCAGCAAGCAGCTGGTCACCACGCCGGCCAGTGTCGTGGCGGGAGAGGGCAACGGCTTCCAGCTGCTGCTGGCAGATCAGGTGGTGGCCGAGGGCGTCGCCAGCGATTCCCCCGCCGCGCGCGATGCGCTGATCGAGCGGACGCGCACCGCACTCGCGCAATTGGCCGAGGCCTAAAGGGCACCCGCGGTCCCCGGCGTTGTCAACGCCAGGGACCGCCATTACAGTGACCACCCTTTTTTCCCACCCGACCAGAAGCCGCCATGACCCCCCTCGAGCGTTACCAGGCCGACCTCAAGCGCCCGGAGTTTTTCTACGATGCTGCCCAGGAAGAGGCCGTCCGCCATCTGCAACGCCTCTATGACGAATTGCTCGCCGAGCCCGCGTCCAAGGGTGGCCTGTTCGGCAAGCTGCTCGGGCGCAAGACGGTCACGCCGGTCAAGGGGCTGTATTTCTGGGGTGGGGTAGGGCGCGGCAAGACCTATCTGGTCGATACCTTCTATGACGCCCTGCCGTTCAAGCAGAAGATGCGCACCCACTTCCACCGCTTCATGAAGCGGGTCCACGAAGAGCTGCGCACCCTCAAGGGCGAGAAGAATCCGCTGACCATCATCGCCCGACGTTTCGCCGACGAGGCGCGGGTGATCTGCTTCGACGAATTCTTCGTCTCCGACATCACCGACGCCATGATCCTGGCGACCCTGCTGGAAGAGCTGTTCAAGAACGGCGTCAGTCTGGTCGCCACCTCGAACATCGTGCCTGACGGCCTCTACAAGGACGGTCTGCAGCGCGCGCGCTTCCTGCCGGCCATCGCGCTGCTCAAGGAACACACCGAGATCGTCAACGTCGACAGCGGCGTGGACTATCGCCTGCGCGCTCTGGAGCAGGCGCAGCTGTTTCACTATCCGCTGAGCGACGAAGTCGAGGCGGCGATGGCCAAGAGCTTCCGTTCGCTCACCGTCGAGTGCAACGACCTCTGCGAAGACGTGCCGCTGATGATCGAGAATCGCGAGATCCGCGCTCGCCGCACCTGCGAAGACGTCGCCTGGTTCGATTTCCGCGCCCTCTGCGACGGTCCGCGCAGCCAGAACGACTACATCGAGCTGGGCAAGATCTTCCAGACGGTGCTGGTCAGCAACGTCGAGCAGATGGACGCGCTCAAGGACGACATGGCGCGGCGCTTCATCAACCTGGTCGACGAATTCTACGATCGCCAGGTCAAGCTGATCCTGTCGGCCGAAGTGGAGCTCAAGGACCTCTATTCCGGTGGCCGCCTGGAATTCGAATTCCAGCGCACCCTCAGCCGCCTGCTGGAAATGCAATCCCACGAATACCTGGCCCGTCCGCACAAGCCGTGAACCCTGCCCGGGTTGAAGGATCAATCCTTTGACCCAGGTTTTCGGGAGGTACGTGTGAATTCCGATCCCTTCGCCGAGTGGGACGGCTCGCCCGCCCAGGCGCGCATCCTGCAGAAGCAACTGGCCACCCAGGTCCTCTTGCACGACGACTTCGGCGCGCCGCGGCGTTACGCCGGGGTCGACGTGGGCTTCGAGGAGGGTGGCGAGATCACCCGTGCGGTCGCCGTCCTGCTGGATGCCGAGACCCTGCAGCCACTGGCTCATGCCGTCGCCCGCATCCCCACCGTGATGCCCTATGTACCGGGCCTGCTGTCCTTTCGCGAATTGCCGGCGCTGCTCCAGGCCCTGGCGGAATTGCCGGAGACGCCCGAGCTGGTGTTCTGCGATGGCCATGGCATCGCCCATCCGCGCCGGCTGGGTATCGCCGCCCATCTTGGGGTGGTCACCGGTCTGCCGACGATCGGCGTGGCCAAGAAGATTCTCACCGGTCACCACGGCGAACTCGCCGAGACGCGCGGCAGCCAGGTCGACTTGCGGGATCGCGAGGGCGGGGTGATCGGCACGGTGCTGCGCAGCAAGGACCGGGTCAAGCCGCTGATCGTCTCGCCCGGGCACCGGGTCAGCCTGGCCAGCGCACCCGCGCTGGTCATGGCCTGCGTCAGACGCCATCGGTTGCCGGAACCGACGCGGCTGGCCGATCACCTGGCCTCCCGTCGCCAGGGTTCGGCGGCGACCCAGGCGCTATTTTCTTTCTAGCTTGCGGTTGCTTTTCTGGCGTGAACGGGTATCATGCCGCAGCTTTCTTGGCGGGGGATGCCTAAGCCTGCCGAGATCGCCGTAGCGGACGCCGACCCGAGCCCCCGAAGAGCGTCTGTTTCCGGCTGCCCCTGACTTGTCTGGGGTTGCACTGTTGTGTAGAATTTGCCGTCTTTTTACCAGGGCGGCCTCTGAGGCCATAGAGAATGAAAACTTTCACCGCAAAACCGGAAACCGTTAAGCGCGACTGGTACGTCGTCGACGCTGCTGGCCAGACTCTGGGTCGTCTGGCTACTGAAATCGCCACTCGCCTGCGTGGCAAGCACAAGCCCGAATACACCCCTCACGTTGACACCGGCGACTACATCGTCGTCATCAACGCCGAGCAGGTTCGTGTGACCGGTGCCAAGACTACCGACAAGATGTACTACCATCACTCCGGTTTCCCGGGTGGCATCAAGTCGATCAACTTCGAAAAGCTGATCGCCCGTGCTCCCGAGCGCGTCATCGAGACCGCCGTCAAGGGTATGCTGCCGAAGAACCCGCTGGGCCGCGACATGTATCGCAAGCTCAAGGTGTACAAGGGTGCGAACCATCCGCACACCGCTCAGCAGCCCCAAGAACTCAAGTTTTAATCGGGATAGTACAACATGTCGGCAACTCAAAATTACGGTACCGGCCGTCGTAAGACTGCCACCGCTCGTGTCTTCCTCCGTCCGGGCACTGGCAAGATCTCCATCAACGATCGCGCTCTGGACACCTTCTTCGGTCGCGAGACCGCGCGCATGGTCGTGCGTCAGCCCCTCGAGCTGACCGAGACCCTGGAGAAGTTCGACGTCTACGTTACCGTCGCTGGCGGTGGTGTGAGCGGTCAGGCCGGTGCTATCCGTCACGGCATCACCCGTGCGCTGATCGAGTACGACGAAGGCTACCGCAGCTCCCTGCGCAAAGCCGGTTACGTCACTCGTGACGCCCGTGAAGTCGAGCGTAAGAAAGTCGGTCTGCGCAAAGCGCGTAAGCGTCCGCAGTACTCCAAGCGTTAATCCTTCGGGATGCGCTCGAAAAACCCAGCCAAGCGGCTGGGTTTTTTTATGCCTGGGATTTTTCGGCGAAGGATGCGCAGGGCCAATGGTGTGGGTTCGCCGCCAAAGGTCGGCAGTCGGGTATCAGCCGAACGTTGGGCTTCGCTACGCTCAGCGCCAACCTGCCTCGATTCCCATGGGTACCGTAGGCTGGGTTGAGGCAGCTCCACCGCCGAAGCCCGGCAATCAGCCCATCTCCCCGTGTTGGGCTTCACTACTCTCAGCGCTAACCTGCGTCGATTCCCTTGGGTCCGTAGGCTGGATTGAGGCAGCTTCACCGCCGAAGCCCAATAGTCAGGCCATCCTGACCTTTGTTGAGCTTCGCCACGCTCAGCGCCAACCTACGTCGATTCCCTCGGGCACCGTAGATACCATCTCTCCCATCAATCACAACAGGTCCTCTAAAGGGCCTGTCGTGGTTGATAAGGTCGCTGCGTCTTGAGCACACCATAGGCAATCTGCAGCAGTTTGCGCATGGCGGCGCCCAAGGCGCTCATTCGGGCTTTGCCGCGTGCCAGTAGTCGTTCATACAGCGCTTTCACGTCGGGGTTGCGCTCTTTGGCGACTATGGCGCCCATGTACAGCTTGGCTCTGATGAGCGGGGAACCGGCCTTGCTCAATACCGTGCGTCCCTCCACCGTTTTGCCCGATTGCCAAGGGC